>NZ_CP053108.1:1244165-1866248 GCF_013009075.1 Halomonas sp. TA22 | reverse complement strand
ACTCTACGAGGCGCTGTCGCCGCATGCCCGCTTGCGCGTGGTGGCGCCCGATCGCGACAAGAGTGGGGCGAGCAACTCGTTGACTCTGTCGCGGCCACTGGCAATGACCGCACTGGACAACGGTTTCTACAGTGTTGACGGCACCCCGGCCGACTGCGTTTACCTGGGCGTGAACGGCGTCTGGGACGACAAGCCCGACCTAGTGATTTCCGGCATCAATCACGGTGGCAACCTGGGCGATGACGTGCTCTACTCCGGCACCGTGGCGGCGGCCATGGAGGGACGCAACCTGGGCATGACGGCGATCGCCATGTCGCTGGTGGGCTCGCGCCACTTCGATACCGCCGGGCGCGTGGCGGCCAGCCTGGTCGGGGCCGCCGATACGCTCTCCCTGCCACCACGCAGTCTGCTCAACGTCAATGTGCCGGACCTTCCGTGGGAGGAGATCCGTGGCTTTCGTGTCACCCGCCAGGGGTTTCGCGGACCGGCGGCCACGCCGATGCGGGTCAGCGATCCACGTGGACGCGAGCGCTTCTGGATTGCCGCGGCGGGGGAGAATGCCGATGATGGGTCGGATACCGATTTCGCTGCCATCGAGGCGGGCTATGTGTCGATCACGCCGCTGCAGACCGATTTGACCCGACATGCAGCACTTCAAGACGTTCAGGGCTGGCTGGATGCACTCACTTGATTTGAGCGATGACAGATTACGCGGTGTCGGCATGACATCGCAACGAACCCGTGATCGGCTAGTCGCCAGGCTGATCGAGGCGGGTATCGCCAATCCCGAGGTGCTCGAGACGATTGGCCGCGAGCCGCGTCACCTGTTTCTCGATGAGGCACTGGCACATCGCGCATACGAGGATACCGCACTACCCATCGGTCTTGGGCAGACCCTCTCGCAGCCGTGGATCGTGGCGCGCATGACCGAGCTGGTTGTCGCCGAATCGCCGCGCCGGGTGCTCGAGATTGGCACCGGCTCCGGTTATCAGACGCTGATCCTCTCGCGTCTGATGCCGGCGATCTGGTCGCTGGAGCGTATCGCCACCCTGCATCATCGCGCCGACGAGCGGCTTCGGTTGCTCGGTGCCGACAATGTGCGCCTGCGCCTGGCCGATGGTGGCCATGGGTGGTCGGAAGCGGCGCCGTTCGATGTCATCCTGCTCACCGCCTGTGCCAGCGAACTTCCCGAGGCGCTGCTTGCGCAGCTCACCGATGGGGGAGTGCTCATCGCCCCGCTGGAAGATGCCGACGGCCAACAGTGGCTGACCCGGGTTCGCCGGCGAGGCCAAAGATACGATTACCAGCGCCTCGAGGCAGTACGCTTCGTGCCGTTGCTTGAAGGAGTCATTCGTTGAAGCGTTACTACTCTCTTTTTCTCAAGGGCGCCGGCATGGGGGCCGCCGACGCGGTGCCCGGGGTCTCCGGCGGCACCATTGCCTTCGTCACCGGCATCTATGAAGAGCTGATCCATACCATCAAGCAGTTCGGCCCCAGCGCCTTCGGGGCCTGGCGCCGCGGTGGCCTGGGCATGCTCTTCGTGCATCTCAACCTCATGTTTCTGATACCGCTGCTTGCGGGGATCGCGATCAGCCTGATCAGTGTCGCCCACCTAGTGACCTGGCTGATGGAGGAACAGCGGGTGCTGCTCGATGCGTTCTTCTTCGGCCTGGTGGCCGCCTCGGCGATGGTGGTCAGCCGCAGCCTGACGCACTGGCGCATCTGGCATGTGCTGCCGCTGCTGGCCGGGTTGCTGCTGGCCAAGTTGCTGCCGGCGCTGATGCCTCTCATCAGTACGCTAGGCAGCGAATCGCTGATGCTGATGATCGGTGGCGCCATTGCCATCAGTGCCATGCTGCTACCCGGCGTGTCGGGTAGTTTCCTGCTGCTCACCATGGGGCTCTACGGCACGGTCATGCAGGGCATTCGCGGCTTCGATCTGCTGCTGATCGTGCAGTTCGGCATCGGCTGCGCGATCGGGCTGTTCTTCTTCTCGCGCCTGCTCTCGTGGCTGCTGCGCGCCTTTCATATCGGCACCCTGCAGCTACTGATCGGTTTCATTCTCGGCTCGCTGCCACTACTGTGGCCTTGGCGAGAGCTGGTCACCTACCAGCTGGGACCGAACAACCAGATGATCCCGTTGGCCTACCGTTATCTGACACCGGGCGACTATGCCCTGCTGATCGGTGGGTCGGCGCAATTGATTCCCGCGATCGCGTTGATGCTCGCCGGGTTGTTATTAGTGCTTGCCGTGGGGCATGGCACTCACGACAAGACACGCTCCGACAAGAAGGAAGGCTCCGATGCGTAAGGCCCTTTTGGCATCCGCCGTGGCGCTGGTCATGGTGGGTTGTACCTCTCAACCCCAGTCACCTTCGCAAGTTCAGGTGCGCGACCTGACATTCAGCCGCGAGCAGGCTGCGGCGAACGCCTATACGGTCGAGCCCGGCGATACCCTCTATGGCATTGCCTGGCGCCACGACATGGACTTTCGCGACCTGGCCCAGCTCAACAACATCGGGCCCCCTTACCGGCTGAGCCCCGGCCAACAGCTGCGCCTCTCCTCCGGCGGCGCGGCACAGCCCGCACCAGCCGCGAGCCAGCCGCGCGGCGCTCAGGTGGTCGGTGCAATCGATGTCGATCAGAGTAGCGGCAATCTGGATTGGCTGGAGCCCGATCAGAGCGCCATCGAGCGCAACCGGCGCCTGACGGCCGAGCGGCTGGAAGCATCCGGCACCGACCAGCAGGCACTGGCGACTGCTTCGCAGGTCGGTGGGTCGAGCGCGGACGAAGCGGGCCCGGGCCCGATCTTCAACTACGAGAGCCCGGGCGCGGACGGCTCGCTGAGTGACCGTGACCGGGTCGAGCGTGAGACGCGCGAACGCCAGGCAGCAAGCCAGGCACAGCTCTCCGAGCAAGCGGTGGCGTCAAGCCAGGCTGCTGGTGCGGCGAGCCAGGAGGACGGTCGCGATGCCCCGACCCAAGCCGAATCGCAGCCGGGCGCGAGTGAGGCGCCCGCTCAGACTCAGTCGCCCGATGCCGGTACTGCCGTGGCGGGACAGGCCGAACGTCCGGCCAGCGACCGCTCCCAGCGCAGCTACACACCAGTTGCCGAGGTGCCCTGGCAGTGGCCGTCGGATGGTCAATTGGTCGGGCGTTTCGGCGAGGGGTCAAGCATTACTGCCGGCATTGATATCGGCGGTCAAAAGGGGCAACCTGTGAGAGCGGCGGGGCCAGGTATCGTCGTTTATGCCGGCAGTGGCGTGCGCGGTTACGGCAACCTGATTCTGCTCAAGCACAACGATCAGTATCTGAGTGCCTACGCGCACAACGACAGCCTTAACGTCGCCGAGAACGATGTCGTCGAAACGGGTGAAGTGATCGCCACGATGGGCGATACCGACGCCGACAACGTCAAGTTGCACTTTGAGATTCGCCGGGATGGTCAGCCCCAGGACCCTCTGGACTATCTGCCATCGCGCTAGCATTGGTGATGCGTCAGGCATTGGCGTAAAGGATAGCAACGCGATAACGCAAAACGCGGTATAACAATAATTCGGCCAGCGATGCCCGCATGGACCGCCCAATGGCTCGCTGGTAGGACCGGGCAGTGCACAACGGGGTAGTGAAATGAGTATGATCGAACAGGATCTTCAGGAAGTTGATCTCGATACCGTCGACAACGTAGAGCAGGACGACGATACCAGCAACAAGGATGTGCAGGAGTTCGAAAAGGCACTCAGCCGCGAGGAAAATTCATACCACCACAGTCTCGATGCCACCCAGATATACCTCAATGAGATCGGCTTCTCGCCGCTGCTGACGCCAGAGGAGGAGGTCCATTTCGGACGCCTTGCCCAGAAGGGCGATCCGGCCGGTCGGGCGCGCATGATCGAATCCAACCTCAGGTTGGTGGTCAAGATCGCCCGGCGCTATCTCAATCGCGGACTCTCGCTTCTCGACCTGATCGAGGAGGGCAACCTAGGGTTGATTCGCGCCGTGGAGAAGTTCGATCCCGAGCGCGGTTTCCGCTTCTCGACCTATGCCACCTGGTGGATTCGCCAGACCATCGAGCGTGCGCTGATGAACCAGACACGCACCATTCGACTGCCGATCCATGTGGTCAAGGAGCTCAATGTCTATCTGCGCGCCTCCCGCGAACTGACCCAGAAGCTCGATCACGAGGCCACCGCCGAAGAGATCGCCGATCACCTCGACAAGCCCGTGGCCACGGTCAAGAAGATGCTCGGGCTCAACGAGCGGGTCTCTTCGGTGGACTACCCGGTGGGGGGTGAAAGCGACAAGCCGCTGATCGAGACATTGGCCGACGATAACGACATGGGGCCTGAATCGTCGCTGGTCGATGGCGACGTCAAGGAGCATGTCGACGAGTGGTTGGCCGAACTCACCGAGAAGCAGGTGGAGGTCGTGATTCGTCGCTTCGGGCTGCGTGGCCATGAAGCGGCCACGCTCGAGGAGGTGGGCGAGGAGATCGGTCTGACACGTGAACGCGTTCGCCAGATTCAGGTCGAGGCGCTCAAGAAACTGCGCCGTACCTTGGAGAAGCAGGGTCTGTCTCTAGACACCATCTTCGAGTAGAGCGCCGTTGCAAGAAGTGCCGTTGCCAAGATAGGGATCGTCGCGCAGGAGGGTCATCCCTCCTGCGCGATCTATTGCGAAGCGCTGCCATTTTGCACGTTGCTTGCATGGAGAGCAGGCAGACTAGGTCGTGCAGGAAAATACGCGTCACCCATTTCGAGACAAGATGATGCCATTCCCTTCCAGACTTTCCCGCTTCACTCCCCATACCCTTTCCCTGTCGACAGTCCTGGCGATTGCGCTTGCGGCGACGCCTGCCCAGGCGGTCGATCTGCTGACCGTGACCCGGGATGCCCTGACCAACAATGCCGCCCTGGCCTCGGCCCGCGCCGAGTTCCAGCAGGTCAGCGAGGGGCGCAACATCGAACGCGGCGGGTTGCTTCCCCAAGTGGGGGTGGGAGCGAGCCTGACCCACAACCGCAGTTACAGCAGCCAGGGACAGACAACGATCATCGATTCCTCCTCAGACACCGGCGGGCTCGATGTCTATGATCGCGTTGGCGGGGATGAAAACTTCAATGCCGCCAGCGTGAGCCTCGATGCAAGCCAGGCGCTCTACGATGCCAGTCGCTGGGCGTTGATCGAGCGTGCCGAGCACCAGATCAGTCAGCAGGCGCTGGTGCTGGCCGCCGCGGAGCAGCAGCTGCTGTTCGATGTCGCCACGGCCTATTTCGAGATTCTGCGTGCCGCCGATATCCTCGAGGCGCGCCAGGCCCAGGAGGCGGCCATCAGCCGTCAGCTCGAGCAAGCCGAGGAGCGTTTCGAAGTCGGTTTGACCGGCATAACCGATGTCTACGAGGCGCGCGCGACCTTCGACCTGGCACGTGCCCAGCGCATCGCTGCAGCCAATGCCCTGCAGGTCAGTTTCGAAGCGCTGGAGCGACTCACCGACCGCCGCTACGCCACTATCGATGGCCTGGCCGAGGCGCTTCCCGTCGAGCCTCCCCAGCCTGCCGTGCGCGACGAGTGGGTCGAGATGGCGATGAACAATAGCCCCATGGTCAGGATGGCCGAAGCCGGTATCCTGGTGGCGCGAAGCAATGTGGATATCTCGCGCGCAGGCGTAAGGCCGGTGCTGGAAGCGTTTGCCAACTATCAATTTTCGGATAACGACCGCAGCAACGTGAGCGGCTACAACTCCGACAGCCAGATCGGAGTGCGCGCCAATCTGCCGGTCTACACCGGCGGCACCACCAGTGCCCAGATTCGTCAGAGCACCTTCGGGCTCGAAGTCAGCCAGTACGATTTCGAGGCCCAGCGTCGCGATACCACCCAGCAGGTACGGTCGCTGTTCACCCAGGTCAGCAACGATGTGGAGAACGTCGAGGCGCGCCGCCTGGCCATCGATTCCAACCGCAGCGCGCTCGAGGCAACGCGCTCGGGCTATGAAGTGGGCACACGCAATATCGTCGACGTGCTCAATGCCGAACAGAACCTCTTCAATGCCATAGCCGACCATGCCGAGGCGCGTTACGACTATGTGCTTGGCCTGCTCAACCTGCGCCAGCAGTCGGGCACCCTCGACGGCGAAGCGGTGCTTGGGGTCAACGAGTGGCTGAGTGACGAGCGTTCGGTGTCGCTCGAGCTGCCCGATGAGCCCGAACGCGACCCGGGCATGAACATTGGCGAGCGACCACGCCTCGCCCCCTGACAACACGACCGAAGACCGCCGGTTCTGGAGCGCACCATGGCCCGCCCGTTGATCGCCGAGATCGATCTCGACGCCTTGCGTCACAACTACCGCCTGGCTTGCGAGCTAGCCCCCAATAGCCGCTCGGTGGCGGTAATCAAGGCTGATGCCTATGGGCACGGTGCATTGGCCTGCGCTCGCGCCCTAGAGCCGCTGGCGCCGGCCTTCGCCGTCGCCTGTATCGAGGAGGCCGAAACCCTGCGTGCCGGAGGCATCCAGGCACCGATCCTCCTGCTCGAGGGATTTTTCGACGCAAGTGAGCTTGAGCGTATCGAGGCGTTGAGGCTATGGAGTGCCGTTCACAGTGATTGGCAGGTCGAGGCGCTGCTCGACTATCACCCCGCCCAGCCCATTCCGACTTGGCTCAAGGTCGATTCCGGCATGCACCGCCTGGGCTTTCCGCCCGAGCGGGCCGAGGCGGTCTGGGAGCGGCTCAAGCTGGCGCCTGCGTGCGTCACCGATCTGCATCTGATGAGCCATTTCGCCACTGCCGATGCGCTGGCATCAGACTATTTTTCGCAGCAGGTGACCCTGCTCGAGACGCTGGCGGCAAGGCTCGCTGCTCCCACCTGTCTTGCCAACTCGCCGGCCACCCTGGCCTGGCCGCAGACCCATGGCGCATGGAACCGCCCCGGCGTGATGCTCTACGGCAGCGATCCGCTCGAAGCGAGCAACGACGCCAGCCGGACGCTGAAACCGGTGATGACGCTACGCTCGGAGATCATCGCCGTGCGTGAACTCCCCGCCGGGCAGCCCGTCGGTTACGGCGGCCGCTGGACGACACCGCGCCCCTCGCGCATCGGCGTGGTCGCCTGTGGCTATGGTGACGGCTATGACCGTCATGCCGTGGACGGCACGCCAGTGCTGGTGGAGGGGCAGCGCTGCCCCCTGGCCGGCAAGGTGTCGATGGACATGATGACGGTGGACATTACCGAGCTGCCCCAGGCGACGATCGGCAGCGAGGTGGTGTTGTGGGGTACCTCGTCCCATGGCGAGACGCTTTTGGTGGATGAGGTGGCCCGCCATTGCGCGACCATCAGCTATACCCTGCTGACCGGGGTGCTGCCGCGGGTGCCAAGGCGTTATCATAGCGGCTGATGTTACGCGATGAGGCCCTCATGGCTAAGGCAAAACGCTCGCCCCGTAGAGAAGAGAGCGACGGCTCCTTCGCACACCCCCGTTACTGGATAGCCTGGCTCGCCATTGGCTTGATGCGCATTGGCGCCTGGTTGCCATGGCGCATGAAACTGGCGGCGGGCAAGGGCATCGGTCTACTGGTGTGGCGCTTCGTCAAACGTCGCCGTCGTATCACCTCCACCAATCTCAGGCTCTGCTTCCCCGAGCTGAGCGAGGCGCAGCACGAGGCGCTGGTTCGAAAGACCTTTATCGCCAATGGCATCGGCATCCTCGAAACCGCGACAGCATGGTGCCGCGATCCCGAGCACCTTCGTCATCGAGTGATCTTCAAGGGGCAGGAGCACATGGCGCGTGTGCAGGCGCAAGGGAAGGGGGCGCTGGTGATTGGCGTGCACTTCTCCACTCTGGACTTGGGCGGCGCGCTGCACTCGCTCTTTTTCCCCGCCGACGTGGTCTACCGTCCTCACAACAACGCCCTGTTCGAGCGCTTCATGACCCGCGCCCGGCGACGCATCTTCGGTCAGGCCATCGACAGGCGCGATCTGCGTGGCGTCGTGAGACGCATCAAGGCGGGGCATAACGTCTGGTACTCCCCGGATCAGGATTTCGGACGTGATGTCAGCGTCTTCGCCCCCTTCTTCGGCATCCAGACCGCCTCGATCAAGCTGACCGCCAAGATCGCCCGCATGACCGGGGCGCCAGTCATGCCCTTCATGTTCCACCGCAACCCCGACAATCGCACCTATACTCTGGAGTACCTGCCCCCACTCGAGAACTACCCCAGTGGTGACGAGGAAGCCGATGCGGCCAAGGTCAACGCCTTCATCGAAGCGGCCATCCGCAAGCATCCCGAACAGTATCTATGGCTGCATCGGCGCTTCAAGACACGTCCGGAAGGCGAGCCGGATCTCTACCAACTGGATAGATGATGGTTATATTAGCATTGCCGAAAACTTGACTTGGCCGCTAAAACAGACAAGGCTTATCTTGTGAATGGAGGTCATGGAAAGCGTCACTCACAAGTTCGAAATCAATGCACTTGCTCAGTGCCGGTTCGACAAGCGCTCTTGATGTTAAGTGCGTGGCACCACTAAAAGAAAAGGAGTTCTTATGCTTGGTAACGCCATGTTGTTCCTCATCATCGCCGTGATTGCCGCGGTGCTTGGCTTTAGCGGTATCGCCGGGGCGGCGACGACAATTGCACAGATCCTGTTCGTGCTCTTTCTTGTCTTGTTCGTGGTGTCGCTGATCCGCGGACGGCGATGATGTCAGCCGAACGGTCCCGCATTCAGCGTGCAAGCAAAAGCCCCACCGGAGTGAACTGATCCAATTGTCGAACAGTTCATTCAAACGGCGCTCAAGGCCTGGGTCCTGTACTGCACAGGTCTCAGGCCTTTTAGTTTCACCTAATGCGCTCATGGTTGTAGTAGTGGATATAGTGGGCGAGCTTTTTAAAGCTGCTCCACTGTGTCGAACCGGCTCCAGCGAAAATGCTCGGCTTGAGTGTGCCGAAGAAGCCCCATAGCAGCGTTGTCCGAGCAGTTGCCTTTGTGCATGCCCTTTGAGTCACTCTTCGCGGGTACGCTCGTCATCTTTTTGCATTGGGGCTGTCAGCTACAATAGTCGCTGCGCTGCTCTTTGATCAAACACAGTGCTGCTTGCCAGGCCAACTCGACGATTTCGCGCTCACCTTCTGCGGCGAACTGTGCTGCGGTATGGCGCTGAACCGCTTCGCTAGGAATGTGCAGCGGGCGGCCACCGGCAAGCGCCTGGACCTGCGCCTGACAAGCGCGCTCCAGAAAGTAGATCTCCATGAACGCTTCGGCAACGCTCTCTCCGGCAGTCAGCAGGCCATGGTTACGCAGGATCATCGCCTTGTACGGGCCAAGATCGGCCACCAGCCGCTCACGTTCGGCAATATCCAGCGCGACACCTTCGTACTCATGGTAGGCGAGCTTACCGTGGAACTTCAGTGCGTGCTGTGTCAGCGGCAGCAACCCTTCCTCTTGGGCGGCGACCGCCATACCGGCTGCGGTGTGGGTATGTATCACGCAGTCGAGTTCCGGCCGGGCTTCGTGAATCGCCGAATGAATCACGAAGCCGGCAGCATTCACGAGCCCCCGGGGGTTAAGGCTGTCCACCACCTGGCCCTGATGGTCGATGCGCACCAGGTCCGAGGCGCGCATGCGCTCGAACGGCACTCCGTAATTGTTGATCAGAAAGTGATTCGGAGCATCGGGGACACGCAGAGTCAGGTGGGTATCGATCAGGTCGGTCATACGGTAATGGGCGATCAGGCGATAGAGCGCCGCGAGTTCGCAGCGCGCCTGCCATTCTTGAGTGCTGCACCCTTGGGGCGCGTATACATTCATCGGTGCTGTCATTTCGATCCTCTTTTTGCAATAAGGCTACCGGCGCGAATCGCGCCAATGTTGGATCGCCATGCGTGCCAGCAACAGCAGTAGAGCAGCCCCAATCAGCAGCGTGGAGATGGCGGCCACCACCGGATCGACGTTATCGCGTAGGCCGCTCCATATCTGACGCGGCAGAGTGACGACTTCCCAACTGGTGATGAACAGCGTGACCGCAATCTCCTCCCAGGAGAGAACGAAACAGAGTAGAAACGTGGTCAGCATCGCCAGGCGCAGATTGGGCAAAATCACCTGCCAGGTGGTCTGCCACAGACTGGCTCCGAGATTGCGCGCCGCAAGTTCGATACGGCGGTCGATACGGCTGATGGCCACCAGCATGTTAATGACGCCGAATGGCACGATCAGCAGTGTATGCGCCAGAATCACCCCAGGCAGCGAGTCGTAACCGAGCCCAGGAGCGACACGGGTCACGTTGGTGGTCATGAAGTAGAGAACCATCGCTGAAACCACGGGCGGCACGATCAGCGGTAGCATGCATAGTCCGATCAGCCAACGCGTCCAGGCAGTGCTGCGATACCAGATGGCGATAACGAAGGCGGTGGATAACAGCGTAGCCAACAGCCCGGCGCAAACCGCCACTACCGCGCTCTGCATGATGCTGCCGAGCCACTCGGATGAGTTCAGTAGTGACACGTAATGGCGTAGCGACCAGTCGCCTTCGGGCATCGACAGGTAGCGCTTACCGGTAAAGGAGACCGGTACCACAGCGGCCAGGGGCAGCATCAGGAAAAGCATGGTAATGAGTGCCATTAGCTTGGCCAGCCAGCCTGCACGGTAAATGTTCATGGCAATATCCTCAGCCGACCAGGCGCTCGAGGCGGGAAAAGCGCAATAACAGCCACACTAGGCCCGACACCATAACCAGCATCAGCATGCACAGGGCGGCGCCGATGCCCCAATTGTAGGTCTGGAACATCTGCAGAAAGACGTATTCGGCCGCCATCACCGTCTGGCCACCCCCCAGGATGGCGGGAATGACGAAGAAGCCCAGGCAGAACACGAATACCATAATGAAGGCACCGAGCAGGCCAGGCAGGGTCTGGGGCAGGAATACCGAGACGAATACCCGCAACCTCGACGCGCCCAGCCCGCGGGCGGCGAGCAGTACTCGATCGTCGATCTGGCGCATTGACGACACCAGCGGGAAGAAGGCGAAGGGCACCATGAAGTGGACCATGGCAATCACCACTCCGAGCGAATTGCGTGTCAGCGTGAGCGGCGAGTCGATCAGTCCCAGTCCTTCCAGCCAGCCATTGACCAGGCCGTTACTGCGCAGTGCGATCAGCCAGCCAAAGGTGCGTACCAGCACCGAGATCCAGAATGGCAGGAACACGCACAGCTCGACCCAGCGTTGCCAGCCGGGGGAGCTGTAGAGCCAGCAGTAGGCCATCAGGAAGGCGAGCAGCAGGGCGAGTATGCCGACCGTGGCGCATAGATAGAGCGTGCGCCACAGCACGCCGTGGATGGCGCTGTCGGTGAATAACCGCGCGTAATTGGCCACCCCCGGTTCCGGTAGGGTGACGCTCCAGGCGGCAATGCCGGCGAACGGCAGAACGTAGCACAGCAGCAGCAAGGCCGGCAGCGGCCAGAGCAGCAGCCGGTACTGCCAGCGTTCGGAAATTTTCACCATATCGCTCTTTTTCCCCAGGTCGGGCTCAGGCCCCGGTACGGGTCAGGAACTGATCCAGCACACTGCCGTAGTGGTCGGCATACCACTCGATGTCGAGCTTGAACTGTTTGGCCAGGTTCTCTTCCGAACCGCAGTTCAGCTTGACCAGCTCTTCGGGAATCATTGACGAGGCGGCAGGATTCGAGGGGCCGTTACCGAGCAGTCTGAGCAGCTCTACCTGGCCTTCCGGCTCCAGTGCATGTTCGATGAAGCGCATGGTGGACTCGACGCCTGCCGGGTTGTCGTTCAGCACCGCCCAACTGCTGGGCGTGACGCAGGCGTTGTCGTAGTGCCAGCCGATGCGACCTTCGGTATCACGATCGAGTACGATGGCCCGAGTATTCCAGATATGGCCCATGCTGACTTCACCATCTAGGAACAGCTGTTGGCTTTCGGCGCCGGACCCCCAATAGGCGAGGATATGCGGACGCAGTTCATCGAGCTTGTCCATGGCGCGGGCGATGTCGAGCGGATAGAGATCTTCCATCGCCACGCCGTCGGCCAGAAGCGCGGCTTCGAGCACGCCATTCATCCATTTGTACATGGTGCGTTTGCCGGGGAAACGCTCGACATTCCAGAAGTCCGCCCAGGTGCGCGGCGTTTCGTCGAAGCGCTCCTTGTCCCAGGCAATCACGTAACTATAGAGGTAACTGGCCACGCCGTAGTCGGTGGCGAAATCCTCGTTGACCTTGGATCGGTCGATGATCGAATAGTCGAGCGGCCGCATCAGCCCCTCGCGGCCTAGGGTCAGTGAGGTGAACGGCTCGGCGTCGACCACGTCCCAGCTCGGCCGGCCCGAGGCGATCTGGGCGCGAATGGCCCCTTCGGTCGGGCCGCTGCCGTCGATGCGCACCTGAATGCCGGTTTCTCGTGTGAAGCTCTCGGTCCACGCCTGACGATAGGCGTCGATGGCGTCGCCACCCCAATTGACGATCACGATCGGTCGATCCTGCGCCCAGCTGATGCCGCTGCGCATCGCCAAGGGCAGGGCCGCCAGCATGCCCGCCGCCTTGAGAAAACTGCGCCGATCAACGTCCCCGCGACGCACCTTGTCAACGAGCAGTTCGACACAGTCCTGCTGATGGGTCTGATGCATTTTTATATTCCTTGTTTACGTTGTGATAACCCACTGACGGAATTGTTGTTATTACTGTGGTTGCGTCGTTCTCAAGATTTACGCCTCGAGCACGATGCCGTCCTCGATCCGCCACTGGAGCCAGAGCGAACGGCCAGGCGGCACATCGGCCGCAGGGTGTGTGTTGGCCACGCTGGTAGTGAAAATGGTGCCATCAAATAAGGCGAGCTTCAGGTCCAGGCTATGGCCTTGGTAGGTACGCTCCTGCAGCGTGGCACGGAGCCCGTTATAGCCCTCATGCGAGTTGATGGTCTCATCGGTCATCACGCATAGCTGCTCGGGACGGATACCGAGCAGAAGCGAATCGTGTGAGAAATGGCGTTCGCTGAAGGCGGTCAGGCGGGTATCGCCGAAATGGCCGGTGATCCGCTTTCCAGCGCGGTTGACGTTGACCAGAGGGAGTTGATTCATTCGTCCAAGAAACTCGGCCACGAAGCGGTCGTGCGGCTGGGTATAGAGCCGTTCCGGCGTATCGATCTGAGAGAGTCGCCCCTGCTTGAAAATGGCGATGCGCGAGGAGAGCGCCAGCGCCTCGCTCTGGTCATGGGTGACGAATACGAAGGTAGTGCCCATCTCGCGATGGATACGCTTGAGCTCCTCCTGCAACTGGCCGCGCAGGTTCTTGTCCAGCGCCGAAAAGGGTTCATCGAGCAGTAGTATCTCTGGTTCGAAGACCAGGGCCCGGGCCAGGGCGACCCGCTGTTGCTGCCCGCCCGAGAGCGCGCTGGGCTTCTTATGGGCGTGCTCGCTGAGTCCTACGGTGTCGAGCATTTTTGCCACGCGTTGGCGGCGTGTGGCGCGACTCATCCCGCGAATGCGCAGTGGGAAGGCGATGTTGTCGGCCACGCTCATATGCGGAAACAACGCATAGCCTTGGAAGACCATCCCGTAGTTGCGTTTTTCGGCCGGACGTAGGGTGATGTCCTGCCCATATTCCTTGATACGCCCGGCACTGGGCGTGGCGAAACCGGCAAGAATCATCAGCAGGGTGGTCTTGCCAGACCCCGAGGGACCGAGCAGCGTGAGGAATTCACCGCGCCGGATATCGATGAAGATATCGTCAAGCGCCAGAAAACTGCCATAGCGTTGCTGAATTCCCTGCACGCTCAATTGCACGTCGCCAGTGGCCGGGCCGGTCGAAACGGAGGGCTCGGAAAGCGGCGAGAGAAAGCTAGTCATTGTTCTTTCTGCCGGTCGTAGGGGGGCGATCATTTCTATCCTGCAAAGCGCGTACCATGTCTACCTGTATCGGGGCCGAGTGAGGCGCCATTTTCTCGGGCTTGCCCAGGTGACTCTCTTCCAGATGCCAGCCAGCCTCGATGATCTCGCCATGTGAGTCACACATTGTCAGCGGTTGCCCTTCTCGCCAGGGCAGAGTCGAAAGCTGAATGGCGAATGCCGCGCCTGGTTGCTGGCGCACAGCGTAGGAGATCTCGCAATCGAGCAGTTGGCTCGCGGTAGTCGGCTCGGCATCGAGCAGCGCAGACAGAGGGCGCGGTGGCAGCGCGTCAGTTCGCCGTGTGATCAACATGGCGTGGGCATCGATCACCAGCAGTCGCGCTGCGTCATCGTCACGACGCCACACGTGTATGCTGGGATTGAGGGGCGTCAGGCGATGCCACTCCTCTTCATAGGCGCCGGAGGGGGCACGCTCGATCACCGCGTCGCCGCGCGGCTCCAGGTCGCCCGGCTCGGGGAAGTCGACGATGGGCTGATAGCCCCACTCGCGATGCCATGTCGACCGTTGGGCGGGGCAATGGCAACGGCCGGTGGCGCCTTGCTGGTGCGCCAAGGCGTGGTTGGCTTCATTAGATGCACCAAAAGCGCTCACGTCAGGCCGTGTGGCGGCGATGCGCAGGTCACCATAGCAGCTCATCCCCTGCAGCCAGAAAACCCGCGACGTGGTGTCCTGTTCACCGTTGGCGTGCACGATACGCGTGCGCTGCCAGACACCGCGCAGCCAGTTGGGTACGGTTGCCTGCATCGATCAGCTCCCGCTCGGCTGCTTGCGGTGGGCATTGGTGGCATCGAGCCTGCCCACGAGATGCTCGCCGGCAATCGTGTCGGGATAGCGGGCCGGTTCGCCATCATGTGAGCAGTTGGGCAGACAACTGACGACGGTGTGGTAGTTGCAGCCGCAGAAAAAAGGCATGGAGTAGCGCTCACGTCCGGAGCGGTTGTAAACGCGATGCACCGTCGAGGCGAAGCGGTCGTTGGTCCAACGCGCCATCATGTCGCCGATATTGACCACGAAGGTACCCTCGATAGGCGGCACGGCAATCCATTCACCCTTGGCATTGCGCGCCTCCAGCCCACCGGTACTGTCCTGAGCCAGCAGCGTCAGGCACTCGTAATCGCTGTGGGCGCCGATGCCGACGTGGGGTTCGCCTTCATGGGACGGGTAGCGGATCAGGTTGAGCTGTGCCATGGGTTTATCGGTCTTGTCATCGAAAAAGTCCTCGTCGATGCCGATGGCCAGGGCGAAGAGACGAAACAGTTCCCGCGAAAGGGCGAACATCTCCTCATAGTAGGCATAGACTGTCTCGCGGAAACCTGGCAGCTCCCGCGGCCAGGTATTAGGGCCATACATGATGATGCCGTTCCGGAAGTCGGGATCGTCCGCGGGCAGCTCGAGGCCGATCTTGAACACCTCCTTGCTGTCGGCGGCATAAGGGTCGAGGGTCTCTTCGCCGATGCCCAGATACCCCCGGTGATTGGGCAGTTTGCTGATGTGAATTTCCTGCTTCTGCGTCAGCGGCAGAGCGAAAAAGCGCTGCGCAGCGGCCCAGGCGCCGTCGATCCTTTCACCGGATATGCCATGGTTGGCGATATAGAAAAAACCTGCCTGTTCACATGCCGTGCCGATCTCGGCGGCGACCGACTGGCGCGACTCGGGGGTGGCTTCGGGGCCGAGCGCGGGGGACAGATCGATCACCGGAACGTGGGTGAAGTCACGGCCTTTCTCACGGGCCAACCGATCGGGATTGCGCGGGCGGCTGAGAGCCGATGGGTGGGAAGGGGTCATCACAAAATCCTCGGAAAGGTAGCGGGACAGTGGGTCGCCAGCACCCAGGCCTTCGCCCTTGACTGGTGGCGCCAAGCCAGTCTCGATGAATTAGGCTTTCAGGTTGGCAAAATCCTGTTGATAATAAAATTCATATTTTTTAGCCAAGCATGTGAGAAAAATTGCGATGCGCCGCCCCTTGCCACCACTCAATGCCCTGCGCGCCTTCGAGGCCGTGGCGCGGCTGCACAGCGTCACGCTGGCGGCAGACGAGCTGCATGTCACGCATGGGGCTGTCAGTCATCAGATAAAGACGCTTGAAGCGGCGCTGGGTATTTCCCTGTTTCATCGCGACCGTCGGCAGCTACGCCTCAACCAGACCGGACTGGTCTATTCGCGTCAGGTCCGCGAGGCGTTACGCCTGCTTTCCGAAAGCACCCTCAAGCTAGGCTTGCCCTCGGTTGAAGGACGGTTGCATGTCTCCTGCCCACCGACCCTGGCCACCAAGTGGCTGGCCTACCAGTTACGCACCTTCCGTGCCGCCTTTCCGGATATCGATCTGACAGTAGTGCCACGCAATCTTGACGACGAGGAAGTGGCCACCGGCGACTATGACGTGGCGGTGGTCTATGGCAACGGCGAGTGGGAACGCCGGCAAGTGCAACTCCTGGCGAATTTCGACATGACGCCGGTCTGTCACCCGCGCTTCTTCGAAGCCAGCGACCAACCGCATCAAGTGAACGAGCTGCGAGGTGGCTGGCTGCTGCATGAGGATGCAGGCGGAAACTGGAAACGCTGGCTGGCCACAGTGGGAGCCAGTGTCAACAACCTGGGGCGCGGTACGCATTTGCTGGGGGCGCATCTCACGCTGGAGTCAGCGGCGGCGGGGTTCGGCGTGGCCCTTGGCGACCGTATCGTCTGTGCCCAGGATTTCGCTCGCGGCAATCTGGTGAGGCTGTTCGAGGCGGAAGTTCCAGCACCCCAGGCCTATTATCTGGTGTGCGCCCCGCACCGTGTCGACGAGCCACGCATTCTGCTGTTCTGCGACTGGATTCAGGCGCGAATAGAACACACGCTTGGCAGAAACGGCAACGCCCCCGTAAGGCGAACTGACCTTCAATAATGGGACGGTTCATTCAAACGGCGCGCAAGGCCTGGATCCCGTACTGCACGGTGGCTCAGGCCTTTTAGTTTCGCCTATGCGCGGCCACTCCACTGTGTCGAACCGGCTCGGGTGGCGCTCATACAACACCCCGAGGGTTGGCTTGGGTGTCCAACTTTCGGGGTGCGGTTCATCTGCGGCTTGAAATGGGTCAGGCGTCGATGCGCTTGTACTTCAATCGCTTGGGCGTGTCGTTGCCGACGCGCTTGCGATGGTCCTCTTCATACTCCTGGTAGTTGCCCTCGAAGAAGACCACCTGTGAATCTCCCTCGAAGGCGAGAATATGGGTGGCGACGCGATCGAGGAACCAGCGGTCGTGAGAGATGATCATCGCGCAGCCGGGGAAGGCCAACAGGGCTTCCTCCAGGGCGCGCAGGGTCTCGATGTCCAAGTCGTTCGAGGGTTCGTCGAGCAGCAGCACGTTGGCGCCTTGCTTGAGCGTCTGGGCCAGTTGCAGGCGGCCGCGCTCGCCCCCGGAGAGGTCCTTCAAGAACTTCTGCTGGTCGTTGCCCTTGAAGTTGAAGCGCCCTACGTAGGCCCGCGACGAGACCTCGTAGCCATTGATGTTGAGGATGTCCTGGCCATCGGAGACCGCCTGCCACACCGTCTGCTTGTCATCAAGGGCGTCGCGCAGCTGCTCGACATAGGCGATATCCACCGTCTCGCCGAGCACCACTTCGCCGGCATCGGGCGACTCGATGCCCTTGATCAGCTTGAACAGCGTCGACTTGCCCGCCCCGTTGCCACCGACGATACCCACGATGGCGCCCGGCGGTACGGTGAAGGAGAGCTCCTCGTAGAGCAGCTTGTCGTCGAAGCGCTTGGTCACGCCGTGGAACTCGATGACCTTGTCGCCCAGGCGTGGACCGGGCGGAATGTAGATCTCGTTGGTCTCGTTGCGCTTCTGGAAATCGCCGGACTGCATCTCCTCGAAGCGATTGAGGCGCGCCTTGCTCTTGGCCTGGCGACCCTTGGCATTGCTGCGTACCCACTCGAGCTCCTGCTTGATCGCCTTCTGGCGCGAGGCCTCCTGCTTGGCTTCCTGCTCGAGGCGCTTTTCTTTCGACTCAAGCCACTGCGAGTAGTTGCCTTCGAAGGGGATGCCGTGGCCACGGTCGAGCTCGAGAATCCAGCCGGCCACGTTGTCGAGGAAGTAGCGGTCGTGGGTGATTGCCACCACGGTACCGGCGTAGTCATGCAGGAAGCGCTCCAGCCAGGCCACCGACTCGGCGTCGAGGTGGTTGGTGGGCTCGTCGAGCAGCAGCATGTCCGGGTTGGAGAGCAGCAGGCGGCACAGCGCCACGCGGCGCCGTTCGCCCCCGGAGAGATGGCCGACCTTGGCCTCCCAGGGGGGCAGGCGCAACGCCTCGGCGGCGACATCGAGTTTACGCTCGAGGTTGTGGGCATCGGCGGCTTCGATCAAGTTTTCGAGGCGCGCCTGCTCGCTTGCCAGGGCGTCGAAATCGGCATCCGGCTCGGCATAGGCGGCATAGACGGCATCGAGCTTCTCCTGAGCGGCCTTGATCTCGCCCAGCGCCTCCTCGACGGTCTCGCGCACGCTCTTTTCGTCGTCGAGCTCCGGCTCCTGGGGAAGGTAGCCGATGTTGAGCCCAGGCATGGGGCGCGCTTCGCCGTTGTGGTCGGTATCGACGCCGGCCATGATGCGCAGCAGAGTCGACTTGCCCGAGCCGTTGAGGCCAAGCACGCCGATCTTGGCGCCAGGGAAGAAGGAGAGCGAGATATCTTTGAGGATCTCGCGCTTGGGGGGCACGACCTTGCCCACCCGGTTCATGGTGTAGACGTATTGCGCCATGGAAATCCACTTGGGTTGGGGAGTTCAGTGGCCACGATGATAGTGGCCGATCGCCGGAAAGGCCAGCCAAGGCCCGTAACGACGATGGGCGCCGAGGCGCCCATCGATCACTCTTCTTCGTCTTCGAGCAACCAGTCGTCCTCGATGGCGCGCCTCAGCCGGCGCTCCTCGAGCAGGCTTTCGACTTGACGGCGTGCGCGCAAGGTGTCGGCCCGGCTGCTGGGACGCGTGCGCCCATAGTCATCGTCATTGACGGCATCAAAGGCGTCCTGATCGTCGGCGAGGTCGTTGACAAGATGATCTCGGCTCATGCGAAGCCTCCCACAAACCTGATAGACAAAAACACCCAGCAGCGCTGATGAATATCGACAAAGTGTGTGCTGACCGGGGCGCTTGGACCCCTAAGGGAGTCCTGTGGGCCTATATAGCGTCAGTTGCAGACGATGACAAGAGGAGTGGGGAAATTAATTGTCGATGCGTTAGAGGCTAGTCCGCAGTGAGTTTGTCGGCGTCATCGTAAAACGGGGTGATGAAGGCATCGACGATACGTTCCAGCAGGGCTGGGCTGATCATGGGGGGCTTTTCTACTGCTCCACTTCCGGCATGCACTGGGCGCTCGTTGCGGCCAAGAAGGCCGCCGCGGCGAGCACGAGCAGCAGTGTCGTGGTGCCAAACCACTGCGCAAGCAGACCGATGACGCCGCCCATCAACAGCATGAGCGCACCGGTCAAGGTATTGGAGAGGGCGACATAGAGCGCGCGCCGGTCATGACCGGCCATGTCGACCAGGTAGGTCTTGCGGCCCAGACGAACCCCCGCATGGGCAATGACCAGCAGCGCATAGACCAGTGCATAGGGCCATACCGATTGACTCCAGGCTGCTGGAAGCCAGGCGAAGCTCGCTGCCAGCACGCAGCAGATGCCGGCGCCGATCCCCGCATCGCGCATCACGCCACGGCTAGAGCGGTCGGCACGCTTGCCCCATACCGGACTTGCCACCAGGCCCGCAAGGCCCGAGACCACGATCAAGATGCCCAGGCCGCCAAGCTCAGTGCCGCTCTCCTGCTGTCCAAGCAGAGCGATATAGGGCAGCGCCAGCGCACTGGAGAGCAGCAGCGCACGCGACAGGTTGAAGTGCAGGAAGTCGCGGTCGTCACGCATCAGGCGCAGACCGAGCTTGATACTGCTCCAGGCGTTCTCGCCCCCCTCGACGGCGCCGGGCGCCTCCTCGATGCGTGCCGCACACAGCGCATTGACCGCCCAGCCCAGCGCCGCGACCGCGAGCAGGATAGCCAGGGCCAGCTCGCCGGGGCGATCCTCGAACAGCATCATGATGGCACCGGCCAGCAGCGTGACCGCACCCGCCATGCTGCCGCTCCAACCCATCAGGTTGCCGCGCCGCTGCTTGGCGATGGTCTTGCCCAGCACATCCTTGGAGGCGATAGACGAAAGACCCCGCGCCAGTGAGAGAGCCGTCAGTACCAGCAGTACCAGCGCGCCGCCCACGCCGCCGCTGCCGAACAGGGCAAGCATCGCCAGGCAGGCCGCCGCAATGGCTTGCAGTACGCCGCCAGCGACCCAGACCCACTTGCGCCGGGGTTTCAGGCGAATGAAGCCGGCCACGAAGAGTTGAGGCAGCAGGGCACCGGATTCGCGTATCGGCACCAGCAACCCGACCATCCACAGCGGTGCGCCGATGACGCCCATCAACCAGGGCAGTACCAGCCGGGCGCTGGAGAGCTCATCGGCGAGCTTGTTGCCCAGGGCGGCCAGCAGGTGGCGAAAGAAGTTGCGCGGCTGAGCCGTGCACGCCTCGTCGGGAATATCCCTGCACATGCGGCTGTCGTCATCGCCGGTCAACCACTCATAGAGGCGGGTCTGGCTGATGTTGCTGTCGGGCATCTGGCGGCTCCTGATCGCCTATATAGCGCCGGCACTGCGCTCTTGACGGTGGCAACTCCTGCTATCATGGCAGGACCGCTTTCAGGAGCTCAGAGATGGCGCGAATTCGCATCCATTATTGCACGCAATGCCAGTGGCTTCTGCGCGCCGGCTGGTATGCACAGGAGCTGCTCTCGACGTTCGGCGAACAGCTCGAAGAGGTGGCGCTGGCGCCCAGTCATGGCGGCCACTTCGAAATACTCATTGATGACCAGACGCTCTGGGAGCGCAAGCGCGATGGCGGCTTCCCGGATATCAAGACCTTGAAGCAGCGTGTCCGCGACCAGCTCGACCCCGAGCGCGACCTGGGTCATATCGATCGATGAGCCAGGAGCGCCAGGCCATGCTCTGCGGCCTTGGTGCCGTGGCGTTGTGGTCCACGGTGGCCACGGCGTTCAAGGTGGCCCTCTCGCACATGTCGCCGCTTGAGCTGATGTGGCTGGCGGTGCTGGTCTCCTGGGGTCTGATGGGGGTGCTGGTGCTGCGCCGGGGGGAGATGCGCCAGGCGTTGCGCCATGGCTGGCGTACGGCGGCCTGGGCGGGGTTGATGAATCCGGTGGCCTACTATCTGGTGCTGTTCGCTGCCTACGACCGCCTCCCGGGACAGGAGGCAATGGCGCTCAATTACACCTGGGCGCTGGCCATGGCGCTGCTCGCCGTGCCGATTCTCGGCCAGCGCCTGACGCGTGTCGATATCGCCGCCGGGCTGATCGCCTATGGCGGGGTGTGGATCATCGCCACGCGTGGCGCGGTGCTGGATGTCGCCTTCGCCGACCCGCTGGGTGTCGGCATGGCGCTCTGCTCGACGCTGATCTGGGCGCTCTACTGGCTGTTCAACGCCCGCGATTCACGCCCGCCGTTGATCGCTCAGTGGCAGAACTTCAGCGTGGGGTTGCCGGTGCTCACACTGCTGCTGGCATTGGGCCCAGGTTGGCAGTGGCCTGGCTGGACAGGCTTCGGCGCCGGCGTCTATGTCGGGCTGTTCGAGATGGGCATCGCCTTCGTGCTGTGGCAGCTCGCCGTGCAGCGCATCTCGCGCACCGCCCGGGTCGCCAACCTGATCTTCCTGTCGCCGCCGGTCTCGCTGCTGCTGCTCTATTCGATCGTCGGCGAGCCGATCATGACTTCGACGCTGGCGGGGCTTATGCTGATCCTCGCCGGGCTCGGGCTGCAGCAGTGCCAGAAGACCCCCGTACCGGTGGCGGAAAGCGCCAGCGGCTGAGCCCTTGGCGACGGGGCCAGCACTCGCTACTCCTGACGAGCAGGCTCTTCGAGCATGGCGTCAAGTTCCGGCCAGACGTTGTCGAGGATTAGCGGCTGGGCGCTGGCGGTGGGGTGAATGCCGTCGCGTTGCATCAGGGCAGCTTCCAGTGCGACATTCTCGAGCAGGAAGGGTACCAGCGGCAGCGCATACTCGTCAGCCAGGTCGTAATAGACGGCGGTGAAGGCGTCGCGATAGGCCTGGCCATAGTTGGGGGGAATGTCGATGCCGAGCAGCAATACCTCGGCACCCGCCTGCTGGCTTTCCTCGATCATGCGGGTCAGGTTGTTGCGCATCTGTGCCGGGGGCAGTCCGCGCAGTCCATCGTTGCCGCCGAGTTCGAGTAGCACCAACTGCGGATCATGCTGTCGTAACAGATCGGGCAGGCGCGCCGCGCCGCCGGCGGTGGTTTCGCCGCTGATACTGGCGTTGATCACCCGCGCCCGGTCGCCAAGGCGTTCGGCGAGCAGGCTGACCCAGCCCTCCTCCTGTTCGATGCCGTAGGCGGCGCTCAGGCTGTCGCCGAAGACCATCAGCGTCGGCGTCTCGTCGTCGGCCTGGGCCGGGGCCATGAGGCCAAGCCATAGCAGGGTGAGCAAACTCAGCAGCCACGCTCCGACGGGTCGGATCCGGGGCTCGGACTTTCTTTCAGCAACGCGCAGCAACATAGGGAAACCTTTTGTCATGTCAGACTCCATTCGAACGGATGCGCCTCTCATTCTACATGCCCGCGCTTTGGGCAAGCGGGTCACCAGCGGTGAGAAGCCGCTGACCATTCTGAGTGATCTGGAGATGAAAGTGTTCCCCGGCGAGACGCTGGCGATCCTCGGCCACAGTGGTGCGGGCAAGTCGACCCTGCTTGGGCTGCTTGCCGGCCTCGATCAGCCCAGCGATGGCGAGCTCGAGCTTTTCGGCCAATCGCTCTCCGCCCTCGACGAGGATGGCCGGGCGCAGCTACGCGCCGGACGGGTGGGCTTCGTGTTCCAGAACTTCCAGCTGCTGCCGACTCTGACCGCGCTCGAGAACGTGCTGTTGCCGCTCGAGTTGGCGCCGGTGGCGGATAGCGACAAGCGCGGCCGCGACTGGCTCGCCCGGGTCGGCCTTGGCGAGCGGCTCGATCACCTGCCCAAGCAGCTCTCGGGTGGCGAGCAGCAGCGGGTCGCCTTGGCGCGCGCCTTCGTCACCCATCCCGAGCTGGTGTTCGCCGACGAGCCTACCGGCAACCTCGACCGTGCCACCGGCGGCAAGATCATCGAGCTGCTCTTCGAGCTCAACCGCGAGGCCGGCACCACCCTGGTGCTGGTGACCCATGACCATGTCCTGGCACGCCGCTGCGACCGCTGTCTGCGGCTGGATGCGGGGCGACTCGAAGAGATGACGGCCGATGAGGTGGAGGCATGAACGAGGCGGTAAGCGCCCGGCCCGCAGCGGCCACGCCCTCCACGTCGCGCATGGCAACGCTTGGCCTGTCGCTGCGCGGCTTGAAGCGCGACCTGCGTGCCGCCGACGTGCGTGCGCTGTTCGTGGCACTGGTCCTGGCGGTAGCGGCTTCGACCATGATCGGCTTCTTCCTCGACCGCCTCGAGCGTGGCCTGGAGCGCCAGGCCGGACAGCTGCTGGGCGGCGACCTGGCGCTCGAGCAGGCGCGCCCCTTCGACCCCGCGCTGCACCAGGCATTGCGCGATGCCGGGCTCACGATCAGCGAGCAGATCGGCATGGTCTCGATGGTCAGCCATGAAGAGGCGTTCCAGCCGGCGAGTCTCAAGGTGGTCGACGAACACTATCCGCTCTACGGCCAGGTCCTGGTCGAGCGCGGCGAGGGCGTCGAGCAGGTGAACCATGGCCCGGCCCCCGGCGAGGTGTGGCTGGCGCCGCGCCTGGCGCAGCTTTTGGAGATCGAGCTGGGCACGGCGGTGCAGGTGGGGCAGAGCACGCTCGAGTTCGCCGGACTGGTCGAGCGCGAACCCGATCAGCAGGGCGGTTTCGCCAACTTCAATCCGCGCCTGATGATGCACCGGGCCGATGTCGAGGCGACCGGCCTGGTGCAGCCCGGCTCGCGTATCGAGTTCGGGCTGCTGGCGCGGGGCTCGCCCGAGGCCGTCGATGCGGCGCTACCGCGCGTTCGTCAGCTTGCAGCCGAAGGTGTCGAGGTACGCGATGTGCGCCGCGACCGTCCCCAGCTCGGCAACGCCCTGTCGCGTGCCGAGCAGTACCTGAGCCTGGCGGGGCTTGCCGCGGTGCTGCTGGCCGGGGTGGCGGTGGCCATGGCGACTCGGCGCTATGTCGACCGCCACCTGGATACCGCCGCGCTGCTGCGCTGTTTCGGCGCGACCCAGCGTCAGCTGACCCGGCTGTTCGCGCTGCAGCTGCTGTGGCTGGCGCTGGCGGCATCGCTGCTTGGGGCGCTGCTGGGCCTGGCCGGTCAGGCGGGGTTGTTGTGGCTGCTCACCGCCTTCCTGCCGATGGAGCTGCCGCCTCCCGGGCCGCTGCCGCTGCTGCTGGGTGTGCTGACTGCGCTGGCGGTGCTGGTCGGTTTCGCCGGCCCCACGCTGCTGCGCCTCAAGCGGGTCAGCGCGCTCAAGGTGCTGCGCCGTGAACTCGATCCGCTGCCGGCCTCCGCCTGGCTGGTGGTGGGGGTGGCAAGCCTGGTCTTCGGTGGGTTGCTGTGGCTCTACTCAGGTGACCCCGGCCTGGCTTTCGGCCTGCTTGTCGGCGGGCTGGTCATGCTGGTGGTGCTGTGGGGGCTGGGCTGGCTGCTGCTGTCGCTGGTGCTGCGACTCGCCTCGCGCATTCCCGTGGCAAGAGGGGAGCGGGCGGGGCAGACACTGACCCAGGCCGTGCGGCTAGGGGCACGTCAGCTGGCGCGGCGCCGGCGTGCCAGCCTCGGCCAGCTACTGGCCTTCTCGGTGACCTTCGCCGCCATGGCGATGATCGCCCTGGTGCGCGGCGATCTGCTGACCACCTGGCAGGCGCAGCTGCCCGAGGATACGCCGAACTACTTCGCCATCAACATCCAGCCCGCGGAGCGCGACGCCTTTGTCGATACCCTCGATGGCGCCGCCGACGAGCTCACCACCCTCTACCCGATGGTGCGTGGCCGGATCACCGCGATCAACGACCAGTCGCCCCGCGAGGCGGTACCGGCCGATGCCCGTGGTGATGGTTCGCTGCGCCGCGAGCTCAACCTGACCTGGCAGGCCGAGCTGCCCGAAGGCAACCGGCTGGTCGCCGGGGAGTGGTTCGATGCACTGCCGGAGTTCGAGCAGGGCCGGGTGCCGATCTCGGTGGAGGATGGCCTGGCCGAACGGCTGGGGCTCTCGCTTGGCGATACCATGACCTTCACCATCGGAGGCGAGGAGATCGTCGGTGAGCTTGCCAGCCTGCGCGGTCTCGACTGGGACAGCTTCCGGCCCAACTTCTTCGTGGTCTTTCCGCCCGATGTGCTCGAGCATTTTGGCCACAGCTACATCACCGCCTTCCATCTCGACCGCGACCGCGGTGATGTCACCCGCCAGCTGGTCACGGAGTTCCCCGGCGTGTCGCTGATCAATATCGAGGCGATCCTCGGCCAGGTACGCGAACTGCTCACCCAGGTGACCCGTGCCGTGGAGTTCGTGCTCGGCTTCGTGCTGCTGGCCGGGGTGAGCGTGCTGTATGCCGCACTCACCGCCAGCCGGCCGATGCGCGCCCACGAGAGCGGGCTGCTGCGAGTATTCGGCGCCGGCGACCGGTTGATCTCGCGGGTGCAGGGGGCGGAATTCGCGCTGCTCGGCTTCACCAGTGGCCTGATGGGCGCGCTGCTGGCCGAGCTTGCCGCCGCGGGCATCTATATCGGCTGGCTCGACCTTGCGCCGCGCATCCACTGGGGCTTGTGGCTCACGCTGCCGCTGGGCGGGGCGCTCGCCATCGGCGTGATCGGTCATGTGCTGTCGCGTAGCGTGCGCCGCCAGACGCCGATGCAGAGCCTGGGGCTGTTGGGCGAGGCGTGAGAGAGTGATGCCATGGAGCCTTGATAGGCTCCAGCCGGACCATGAAGCGCCGCTTATACTGAGGGGGCCAAGAGTCATGTTTGAGAGGATCAAGTGATGCTGTCCGCTGAGCAAATTGCAATGGAAATCAGTCAATTGCCCGAGTCTCTTCAACGCGAAGTGCTGGATTTCGCGCATTTTCTAAAGCACAAGGCTGAAGGTGAAGAGTTGGGTAACTTGATGCTGGCTCAAGAGAAGAGCCTGCAGCATGAATGGGATAATCATGATGACGAGGTGTGGAATGACGTGCCAGTCAGGTGATGTGGTTCTCATCCCATTTCCATTTTCGGATCTGCAGAGCAGGAAAAGGCGTCCCGTTTTAGTGCTTCGTCCCGCTGATCGTTATGGGGACATGGTGTGTCTCGCGATTACTTCCAGCCCGCAGCATGCAGATGCACTTATCCTGGAGGAGTCCAGTTTTGCTGCAGGTACCTTGCCCAAGCGTAGTTGGGTTCGGTATGAGAAGGTTTTCACCTTGAATGACTCACTGGTAGTAGGCCATTTCGGCGCGCTTACTCCTGCCGCTTTTAAGAAAGTGCTTCAACTATTCTGCAAACACTTTGGGTGCTGATATGAATCTTGGCTTTTCGATTCAGTATCACTAAACCCGAGATGAGAAATTATGCGCCTCGCCATGACCCCCTTTCATATGAAAGGGGGACGCCGCTGGGGTATCATGGCGCCAACTTTCCCGCCATTCCGAGGACCCTCGACGATGTTCAGCCGTGACATGCAGATTGCCGGATTCGATGATGCCCTGTTCGATGCGATGCACAAGGAAGTCGCCCGTCAGGAAGCGCACATCGAACTGATCGCCTCCGAGAACTACGCGAGCCCACGGGTGATGGAAGCGCAGGGCACGCAGCTGACCAACAAGTACGCGGAAGGCTATCCCGGCAAGCGCTACTACGGTGGTTGCGAGCACGTCGATGTCGTCGAGCAGCTGGCCATCGACTACGCCAAGCAGCTGTTCGGCGCCACCTACGCCAACGTTCAGCCGCACTCCGGTTCCCAGGCCAACGGCGCGGTATTCCAGGCGCTGGTCAAGCCCGGTGACGTGGTGCTCGGCATGAGCCTCGATGCCGGCGGCCACCTGACCCACGGTGCCAAGCCGAACTTCTCCGGCAAGCAGTACACGGCCGTCCAGTACGGGCTGGGCGAGGGTGGCCTGATCGACTATGACGAAGTGGCCAGGCTTGCCCGCGAACACCAGCCGAAGATGATCATCGCCGGCTTCTCGGCCTACTCCCAGATCATCGACTGGGCCAGGTTCCGTGAAATCGCCGACGAGGTGGGTGCCTACTTGCTGGTCGATATGGCCCACATCGCCGGCCTGGTCGCCGCCGATGCCTACCCGAGCCCGCTGCCCCACGCCCATGTGGTCACCACCACGACTCACAAGACCCTGCGTGGCCCGCGCGGCGGCCTGATCCTCTCCGCCGAGAACGACGCCGAGATCGAGAAGAAGCTGCAGTCCGCCGTATTCCCCGGTGGCCAGGGTGGCCCGCTGATGCATGTCATCGCCGCCAAGGCGGTGTGCTTCAAGGAGGCCATGGAGCCCGAGTTCAAGACCTATCAGCAGCAGGTGATCAAGAATGCCCAGGCGATGGCCGGGGTGTTCATCGAGCGCGGCTATGACGTGGTCTCCGGCGGCACCGAGGACCACCTGTTCCTGCTCTCACTGATCAAGCAGGGGCTGACCGGCAAGGATGCGGACGCCGCCCTTGGGCGCGCGCATATCACCGTCAACAAGAACGCGGTGCCGGGCGACCCGCAGAGCCCCTTCGTCACCTCCGGCCTGCGCATCGGTACCCCGGCGGTCACCACGCGAGGCTTTGGCGAGAGCGAGTGTCGCGACCTGGCCGGCTGGATCTGCGACATTCTCGACGCCATGGCCAACGGCGACTCGAGCGCGGCGGAAGCGGCGGTCAAGGCCAAGGTCGAAGAGGTCTGCGCGCGGTTGCCGGTGTATCGTTAAGGGCGACGTTAAGCCTGTCAGCTAGAAGCCCTAGCTCTTTGATCGCCTCTACCTGTGGTAGGGGCGATTCTGCTATGCTGCCGCGATTATTTTTCTGCGTCAGCCACTCCTTTCCAATAACGGTGTTCGCCACATGGCAAAGCAAGAAGACGCCACGGATCTTCAGCGCGCGCTCAAGACCTGCAAGAGTTCATTCATTTCAGTCGGCTTCTTCAGCATGTTCGTGAACTTGCTGATGCTTGTTCCGCCGATGTACATGCTGCAGGTCTACGATCGGGTACTGTCGACTCAGAGTGTCGACACGCTCATCATGCTGACTATTGTTGTCGTCTTCCTTTTCATGATAATGGGCGGCCTGGAGCTGGTCAGGTCTCGTATCCTGGTGAGGGTGGGTAATCGCCTGGATACCAACATCAATGCCCGCCTGTATAGCGCCATGTTTCGCCGTAGCGTGGTCAGTCAGGGGCGACAAACGGCTCAGCCCCTCAACGACTTGACCAGCCTGCGCCAGTTCCTCACCGGCAATGGCCTGTTTGCGTTTTTCGACGCTCCCTGGGTGCCGATCTATCTTGGCGTGCTGTTCCTGTTCCATCCCTGGCTGGGGATTTTTGCAACCGTCGCAGGCCTCATTCTGCTGGGCCTTGCCGTTGCCAACGAGAAAGCCACCAAGACCCTGCTTGCCGAAGCCAGCAGCGAGAACATCAAGGCGCAGGAACTGGCCAACTCCAATCTGCGCAACGCCGAAGTGCTGCATGCCATGGGCATGCTGCCTGGCATCATGGGGCGTTGGGCCAACAAGCATCATGAATTTCTGGCCAAGCAGTCCCAGGCAAGCGATCGGGCCGGGGCGCTGACCAACACCTCCAAGACCCTGCGCATGCTGTTCCAGTCGCTGATTCTCGGCCTGGGTGCCCTGCTGGTACTGCGTGGCGACATGTCACCCGGCATGATGATCGCCGGTTCGATCATCATGGGGCGAGCGCTTGCGCCCATCGACCAGATGATCGGAAGCTGGAAAGGCTTCGTCAGTGCCCGTAGTGCCTATGGGCGTCTCAATGATCTTCTGACCCAGATTCCCGACGAACAGCGGCGTATGTCGTTGCCCGCCCCGAAGGGTGATATCAACATCGAGAGTGTCGCTGCCGCCCCGCCCGGGGTGCGCATGGCGACCCTTCGCGGCATCAATTTCACTGTGCCCAGGGGCGAGCACATCGGCATCATCGGCCCGAGTGCGGCGGGCAAATCGACCCTTGCCCGGGTACTGCTGGGCATCTGGCCCTCTCAGGTCGGCAAGGTACGCCTGGATGGCGCCGATATCACCCAGTGGAATCGCGATGAGCTTGGTCCCTATATCGGTTACCTGCCCCAGGATATCGAGCTGTTCGATGGCACCATCAGTGAAAACATTGCCCGTTTTGGCGAAGTGAACCCCCAGAAGGTCGTGGCTGCAGCACAAAAAGCCGGTGTGCACGAAATGATTCTGGAACTTCCCAACGGATATGACACCTATATCTCCGCCAGCAGCGGTGCGCTGTCGGGCGGCCAGCGCCAGCGCGTCGGCCTGGCCCGTGCGCTGTACGGCAATCCCGTGCTGGTGGTGCTGGACGAGCCCAACTCCAACCTGGACGATGCCGGCGAGCGCGCGCTTGCCAATACCATTGCCCAGCTCAAGCAGGAGGGGGCGACGCTGTTCATCATCAGCCACCGCACCAGCGTACTGAAGAGCATGGACAAGTTGCTGGTGATGAAGGAAGGGCAGGTCAGCATGTTTGGCCCACGCGATCAGGTACTGGCACAGTTTGCCAAAAAGCCGGCGCCACGTGGGCAACTGGCACAACAGACGAATACCCGTCTGGCGGCCATCCGTGGCGGTAGGCCGGACGCAGGGCAAGCAGGGCCCGATAGCCCTGAGGAGCAAAGCTAGTGGCAGACGAGAAGCACCCCCTGGATCGCCCGGCGGGCCGTGATGTGACGGCACGCGAGGAGATCGACGTCACCCCCCAGCCCAGTGCCATCGAAGGTGAATACAGCGAAAAGCTGCCGACCAGCGACAAGGGATATCGCCGGCTGGGGATGATGATCCTGCTGCTGGCCTTCGGTGGCTTCGGCACTTGGGCCGCCACCGCTTCTCTTGCCGTGGCGGTGGTCGCGCCCGGTTCGGTATCGATGGAGTCCTTCAAGCGCACCATTCAGCACCTCGAAGGGGGTATCGTCAGCGAATTGCTGGTCAACGACGGTGACTATGTCGAGGCCGGCCAGCCGCTGCTGGTGCTGAGCGATACCCAGGCACGCTCCCAGCTCGAGATCGCCCGCTCGCAATACCTGATCAACCGCGCCATGGAGATCCGCCTGTTGGCCGAGCAGCGCGGCGATCAAGCCATGGTAGTTCCCGATGAACTGCTCGATGCCGACAATCCGCGCGTGCAGCAGGTGCTCGGTGTCCAGCAGAGCCTGTTTACCGCGCGCCGCCAGTCGCTGATCTCCACACTCGAGTCGCTCGATGAGCAGAGCAACCAGATGCGCGAACAGATCGAGGGTCTCCAGGCCCGGGTGCAGGTCAATTCGCGGCGTATCGAATCGCTGCGAGGAGAAGCCGAAGATTTCCGTTCGCTGTTCCGTGAAGGGCTTGGTGATAACCAGCGGATGCGGGAGCTCGAGCGGCAGGTGCTGCAGTACGAAGGCGAGAATGCCCAGCACCGCTCCGATGTCGCGCGTCTGCGCTCGCAGATCAGCGAGAACCAGATGCAGAAGGAAATCCGCCAGCAGGAGTTCCAGAAGGAGGTTGGTGAGCAACTGCGTGATGCCCAGGCACAGATCGCCGAAGCCGAGGAGCGCATCACCTCGCTCGATGACCAGGTCAACCGTACCACCATCATGGCACCGGTCTCCGGTACCGTGGTCGGGCGCCAGGTGCACACCATCGGTGCCGTGGTGCGGCCCGGTGATACGATCATGGATGTCGTGCCGTCAGGCGACGGTTTCATCGTCGAAGCGCGGATCCCCAACCGTGACATCGACAATATCTTCCGGGGACAGCACGCTGAAATTCGCTTTTCCGCCTTCAACCAGCGCTTGACCAACATCATCGACGGTGAAGTGGTCTATGTCAGTGCCGACAGCTTCGAGGACGAAGCGACGGGAAGCCGCTACTACAAGGCGCGAGTGCGAGTCACCGACGCGGGTCAGGAGGACATGACCGAGCAGATGCAGCTGCTCTCCGGCATGCCTGCCGAGGTGATGATTCGCACCGGGGAGCGCACCTTTGCCAGCTACATCGCCAAACCCGTCACCGACATGCTGGCTCGCGCCATTAGGGAGGATTGATGACACCCCTGATTCCGGTGCACTTTCCAAGTCGTATCGTCACGGCGGGTGTCATACTGGTTGCCGGCTGGCTTTTGATCATGCCGGCTGTAGCCCAGCAGGGCGACGTGCCTGCCGGCGATAGTGCCATGGCGGAATTGGCGGCCCTCGATAGTGCCCAGCCCACGCTGCGCGAATTACCCTCCTTGCCGGGGCTTTTCCAGCGTGCACTCGAGCACGACAGTGCACTGGCTCGCCAGCGATACGAGCTCGAAGCGGTCAATGAAGAGATTCCCCTGGCTCGCTCGCAACTGCTTCCCCAGGTAAGCGCCAATGCATCCTATCTCTATCAGGACTCCACCAACATCCAGACCGATCCCGATGGGTTCGGTCTGGATCAGCCGGCGCAGCGCCCCGGCGAGATAGATGAGCGCTACTGGCAGCTCCAGCTCCAGCAGCCGCTGTTCAGTTTGGAGCGCTGGCGCGGGCTCGATCTCGCCAGGGCACAGGTGAGCGTGGCGCAGCTGCAACTGGCGCTGGTCGAGCGCGATCTGGCATTGGAAGTGAGCGAAGCCTATATCAACGCTTATCTTGCCTCGCGCCGCCTGGGCCTGCTGGAAGCCCAGCGCGAATCGCTTGAATTGCAGACTCGCCAGGCGCAGAGGGCATTTGATCTCGGCGTCGGCGACAGGATCAACCTGCTCGAGGCACAATCGCGACTCGACCAGTCGATCAGCGATACGGTGCAGGCTGAAAATGAGTTCGATAATGCTCTCAGCTTGCTGGAGCGTCTCACCGGTATGCGCCCCGATTTCAGTGGGCTCCAGCTTGGCAGCCTTGAGGCCGCCAAGGTCGAGAGTGACTGGGGTTCAGTGGACGCCTGGATCGAGCGCACCCCTGCCAACCTCCAGGTATTGCTGGCCCGTGAGGAGCAGCGCACCAACGAGTTCGACACGCGTATTCGTCGTGGCGGCCACTTCCCCGAGGTCAATCTCAACCTGAGCTACTCTGATCGCGACAGCGATGATGATTTAAGGACAAGTGAAGACTACCGGGCCAGTGTCGAGGTGAGCGTGCCGCTCTACCGGGGCGGCTACACCACGGCCAGCGTGCGACAGGGCGAGCTGCGCACCAGTGCCGCTCGCGAGTCGGTCACCAACGAACTCAACCTTGCCGCCCAAGAGGTTCGCCAGCGGCTGCGCTCGCTCAATGGCAGCGTGCGCCAGCTCGAAGCGCTGCGCCAGGCGATCGAATCGAGTCAACTGTTTCTGGATGCCGCCGAACGCGGCGAACAGCTCGGGCTGCGCGATCTCGTCGATGTACTGGATGCGCGGGCCAATCTCTTCGACCAGCGGATACGCTTCGTCGACACCATTGGCATTTATGCCATCGACTGGTTGGCCCTGAGGTCGGCCGTAGGCGAACTCAACTCCGCCGACCTGAACAATATCATGGCGTTGCTGGCCCGAATCACCACACCGGGCTCGGTGGAGGGCGAGAGCTGATATGCTTCCGCGCAGCACCAGCAGTGATTGGCTGAGACGCGCCATGCGTACTTTCGATGCCGCCACTGCACTGGCGGTATCGGCGTTGCTGTTGTGGTGGTTGCCGGGTCTGGACAACACCGATGGCATCGAATACACGCTGCTTATTCTTGTCGGTAGCCTGCTGTTGCCGGCGTGTGGCGAGCTGTTGGGCCTGTACCAGCCCTGGCGGGGCAGAAGCCTGTTCACCATGCTGGGTGTCTATACGCTCGGTTGGTTGACGGCCATCGTTCTGCTCAGCCTGTTTCTCGTACTGACCCAAAGTGCCGATGTGTTCTCACGGCTGTGGATGGGCCTCACTTCTCTTGGCGTCTTGTTCATCGGGCTAGTGCTCAGAAGCATCCTCTATCTCTATCTGCGACATCTTCGCGCCAGCGGCAAGAACTTGAAACGCGTCCTGGCCATTGGGCGTTCCGAGAATGTCGAGCGTCTCTGTGAGCGCCTCGATGCCATGCCCTCTGTCGGCTATGCCATTTCGAGACGCATGGTCGATAACAATAGCCAACTGTTCTACAAAGAAGTGAATGAGCTGGTGGCGCAAAGCGCCTTTCAGCGCGATTTCGATGAAATCTGGTTGAGCTATCCAATAAGTGACGGCGATACCGTCCGTCACTTGGCCAATGTACTGGTCGCGGTACCCGCGAATGTGCGTTATTTCCCCGACCTTTCCGATGTACGCCTGCTAAATCATCGCATGGCCCAAGTCGCCGGGTTGTATTCATTGGATTTGAATTACAGTCCGCTAAATGGAGCCAGGCGCCTAGTCAAGTCGGTCGAGGATCGAGTGCTTGGCACCATACTTTTTCTACTTTTTTTACCTGTCATGCTAATCATCGCACTAGCCATACGAATTTCCATGGGCTCGCCGGTGCTTTTCAAGCAATATCGTCACGGTATCGATGGCAAGCGATTCCGAATTTACAAGTTTCGCACTATGCAGGACCAGCCAGCACAGGACTGGACTCAGCAGGCACAGCCAGGCGATCCAAGAATTACCCGGTTAGGCGCATTCTTGCGCCGCACCAGTCTGGATGAGCTGCCGCAGCTCTACAACGTATTGCAAGGCCGCATGTCGCTGGTTGGCCCTCGCCCGCACGCCATGGATCACAATGAGTACTACAAAGAAGTGATTGAAACCTACATGCAGCGTCACCGCGTCAAGCCGGGTATGACAGGGTGGGCCCAGGTACATGGTTGGCGTGGTAATACCGAGAACTTGAGCGATATGCAGAAAAGAGTAGAGTATGATCTCTACTACATTGATAACTGGTCACTTGGGTTGGATATCAAGATCCTGATCATGACGCTGATTCGCGGCTTCTATAATGTTCAGCCATAGCTGTTTGTACTCTACGCAACTATTTCCAGAAATGGTGGTGCATCGAAAGATGCCGTTTTATGGAAAGAGGAATGGATGCCTCTTTTTTCCCCAAGCGATAGCCGATATATTTGGCGAAATTACGAATAAGGGCTTCAGGAAGCCTCATAGGTGATCGCTTTAAGAGATACTTTGTCTCTGACAGTACATAGCGCTTTCCTTCCCCTTCGGCACGCCCAAGCATATCCAAAAGCCAAGACTCACGGCGATGCAGCACGCCGATATCAAAATAACGTCGACACTCCTGTATCACGCTGTAATTGTGAGAATGGTACACCTGAGCATCGGCACAGTAGTGCAATTTCCAGCCGGCTTTCAGCAAGCGTGCGCCGGCAATCATATCCTCGCTGAGAATCGTACCCGTCGGGAAACCACCGGCCGCAATAAGGGCCTCGCGACGGTAGGCGGCAAAGGAGTTCGATAGGAATGCAGCCTTGATACCCAAGCGCTCCACATCGCTGAAGCTCACTTGATAGGAAACGCTGGGATAGTTGAAAAAACGAGCATGTGCTGCAATCGGCGTGGCATCGTCGTGAGGGAGCTGTCGGCCAAAGGCAGCACCTACCAGGGGATCGTCGAAGACCTCAACGAGCCTATCCAGTGTGGCACTGTCAGCGACTATGGCATCCTGTGTGAGAAATACAATAATCTCACAATCATCTAATTGGCCAATGGCCCAGCCTCTTGTGCCGCCGTGGTCGAAATCACTCCGAGCGATGGTCGTGACCTCACATCCGGCCTGTTCTGCCAGCACGGCCGTCTCATCCTCTGAGGTAGAGTCGATGATCAACACACGATACATGCTGGCAGCAGGCAAAGTGCGCAAAAGCCATTCACGCCATTGAGGGCCCGCATTCAGCGTCGGGACACAGAGACCTACCTTGAACACTACATTGCCTCACTTATTTGTCAGTGGCGCATGAGCCCAACCGTCGAACTGAGAAATCCCATTAAAATACCACAAATTTAATGAGTTAGGCCTGGGTTTCGGTAAATTTCGGTTGCTTTGACGGTATGAAAAACATCATTGATTATCAAAAATGCACAAGAATCAGCGTGAACAGGCTTCTGAAAGGATAACGGCAGTGACAAGCTGATTTTACTGTCTGGTGAGAATTCTCAAGAAATTAGGATTGCTGTATCATACTCATCTTTTGATGAGAATGGCTCACGCAGCAGCCGCAGCAGCAGGAAGATGAATTTATCTTCATTGCATGCCTTGAATCCATTGATGAGGGCAACGCTGCTTTTATGAATCCCTTGGAATGTATGAGACGTTCACCAAGAGAAGCCGAGGAAATTGCATGAATCCGCATGCCGCTCAACCGGTATCGTTAACCTCTTTATTGAAAAGTTTATGGCAGCATCGCCAATTAGTCATGCAAATGACCAAGCGTGAAGTAACGGGGAGGTATAGAGGCTCTGCGCTGGGCATGTTTTGGTCCTTTCTCAATCCCGTTATGATGCTGCTGGTTTATACTTTCGTATTTTCGGTTGTCTTTAATGCCAGATGGGGTGTCAGCGAAGATGAGACAAGTACACAGTTCGCTGTGGTGCTGTTTGCGGGGCTAATTGTTCACGGGCTCTTTGCAGAAGTCTTGAATCGGGCTCCGGGATTAATTCTTGGAAATATTAATTACGTTAAAAAAGTCATATTTCCTTTGGAGATATTGCCTGCGATTGCTTTGGGTAGCGCTATTTTCCACACATTAATTAGTTTGCTAGTCTTGCTGGCTGCCCATCTCATTTTCGCTGGGGTTCCTCCTTGGACCATAGTCTTGACTCCCTTTGTTTTTATTCCCCTTGCAATTCTGGCGCTGGGCCTGGCATGGATTCTTGCCGCATTGGGAGTGTTCTTACGTGATATTGGGCAGTTTATAGGAATCATTACGACGATACTGCTATTTCTTTCGCCGATTTTCTTTCCTATGGAAAGGCTTCCCGAGCCCTATCAACCATTGATCATGATGAATCCTCTGACCTTTATTATAGAGCAAGCAAGGGAAGTGCTTATCTGGGGAAATATTCCGAATTGGAGCGGGCTAGGAAAGTATACGTTTGTAGCTACGGTTGTGGCCTGGTTGGGTTATGCCTGGTTCCAGATGACGAGAAAGGGGTTTGCAGATGTCCTCTGATGAGACTGTAATAAAGGTTGAAAAGCTCGATAAATATTATCAGGTGTATGAACGACCGAATGATCGACTCAAGCAATTCATTATTCCAAGGGTGAAGCGCTTACTCGGAAGGAATGCTCAGAATTATTTTCGTGAATTTAAAGCACTGAATAATGTTTCCTTTGAAATAAAAAAAGGGGAGACGGTCGGTATCATAGGACGTAACGGCTCAGGAAAGTCCACGCTGCTGCAAATCATTTGTGGCACGCTTACTCCAACTCATGGCAAAGTCGAGACACGAGGCCGTATTGCCGCTTTGCTGGAGTTGGGTTCTGGATTTAATCCAGAGTTTACCGGACGAGAAAATGTTTATCTTAATGCGACAGTTCTAGGGCTTTCCAAAGAGGAAGTTGCAGAGCGTTTTGATAAGATAGTGGAATTTGCTGATATCGGCGAATTTATCGATCAGCCGGTAAAAACGTACTCAAGCGGTATGTCGGTGCGTCTTGCTTTTGCTGTCATTGCTCATGTGGATGCCGATATCTTGATAATAGATGAAGCATTGGCGGTTGGGGATGCTTTCTTTGTACAGAAGTGTATGCGTTTTCTTCGCAGCTTCATGGAAAAAGGAACGGTTCTTTTTGTCAGCCATGACAGCTCGGCTATCACCAATCTCTGTAGCCATGCAATATGGCTTCAGCATGGTGAAATTAGACAGCAGGGTATTCCTAAAGAAGTAGCCGAACAGTATCTGGAAGCTCAATTTGAGGCGATACAAAAGGAAACTGAGAAGCCAGTTTCACAAGCAGATAAGAAAGTGGGAACTCAATTCAGCACTGATAAATCTCCAGTAGCTGAGGTGGAAAAAGAAGATTATCATGATATGCGGCGTGACTTTATCAATGCCTCGCCGTTGCGTAATGATATTGAGTTGTTTTCCTTCAATCCGGATGCTGCTTCCTTCGGTACCGGGCAAGCGAAGATCATTGATATAGGCTTAAAAGATCTGCAAGGAAAAAGCCTCACCTGGATAGTGGGAGGTGAAAGCGTCAAACTATCGATAACGTGTTTTGCAGATAAACCCTTAAACAGTCCGATCGTTGGGTTTTATCTCAAGGACCGCCTCGGGCAAACGCTTTTTGGAGACAATACCTACATTGGCACTTCTGCATTGAATATTGAAAAGGGAGAGAAATTTAACGCCAAGTTCGAATTTCGCATGCCAACCCTCCCGCCGGGGCAATACAGTCTATGCGCAGCATTGGCTGAAGGTACTCAGGCTGATCACGTTCAGCATCATTGGGTGCATGATGGCCTTATCATCAATTCCCATAGTAGCTTCGTAGTGACGGGTCTGGTCGGTATTCCCATGCGTAATATTGAGCTAGAGTTAATGTAGGCTTGGTTGCAATCTAAGCCCCTTGCTGTCATAAAAGATCAGAATAACCGTTATATTAGCATGGCGGTTTTAAAAGGGATAGAGCAGTATTGTCAATTAGCAATGTTGCTTAGAAACAAAGCACGGAGGGTTTATGGTTATCCATGGCGAAGAATCCCGGTACAGATTGTCACTTATTGTTCCAGTCTATAACGAAGATGAATCCATTGCCCCGTTTCTTGAAGTAATTCAAGCCGAACTCGCCGGCATAACCGCGGAGCTAGAGATACTATTCATTGACGATGGATCGACGGATGGGACCCGCAAGGAAATCCTTAATGCTGCACATAATAATCTCTTCATCCGTTATGTGAGGCTATCGCGTAACTTCGGCAAGGAAGCTGCCATGACAGCGGGCCTGGAGCATGCTACCGGAGATGCGGTAGTGCCCATCGATGTCGATCTGCAGGACCCTCCCGAACTTATCCATAAATTCTTCAAGCTCTGGCAATCAGGATACGATACGGTATATGGAGTTCGCACAAATCGAAACGAGGATGCCAAGCGCAAGCGTGCTTCCGCTAATATGTTCTATCGTTTGTTCAATCGCCTATCGAATACACCTATCCCGCCCAATACAGGCGATTTCCGATTGATGGATCGCAGAGTGGTAGAAGCCATCAGGCAAATGCCTGAACGCAATAGGTTCATGAAGGGTATGTTCGCCTGGCCAGGATACCGCTCCATTGGGGTAGAGTATGACCGTCCTTCACGTCATGCTGGCGAAAGTAAATGGAACTATTGGAAACTGTGGAACTTTGCCTTGGATGGAGTAACCAGCTTTTCCACCTGGCCGCTGCGTGTCTGGTCATATGTGGGAGTGTCAATTGCTCTTTTGAGTCTGTTTTACATGTTTTTCATTATTATTAGAACAATTATGTTTGGCATTAGCTGGCCTGGATATGCCTCGATCATGTCGGCAGTGCTCTTTCTGGGGGCTGTGCAACTGATATCGATAGGTGTGTTGGGAGAATATGTCGGTCGTCTTTATATGGAATCGAAGCACAGGCCGGTATATATCGTGTCGGAAAAGAATTTCGATTAGCCTAGGAGACATGCCGTGAAGCAGAAGGGAGCGTTAATTCCGCAAGATAAGATCATGCTTTATATGATTGTTCTTGGGCTAGGAATGTTGGCCTACGGTTTTCATATATTTAATTTCACCTTGACTATTGATGCGGAGTTTAGAGATAACTACTACCAGACAATATCGCTTGGCAGGTGGGGGCATGCTTTTCTGCGCGTACTGTTCTTGCCTGAACCATTTATTCCATATTTTACACATTTGATAAGCATCGCTGCGTTGTGCGCGGCTGCCGTGGCTATTAGTGATATTTTAAGGCACAAGGGAATTGTTTCCTATCTCTTTTGTGCACTTTTCATAACCTTTCCGCAGATGGCGTACCAGTTCGAGTTCATCAACCAGGCGGATACGTTATCCCTTGGTTACCTTTTTTCTGCCATGTGCGTCTTGTTTTACTTTCGAGCACGCCAGCAGGAATTGCTAACAAGGCTTACCTGGCTGGTTCTGGCGTGTGCCTGTTTCGTCATGGCTATCGCCATATACCAGACACTGATTTTCGTGCCACCCACGATATTGCTTGCGTACCTGCTGGTCGATAGTTACGAAACTGAAAAAGGGTTTAGAGAAACTTGCGCAGAGGTAATACGTTTTGCAGCTTTTACTATCGTTTCAGCCTTTATATATATAACCATGTCTTCATGGGTTCAGCATCTGCATGGCATAGAGGCAGAGAGTTCAATAGTGGTAGGTATCGACTTCCAGACCGGTATCTGGCCTTATATTCAAGGTTCGCTTTTCAAGATGTGGCAGGGCTTGATGGGAACAAGCTATTTTGGGTTCATCACTTTTTCCGTCGCCTCTCTATGCACTCTTGTGACATTGTTGAAATGCTTTTTTTGCTCTTTTAAAACGGCACTCATCAGGGCGTTTCTGGTTATTTCCATACTGGTTTTCCCCTATCTTGCCGTAATGGCAACGACGCATGAGCTGCCTCCTCGCGTGTTTGTTGCGGCAGGCCTTTCTTTTTCTGTTCTTGTGATAAATGAGCTGAGGTTTTTCAAGTCTGCTCTTGTCTCTGTGGTGTTGGTGGCGGTGCTATGCCTGGTGAACGTTTCGCTGATAAACAAGCTCTTTTATTCCGATGTAATTGTGCGCGAAGCTGATGTTCTCATGGCCAACAGAATAAGAACCCTAATGGCAGTGAAGCACCCTGATTTTGAAGAGAGTAACACTCCTGTCTATTTTCATGGCGGTATCAGCAAGGTAAGTAAACATAAACTGCCTGATTCGGATGTTTTTGGTAGCTCGTTTTTTTCCTGGGATGGCGGGAATAATCTTAGGATAATGGCGTTTTTCGATTATTACGGCATTGCAAGTTTTCGTCTGGCACAAGAGGAAGAGGTACTTGATGTCCTTGATGAAATAAACTCCATGCCTACCTGGCCCGAGTATGATGCTATTACGATGGTGAACGACGTCATGGTGGTGAAGTTGGGAGCTGATGTTGGATGGCTACCCTTTGACGTGGAGTAGGTGCATTAGACATATGAAGCGCACGTTACCCGATGAGGTCAGATTGGCCGAAGACATTGAAAAGGCGGCAAGGTGATATTCAGAGAACTGGTGCTTTTTGGCATGGCAGGCGTCGTGGGGTTTCTCATCGACACAGGCGTGCTCTATCTCCTCAAGGGGACGCTGGGCATCTATGGTGCGCGGGTGCCTTCGTTCTTCGCCGCCGTTTTCGTAACTTGGTGGCTTAATCGATGCCTGGCGTTTGGGCGCAGGCGCTCCGGTATCGCAATCTGGCGGGAGTTTCTTCATTACCTAGGGCTAATGCTGGGCGGAGGGGTGGTCAATTACGTTGTCTACAGCCTCTTGGTTGCAAGCGTAGAAACCGTTCATCAATTTCCTATATTGGGTGTCGCTGCGGGAAGCGTGGCGGGCATGGCAGTCAACTATCTCAGTTCGCGCTACGTGCTTTTTCGCAACGTCCACTGAACCCGGCCGAGGCGTTGGCATCGGCTGTCCGGGCTGAACCCTGGTGGTGCAAACCTTCTGTTGACGGTAGCATAGCCTTCCGCAAAACGGGCGGACCAGAATGGCCGTTTCGTTGTGTCCGGCTCAGTGGGTATTCATGCGCAATATCCAATTCAGCGAGCAGTAGAGATCATTTCAATGGATAGAGCGTTCCGAGTATGAGCAAGCAAGAGCTTTATATCGATGCAGACATGCTGATCGAGCCCTATCGGGTCGTGTTCCCGACGAGTTGGGTCGGGCATATCCCCTTTGCGGCCTGGCTATTGTCCAAGCTCGAGCCGGACGTCTTCGTCGAGTTGGGTACTCATACCGGCAACTCCTACATGGCTTGCTGTCAAACGGTGCAGGAAAGAAAGCTCGCCACGCGCTGTTATGCTGTCGATACCTGGCAGGGCGACGAGCACGCCGGCTATTATGGCGATACCGTTTTCGAAGCGCTTTCGAATGACCACGACAAGCGCTACGGCGCCTTTTCTCAGCTGCTGAGGATGACCTTCGATCGCGCCGTCACCCATTTCAGCGACGCTTCGATTGACCTGTTGCATATCGATGGCCTTCACACCTACGAGGCCGTGAAGCACGATTTCGAGACCTGGCGCTCCAAGTTATCCCGACGGGCCGTCGTCATGTTTCATGACACCAACGTACGTGCGAAGGACTTTGGTGTCTGGCAGCTATGGGACGAACTGAGCCCACACTATCCTCACCTCCGTTTCGATCACTCACACGGTCTTGGCGTGCTGTTCGTCGGCGAAGACATTCCGCCGCAACTGGAGGAGATGCTGCGACTCTACCAGCAGGACGCGCCCGCGGTGAGAGCGCTCTTTGCCCGGCTGGGGGAGAGAATCCAGCAACGCTACGAGCTCGACGCGCTTGGCAAGTCCCTCGCTGAACGCAATGAACAGCTCAAGTCCTATCATCAGGTCGTGCTCGATCGCGAAGACCATATTGCCGAACGGGAAGGCAGGCTTGCCGAGCGTGACGCGCAACTTGCCGCACTTCACAAAAGCCTGGCCGAGCGTGACCAACGGATAGCCGAGCGCGAGCAGCAGATTGTCCAACGTGACCGGCAGTTGAGCGACCTGCTCAACTCCTTCAGCTGGCGGTTGACCCGCCCGCTCCGCGAAGCGAAATCCCGGCTCGGGCGTGGGCGTGAGTTGAGCCAGCGAATCGGCAGCGGCATCAAGCAGGGCGGCGGAGCAAGCGTCATGCTGCGCAAATCGGCGCTGGTCTATCGCACGGAAGGGTGGCAAGGGTTCAAGACCCGGGCCCAGCGTGTCATCCGTCGAGAAGTGATCGAGCCGCAGCGTCATGACTATACGGACTGGATCAGCCGCTACGATACGCTCTCCGAGGGCGATCGAGAGGCCATGCGCGCGCATGTCGCACGCCTCTCCAGCCAGCCGCTGATCTCGGTGCTCATGCCCACCTACAACCCCCGGCCCGAATGGCTGATCGAGGCCATCGAATCGGTGCGCAATCAGCTCTATCCGCACTGGGAGCTATGCATCGCCGACGACGCCTCCACTGACAAGGCGATTCGGCCGATCCTCGAGCGCTATGCACGCGAGGATGAGCGCATCAAGGTCGTATTCCGCGAGACCAACGGGCATATCTCCGCCACCTCCAACAGCGCCCTGGCGCTGGCCACAGGCGACTGGATCGCACTGCTCGATCACGACGACTGCCTCTCCGAACACGCCCTGTTCTGGGTAGCGGAGACGATCAACCAGGACCCGCAGCTGAGCCTGATCTACTCCGACGAGGACAAGATCGACGAGCACGGACGGCGCTTCGACCCCTACTTCAAATGCGACTGGAACCAGGGGCTGTTCTACTCCCACAACCTCATCACGCACCTGGGCGTTTACCGCGCCGAGCTCTTGCGTACCATTGATGGTTTCCGCCAGGGCGTGGAGGGCGCCCAGGACTATGACCTGGCGCTGCGCTGCATCGAGCACATCTCGTCGCAGCAGATTCACCATATTCCTCGTGTGCTCTACCACTGGCGCGTGCATGCCGAAAGCACCGCGCAATCCTCGGATGCCAAGCCCTATGCCATGATCGCCGGCGAAAAGGCGCTGCAGCAGCATCTCGAGCGCCGCGGCATCGAGGCGCAAGTGATCCACCTCGACTTCGGCTATCGCGTGCGTTATGCGCTGCCCGACACACTGCCGCTGGTCAGCCTGATCATTCCCACGCGCAACGGGCTTCACCTGGTGCGCCAATGCATCGAAAGCATCGTTGAGAAGACCACCTATCCCGCCTATGAAATCCTGATCATCGACAACGGCTCTGATGATCCGCAGACGCTGGCCTACTTCGACTCCCTCAAGGGCGATGCGCGTATCCGCGTGATTCGCGACGAGCGCCCCTTCAACTACTCCGCGCTCAACAATGCCGGTGTCGCCCAGGCGCGTGGCGACGTGATCGGCCTGCTCAACAACGACCTCGAAGTCATCTCCCCCGACTGGCTTGACGAGATGGTCAGCCATGCCCTGCAGCCCGATGTCGGCGCGGTGGGCGCGAGGCTGTGGTACCCCAACGACACGCTTCAGCACGGTGGGGTGGTTCTCGGCATCGGCGGCTGGGCGGGGCATGCCCACAAGGGATTTGCCAAGGGCAGCCCCGGTTACGTGGGGCGCATGGCGCTCATCTCCGAGTTTTCCGCCGTGACCGCTGCCTGCTTGGTCGTGGTGAAGCGCCGGTTCGAGGAGGTTGGCGGCCTCAACGAGACCGAGCTGCAAGTGGCCTGCAACGATGTCGATCTCTGCCTGCGCCTGCGCGAAGCGGGGTACCGCAATGTCTTCACCCCCTACGCCGAGCTCTATCACCACGAATCCGCCACGCGCGGCTTCGAGGACACGCCCGAGAAGAAGGCGCGCTTCGAGCGCGAACGGGCCTACATGACCAAGCGCTGGGGCAGCCTGCTGCGCGAAGACCCCGCCTACAGCCCCAACCTGACGCTGGATCACGAAGACTTCAGCCTCGCCTGGCCACCGCGCCTGGCCTCGCTGCCCCAAGAAGCAAGGCCCGAGGAGGCGGTATCACAAAGCGGAGGCGCCCGCGCGGATGGCTGAAACACAACGACTCTCGCAGGTCGACGATGCCGCGCCCGCCGGGGCCGGCATCGTCGCGGTCATCGTCACCTACCGCCCCGAACTCGACGTGCTCGCCACGCTGCTCGATAGCCTGATTCCCCAGGTCGAGGCCGTGGTGATCGTCGACAACGGCTCGGCGGAAAACGTCCCGGCCTGGAACGCCGCTCGCCACCCGGCGGCCAGCCACGTGCTTGCCATGGGCGATAATCGCGGCATTGCCGCTGCGCAGAATGCCGGTATCGACTGGGCTAGGCAGCAGGACGCCCGGTACGTGTTGCTCATGGACCAGGACAGCCTGCCCGCCCCCGACATGGTGGCAACGCTACGTGCGGCGCTAGACTCGCAGGCCAGGCCCGCCGCCGCCGGCCCGCGCTATCGCGACCCCCGTCAGGAGAACCCGCCGCCGTTTCTGCAGATACGCAAGATGCGCCTTCATCGGCATCGCTGCGAATGTGGCGAAGCCATACTCCCGGTCGACTACCTCATCGCCTCCGGTTGCCTGATCCCCATGGCGGTGCTCGACCACGTCGGCGGCATGCGCGAGGATCTCTTCATCGACTATGTCGATATCGAATGGGGGCTGCGCGCCGCCCATCACGGCTACCAGAGCTACGGCGTATGCGCCGCCCACATGCAGCACAGCCTGGGCGAGGCACCGCTTCAGTTTCGCGGCCGCAAGATCCCGCTGCACAGCCCGCTGCGCCACTACTACCACTTCCGCAACGCCGTGCTGCTCTACCGCACCCCCTGGGTGCCGCGCCAGTGGAAGTGCGTCGATGCGTGGCGGCTGCTGCTCAAGTACGGCTTCTACACCCTCTATGCCAAGCCGCGCTGGCAGCACTGGTGGAAAATGACCCAAGGCGTGCTGCACGGCATGCGGGGGCGCGCCGGCCGCCTCGACTGACGGCGCCGGCATGGCCTGCTGACATCGGAGAAGTGCTATGACCCTGGCCGCCCCCCTTGGCAAGCCGCGCAACTTCGGCCTCGACCTGGTGCGCGCGCTGGCCATCGCCCTGGTGCTCGTCTCCCACGGCACCATGCTGCTGGTCGACGTGATACCCGACCCCGGCCGCACGCTCATGCTCTACCTTGGCGGCTACTTCGGAGTGGAGCTGTTCTTCGTGCTCAGCGGCTTTCTGATCGGCGGGCTGCTGATCACGCTCTTCGCCGAAGGCACGGCACCCGTCAGCTGGCGCCAGGTCGGCGACTTCTGGCTGCGGCGCTGGTGTCGTACCCTGCCCAACTACTACCTGTTTTTGCTGCTCAACCTCACCCTGTTCCACTGGTGGTTCGGCACCGGCGAGCGCGATCTTCGCCACCTCCTGTTCCTGCAGAACCTCGCCTGGCCAGGCTCCACGCTAATGCCCGAATCGTGGAGCCTCGCGGTGGAGGAGTGGTTCTACCTCACCATTCCCCTGGCCTTGATGCTCGCGGTGCGCTGCGTGGCCAACCGCCACCACGCCGTGCTCTGGGCACTGTGCGGCTATATCGCGCTGTTCACCCTGCTGCGTGTGCTGGCCGCCACGACTGGCGAGCCGCACTGGGACGAAGGCGTGCGCCAGGTGGTGGTGCTGCGCCTGGATGCCATTGCCTGGGGGTTTCTCATGGCCTGGCTGCTGCGCTTTCACGGCGCCTTCATGGCGTGCCACGCCGCTTGGCTGCTGCTGGCCGGCCTCGCTCTGACCGCCCTGAGCGTCTACCTGCTGTGCCACGGCCTTCTCACAAGCCTTGAAACCTACCTCAACCGCACGCTGCTCTTCACCCTCACCAGCGCCGGCCTGGCCATGCTGCTGCCCGGGTTCAGCTACTGGCACACCGGCCCGCGGCGCTGGCCGGGTATTACCCGCGCGGTCACCCATCTCAGCCTGGTCTCCTACTCGGCCTATTTGGTGCACTTCTCGCTGATCATCCCGCTGCTCCAGCGTCCGTGGCTTTCGCCGCAGCTGCCCTGGCCGCTCGTCTACCTGCTCTACGTGGGGCTCACGCTGTGGCTGGCGACACTGATCTACCGCCATTTCGAATATCCCACCACGGCATTGCGTGAAAAATTGTTAAACGTTTCCCCTCAAAAACACTGAACAAGCGCCAATTTGCGGGCGAAAACGCGCTATGCCTGTCGCGTTTCTCCTCTTGACAATACACGGAGTATGCGTAATTCATTGCCATTCGGCGCGACCCGCGTGGCGCTGCATTAACGCCATCTAATGCAAAGAAAACGCTGTTCTATAAGTATTTCGGGGTTAGTGATTGTTTACTTTGGGTAGGGTGAAGTGCGCTTATCGGCAGGCGGAGGTAATACTTTAGACAAATAATACAGCGAGCCTTTAACAATAGTAGTGTATGCGAAGCATTCACTAACTTGTCCTTGCAAAGCAAGGGTTAGCGATCTAGCATCGCTGATGGCGAGACGAGTAATTCTGATGGGAGGGGTTTGTGGTTCTCCTTTGGATGAGTCTTGTTAATAAAGGGAACTAGTGATGCCGAGTGCTTCACAGAGGTGCCAAGCACGCTGAATGAACAGCGCTGTTCATGCCGACGCACTGCCGGGGCGCAGGGTAAAAGGCTCCTGAGATCAATAAGCGGCAAACAAGTCGCAACATATGCATATGCTAGGAGTAAGAAGTATGGCGATCGCCTTCAATGAAGAGTTCTATCTCGAACAAAAGCTGGCCTAGCTGCAAAGCCTGGAAGGCTACGAAGAGTTCACTTCCATCGAACAGGTTCGCGAAGCGTTTGAAGCCTCCGGCTGATTGCCGAAGAGCACTACCGCCAGTACGGCGCGGCTGAAGGGCTCAATCCTTCTGCCGAATTCGACGCCAATGTCTATCTGGATTCCAAGCTGGCTCAGCTGGCTGAAGTCGGCGGTTTCGAGGACATCACCACCCGCGAAGAGCTGCTGGCTTTCCTGACCGAGAACGGCTTCACCCCGCTTTCGCATTACAACCAGCATGGCGCTGCCGAAGGCGTGAGCCCTTCCGCTGAGTTCAACGCCCAGGCCTACCTGGACAACAAGCTGGCTCAGCTGCAGGAAAACGATACTGACGGCACCTATGCCGAGTGGACGACCGCCGACCTGCTGGCGTTCTTCACCGAAAACGGCCTCACGCCGCTTTCGCACTACAACCAGTTCGGTCGCGCGACGAAGGTGTGAGCCCGCAGCCGGCAGAAGAGCCTGTTTCAGGGCTCACTGAAACGCTGGCTGCCTATCAGGGTGCTGTTGCTGCTCGTACCGAATTCCTGAACGACAACACCGATAACGAACTGCTGGTTGAACTGGGCGATTTGGGCGAAGAGCCGACAGCTGCTGAAGTGGCCACGGCCATCGAGCAAGCTAATACAGTCGCCCAAAATGCGGTTGAGACTGCGGAAGATAATCTGCAAGACGCCATTGATGCACTTGATGTGGCGCGTGCTACCACAGCGACACAAGCAGGCGTTGAACAAGCTGCTATTGACGCGCTGACCACTTTGTCTGCCAATACTCTGTTGCGCGACGCCACTCTGGAAGCGGCACGTGCAGAAGCTCAGGCAGCGGTTGACGCTGATGAGCGTTTGTACGATGTCCAAGGCAACGTTATTGTCAATGGCGATACTGTTACTGAGCCTGCGGACCATGTTGTTCTATACACCGATGCAGATGGCAACCTGACCATTGAGACTGATGATGGTGAAGGTAACGATTACGAATTTGCGGGCATTGCTGTAGAAAAATTCGCTAATGATAACGAAGCGGTAACTGCAGCCGATGTCCTGGCGGATGGAAGTGCTTGGACCTATGTTGGGTTGGAAACCGATAATACTGAAGCGGATAATGCAGCTATTATCGCTTCTATCTTTGCTAACGACAGCATTTGGACTTCTACTGATGCTGGTCCTAATGGCAACGGTACCTACACCGCAGAGATTGATGGCGAAACTTACACTGCCGTAATCACTGATTCTACTGATGAAGACGGTACTGGCGCTACCCTCGACAGCCTGGAAGACGCGAACGGTGATGCTGCTACTTGGTATCTCGACGTTGAGGGTAACCTGACTGCCGAGCCGAATCCTGGCGTTACATATACAGAAGCTGACTTGGTAGACCTGTTCACCGCCGCTGAGCTTCAGCAGGCCATCGTCGATGCCGAAGACGCGCTTGCCGCTCATGTGAATGCCGAGGGTGACTACGCTGCGCTGCTGGACGCCGTGCGCGATGCGATTAACGCGCACATCGGTGCTGGCGGTGCGAACGTTGAGCTTCAGGTGAATGATCCTCAAGCTCCTGAAGGCATTGAAAACCCCACGCTTCTCAATCTGCGCGATGTGATTGTGGACGTCATCGACGGCGAAGAAGTGGATCAAGCGCTGGTAGCCAACCTGATCAACTTCGTCGCCGGGTACGGTAACGTATTTGCTGAGCCTGTCGAAGAAGACGCTGCAGACCTGACTGCCCAGCAGCAGGCTGTTAATGCGGCATTCGGCGAAGTTGAAGAGCGTACTACGCTGGAAAGTGCGGTCAGCAGTGCAGAAGATGCCTTTGACGCAACTGTTACTGGCGAAATTCTGAATATCGTGCTGGAGCTGCAGGCAGAGCGCCAGGCGCTGATCGACGCTATCGAGACTCGTGAAGCTCAGCTCGAAGCGGCTGAAGAAACCGCCGAAGCCACTCAGGCGCTTGTCGACAAGCTGGAAACTCTCGAAACTGATATCGAAGATGCCCTGGCGATGCTGAAGGATTCTGAAGAAGATGGCGGCTTCGGCGTGACGTTGGGTGAGTTTGCACCGACGCCACCACCGACAGCGACCTGTACGTCTTTGCCGATGATGAAGGTTCTACGATCACCATCGCCAACTTCGGTGCGGAAGGCGAAGATCGCATCTTCTTCGGTGAAGGCTACACGCTGGTGGCGCTTGGTGAAGACCAGACCATCAACAGCCGTGTGGGCTCTGCCGACGCGCTGGAGATCTTCTGGACCGAGACCGAGACCGGTCTGACGCTATATGTTGAGGCTGACGCGGAGGCAGGTCGCGACCTCGGTACTTCTGCTATCACTACCATTGAACTGGTAGGCGTCACTGCAGAAGACATCGACTTCACGGCTGGCATTCTCACTGCCGGTGCTGTTGAAGCTGCCTAAGGTCATCTGACCTAGCTGATCGAGAGGGTCGCACGGCCCTCTCCTCAAGCGACCGAACCCCTGGCCCTGGCTGGGGGTTTTCTTCTTTCGAGGGCTGGAAAATACCGTGCTCACTTGTGCGGAATTTCCCCAGTGTTTATTCGTCATTTCTAACTTTTCAGGAGATCCCATGCCCACACCGCTCGTACTGAGCCCCAAGGAGTGCCAGGGCAAGACCTGGCAGCCGCCTGTCGATCTCAGCTTTGCCACCAATAAAGCCCTGTTGCCGCTGCATGCGGGCGAACTGGCCAAGGCCGCGGCCTCCATGCCCATTGCCCTGGTCAAGGAGGGGCACGAATGGCACCTGGTCGGCGTATGCGGTCTGCAGCCCGGCCACAATCTGTTTGTCCGAGAGGGTAAATGGCTGGGTAACTACCAGCCGCAGTGGCTTGCGACCTGGCCGTTCGAGGTGATGCCGGTCGGTGACAAGACACTGGTGACTTTCGATCGCGATTCCGGCCTGCTCAGCGCGGAGGAGGGCGAGCCGTTCTTCGATAGTGAAGACAAGCCCGCCCCGGCGCTGGAGGCGGTACTGGCCACGCTCAAGGCCAGCCACGCCAAGCAGCAGACCACCCGCCAGGCGATCGCGGCGCTGGCCCGGGCAAGGTCATCGCTCCTTGGCCTCATGCGTTGCAGGAACAGCTCGGCCTCTCCATTCCCGGCTTGCACATGATCGACGAGAAGGCCATGGCCCAGCTTGACGACGAGGCGTTCCTGGCTCTGCGGAAGGCGCAGGCGCTGCCGGTTGCCTATGCTCAACCTGTCGCTGCCGCAGGCGCACCTGCTGGCTCGTCTTGCACGGCTGAATCCCGGCAACGTGGCCGCACCGGGGAACCTAGACGCGCTGTTCGGGGAAGGGGATGACGAGCTGAGTTTTGATTTTGATAGCTAGGAATCCCGGTCGCCTTCGGTGAGCTCGAAGGCATGCGCAGTGGCCTCCGTTGAAGGCTCGGTGATGAAGCGGAGCAGTGACGAGACGCCGCCGATGCGCAGGAGTCGGTGATTTAGCCGCCTCGCGCTTGCGTGTTGCTGGGCCCACCTCTTGGCGCCGGGCGGCATCACTCGATGACATCGCTGCCTGTTGAGAGGCTCGGCACGCTTCAGCGAAAGCCCCAATCTGTTCTCTAGACTATAGTGATAAAAACAACGAGTCCCGCGGGTTATATCAAATGTGCTATGTTGAGGATGAATACCTGGCAGCGCCGGTGGTGGCGGAAATACAGCGTATCCAGGCCAGCGGCACGCGAGAGGAGTTTTACGCCCTGGCTGCGGTGCTGGAGGTGGCCTCGGAGTGCATGAAGAATCCCTCGGCCCTGGACCCGATAGCGATCAAGCACTCGCATCTAGGCCATCCTTACACGATTGCATTTCGTGTTTATGCCATAGAGGGCTATGAAGCGATTTTCACTTGTCCCCAACATCCCCTCGCATTCAAGGTCATCTACTTTGGGCAGGCCATGGAAGCGGGAGAGCGTATCGATAAACTGGCTGGGGACTTGCGACCTTATTGGAGAGAGTGATGAGCAGCTATGCAAAAGCGTTCATGCAAGAAGTACACCAGACCGAAGAGGGCCGGGAGCTGGCTGATCGCGTATTGCTTTCCCTGCGCTTGGGGCGGCTCGTCTACCGGATGCGAACCACGGCCGAATTGTCTCAAGTCGCGCTGGCGAGACGGATCGGCTCCACGCAAAGTGCGATTTCACGTCTTGAAAGTGGTAACGCAGGCCATGTGCCAGGCAACGAGCTGCTCGAGTCCATTGCACGTAGCTGTGGATTTCGGATGATACTCAGTGCCGTGCCGATAGAAGAGGGCGCTTCACAGGAGGAAGACTTGGTCACGGCGATCAGTATTGACCTGAACCAAGATCAGGGTATGGAACAGATATGATGCTGGAATTCACCGCTTGGCTGTTCGGCCTATTGTCTGCGGGAATTTTTGCCTATCTGGCCTTGCGGGCAAGCCTGCTGCACAGGCGGGCCGAGCGCGTGGCAGGCCGGGTCGCGAGTTCCCCGCCCTCCGCGGCCAGGGATTTTTTCGATAGATTCAGCCAACGGCTCAAGGTGGAGGCGGGTTGGCGGCCGATGGATCACGGCCTGATCATCATTGCCATCATGGCGCTGTCCATCAATCAATTACTGAATGGCATCAAGCTATTCGTGTAATCCTGGCTGCCCTTTTCCTTCCGAACCAGGTCGTTGAGCCTTGCGCTATTCGAGCGGCTTCGTCATTGTCTCGCTGGCCTTCATCCCTATCTCGTACAACGTCATATGAGTCGCGCGCACCAGCGTCGGGTCTGTATCATCCGTGGCAACCTATGCTGCAGCCATAACCCAGTGCTTCGCACTTCTCTCACCGCTTGATAACCCCTGGGAGGGCAGCAATTCATCATCAGGAGAATTGGCACGATGGAGACACTTCACCTGCCGCTGATTCGCTTCTATACCGGGCAGGATGCCGATCACAAGGGGCGCAAGGTCGAGGAGATCTGGGCGCTGTCAGCGTTCTGGCTGGAGCACACCCACGACTACATCCAGTGGCTGTTCCCGATTCCCGAGGCGAGCCGCTTCAATGGCTTTGCGCCAGTGCTGGATGACGAGGCGCGGGCCGCATTCGCCAATGACGAGTCGTTGCGAGCGAATCAACGGCGCTCATTGGACGTGATGCTGGCCTTTTTCGGGCTGCAGCGCCGGGAACTGGTCATCGAGGCGCTTCCCGAGCTCAATATGCGCGATCATGTGTGGCTGAAGCGGGGCGGGCACAACCACCTGCGCATTACGCGCATGATCCGTAGCCTGCATCTGTGCCACCAGCCTGCGCTTGCCGCGGCGTTTCAGCAGGCGGTGATCGAGATCGGCACCACGCAGGGGGTAGTGCCCGAGGAGTCGGTGGCGTATTGGCGGGCGGCGAATCGGGACTAGGCCTGTGCAACAGGCATGTTCATTGCCGAGTCCGCAACTCAACGATCACCACCCGAAAGGTGTCAACAGGCTGATGGTTCCTGTCAAGGAAGTCGCCCAGGGGGTCGCTTTGCCAGATGAAGTGAGTGACGCTCTCGAAGGGCTGTAATGCCTGCTCAAGGCGCTCGAGGGTAGGCTCGATACCGCCGCTGGTGTCGCACTTTTTCGTCAGGACCAGATAGTTCGTTTGCAGCCGGCTATTGCCGGCATGCTCGCAGACCTTGGCGAGGCGACGAATGTCCGCCAATACCTCGCTCATCTTGTCTCCGCGCTTGAATTCCAGAATATGCGCGGGCTTGCCTTGCTTGCCGCTCAACAGTACCAGGTCGAAGCGGCCATCTGGCCGTAGATCCGTTTCCTGGTGCAGCTGGGCCATGTCGATATCGCGCAGGTCGCCTCCTGAAAGGTGCGTTTCACCTGTGTCTCGAGCCGATAACCAAAGTTGAGAAAGCGCGTGGCAAAGAAGTCTGCCACACGCATTGCCATAAAATACTCAGGCATTCGATTCAGCGATGAGCATGAGTTGGTAATGGCATCCTGGTGGGCCTCGAACAGGGCCTCTTCGATAGCGCCAAGCCGGTTGTTGAGCGACGACTTTAACAAGGGAGAGGACAAGATAGCTTCCTTTTCATAACGGTGGCGATGAGGGTTTTTTCATATCCGGCGTTGCCGCGTTCAGATGTTGTCTTGCGACGCAAGGCCTCGTTAAAGGCTTTTTATATACATAATGTTACATTCTGATACGAAACAAACACTTAACCAGGCGAATCCCCCTGCTAGGGTAATTCTTGGACTAGGAAAGTTCACGATTCGACAGGGTCATTCTACTGAAAATGAATGAGAGGGTTGCCTGTTGTTTTGACTCAGGGTGCTGCTTTTGCGGCCTTGCTAAGGAGAAATAATTAATGGCTCTACAAGGGTTTGATAAAGAATTTTATCTCAATGCCAAGCTTGCCGAACTGCAGGCAGATGAGAGTACCAGGGATGAGTGGGAAGGCACGGATGCCGCCACTTTAGAAGCGACACTCCTTAACGAATTCAACTTAACGCCAGAGCAGCATTACCTTCAGTTCGGGTACGCGGAAGGTGTTTCGCCCAATGCGTATTTCAATGCAGAAGAGTACATCGACGCCAAGGGCCAAGCGCTACTGGCCGATGACAACTTCGAATTCGAGACGCTCGAAGAGGCACGCAATGCCTTCAACGATACTTGGGCGGGCAACCCTTACGAACACTACCTGCAGCATGGTGCAGCCGAAGGTTTGAATCCCTCCAACGCCTTTGATGCCAACGCTTACTACGAAGAGAAGCTGGCCGAGCTTCAGGCTAACGAAGACACGGCTGCCGAGTGGCAAGGCCGCTCTGCAGAGGAGGTGAAGGCCGAATTCGAGAATGCAGGCCTGACACCCTTGGGGCACTATGTTGCCTTTGGTCAACAGGAAGGGCTGAGCGCACCGCCAGTGACTGAGCAGCCGCCGGTCGAGGAGCCGGAAGACCCGCCGGTTGAAGAACCGGGAGAGCGCGTGTTGGATATTCAGAGTGGTGATGATTCCAACATCAATGCCGATACGCTGGCCGATTTCGATGCCATTCGCTTCTCCGGTATTGAAGATGAAAGGACATTCAATCTGACAGGCATCTCTGACAAGCGTATCTATGTCGAGGGCGACAACGTCTCGCTGAACCTTAGCGAGATGGCGTCGGTCGAGCTGACGCTTGAAGATGCTGATCTCCGTCTATGGGCCGAGGAGGATGGCGAAGCTGTTCTCACCTCGCTCAATGTCGATGTCGACAGTGATTCAGCGCTAGAGCTGGGCGAGTCCTCTGCTCGCGGCTTGGACAATGTCACGCTGAATGGCGCCGGCTCTCTGAATCTAACGGGTTCGACGATCGGTTCAGAGGCGCAAGGCAATGTCGTGGTGGATGCCTCCGATCTGAGCGGTAACCTCACCGTGGATGAGGGGGTCTTGGACAATGCGACCAGCGTCACGGCGGGTAGCGGTGACGATACGCTCTCGGTGGGTTCGCTGGCGCTGGACATTGATGGCGGTGACGGCGACGACACCCTGGTGTTTACCGGTACAAGTTACTCTTACGATAATGTCGCTGATGACAATGGTGACGATGAGGTTGGCGATGATGCCTCTACCGGTACGATTGCCGGCTTCGAGACAGTGCGCATCGACAACTGGGCACGCATCGATGCCAACGACTTCGAAGGGGCTACTGACTTCATTTTCGAATCGCGCGGCGAGGTAGCCAATCTGGCGTCGGATCAGGTCGTTAGCATCACCGATGCCAATGTCGACGATACGCGTGGCTCGACGCTGAACCTGATCGATGCCGATGAGACAGTCAATATCGTCACGGCTTTCGACGATGATGGGGTGCTTGCTCTGACCGTTCTAAGCGATGAAGCGGACCTGGACGGGGGCACCCTCAATCTCTCGGGCAATGGTGCGGTGGATTTCGCCTTCGCAGGCCGCTCGTTCGACACTGTCGATGCCTCTGAGCTTGAAGGTGGGCTGAACTTTGTCGGAAGCTACGCACAGGAGACGATCATTCTGGGTGGCGGCGAGGACACGCTGAGCGTCTTCAGGGAGAATAATTCAGGCGAGGTAAGCACCACCTCCACTGTTTCGGCCACGGACCGAGTCGAAAACTTCGACTTCGATAATGACCGTATCGTCGATCAGAACGGTAATGATATCGATATCCGTGAGCTTGAGCTGGTGTTCGATGAGGATGCCGATCTGGATACGGCTTTCGCAGCGGCGGCCGATGAAACCATTGGAAATGAATACGTCTCCTTCGTGTTCGAAGACAATACGTATCTGTATGCCAATACGGATGAGGATGGAGGAGTGCTGTCCGGTGGCGACTTCGCCATCGAGCTCGTCGGCACCAACGGTACTGTTGAAGAGAACGGCATCGCTTGATGGCATTCAAGTAAGGCTGTGGGCGACAGTCAATAGTCTCTCGCAATATCTTGACCCGGGGCCTTCTGGCGCCGGGTTTTTTTGGTGCCTTACTGCAGGCCATTCAATACCTCATTGGGCTCTCGCCTTGGGCTCGCTGCATGACGTCGTTCGGGGCGCTTTCATCATGCCAGCCAAGTTCGTAAACTATGCTGCTATTTTCGACCCTGGATAGCGCGCATGAAGATACTGGTAACAGGAGGCGCCGGCTTCATCGGCTCCGCCGTGATTCGTCATTTGATTGCCGATACGGCCCATGACGTGGTCAATGTCGATGCCTTGACCTACGCCGGCAACCTGGCGTCACTGGGTGACGCCGCCCGCGATTCGCGCTACGCCTTCGAGCATGCCGATATCTGCGATGCGCAGGCGATGGCGCGCATCTTCTCGCACCACCGGCCCGATGCGGTCATGCACCTGGCGGCGGAATCGCACGTCGACCGCTCCATTCATGGCCCTGCCGCCTTCATTCACACCAATGTGGTGGGTACCTCGGTTCTGCTGGAGGCAGCGCGTGGCTACCTCGAGACGCTTGACGAGGCTCGGCGCGCCGCGTTTCGCTTCCATCATATCTCCACCGATGAGGTGTATGGCGACCTGGAGGGGACAGACGATCTGTTCACCGAGTCGACCCCCTATGCGCCAAGCTCGCCCTATTCGGCAAGCAAGGCGAGCTCCGACCACCTGGTGCGCGCCTGGCACCGCACCTTCGGTCTACCGGTGCTGATCACCAACTGTTCGAACAATTACGGCCCCTATCACTTTCCCGAGAAGCTGATTCCGCTGATGATCCTCAACGCGCGGGCAGGCAAGCCGCTGCCGGTGTATGGCGATGGCCAGCAGATCCGTGACTGGCTCTACGTCGAGGATCACGCGCGCGCGCTGGTCACGGTACTGGAGCGGGGCCAGGTGGGGGAGACATACAATATCGGCGGCCACAACGAGTGCGCCAACCTCACGGTGGTTGAGACGATCTGCGAGCTGCTCGAGGAACTTGCCGCGCCGCCCGCCGGCGTTGCGCATTTCCGTGACTTGATCACCTTCGTCACCGATCGCCCCGGTCACGACCTGCGCTACGCCATCGATGCCTCGAAGATCGAGCGCGAGCTCGGCTGGCGCCCGCAGGAGACGTTCGAAACGGGGCTCCGCAAGACCGTGCAGTGGTATCTGGACAATGATGAGTGGACCACCGGAGTGACCAGTGGCGCCTATCGCGAATGGACTGCTCAGCAGTACGGCCAAGCCGCCAAGGAGAGTTAATTATGAAGCGTAAAGGAATCATTCTGGCAGGCGGTTCCGGGACCCGCCTTCACCCCGTCACCCTGGCGGTCTCCAAGCAGCTGCTGCCGGTGCATGACAAGCCCATGATCTACTATCCGCTGGCCACGTTGATGCTTGCGGGCATCGACGAGATCCTGATCATCTCGACGCCGCAGGATACGCCGCGCTTCGAGCAGCTGCTGGGCGATGGCAGCCAGTGGGGCATCAACCTGCAATATGCCGTGCAACCCTCTCCCGATGGCCTGGCCCAGGCGTTCATCATTGGTAAATCGTTCCTGGCGGGGTCCCCAAGCACTCTGATCCTGGGCGATAACATCTATTACGGGCATGACCTGCAACCGCTTCTGAATAACGCCATGGCACGCGACAAGGGGGCCAGCGTGTTTGCCTACCATGTGCACGATCCGGAGCGCTATGGGGTGGTCGATTTCGATGAAGATGGGCGTGCCACCTCGCTCGAGGAGAAGCCCGCCAAGCCGAAGTCGCCCTATGCGGTGACGGGCCTCTACTTCTATGACCTCGATGTGGTCGAGATGGCGCGCGACCTCAAGCCCTCGCCGCGGGGCGAGCTTGAGATCACCGATCTCAACCGCCTCTATATGGAGCGGGGCGATCTCAGTGTAGAGATCATGGGGCGCGGCTTTGCCTGGCTGGATACCGGCACCCATGAATCGCTGCGCGAGGCGGCCAATTTCATCTCCACCATCGAGCACCGCCAGGGACTCAAGGTGTGCTGTCCCGAGGAGATTGCCTGGCGCAAGCGCTGGATCGATAGTGAACAGCTACTGAAGCTGGCGGCCCCGCTGGCCAAGAGCGGTTACGGCCAGTATCTGCAGCGCCTGATCGAGACCGGGGAGAAGCGCTGATGAACGTGATCGAGACATCGCTTCCCGAGGTGCTGATCCTGGAGCCCAAGGTCTTTGGTGATGCGCGCGGCTTCTTCATGGAGAGCTTCAACCAGCGCGCCTTCGAGGAGGCGACCGGGATGGCGGCGAACTTCGTGCAGGACAACCACTCCCGCTCGCGCCAAGGGGTACTGCGCGGCCTGCACTATCAGCTCGAGCAGCCCCAGGGCAAGTTGGTGCGAGTGACGCAGGGGCGGGTCTTCGACGTGGCGGTGGACCTGCGGCGCAACTCGCCCCATTTCGGGCAGTGGACAGGGGTCGAGCTCTCCGATGAAAACAACCGTCAGCTTTGGGTGCCTGAGGGCTTTGGCCATGGCTTCGTGGTGCTCTCCGAGAGTGCCGACTTTCTCTACAAGACCACCAACTACTATCACCCCGCCTCGGAGCGTTGCATTCGCTACGACGATCCAACGCTTGCCATCGAGTGGCCGACGCTTGACGGGGGTGTGTCGCTCTCCGACAAGGACATGAAGGGAGCCGCCTTCGAGCAGGCTGAGGTGTTCGCATGAGCGATGACAAGTTGAGCTGGCTGGTGCTGGGAGCCAACGGGCAGGTGGGGCGCGAACTGCGCCGCGCCCTGCAGCCGCTGGGCCATGGCGTGGCATTGACGCGGGCCGAGTGCGATATGAGCGTGCCAGGCGAGGCGGCGCGTGCCGTGGCCGAGCGTGCGCCACGTATCGTGGTGAACGCCGCAGCCTATACCGCGGTGGACAGGGCCGAGGATGAGCCGGCGCTGGCCGAGCGTCTCAATGGCGAGGCGGTGGGGGAGCTTGCCGCTGCCTGCGCTGAGCAGGGCAGCGTGCTGGTACACTACTCCACCGATTACGTGTTCGATGGAGCGGGAGTGGAGCCCTTCCGGCCAGGCGATGCGCCGGGACCTCTCTCGGTCTATGGCAAGACCAAGCTGGCCGGCGAGCAGGCGATTGCCCGCTCGGGGGCAAGTTACCTAATCCTGCGCACCAGCTGGGTTTATGCCTCTCATGGGCATAACTTCGTTAATACCATGCTACGCCTGGCAAGCGAGCGTGACCGTTTGACAGTAGTGGCCGACCAGGTCGGCGCGCCGACCTGGGCCGCCACCATTGCCGATACCACGGCCCTTGTGTTGCATGCCTGGCAAAGTAGCGGCTTCGATGCCAAGCGCGCAGGGATTTACCATCTTTGCGCACGCGGCGAGACCAGCTGGCATGGCCTGGCCGAGGCGCTCTTCGATGAGGCTGTGGCGCTTGGCCAGCTGAGTGCCGAACGGCGCCCAGTGGTCGAGCCCATCGCCAGTCACGAGTACCCGCAGAAGGCGCCGCGCCCGGCCAACTCGCGCATGGATGTCTCTGACCTGGAGACAGCGTTTGAACTGACACTGCCGCACTGGCGCGAGGCGCTCATCTGCTGCTTGCGCTCACGGCTGGCCTGACGTTCCGGCTGGCGAGTGCTAGGGCCAACAGGTTGATCTGCATGTAGCCGTACCAGGCGGCGATCATCTCCTTCTGCAGTGCGACCTCGGTCAGGCTGTAGACGATGAAGCCGGTGGTGAACAGCACTCCCGCCAGGGCAAAGGGGTTGTGGCTATTGTGCAGGTAGAGCCACAGATACCCCGCCGCGGGCAACAGCAAGTAGCCTGCCAGCATCACGATCCCGATCAGGCCGCCCGTGGCCAGCACTTCGAAGTACTGGCTATGGGCATGGCCGCGATTGATGCTGAGCATCCACTCCGTCAGTACCTCCTCTTCAACGAGCGTTTCAATTTGAGTCTCGCGCTCCGGATAGGTCAGCCCGACGGAAGGACGAGCCTTGAAGGCTTCGGTTGCCGCCGTCCATAGCTGTACGCGCCCGCCGCTTGAGACGGCCTCCTCGATCTGGCCTTGCTGGATCTGGGTCAGCTCCTCGATGGTGAAGGCGACCCGCTCCTCGACGATGGGTACCGTGGCATAGGCCCCCACGGCAAGCAACGCGATGGCGGCATTGCCGATCACCAGACGTTTCCAGCCGATCCTGTCCAGATTCAGGATGATAACCAACGAAAGAAGTACCGGGATGACGAGCAGTACGCCTCGGGTCTGGGAAAAGAGCACGGCCATGAAAGCCCCGATAGCCCCCAAGGCAAGCCACCATGACCTGGGTGAGCCGCGCATCATCGCCAGACAAATCAGCATCAAGCTGCAGGCCAGATAGGCGAAATTCAGATAGAACATGAACCCCTCGGCACGCTCTATACCCTGAACAAGCCCCTGGTATGCAGCGAGTGCTCCGCCACCGATGGCTCCGAGTGAAGCACCCCACTCCAACTGTGAGCGATAACGGCTCAGGTCGAGCGCGGCACTGGCGTGTCGAAGCATCAGGTAGATCGGAATCGAGGCCGCCATGTGCAGCGGGGCGCTGATATAGCGGCTGGTGAAGTCATCCATGACGAAGGGAGCCAGTCGGCCGATGAGATAGCTAAGCAGCAGCGCGATAACTGCCCAGTCGAGGCGTGTGGGCGCAAGCGTTGCCCGATTGGCGATCAGATAGGCAGTGGCATACAGCATCAACGGGGCGATCAGGGCCGTTGCCGATATGGGCGTGGCGATCAGTATGACGAGCGTGGCAAACAGAACCCAGCCATTGAGCTTGGCAGCTACGCTGGGCGTGAAGAGAGTGGGCATCCGAGGGGTCCGTCCGGGGTATGGCAAAAATTGGCCGCTATTCTAGCAAGCTCTGTACTTTGTGCGCTCTATTACTGGCTAACCCTGAACGATTGAAATGGATTGCTGAGTAGCGCCCAACTCTCTCGGTTGGGCGCTGTCGTATCAGGCGGCCACGTCCCACGTGGTCGTCACGGTATCGAGCCCGACAAGCTCCGCTTCTCCAGTGAGAGGGGGCTCCATCGCCACTGCAGCGTCGCTGAAGGCCAGTTCCGCCGTGTCGGTGAACAGGCCCATCTCCTCCGCCTCGTTCAGGTCGAACTCGACCTGGGCATAGATCTCCTCATAGGCGATTCGCTGCCCGCGTTCGGCAATCAGCCAGGCATCCTCGGGGTCGTATGCCGCCAGGCTGCCGTCGGCCATGGCCGTGATGACGCCCAGCATGCTGATCACGCTCTCCAGGATCAATGCACTGGAGACGGCACTGTAGTCGTAATCCAGGCCCTCGAAGGCGGCCAGCTGCATCTCCTCCAGGCCACGCTGCTCCACAAGCAGGATCGGCGTGTCTTGCAACGCCAGGCCATTGCGGGCAATGGCAGGCGTCTCACCACCGGGGTAGAGCGACAGGTTGCTGTAGGCGAACTTGTCGGTGGCCGCTGCCACGGCAAGTGCCGCCTGCTGGGCGACGGCGGTGACTGCGGGGTCCACATCGGGGTGAGTGGGCCACATGATCGAGATGGTCTCGAGTTCGCCTTCGGCATTCAGGTAGTTGTTCTGGTTGTGATAGTCGAGGAACAGGTCGGGCCTGAATGTGTTTAGCACCTGCTGAACGGCCAGGAACTCGGGCACGAGCTCGGGGTCGAGCGGGGCATCTGGATCGTAGGCGCGATTGAGATCGATATCGGCGGAGTTGCGACGCGGAATGACGGTATCGTCGGGATCGGCCTCGACGGCAATAAGAGCCTCCCAGCGATCGACCCCGTCGGGGTTAACACGTGGCATGACCACCAGTGTGACCTCGTCGCGCAGTGCCTGAGCCATGGGGGTGTCGGCGCTTATCAACTCCAGCAGATAGAGAGCCGCTTCGGTGGCGGTGGGTTCATCGCCATGCTGCTGGGTGACGATCATCAGCGTTTGTGGCCCATTGCCTACCACGGCGCGGTAGATCGGGTTTCCATCGAGGGATTCGCCGGCCTGGGCAAGATCGAGTGTGTCGTAAGCCTCATCCAGCCTGGCGAGTTCGACATAGAGCTCGTCATTGCTGCGCAGGCCCTGCTGGAACAGGAGCTGCTCGGGATCGTAATTTTTCAGGCCGACCTGCTCGTAATAGAAGGTGGCGATCTCGCGCAGTGCCAGATGCGCCTCGGTATCGCGCTCATCAGCCGCATTGAGCATGCCTTGAATGATGCGGAAGGTGGACTCCCCGCCTTCGAGTCGTCCGGCCCAGTACTCCCTATCTTCAGGATCGATACTGCGAGCAAACAGTCTTAGATGAATATCTTCGATGGTCTCGTTGCTGTCGAGCTGCTCCAGATAGCGCTCGTACTCCTTGAAGGCGGCAAGGATATGGAGCAGCTCTCTGGGTTCCACCTCGTCTGCGGCGAGGCGAGTGAGCCAGAAATTCAGGCCGTAGGGCTCGGCGGCGTCGCTCTTGAAATCCTCATGGCGTGCCTTCAAGTCGCTGCGAAAGGCGTCGTAGCGAAGGTTGAACTCCTCGACGATACGGTCATGGCGCGCCTGTAGACTCTCTCGAACTTCTTCATAGCGAGTTGCTACGTCGTCTCGTACATCGTCGTAGCGCTGCTGCACGTCATGTCGTACATCGTCGTAGCGCTGCTGCACGTCCACCGCCTGCAACGTTGCTCGTCGCCAGCAGCGGATGCGTACTTTACGGATTTACCCCGGGCCGCGCAAGCGGTTTTTGACACTTTTGTGTCGAACACATGGCAGGGCCTTCCGACTAGATAATCGCCTCGCTGGGAGGAGCCATGATTTCACGGTTTTTTGGCCGACTTACCCGGTCGATGAGGGAGAGAATCGAGCGATAGGGAATGCCTCCGTGCTCGCTCAGTCCAATCTCGCAGGTGCGCGAATTGGAGTAGCCAGCCTCGCAACCCTGCACCTGCTCGGCCAGCGTGTGCAACGCTGAGGCATTGAGTTCCGGAGTATTGAGGCCCTTGTCGCCGGCGAAGCCGCAGCAGTGGATCTCGGCCGGCACGATGACCTCATCGGCGCAGACCCGCGCCAGTGCCAGGAACTTGTCGTTGAGCCCCATGCGAGTGCTGGAGCAGGTGACATGCACGGCAATGCGCTCATGTGCAGGCGTGATCTCCAGTCTCGGCAGCAGATAGTCGTGAGCGAAGGCCACCGGCTCTAGCAATGTCAGTCTCGAATCCAGGGTCTCCTGCATGCGCAGCGTGCAGGGGCTGGTATCGCAGAGCACCGGATAACGACCGTTCTGACTGGCAACGAGCAGCTCGCGATTGAGTTCGCGCGCCTTGTGATCCGCCTCGGCGAATTGGCCATTGGACTGGAATGCCATGCCGCAGCAGAGGTGACCGATCATTGCCGGCAGCACTACCTCATATCCTGCCTTGTCGAGCAGCGCCAGGGTGATCTCCATCACCGATCGCGACTCCCGGGCGTCATTGCGGCTGGCACCGAACACGCGTGTCGCACAGGAAGGGAGGTAGACCACCTTGTCGCGAGGCGCAGCACTCCTTTTGCTCTCCCGGCCAAGGATCTTGATCGAGGCGGCGGCCGGCAGACCGGGAATCCATTGCGGCACACGCTCGCCACTGAGGCGACGCACACCGTGGGTAATGACACCCATGGTGCGGTTGCCGAGAACCCGCTGCGCTCCGGATGCGACATTCAGCGCTCCCCTACCAAAACGCGTGGCGCCGGAGAAGTGCCGACCGACCAGGCGCGCCACACCGGCCTTGTCCAGATTGCGCTCATGACGCAAATCGCGTATCAGATCGCCGGTATTGATACCCACCGGGCACTGCGTGGCGCACAGCCCGGTCGCAGCACAGGTATCGATCCCCTGATAGGTATACTCCTGCCAGAGCTGATCGATACGCCTCCTCTCTTCTTCACCGGCTCGCTCACCCAGGGCTTCGAGCCGGGCCAGCTCGCGCCGGATCACGATACGCTGGCGAGGCGTCAGCGTCAGGTCCTTCGACGGGCAGATCGCCTCGCAGAAACCGCACTCGATACACTTGTCGATCACCGGATCGGCGGCCGGCAGGGGCTTCAGGTTCTCCAGATGCAGGTTGGGGTTGCGGCTCAGGATCACCTCGGGATTGAGCAGGTTCTTGGAATCGAACAACGCCTTGATCTCCCACATCAGGGCGTAGGCATCGCTGCCCCATTCAAGCTCGACATAAGGCACCATGTTGCGCCCGGTACCGTGCTCGGCCTTGAGCGAACCGCCATACTCGACGCCGACCAACTGGGCGACTTCATCCATCAGTGCCTGATAGCGCTCGACCTCGCCTGGCTTCTCGAAGCCCTGCGGGAAGACGAAGTGCAGGTTGCCCTCCAACGCGTGGCCGAAGAGGATAGCGTCCTGATAGCCATACCTGTGGAAAACCCAGGTCAACGCCAGTACTCCCTCGTCGAGGCGCTCGATGGGGAAGGCGACATCCTCGATGATGACGGTGGTGCCGGTCTCACGCACGGCGCCCACGGCGGGGAACAGCCCCTTGCGAATCTTCCAGTAGAGGTCGTAAAGCGCCCTTTCGCGAGTGAAGACCAGGGGCTCAAGGGTCTTGATCCCCTCCAGAGTCTCATGGACGCTGCGCATCCGCGCCTCGAGCTCCTCACCGTCGTTGCCGCGCACATCGATCAACAGCGCCGCCGCACCCTCGGGCAGTGTCTTGAGCATTGCCGGCATGCCCGGCTTGTCCTGCACCGAGCGCAGTGCCGCTCGATCCATCAACTCGACCGCCGAGACCTGGGTCTGCTTGAGCGCGATGGTGGCACGGCAGGTGGTGGCCATATCGGCGAAGAAGGCGAGCGCCGCCGCCTTTTCTGTCTCGTCGATCACGGTGTCGTAGGTGATCGCACTGATAAAGCCGAGCGTACCTTCCGAACCGATCATCAAGTGCTTGAGAATCTCGATGCCGTCGGTGAAATCCACCAGGCTGTTCAATGCATAGCCGGTGGTGTTCTTGAGCCGGTACTTGTGGCGAATCCGCTCGGCCAGCGGCCGATTGGCCAGCGTCTCGCGCGACAACCGCTCGAGGCCATCAAGCAGCGCGGCATGAGTGTGGCGAAATTCCGCCACGCTGGCAGGCTCGGCGGTATCCAGCACACTACCGTCGGCAAGAACCACGCGGATATCACGCACGGTACGGTAGCTGTTCTGGGCCGTGCCGCAGCACATACCGGAGGCGTTATTGGCGGCGATACCCCCGATCATGCAGCTCGCGATTGAGGCTGGATCGGGACCGATCTTGCGCCCGAAGGGGGCCAATAACTGGTTGGCTCGCGCACCGATCACCCCCGGCTGTAGGCGGATCGCCCTGCCACTGTCGAGAATCTCGTGCCCGCGCCAGGCACGCCCCAGCAACACCATCACCGAATCGGTCACGGCCTGGCCCGAGAGCGAGGTACCGGCCGCACGGAACGTCACCGGCAGCGAGCGGACCTGACACTCGCGCAGAAGCCGGATTAACTCCTCCTCGCTTTCGACACGCACGATCAGCTGCGGTATCAGTCGATAGAAGCTGGCATCAGTACCATAGGCCAGGGTCCTGAGCGGATCGTCGATCAGCCGCTCGACGGGAATGCTTCCGGCCAGCGCTTCCTTCAGCTCGCGGTAATATGCTTGCTGTTCACGGTTCATGCCCCTTTCCTGCTGGTGTGACGCACCAGCACCACTAATTCCTTGGGTCCATGCACGCCATAGGCGAGCGTCTGCTCGATATCGGCGGTCTTGCTCGGCCCCGATATCAGCAATGCATTGGTGGGCATGCCATCGGCCCAGCGGTGAGCTTCGATGACATCGAAGAAAGTGTCCTCAATGGCATCGGCATCGAGCACGGCGATATGCACCGGCGGCACCAGGCTCAGCAGGCGCGGCTCATCCGGCGTAGGCCACAGCCATAGGCTGCCGGTTTCGGCAATGGCGCCGCGGGTCGAAGTGAGTCCGGCATCGACGCGCTCGAACTGCTCGCGCTTCCAGCTCTCCACATCTCGATCGACATCGATCAGTTCGATACCGCTTCCCGCCAGCGCCTCCCGCGCCGCCCAGGCAACCGGATGCTCGCGCCCCAGCGCCAACCGTACAATCGACTTGCGATTCAACACGTCGGCAAGGGTGGCGGTCCAGTCGCTGTCGGTGACATGAATCACCTCGCCATGTACCGAGGTGATCATGGCCTCGAAGCGTGCGAGTCGCTCCTCACCGCTCCAGCCGCGATGGGTCACGACCGCGAAGTTGCTCTCCGGCGCCGTCAGGGGGCCGTCCATGCGTTCCCTGAGACGTTTGAGAATAGTGTCGCGAGCGCTCATGACTCCTCCTTAGCGGGACCACCCTTCGCTGGGAGCTTTGCAGAGGGCGCAGTCTGCGCCTGGTGCTGCTGGACCAGAACATGCAGCGAGGTCTTTGCGGGCTTGGGCGAGGTGCGGTGATCAGTCCAGGGGCCGAGCCTCGAGGGTGTGAGCACACTGAACTTGCCCGCAAGCTTGGTGCTACCGCGCCAGGCCGAGGGGTGCGTCGCCAGCCATTGCCAACTTTTCCAGGCCGCCACTTCCTTGCGGCTGCGCTTGGCACCGGCTCCCTTGACGTTGCCACGCCCTTCGCCCGCCGCCTCCTTGCGCAGGCGTACCAGCAGATCAGGGATCGGAATCTTCACCGGACACACTTCGCCACAGGCGCCACATAGGCTGGAAGCCGACGGCAGGTCCTTGGTAGCCTCGAGCCCCAGCATGTGCGGCATGAGAATGCTACCGATCGGGCCGGGATAAGTGGTGCCGTAGGTGTGGCCGCCAACCCGGGTGTAAACGGGACAGTGGTTCATGCACGCCCCGCAGCGAATGCAGCGCAGGGTGTCGAGCAGCTCATCATCCTGGTAGATGCTGGAGCGACCGTTGTCGACCAGCACCAGATGCACCTCTTCCGGCCCATCGCGCTCGCCGGGCTTGCGCGGCGAACTGATCATGTTGAAGTAGGTGGTGACGTGCTGCCCCGTGGCCGATCGGGTCAACAGGGCATAGAGCGGCGGCACGTCGCGCAAGCGCTCGACGACCTTTTCGATGCCGGTCACGGCGATATGCATCGGCGGCACCGCCGTGGTCATGCGCCCATTGCCTTCGTTCTCGACCAGGCACAGGGTACCGGTTTCGGCCACCGCGAAGTTGACCCCGGAGATACCGACATCCGCCGCCATGAAGCGCTCGCGTAGCTGGGCCCGGGCCGCCGCCGTCATGTAGTCGACATCACGGGTCTTCTTGGTGCCGGTCTTGGCTTGCATGATCGCCGAGATCTCATCGGTATTGAGGTGGATCGCCGGCATGATGATATGGGAAGGGGTCTGCTCGTTGAGCTGCACCAGGTATTCGCCCAGGTCCGACTCAAGCGCAGTGATTCCCGCCGCCTCCAGGTGGGCGTTGAGATGCATCTCCTCGGAGACCATCGACTTGCCCTTGATCACCGACTTGGCGCCACGCGCTTCGCATAGTTCACGAATGATGCGGCACGCCTGTTCACCATCCTCCGCCCAGTGCACGCGAATGCCATTCGCCTCGCAGTTCGCCTCGAGCTGCTCGAGCAGCGTCGGCAGCTTGGCCAGTGCGCGCAGGCGAATATTGGCACCTAGTTCACGCAGCGTCTCCAGATCCCAATCGCTGAAGACATCGCGTCGCTTGGCCATGAGACCATCCATGGCGCGGCGGAAGTTGGCGCGAATCTGCGGATTGCCCAGCGCATCGTGGGCCTGGCGGTGGAACGCCTGGGGCGTGAAAGTATGCAGGGAGTCGCTCTGAGCGCTCATGAGGTGCGCCTCCATAGATAGCTTGCAATATGCTCACCGGCCAGACTGTCCCGCTCACCGGCCAGGTGCTGATGCTCGAAGCGCCCGGCAATGTTCATCAGGCAACCGCAGTCGGAGGTCACGAAGCGCTCGGCGCCAGACGCCTCGAGGGCCTGGGTCTTGTCCTCGACCATCGCCGCGGACACTTCGGGGTGGCGAACGGCAAAGGTCCCACCAAAGCCGCAGCACTCCGCAGCGCGCACCTGCTCCACCAACTCCACCTGGCCAAGCTGGGCGAGCAGCTTGGGACCGGTCTCGGCCAGTCCCATCTCGCGGCGGGCGCTGCATGAGGTGTGCATCGCGACACGCTCGGGCTGGCCCTTGTCGGTGAGCACGACATGGCACACATGGATCAGGAACTCGGTGAGCTCGAAGACTCGCTCCGCCACCGATAGCGCCTGAGCCTCCCGAGGCGTTCCGGCGAAGAGCTGCGCATAGTGGGTGCGCATCATGCCGCCACAGGAGCCGGAGGGGACAATGATTGGCCAGGGCTCGGGGAACAGCTCGAGCTGTGCCTCGGCGACCTTGCGCGCCTCGTCATGGTAGCCAGACGTGTAGGCCGGCTGGCCACAGCAGGTCTGCTCCTGAGGAAAAATCACCTCGATGCCTTCGCGCTCGAGCAGGCGAATGCCATCCAGCCCCGCCTGGGGGTAGAAGACATCGATCAGGCAGGTACCGAAGAAGTAGACCTTCTGCGGCTTGGGGGGGTAGAGCTTGACTGACGTCATGCGGTCTCCTCACGGCGTAGTCGACGCTTCGCTAGCCGCAAGGTTCGCCAGGCCGACAGTCAGGTTAATTGGTAAAACCAATTTACTTTAATTGTGAATGCACCATATGAGGGGCATCCATCAAGTGTCAAACACGCTGCGGCAATTTTCAGGCGACAACACCTTATACTTTGGTATCAAGATTGCATAAGCACACTTAAGCAATTGAAAACTCATTTAAAACGCCGGAGGTAATAATTGCCAATTCCGCACGGCAGGCCTATTTTGGTAATACCAATTTCCAATAGGCGACGACGACGTTTTTTGACAAAGTCTCGCTTAGTGCCCGCCTTCAAGAGATATGCATGGCCTATCAACCCGTTCGCCAACCCCGTATTGCCGATGTCATCACCGAGCGACTCGAAGCGATGATTCTCGAAGGCAGCCTGAAGCCCGGCCAGCGACTCCCGCCCGAGCGCGAACTAGCCGAGCGCTTTGGCGTTTCGCGCCCCTCGCTGCGCGAGGCGATTCAGAAGCTTGCTGCACGCGGCCTGGTCTCCAGCCGGCAAGGCGGCGGCACCTACGTCTCCAGCGAACTCAACACCCGCCATGGCGATCCGTTACTTGAGATGCTGGCGCGCCATGGCGAGTTCCATCTCGACCTCCTCGAGTTCCGTGATGCAATGGAGGGGATCTCCGCCTATTATGCGGCACTGCGCTCCACCCCCGCCGACAAAGCACTGCTGTTGGAGCGTTTCGAGGAGCTCGAGGCGTGCTTTGCCGGTCGCAACCCCGCGCTCGAGGCCAAGGCCGATGCCGCCTTTCACCTGGCGATCGCCGAATCGGCACACAACGTCATGCTGCTGCACACCATACGCGGCATCTTCAACCTACTAGAAAAGAGCATCGTCGATAACCTGACCCATCTCTTCGAGAATCCAGAGTCCCGGCCACGGCTGATGGAGCAGCATTGCGCTCTGCTCGAAGCGATCCTGGAGGGACGCGCCGAGGATGCTCAGGCACGCTCGCACGAGCATCTGGTCTTCGTCGAGGAGGGACTGCTGGAGATGGAGCGTGCCGAAACGCGAGCCCAACGCGCCTTGCGCCGCGCCCAGGCCATGCCCTGACGTGGCGGCGTCGGAACTGCGCGCTCTCATTCTGCCACGCCGCTGGCGACACTGGCTGATCCTGCTGGTGCCGCTGGGCTTCGCCCTGGTCATCTGGCAGGCCACCCTGGTGGCCCGCGATCAAGCGCTGCAGACCCTGACTGACGAGGCCAAGAATGAGCTGCGCCTCTCTGCTGCAGGGCTCGTAGGGCATCTCTCGCGGCACGACTATCTTCCCGAACTGCTCGCCTCCCGCGACAGCATCCAGGCCTACCTTGCCGAACCGAAGGCCCACGATCCAATGCCGATCAACCTGATGCTCGACCGCTTTCGCGCAACCGCCGACGTCTCGGACATCTACCTGCTCGACCGCTTCGCCAATACCCTGGTGGCCAGCAACTGGCACATGCCCAACACTTTCATTGGCCAGAACTACCATTTCCGCAGCTATTACCAAGACGCCATCGCCGGCGGCCAGGGACGCTTCCATGGCCTGGGCGTACAGTCGCTCGAGCGTGGCTACTACTTTTCCGCCCCAGTGAGACTCGACGATGGCGACGAGCGGCCGGATGGGGTCATGGTGATCAAGGTATTACTCGATGAAGTGGAGCAGAGCTGGGCGGGGCAGAGTACCGAGCTGCTGGTCACCGATCAGGACGAGATCATCTTCATGGCCAGCCGTCCCGAGCTTCGCATGACGGCGCTTCATCCGCTTTCCGACCGGGAGCGCGATGCACTGCTCGCCACCCGCCGCTATGCCGACGAGCCCCTCTCCTTCTCCGGCATTGCCGCGTTCGGCGCATACGGAGCTCGCAGCCTGCTGGTGAGCTTCAATCATGGCCCACTGGCCGACCAGGAGTACCTGCTGTTGACCCGGGAGTTGCCTGAGTTCGGCTGGAACATGCACATTCTCAAGCCGCTATTGCCAGTGCATCGAGCCCAGTGGCAAGCAGGGTTGCTGGCCGGCGGTTTCTATGGGGTGGCGCTGTTCGCCGTGGGCTTCGGCTGGCAGCGCCTGCGTCTGCGCCGCGAGCGCGAGCAGTTCGCCGAGCGTGAGCGACGCACCCTGGCTCGCTCACGCGATGAGCTGGAGCGTAACGTCGAACGCCGCACCCGCGACCTGCTCGACTCCAACCGCCGTCTCTCCGCCGAGATCGAGGAGCGCCGTCGTGCCGAGGCCAACCTGCGTCAGACCCGCGACGAGCTGGTCCAGGCCGCCAAGCTGGCTGTTCTCGGCCAGCTTGCCGCCGGCATCAATCACGAGCTCAACCAGCCGCTGGCTGCCATCCGTGCCTATGCCGAGAACGCAAGAACCTTTCTGGCCCGCCAGCGTGTCGACTCCGCCGACGCCAATCTTGAGCAGATCGTCGAACTCACCGCACGCATGGCCGAGATCAGTGCCCAGCTCAAACAGTTTTCGCGCAAGAGCGGCGATACGCTGACCCCCGTCTCGGTCATTGCCTGCTTCGATTATGCGCTACGCCTCTATCAGGCGAGGCTCAACCAGGCCAACGTAGTGATCGAGAGAGACTGCCCCAACGGGGCGCTCTGGGTGCGTGCCGACTTGATCCGCCTGGAGCAGATACTGGTCAACCTGATCGGCAATGCACTTCAGGCCATGGCCGACACCCCGAGCCCCAAGCTCAGCTTGAGCGTCGAGCGCCACGGCAGCGACGTGCGCATCGGTGTCGCCGACAATGGCCCCGGCATTGCCGAGGAGCACCTGAACCGCGTCTTCGACCCCTTCTTCACCACCAAGTCGCCAGGCAAGGGACTGGGGCTGGGGCTGTCGATCTCGACACGTATCGTCGACGACCTTGGTGGACGCCTCGAGGCCGCCAATCGACCCCAAGGCGGCGCGATCTTCATCATTATCCTGCCGGGCGACGCTTCGCCCGCGCGTCTTTCTGCCGCTCAGGAATCACACCATGCATGACCAGGCCTCAACGCCGGTACTGATCGTCGATGACGAACAGCATCTGCGGATTACCGCAAGTCAGACACTGGAGCTTGCCGGCTACGCACCACAGGCCCAGCCCAGTGCCGAGGCCGCACTGCAGCACCTGGCACCGAATTTCCCCGGGGTAGTGGTCAGCGACATCCGTATGCCCGGCATGGGTGGCATGGCACTGCTTCGCGAGGTGCGACGCCGCGACCCCGACCTGCCGGTGATCCTGATTACCGGGCATGGCGACATCTCCACTGCCGTGGAAGCCATGCGCGAGGGCGCCTGGGATTTTCTCGAGAAGCCCTTCGCCGGCGAGCGGCTGGTGGAGATGGTGCGCCGTGGCGTCGAGAAACGCCGCCTGAGCCTCGAGAATCGCCAACTGAAGGCCGAGCTGGAGGCGCAGCAGTCCGCGCCCGGACCACGGCTGGTCGGGCGTACCGAGGTGATGCAGCGGCTGGCATCGATGGTCCAGCGTATCAGCCAGGTCGAGGCCGATGTGCTGCTGTTCGGCGAGACCGGCGCCGGCAAGGATCTGATCGCACGCTCGATTCATGAACGCAGTGCGCGCAGCGGGCAGCCCTTCGTGGCCATCAACTGCGGCGCGGTGCCGGAGAGCATCATCGAGTCGGAGCTGTTCGGCCACGAGAAGGGCGCCTTCACCGGTGCGGTTGAGCGGCGTATCGGCAAGTTCGAGCACGCCAGCGGCGGCACCGTGTTTCTCGACGAGATCGAGTCGATGCCGCTGGTGCTGCAGGTGAAACTGCTGCGCGTATTGCAGGAGCGTGCCATCGAACGGTTGGGGGCCAATGTGCCGGTGCCGCTCGACATTCGCGTGATCGCCGCCACCAAGGTCGACCTCAAGGCCGCTGCCGAGGCGGGGCGGTTTCGCGAGGATCTCTACTACCGTCTCAATGTGGTGACGCTGCCGATCCCGGCACTGCGCGAGCATCGTGAGGATATCCCGCTGCTGTTCCAGCACTTCGCCGTGGTCGCCGCCAACCGCAGCGGGCTCGAGGCGCCGCCGGTGGACTCCGCCGGCATCGCGGTTCTGCTGGCCCATGACTGGCCCGGCAACGTACGAGAACTGCGCAACCTCGCCGAGCGCTATGTGCTGCTGGGCGCGGCCTGCGACTACCGTCTCGACGCACTGCTCGAGGGTATCGACCCCTGCCCGGGCGACATGGCGCTACCCCAGCAGGTCGAGCTGTTCGAGAAGAGTCTGATCAGCCAGTCGCTGGCCAGTCACCGCGGACGCATCCAAGAGGTGTGCGAACACCTCGGTCTGCCGCGCAAGACGCTTTACGACAAGCTCAAGAAGTACGCCCTGAAAGCCGACGATTACCGCCACCCGCCGCCCTGAAGCCACGCGCCCCCCGAGAATAGCCCTGTCGGCCCTTGGGTGATGCTCATGCCCTGCGAGAGCAGCCCGAGCAACGAGGATAGCGGCGGCAGCCACAGCGAAACGCCTGCCATCAGCAGCAACATCAGCACCGAATGCCCTGGCGTGCGAAAATCGCAAAGCTTCAGTGCCGTGCCGAAGGAGCGCTTGATGCGCGCGCCAAGCATATCGACGCTATACATTTCGTCGAGGGACAGATGGATGACATAGCCCAGCCCCAGCGCCAACCCGTGGGCCCAGGCCAGCGTCTCGCCCTGAGTGAACATCCGGTAGCTCAAGGCACTGGTGAAGACCGCGCAGGAGAGCGCGGCGAGCAGCGAATGCCAGCTGCCGCGGTGCACGGTGAAACGCGCAAAGATTCCCCCCGCCAGATGTCGGATCGCCAGATAGAGCCCCCCACAGACGACCACCAGCTGCCCAGCCGAGAGATGCGGCTGCAACAGTACTGCCCCGGCGATGACCGACAGCAGGGCCAGCAGATTAAAGATGAGCCGGATGGCACGCGAGTTGTCGGCATCGATATCGGGCAGGATGCCACCGAAGGCGACCAGCGCCACCAGCGGCAAGGCTTCGGCCAGCGTCCATAGGCCGCCCTGCCAGCCGCTATAGGCCGCCACGGCGCCGCCGACGCTGGCCACGCTGAGGTGGGTAGTGAAATTGGCCATACCGGAGAGACAACTCAAACTGGATAAATATCCAGAATATCACTCATCCGGCAATAAAAAACAGTAGCTTGGCGCTACTCGCTCAAGTATTTGTCCTTCAGCCTGACGTAATTGCCGGCAGTGTAGACGAAGAACTCGCGCTCGCTCTCCTTGAGCGGGCGCAGCGCCTTGGCCGGGTTGCCGGCATAGACATGGCCACGCGCCAGCCGCTTGCCCGGCGTGACCACGGCGCCAGCGGCAATGATCACCTCCTCCTCGACCACCACGCCATCCATGACGATCGCCCCCATCCCCACCAGCACCCGATCACCAATGGTGCAGCCGTGCAGGATCGCCTTGTGGCCGATGGTCACGTCTTCGCCTATGGTCAGAGGATGACCGCCCGGATTGAAGTCGCTGGCGTGGGTGATGTGCAGCACGCAGCCATCCTGAACGCTGGTGCGCGCGCCGATGCGAATGCGGTGCATGTCGCCACGCACCACCGCCATCGGCCATACCGAGCAGTCATCCCCCAGCGCCACGTCGCCCAGCACCACGCTTGCCGGGTCGATATAGACCCGCTCACCGAGGCGTGGCGTGATGCCCTGATGCCTTCTCATCCCTGTCTCGCTGGTCATGTCGTTCTCCTTGGCTCAATTATGGGCTCACACAGCACTGGACGCTCAGATCAGCCCACTCGCCAGGACGATGAGCGTCAAGGGAATCGACACGTAGCGTAGCACGCCGCGCCACAGCCGAAAGCTGCGGGGGCCGGCATCCAGCGCATTCAGTGCCGCTTCGCGCGGCATCACCCAGGCTGCGAAAATCGCGATCGAAAGCCCCCCGATCGGCAGAAAGATTTCGCTTGGTACCGTGGTGACGAGCTCGAAGAAGTTCATGCCAGCAAGCCAATGCACCTCGGCCATGGTCGAGAACGAGAGCACCGAGAGCAGCCCGACCGACCACACGCCGAGCGCCACCAGCGCGGTGGCTCGGCTGCGCCGCATTCCCCACCCCTGCAGGCCGGCGACCATCGGCTCGGCGAGGTTGATCGACGATGTCCAAGTGGCCAGCAGCAGCAACAGGAAGAACAGTCCCAGCCACAGCGAGCCCCATGGCAGTTCGGCGAAGGCGATGGGCAGCGTGACGAACATCAGCCCAGGCCCTTCGCCCGGGTCGATCCCCTGGGCGAAGACCACCGAGAAGATCGCGATACCGGCCAGCAGCGCCACCAGCACATCGAGCACCGCCACCGCCCCCACCGCCTTCGGCAGGCTCTGGTGGTCAGGCATATAAGCGCCGTAGGCCATCAGGGCACAGGCGCCCACCGCCAGGGTAAAGAAGGCATGGCCCATGGCATTGAGCACCACGCCGGTCGTGATCGCCGACAGGTCGGGGCTGAACAGCCAGACAAGAGCCGGGACGAAGCCGTCGGTGGTGACGGCATAGATCGCCAGCACGATGAGCAGCAGATAGAGCAGCGGCATCATCAGGTTGTTGAGCTTCTCCAAGCCCTGGGAGACGCCAGCGGCCACCACCGACATGGTCATCAGCAGAAACAGGCTATGATTGAAGGCCATGCGCAGCGGGTCGGCGAGAAACGTCTCGAAGCTGGCACCGATCTCGGCTGGAGAGCGACCGATGAAGTCGCCGTTGACCGCCTCGATCAAGTACTCAATGGACCAGCCCGACACCACGGAGTAGAACGACAGAATGAAGAATACCGTGACGGCACCGAACAGGCCCAGCCAACGCCAATGCGGGCTGCCCCCCGCCTGGCGTGCCAAGTGAGCGAGCGAGCCCATCGGACTGCGGCGCCCAGCGCGACCGATCATGATTTCGGCCATCATGATCGGTAGCCCCAGCAGCAGTACGAAAGCGACATACAGCAGCAAAAAAGCGCCGCCGCCATTTTCACCGGTGATATAGGGAAAACGCCAGATATTGCCCAGACCCACTGCGGCACCCGTCACCGCCAGAATGAAGGCACGCCGGGAACTCCAGCGATCCATTGTCTCGTTCATCGCTTCGTCCCATAGTCTCGCGGCCATCTGGCCGACAACGAAGGCGCAAGCCTAGCAGCACTGCTGCTGCTGGCCAATGCATTGAAACCACATTGCCTCGCCCGCATCTAACCTATAGCCATCACGTCAATCGAGGTTCACATGTCCCGCAATCCCCTGCTCGAAAGCCATACGCTGCCGCCCTTCTCTGCCATCCAGCCCGAGCATGTGGTGCCGGCCATCGAGCGGCTGCTGGACGAGAACCGTACCGCCATCGAGCGACTCGCCGAGCGTGCCGGCCAAGGTTCGCCCAGCTGGGAAACCCTGGCCGCACCGCTGGAGGCGCTCAACGACCGTCTTTCCCAGGCCTGGTCGCCGGTATCTCATCTCAATAGCACCATGAATTCCGAGCCGCTGCGCGAAGCCTATCAGGCCTGTCTGGCCAAGCTTTCCGAATACAGCACCTGGCTTGGCCAGAACGAGGGGCTGTTCCAGGCCTACCAGAAACTCAAGGATTCACCGGCCTATGCTCGCCTTGATGTGGCGCAGCGACGCAGCGTGGACAACACCCTGCGCGACTTTCGCCTGGCCGGCGTCGATCTGCCGGAGCAGGACAAGCGCCGTTACGGCGAGATCCAGGCACGCCTCTCCGCGCTTGCCAACGACTTCTCCAACCATGTGCTGGATGCCACCCAGGCGTGGCACAAGGACATCGATGACGAGGCGACGCTTAAGGGGCTACCCCAAAGCGCTCTCGATACGCTCAGGGCCAATGCCGAGGCCAAGGGGCTGACGGGGTATCGCATCACCCTCGACTTCCCGAGCTTCTACCCGGTGGTCAGTTACGCCGACAATCGCGAGCTGCGCCGCGAGGTCTATACCGCCTTCGTCACCCGCGCCTCCGACCAAGGACCGAATGCCGGACAGTTCGACAATGCCTCGAACATTGAGGAGCTCCTGGCGCTGCGCCGTGAGCTTGCCGAGCTGCTCGGTTTTGCCAGTTATGCCGACTACTCACTCTCCACCAAGATGGCCGAATCGCCCCAGCAGGTGCTCGACTTCCTCAATGGCCTGGCCGGACGCGCCCACCCCCAGGCCAAGCAGGAGTTCGACGAGCTTGCCGCCTATGCCCGCGACGAGCTGGGTCTCGAAACGCTGGAGCCATGGGATGTCGGCTATGCCAGCGAAAAGCTGCGCGAGGCGCGCTACGCCATCTCCCAGGAGCAACTACGTCCTTACTTCCCTGCCCCGCGAGTGATCGACGGGCTATTCAAGGTGGTGGAAACGCTCTATCAGGTGCAATTCGAGGAGGACGAGAGCGCCCCGCGCTATCACCCCGATGTGCGCTACTTCCAGATACTTGAGCAGGGTGAGCCGATTGCCGGATTCTATCTCGACCTGTACGCGCGAGAAGGCAAGCGCGGTGGCGCCTGGATGGACGAGTGCCGGGTGCGTCGCCGGCATGAGGATGGCCGCATCCAGCTACCGGTCGCCTACTTGACCTGCAACTTCACCCGTCCGGTAGGAGGCAAGCCGGCGCTGCTCACCCATGACGAGGTCACCACCCTGTTCCACGAGTTCGGCCATGGCCTGCACCACATGCTGACCAAGCAGCAGGTCGCCGATGTTTCCGGCATCAATGGGGTGGCCTGGGATGCGGTGGAGCTACCCAGCCAGTTCATGGAGAACTTCTGCTGGGAGCGCGAAGGGCTCGACATGATCGCCGGGCATGTGAATACCGGCGCCAAGCTGCCCAATGAACTGCTCGAGCGCCTGCAGGCGGCCAAGAACTTCCAGTCGGCCATGGGCATGGTGCGCCAGATCGAGTTCTCGCTGTTCGACTTCCGCCTCCATCATGAGCTGGCCTCGCCCAACGCGAGCGACGTCCAGGCGCTGCTCGACGACGTGCGCGACCGGCTCTCGGTGGTGCCGCGCGCCGAGTTCAGCCGTTTCCAGAACAGCTTCAGCCATATCTTCGCTGGCGGCTATGCAGCAGGCTACTACAGCTACAAGTGGGCCGAGGTGCTCTCGGCCGATGCCTATAGCGCCTTCGAGGATGCCGGCATCTTCGATGCCGAGACCGGCCTGCGCTTCCGCCGCGAGATCCTCGAGCAGGGCGGGGCCCGGGATGCCGCCGAACTGTTCCGCGCCTTCCGGGGTCGCGAACCGAGCGTCGATGCACTGCTTCGTCATAGCGGCATTCGCGCCGCCTGACCCGAGTCCTTAATGACCGGCTGCGCCACATGGCGTGGCCGGCATCTATCCAATGGCCTTCCAAGGAGTTGCCATGGTTGTCGCCAAACGCTTTATCGCCGGTGCCGTGTGCCCACGTTGTGCCAGCATGGATCGTATCCGCACCTGGGAGCAGCACGGCATACGCTACCGTGACTGCGTCAGTTGCGATTTCTTCGAACAGCTGCCGATCGAAGAGGAGACACCGGCGGAGCTGGAAACACGGGTCAACCGCATCCGCCAGTCTCAGCAGCGCAACGATATCCAGGCAGTGAAGATTCTCGATCCCAAACGCAAGTGACCCTGCATGTCCGCAGCCGCGCCGATGCAAGGCGCGGGTATCGTCTTCCCTGTCTCTTCTCCTCGCTGCCCATCTCGTCTCTCCCGTCTGATCTCCCGCCTGGCCTCTCACCGCCAGATCCTCGCGCGACTGCCGTGACCTATCACGGCAGTCCATCGATGTGCGGACGTCCGCACGCCATTTACCCCATTCTGTGCGGAAATCCGCATAATTATAACAGCACCCTCTTCGACTTTAGTTGCAACTAATATACACAGTATGTTGATTTACCTAAGGCTTTAATGTGACGGCATGTAAATTGCCCGTAGTGACTGGCTACGTCTCATTCGCCCAACGATAACGAACTAGAGGGTTACGCATGACAGCTCACAAGCACACATCGCCAACTACCGCTCGCCGCTGCGCCATCGCTCTGGCCTCCACGGCCATGATGGGTGGTCTGCTGGTCGCGACCGGCGCCAGCGCCGAGTCCGACCGCTCCGGCTGGCCGTCCAACTTCACCATCGGCACCGCAAGCCAGGGCGGTACCTTCTATATCTATGGCTCCGGCTGGGCCAACCTGATTGCCGATGAGCTGGGCAATATTTCAGGTGGCGGTGAGGTCACCGGCGGCCCCACCCAGAACCTGGCACTGGTCCACAATGGTGATCTGGCCTTCGGCATGACCACCATGGGTCCCGCCGCCGATGCCATGAAGGGTGAAAGCCCGCTGGCCCCGGGCGTGGTGATGGACAACGCCTGCGCCATGTTCCCGATGTACGAGACCCCCTTCTCGGTCACGGCCCTTGCCAACTCCGGCATTGCCTCGATCTCTGAGATCCCCGACGGGGCTCGCATCGGCTTCGGTCCTGCCGGCTCGACCTCCGACGTCTACTTCCCTGCGATCCTTGAAGAGCTCGGCGTCAACTTCCAGCGCCGTAACGGTGGCTGGTCCGACCTGGGCGGCCAGCTGCAGGATGGCCTGCTCGACGTCATCGCCTTCGCTGCGGGCGTGCCGATCCCGGCGGTCAGCCAGCTCGAGGTCGAGACCAACGTCAACATCCTCGAGTTCACCGAAGAGGAGCAGGCACAGATCATCGAAGCCTTCCCGGTCTCCGAGTACATGATTCCGGCCGCGACCTACGAGACCCTGCAGGAGGACGCTCGCGCCGTCTCCATGTGGAACTTCGCCTTTGCCCGTTGTGACCTGCCGGAAGACTTCATCTACGAAGTGACCCGCATCACCATGGAGAACAACGATCGCATGCGCTCCATCCACCGCAGCGCCGAAACATCCATCCCCGAGAACGTCACCTATAACACCGTGATGCCGTTCCACCCGGGTGCGGCGCGCTGGTTCAACGAGAACGGCTATGAAATCTCCGAAGACATGATCCGCTAAGGCGATCTCGCAATGCGACCAGGGCCGGCCTCTGCAGCGCAGGGCCGGCCTTTGCTACCTCCTTACCACCTGCTTCAGTAATGCTGACCCAGCGCCTGGGTCAGTCGATGTCAACACTCAAGGGTGACCGTCCCATGAGCAACACCCCCGACAATCACCACCCGGCTGCCGTACCCGCCGCTTCGTCCAGTGCCAAGGAGGCCGAACAGATCCTGGCCGAGGGCGTCGACGCCGAGGTCATCGAGGCCAACCGCCGCCTGTTCACCGGCTGGCAGTGGGCGCTGTTCGCGACGCTTGCCGTCGTCTATTCCCTCTTCCATCTGGTGACGCTCAACGTCCTGCCGATGGAGACCTGGTCATACCGCATCATTCACGTATCAGGTGCATTGATCCTTGGCTTCGGCCTGTATACCGGCGCCCGCTTCGCCACCGACAGTCGCTCCACTGCCGCCAGGTGGCAGACGGTGCTGAGCGTGCTGCTACTATTGATCGCTGGCTACGCCCTGCTGCAGACCTTCCTGATCTGGCGCACCATCGCCGGCGGTGCCATGCGCATCGAGCCGCATATCGAGGCCTGGCACTATGGTTACCCGCTGATGCTCGCCACCGCCGCGAGCATCGTGCTGTCGTGGACCTATCGCCAAGTGCGCGATAAGTTCCCGCTGCCCGACCTGGTGCTGATGGTGTGCGCACTCGCCAGTGCCGGCTACCTGCTGATCATCTACAACACCCCGCTGCGCATGTCGACCGGCACCTCCTTCGCGCCGATGGGCATCTCCTATGCAGCGATCGCAGGATCACTGCTGATTCTCGAGCTGACCCGCCGCGTCACTGGCAATGCACTGGTGATCATCACCGGGATCTTTCTGGCCTACGTCTTCGCCGGGCCTTACCTGCCGGGCTTCCTCGGCTATCCGGGACTTTCGCTTGGCCGCTTCTTCAGCCAGGTCTATACCGACATCGGCGTGCTTGGCCAGACCACTGCGGTCTCCTCGACCTACATCATCCTGTTCATCATCTTCGCCGCCTTCCTGCAGGCATCGAAGGTCGGTGACTACTTCGTCAACTTCGCCTTCGCCGCCGCCGGCCGAGCGCGTGGCGGCCCGGCCAAGGTCTCGATCTTCGCTTCGGGCTTGATGGGCATGATCAACGGCACCTCGGCAGGCAACGTGGTCTCCACCGGCTCGCTGACCATCCCGTTGATGAAGAAAGTCGGCTATACCGGCCGCAGTGCAGGCGCCATCGAAGCCGCCGCCTCCTCAGGTGGCCAGATCATGCCGCCGATCATGGGCGCTGGCGCCTTCATCATGGCTGAGATCACCGGTATCCCTTACCGTGAGATCGCCGTGGCGGCACTGATCCCTGCCGCACTCTACTTCCTCTCGGTCTACTGCATGGTCGACTTCGAGGCGGCCAAGAAGGGCATGCGCGGCATGCGCAAGGACGAGATTCCGCAGTTCCGGCGCCTGGTCAAGCACGCCTACCTGTTCGCACCGATCCTGATCCTGATCGGTGCGCTGTTCATGGGCTATTCGGTGATTCGTGCAGGCACCCTGGCAACGGCCTCGGCAGCGGTGGTGAGCTGGATTTCGCCCAACAAGATGGGCCCGCTGGCGATTCTTCGGGCGCTGCAACTGGCCAGCAGCATGGCCATCCAGATCATTGCCGTGTGTGCCTGCGCAGGCCTGATCGTCGGGGTGATCTCGCTGACCGGTGTCGGCGCGCGCTTCTCGTCGCTGCTACTGGGCCTGGCCGGGGTCAGCCAGCTGCTGGCGCTGTTCTTCGCCATGTGCATCAGCATCATGCTGGGCATGGGTATGCCAACCACGGCGGCCTATGCGGTGGCTGCCTCGGTGGTCGCGCCTGGCTTGATCAACATCGGTATTCAGCCGCTGGTGGCGCACTTCTTCGTCTTCTACTTCGCGGTGATGTCGGCGATCACGCCACCGGTAGCGCTCGCCTCTTATGCCGCGGCGGGGATATCCGGGGCCAATGCCATGCAGACCTCGGTGACGTCGTTCAAGATCGGCCTGGCCGCCTTCATCGTGCCATTCATGTTCTTCTATAGTCCGGCCCTGCTGATGGAAGGTACCGGCATGCAGATCCTGCGCGTAGCGATCACCGCATCGCTGGGCATCATCATGCTGGCAGGTGCCGTGCAGGCATGGATGTTCGGTCCGGTCAAACTGTTCGCCCGGGTGGGACTAACGATCGGCGCGCTGTTCCTGATCTATGGTGGCATCTATACCGACCTGGCTGGCCTTGCCATCGGCGTCGGCATCGTCGTACTGCAACGCAGCCTCAATTCAGGCAACAACGACAAGGCCACCGTCAAGCCGTAGCGTTACCTACTGAAGGGCAAACGAAAACCGCCGGCGCTTACGCCGGCGGTTTTAGCACTCCCGTGAAGCACTACTGGAAGATGACGATACCGCAGGCCATGCGCCCGCCGCCGCCGCCATCGGTGGGCTCGTCGGCGTAGGTATCGCCCCCTTCGTGGATCATCAGGCTGCGCTCGTCGAGATCACTCAGGCTCAGACGAGGTGCCAGCACCGGGATATTGGCCTCGCCCTCCTCGTTCACCGCCAGTACCGGCAGATCGCCGAGATGCCCTTCGCCATAGGGTCCCTGGTGACTGCCGGTATCCTCGGGATCGTAGTGACTCCCAGCCTGCTGTCCGGCCATCATGTCGTCGTCGTCATCCTCCCCCGCTTCACAGCTGGGGTTCTCGTGGACATGGAAACCATATATCCCAGGAGGCATGTCGCTGAGATCGGGGGTCAAGAGCAGACCATGCTCACTATCCTCGACGCGCATGGTCCCGATCTGCTCACCGATCCCCTCCTCCTCGATCCAGTGAATGTCGACCAGGTAATACTCTTCATGCTGACCGTTCTGCTCGCTCTGGTCATTTGCCTCCTGCTCGGCCTGTACGGCACCGGCCAGCAGCAGTGTCGTGGCGGCAGCAACCCCGAGGGTGATGGCATTACGCTTCATGCAACTCTCCTTCCTGATTCCGTGGAACGATAACATCAGGCTAGTCGGTCGCCATCCGGACTGCCACTGCTCAGCTCAGGTTATCGAGCACCTTCAGAGTGGCATCGGCCTGGTTGAGCGTATAGAAGTGCAGGCCCGGTGCGCCGCCATCGAGCAGACGCTGGGAGAGTCGCGAGATCACCTCTTTACCGAAGGCCTGGATACTCTCGCTGTCGTCGCCATAGGCCTCTAGCTGCTTGCGGATCCAGCGCGGGATATCCGCACCGCAGGCATCGGAGAAGCGCGCCAGCTTGGTGTAGTTGGTGATCGGCATGATGCCGGGAATGATCGGCACCTCGACACCCAGGCGCTGGGCCCGCTCGACGAAATGGAAGTAGGCGTCGGCGTTGAAGAAATACTGGGTGATGGCGATATTGGCCCCCGCCTTCACCTTGCTCGCGAAATTCTCCAGATCCCGCTCGAAGCTCGGCGCCTGAGGGTGGCACTCCGGATAGGCCGCCACGGCGATCTCGAAGTGATCGCCGCTCTCCTCGCGGATGAATTCGACCAGCTCGTTGGCGTAGCGCAGCTCGCCGATGCCGCCCATGCCCGATGGCAAGTCGCCGCGCAGCGCCACCAGACTGTTGATGCCCTCCTCGCGGTAGTGCGAGAGCAGTTCGCGAAGCTCGCCCTTGTCGCTGCCGATGCACGAAAGGTGCGGGGCGGTGTTGATGCCGCTTTCGCGTACTGCTTTCACCGTCTGGGTGGTGCGTGCCTGGGTCGAGCCGCCGGCACCGTAGGTCACCGAGAAGAAGCGCGGGCCGCGCTTGGCCAAGGCATCGCGCACGCCCATCAGCTTCTCCCGCCCCGCCTCGGTATTGGGGGGAAAGAACTCGAAACTGATGCCCAGCGGATGCTCTTGTACACTCATCGATTGATTTCCTCGTCACGGCCCGGCCGGGCATTGATTGTCTATCGCTGAGAGGCATTTTGCCGACTGCGCGTCACTCCGGCCAATGAAAGTTTCCACAGCGGAATATCGAATCGAGTCATACACCCCGTGGCCACTCGCCAAGCGGTGGGGCTTGCGGGCATGATACGGCCTTTTGTACAACCGACTTATTCCTATAGAGACCCGACCATGGATCACGCGCTTGGCGCCACCCTGCTCGCCCCGCTGGGCATGCTGCTGGCCTATATCGGCCTGGGGGTGATCAGTACCCGTGTACTCCGGCTGGAAGCCCGGCCCATCGCCACGCTGCTGGTCTATCTCATCGCCCCGCTGACCTTCTTTCGCGGCCTGACCCTGGGCGGCCCGACCCTGGGCTACCTGCTATTGACACTGGGCACCTTCGTTACCGCCAGTCTGATCGCGATTGCCGTCAACCACCTTGCCCAACGCCTGTTCCCGCCCCAGGAGGCCGCCGTACTGGCGTTCTCCTCGGGCACCGGCAATACCGGCTACTTCGGTCTGCCAGTGGCGATGGTGCTGTTGCCTCCGGAGGGCGTGACGCTCTACCTCTTCTGCCTACTGGGGGTGACACTCTACGAGTTCACGGTGGGTTTCTACCTGAGCGCCCGCGGCCAGTTCACGGTACGCCAGAGCCTGGCCCGGATCGTACGGCTGCCACTGATCTATGCCTTTGCCGCGGCGCTGTTGGCAAGCGGCCTGGGCGTGGTGATTCCCGCCGTGGTAATGGAGGGTCTGGCCGTCTTCCCCGCGACCTATACGCTGCTCGGCATGATGATCATCGGCATGACGCTTGGGCGCGTCTCGTTTCGCGAGGTCGATGGACGCTTCATCGCCGCCTGTGTGGCGCTGCGCTATGGCCTGTGGCCACTGCTCGCCGGCGTCGCGGTACTACTGCTCCAGCTCACCCTCGGCATCAGCGATGAGCTGGCCCTGGCGCTGCTGTTGATCGGCGTGGTACCGATGGCCGCCAATGTGGTGGTGATTGCCATGGAGCTCAATATCCGCCCCGAGAAGGGTGCAATCGCCGTACTGATGACGACGCTTGCCGCCCCGCTCTTGATCCCGCTTTACCTCACCCTCCTGCTGAAGCTGACCGCCACCGGCTGATGGCGATCACAGTAGATGGTCGATATTGAGCAACCGAATGGCGCGGGCGGGGAGGTGCTGCCAGAAACTGCCGGGCTCCTGCTCCAGCGTGACCCGCTCGCCCCCCTCTTCGGTGTGCCAGACCAGCCTGCCCTCCTGCATCTCGACACGGTAGCTGAGCTGGGGATGCATCGTCTGCTTGGCCAATGACCAGAGCTGCCGGCCAAGGATGGGGCTGTCAATGAGCAGACCGATCTCGCTGTTCCACCATACGGCGCGCGGGTCGGCGTTCAGCGAACCGATAAAGATACGATCGTCGTCGAACGCCATGGCCTTGGTATGCAGGTGCGCGTATTCGTCCCGCGTGGCGGGGCTTGCACGCACCTCGTAGAGTTGCGCGCCGCGCTCCAGCAGGATGGGGCGCCATGGCGCGTAGGCGCCATGCAGGGCAGTATGGTCAGTCGCCTCGATCGAGTTGGTGATGATGGTGAGCTCGACACCACGCGCTGCCAGCGCCTGTTGATAACGCATCGCCTCCGGGGTGGGCACGACATAGGGGGAGATGATCAACAGGCGCCGCTCGAGTTCGGCGAAGGCATCGCCGAGCTGGCCAAGCAGCGTCAGCTCCAGATCGGGATACCCCTGCGCTTCTAGCTTCTCGGGCAGGTCCCATAGCGCCATTGCCGGTGCCCAGATCAGCGAGTCGCGCAGTGCCTGACCTGCCTCGCCGACGAAGTAGCGGTCGAGGGATTGCGACATTAGCGCATTGTCCGCACGTCCCTCGACGCTGAACCGCGCCAGCAGCGACTGCCAGGCCGTCTCCGGCACCGGCTCGAAATAGCTCAGCGGCACCGCCATCGGATGGTTCCAGTAGGCATCGAAACTCGCCGACAATTCGTCGACTACAGGCCCCACCGCCATGACATCGAGGTCGCTGAAGTTGACCTCCTCGGAGATCTCGAAGTACTCGTTGCTCAGGTTGCGCCCCCCGGTCAGGCCCACCACGCCATCCGCCGCCCACAGCTTGTTGTGCATGCGCCGGTGCAACCGATTGAAGTCGCTGACCAGCACCAGATGGTAACTCAGCCAACTACCCCGCCCGGCCGGGACGGGATTGTAGACGCGCACCTCGACATTGGGGTGGCTATCGAGGGAGGCGAGCATATGCTGCTGCCCAAGCGTGGTCATGTCGTCGAGCAGGAAGCGTACGCGCACGCCGCTGCGAGCAGCATGCAGCAGACGCTTGAGCAGCGCACGCCCCGCCTCGTCATCGACCAGGATATAGGTCTTCACATCCAGGGTCCGCTGCGCCTGAGCCGCCATCGAGGCGCGCAGCCCAAAGGCCTCCTGTCCATCGATCACCAGCCGCAGGCCACTCAGCCCGTCATGCTGCGCGACTGCCTGTTGCGCCCAGCTCCCCAGGTAGGTCGAGCTCGCGGCCTCTTGATCCAGGGCAGTCGAGTACGTTCTGGGAACCTCGATCACGCCATGTGGCGCACAACCCATCAGTAACAGCGCTACTGCCAGCGCCGCCAGGATCCGCTTACCCTTGATCACCCGTCCGCCTTACGCCAGAACCTCTCTAGCGAATGAATTCTATGGTTTACGACAAAAAAACGCCGCCTTGCTGGCGGCGCTGAGCAACGGATGATACCACTCTGTCGCCGCATTCGCCGGGTTTGAATGCCCCACGACGGCCGGCTCGAGTCGGCTGACCCCACCCTCTCTGCTGGTCGCTGATGCTTTGCAGAAACGGAATGCGATATTCCAAATCTTGATTGGCCTATGGGGCGACACTCGACCAAAGTAGATCCCATAGCGTTACGGATGCCACAACAACAAAGGTTGCCTCAAAGGCAATATCCGGAAGACACCATGTATCAAGCCTCACTCCATGCACGGCATAGCGACACGGCTCCTTACCCTGAAAGCGAGCCAGGGCGGTCCAGCAGCCTGAGTGTCTCGTCGAGACATACGCCTCATTCCGAAGAGCGTGGCAATCCCGATGGCATGTCGGCGGCGCTCTGCTCGGAAACGCAGGGGAGAGCATGGTGAACTCGCCCCCCTCGATGGCGGCGCTGCAGAGCCTATGCAGCGCCAGGTCTCCCAGTCTCTCTCCTGACGCCACGCTTCTGGCCTATTTGAGCGACGAAAGCGGCTTCGACCAGGTCTGGTTGGCACCGCTGGCCGGCGGCGCGCCCTGGCGCCTGACCGAGTGCGACGAACCGGTGGGAGCCATCGCTTTCAGCCCGACGAGCCGCGACCTGATCTTCACCAGCGACTGCGGTGGCGATGAACGACACCAGCTGTGGCTGGTGCCCGAGGTAAGCGGTCCGGCCGTGGCCCTCGATCACGATCCCAGCGTGGTTCATTTGTGGGGTGCCTGGTCGCCGGATGGGGGACGCATCGCCTACTGCGCAAACGCTCGCGACCGCCACCACATGGACATCCATGTCATGGAGATGGGAAGTCGCGAGACGCGCTGTGTCCATCAAGAGAGCGGTTTTCGCGAAGTGCTGGCCTTTTTCCCCGATGGCGAGGCCCTGCTGATCCGCGACGCTCGACACTCGCTCAGCGATCAACGGCTGTTTCGTCTCGATCTCGTCTCGGGCCGCTATACCCCGCTACTGCCTCATGGAGGTCGAGCGCGCTACAGCTCACCCCGCTTCATCGACGATGGTCAAGCGCTGCTGATGATCAGCGATCAGGGCCAGGAGTTTCAGGGTCTGGTGCGCTATTCGTTGTCGACTGAAACGCTGGAGTGGTGCGCCACCTTCGACGATGCCGATATCGAGGCCTATGCCCTTTCGCCACAACGCGATCGAGTGGCGCTGGCGGTCAATCGGGATGGCTGGAGCGTACTGGTGCTCCACCGGTTCGACGATGGGACTCAGCGCGTCATCGATGGCCTTCCCCGGGGTGTCATCACGGCGCTGAGCTGGCCACTGCTGCGCGATGAATTGCTCCTCTGCTTCGAAAGTGCCAGCCGTCCCAGCGAGATCTGGCGGGTCGACCCGCAGGGTGGCGATGCCGCCCCCCTCACCCGCTCATCTCGGGCCGGCGTCGACCTTGATGCCCTTATCGAACCCAGCGTCGAGCGCATCGTCAGCTTCGACGGCCTCACTGTGCCCTTCTTTATCTACGAGCCGGCAACGCCAGTGCCCGAGGCTGGCTACCCTGTGGTGGTGGTGGTCCACGGCGGTCCCGAGGCGCAGTGGAAGCCGACCTTCCGTGCCGATCTGCAATACATGTTGGCCCGCGGCATCCGGGTCATTGCACCCAATGTGCGCGGCAGCACGGGCTATGGGCGTCGCTACCAGCATCTCGACGATCATGAGCTGCGCATGGATAGCGTCGCCGACCTCGAGGCCGTGCGCGGCTGGATCGCCGAGCAAGGCGATGTCGACCAGCGGCGTGTGGCCGTCTATGGCCGCTCCTACGGAGGCTTCATGGTGCTCGCGGCCCTCACCGAGTACCCCGGACGCTGGGCCCTGGGCATCGAGTTCTACGGCATTGCCAACTTTTTGACCCTGCTCGAAACCACCGGCCCATGGCGGCGCGAGCTGCGTGCCGCCGAGTATGGGGATCCCCAACGTCACAAGATCGCCCTGGAGCGTTTCTCCCCTATCCATCGCATTGCGCAGATCGACGTGCCGTTACTGATCGTCCATGGCATGGACGACCCCCGGGTGCCGCCAGGTGAGAGCGAGATGGTGTACGCCTGCCTGCGTGGACTGGGCAGGCCGGTCGAGTATCTACGTGTAGCGCATGCCGGACATGGCTTCACACGCCGTAAAGACCGCCTTCGCGTATTCGCCATCCTGGCTTCCTTTCTCGAGCGTCACCTGTGACGCCGACTTACCGCAGGAGAATCACGATGAGTGATGCAGTAGAGCAGCTCTGGAATCTGGTCGACGAGAAGCGGGGGCTATTCGAAGCGCTAAGCGACCGGATCTGGGGCATGCCTGAGATCGCCTATACCGAATATCGCTCGATGGCCGAGCATCGCCAAATGCTGGAGTCCCAAGGCTTCACCATCAGCGACAGCGTTGCCGGCATTCCCACCGCCGTGATGGGCGAGGCCGGCAGTGGCGGCCCGGTGATCGCCTTTCTCGGCGAGTACGACGCCCTGCCAGGGCTGAGCCAGGAAGCCGGCGTGGCCGAGCCCCGTCCGTTGCCAGGCAACGGCTATGGCCATGGCTGCGGACACAACATGCTGGGATCGGCGGCATTGCTCGCTGCTACCGCGATGAAGGATTACCTCGAGTCGACCGGCATCCCCTGCCGAGTGCGCTATTACGGCTGCCCTGCCGAGGAGGGCGGTGCCGCCAAGGCGTTCATGGTGCGCGAGGGCGCCTTCGACGATGTCGACATCGCCCTGTGCTGGCACCCCGCCTCCTTCACCCGCGTCGACGATGCCCAGTCACTGGCCAACACACGCATGGACTTTGCCTTCACCGGCCGCTCCTCCCATGCCGCCGCCGCGCCACACCTCGGCCGCAGTGCGCTGGATGCAGTGGAGCTGATGAGCGTGGGCGTCAACTACATGCGCGAACACATGCCCTCGAGTGCACGCATCCATTACGCCATGCTCGATTCGGGGGGCATCGCACCCAACGTGGTGCAGGGGCATGCCGCCGTGCGCTACGCCATTCGCGCACGCGACCTGGCCGGCATGCAGGCCCTCAATGCCCGCGTCCAGAAGGTGGCCCACGGCGCGGCGATGATGACCGAGACCGAGGTCGAGATCAGCATCATGAGCGCGGTCTCCAATCTGCTCGGCAATACTCCCCTGGAGCGCAGCATGCAGCGGGTCATGGAGGCGCTGGGCCCGGTGCCGTTCGACGAGCAAGATCGGGATTTCGCCCGCGCGATCCAGGCCACCCTCAGCGAGGAGGATATCGTCAACGACTATGCGCGCCTCGGCCTCGATCCTGTTGACGACCTGCCGCTGTGCGATTTCATCGTGCCGTTCGGCGCCAAGGGCGAGCCGATGATGGGCTCCACCGACCTGGGCGACGTGAGCTGGGCAGTGCCCACCGTACAGGCCCGTGTCGCCACCCATGCCATCGGCACCGCGGGACACTCGTGGCAGATCACCGCCCAGGGCAAGGTGCCTGCAGCCCACAAGGGGTTGGTGCATGCCGCCAAGATCATGGCCGGCACGGCGCTTGATGTCCTCGAACATCCCGACGTGATGGCGGACGCGAAGCGCGACCACCAGGCGAGGCTCGCTCGCAAGCCCTACGTCTGCCCGATTCCACCCGAGGTCAAACCGCCGATCCAGCCGCGGCCAGCAGAGGTGTAAGAGACCGACGCTATCGCCCACCTTTACAGGCGGGACACTCTCGCCATCAGCGACTCCATAGGACACGAACATGTCAACAACGACAATTAAGACATCACGACTTGCCGCTCGCACGCTGCGTAGTGGCGCGGCGGCTGTCGCACTCTGCGCAGCGGCCTCTACCGCCAGTGCCTCGACACCACCCAACACCCTGGTGATGGCATGGAACATCGATGCGATCAGCACCTTCGATCCGGCACAGAGCGGCGAGGTCGTCACCAACGAGCTGATCCAGAATACTTGCAACGCCCTGGTCAGTTTCGATCCCGAGGACGAGCGTGAGATTCGGCCCGGCTTCGCCCATGACTGGGGCGTCTCCGAGGATGGACGAGAGATCACCTTCCGCCTGCGGACAGGGGCCACCTTCCCCTCGGGCAATCCGGTCACGGCGCATGACGCCGCCTGGTCACTGCAGCGTGTCGTGCATCTCGGCTACGGCGCCGCCGCGACACTCACCGAGTATGGCTTCACCAGCGACAACGTCGAGGAGATGATCGAGGCGGTGGACGACGAAACCTTGGTGATGCGCCTCGATAAACCCTATCCCGTCAACCTGCTTATGCAGGCCATCGCCGCCAACCAGGCTGCCTCCGTGCTCGACAGCGAGTTGATCATGGCCCACGAGGAGGGCGACGATTATGGCAACCGCTACCTCACCACACGCACCGCCTGCGTCGGTCCCTACCGATTGACACGCTGGGACGCGGGGGAGGCACTGATCCTGGAAGCCAACGAGGAGTACTGGGGCGAACAGCCGCCGCTGTCGCGAGTATTCGTACGCCATGTCTCCGAGCCCGGCACCCAGCGCCTGCTCCTGGAACAGGGCGATGTGGATGTGGCCCGGGACCTTGGCCCCGACGACCTGGCCGACCTGTCGGGCTCCAGCACCGTCACCATCGAACAGACCCTGCGCCCCCAGCTCTTCTTCTGGGTCTTCAATCTCGAGGACGAGCGCTTCGCTCATCCCGAAGTCCGCTTGGCGATGCGCTACCTGATCGATTACGAGGGGTTGGGAGAGTCGGTGATGAACTCCCTTGGCGTACCGCGAGCGAGCTTCGTGCAACTGGGGGCCGTCGGCGCGCTGGACGAGGAGGAGGGACAGCCCTTCAGCCTCGACCTTGAGCGGGCACGCGAGTTGCTGGCCGAAGCCGGTTTCGAGGAGGGGTTTCAGGCCAGTGTGATCTTCGGCACCCTGCCACACTCCGCACCGATCGCCCAGAGCGTGCAGCAGAACGCCTCGCAAGTGGGCATCCGCCTCGACCTAGAGCGCATGGCCAATGCACAGCTTTTCGCCCGTGTCCGCGGTCGTGAATACCAGAGCGCCATGCTGGCCTGGCAGACGACGGTGCCCGATGCGCATGGCAACGCCTCGCGCCTGGTCTACAACCCGGACAACAGCCCCGAGGCGCAGTTGACCCAGTATCCCGCTTGGCGGGCCGCCTTCTATGACGAGGAGCTCAACGCACGGGTAGAAGAGGCACTGCTGGAAGCCGACGCCGAGCGCCGCGACCAACTCTATGCTGAGTTGCAGCGCGACGTGATGGAAGTGGGGCCGATGGCGATCATGTTCCAGATGTACAACGTCGCTGGCGTACGCAATGAAATCCAGGATTGGTCTTGGCACGGATTCCGGACCTATTACGCACTAGCGTCGAAATAGGGGGCGTAATGAGAGACTCCTCCGCGAGTTCGACCCCAAGACCGCATCCGGGAACCGCCTTGGCGGTTCCCGGCTGGGCCTGGTCTGGTACCAAGTCGATCCTCTCCACGGCCATCACGCTGTTCGGACTGGTGGCACTGACCTTCTTCATCGGCAGGCTCTTACCACTGGATCCCGTGGTTGCGGTACTCGGCGACAACATCAGTCAGGCGGCCTACGACGCCATGTATCGTCAATTGGGTCTCGATCAGCCCTTGCCGATCCAGTTCCTGGACTACCTTCGCGGCGTTCTCGTTCTGGATTTCGGTACCGCCCTGACCACCGGACGTCCGGTCATCGACGACATCGCCCGGGTATTCCCCGCCACCCTCGAGCTGGCCACGGTGGCGATCATCATCGGTACCGGACTCGGCATCCCGGCGGGGGTGTTGTCGGCGATGTACCGAGGCTCCTGGATCGACCATGTCGTCAGGGTGGTAGGACTGGTGGGGTATTCCGCGCCCAATTTCTGGCTCGGCCTGATGGGGCTGGTGCTCTTCTATGCCACCCTCGGTTGGATCGGCGGTCCGGGACGGATCAACATGATTCATGAATTCGAGCTGGTCCGCGTCACCGGTTTCTACCTGGTCGATACCGCACTGGCAGGTCAATGGGCGGCATTTCGCAACGTCTTTGGCCATATCATCCTGCCCGCCTCGATTCTCGGGCTCGGCGCCCTGGCCTACATCAGCCGCATGACGCGTAGCTTCATGATCGAGCAGCTCAGCCAGGAGTATGTCATCACCGCCCGGGTCAAGGGGCTCTCCTGGGCCCGCACCGTGTGGATCCATGCGTTTCGCAACATCGCCGTGCAGGTATTGACGGTGGTGGTGCTCTCCTATGCGTTCCTGCTCGAGGGGGCGGTGCTGACCGAGACCGTGTTCGCCTGGCCCGGCTTCGGCCGCTATCTGACCAACGCACTGCTTGCAGGAGACATGAATGCCGTCGTCGGCTGCACGCTGCTGATCGGCATCATCTTCGTCATCCTCAACCTGCTCTGCGATCTGCTCTACCGAATCGTCGATCCACGAACCCGCTGAGGTGATCATGGCCCTACCCCAATCGCACCAAGACGCCTCACTCCGGGCCTGGCTGGAGGCGCCCATTCCCTCTTCGACCTTCCAGGCCCGCGCCCAGCAGCTATGGGTCGGGTGGTGGCGACTCAGACGCAACCCCTCCGCCCTGTTCGGCCTCGGCGTCATTCTGCTGATGGTGCTGGCCGCGGTACTCGCACCGCTGCTGGCCACCCATGACATCTATGCCCAGAGCTTGGCCAATCGACTCTCGGCCCCCTCGTCAGAGCACTGGCTTGGCACCGACGAACTGGGACGCGATATCTACAGCCGGCTGATCTACGGCTCGCGAATCACGCTCTACATCGCCGGACTCACTGCCCTGATCGCCGCCCCCGTCGGCCTTTTCGTCGGTGCTTCCGCCGGTTATCTGGGCGGCTGGGTCGATACCGTGTTGATGCGCATCGTCGATATCTTTCTCGCCTTCCCAAGCCTGGTGCTCGCGCTTGCCTTTGTCGCGGCCCTGGGCCCCGGCATCCAGAATGCCATCATCGCCATCTCGCTGGCATCTTGGCCGCCCATTGCACGACTGGCCCGCGCCGAGACCTTGTCGATCCGCAAGTCGGACTACATCGCCGCCATTCACCTGCAGGGCGCCTCGAGCTGGCGCATCATTTTTTCCCACATCATGCCGATGTGCATTCCCTCTGTCGTCGTGCGCATCACGCTCAACATGGCGTCGATCATCCTCACCGCCGCTGGCCTGGGCTTCCTGGGTCTGGGTGCCCAGCCGCCAAGCCCTGAATGGGGCGCGATGCTCTCCACCGGCCGTCAATTCATGCTCAACAGCTGGTGGATCGCCGCCATTCCCGGCTGTGCCATTCTCCTTGCCAGCCTCGCCTTCAACCTGTTCGGTGATGGCCTGCGCGACATTCTGGATCCCCGCCATGGCTAACCCCTTGCTGACTGTCGAAGACCTCAACATCACCTTTCCGGGCGCACATGGCGAGAACCATGCCGTGCGCGGCGTACCCTTCACCATCGGCCAAGAAAAAGTCGGTATCGTCGGGGAATCCGGCTCGGGCAAGTCCCAAACTGGGCGCGCCATTCTCAAGCTGACCCCCAAGTCCGCACGCATGGAGGTCGGCAAGCTCGAGTTCTCCGGCTGCGATCTGAAAGCCGCTTCAGAACGTCAGATGCGCCATATTCGCGGCAATCGCATCTCGATGATTCTTCAAGACCCCAAGTTCTCGCTCAACCCGCTGATGCGCATCGGCGCACAGATCATGGAGGCCTATCGCCTGCATCACCGCGTCAGGGTTGCCGAGGCGCGTCAGCGCACCCTCGCCATGCTCGAGGCGGTGCAGATCCGGGAGCCGGAGCGCGTCTTCCGCCTCTATCCCCATGAGGTGTCCGGCGGCATGGGCCAACGCATCATGATCGCGATGATGCTCATCCCGGAGCCCGAGCTGATCATCGCCGACGAGCCCACCTCTGCGCTGGACGTCACCGTGCGTCGCCAAGTATTGGGAATACTCGACGACTTGGTCAGTCGGCGTGGCACGTCACTGATGTTCATCAGTCACGATCTCAATCTGGTTGCCGACTTCTGTGATCGTGTACTGGTGATGTATGCCGGCCGCATCGTCGAGGACCTTCCCGCCCACGAACTGCATCAGGCACGCCACCCCTATACCCGCGGGCTACTCGAGAGCCTGCCTCGACTCGACCGTCCAGTCGACCTCCTCAAGGTACCAAGTCGCAACCCGGCCTGGCGTGACGAACCCTCGATCTATCGCGGAGCCACGACATGACGACAGCCATTTCGGAGGTACGCAGCATGCGTCAGTCCAAGCGCTCCCAGGCGGCGCGCCAACGCCATGTCGAGACACTCGGGCTCGACATCACGTTCGGCACGGGCCTGGCCACCAACCATGTGGTCAAGGAGGTCTCCTTCATGATCGAGCGCGGCGGCGCCTATGGTCTGATCGGTGAATCCGGCTGCGGCAAGTCGACGGTCCTGCGCGCTATCGCCGGCCTGAATGCCGACTACCGAGGGGCCATCCTGATCGGCGACAAGGAGGTTCAGAACAAACGCGGCAAGGAGTTCTTCCGACGCGTGCAGATGGTGTTCCAGGATCCCTACGCCTCGCTCCATCCACGCAAGATCGTCAAGACGGTGCTGATGGAGCCGTTGAAGATCCATGGTTTCGACAACCCTGAAGCCCGCATGGCACGCGTTCTCGACGAGGTCGGCCTCGGTCAGGGATTTCGCTATCGCTACCCCCACGAGCTCTCCGGCGGTCAGCGTCAACGCATCGCCATTGCCCGTGCGCTGGTGATCGAACCCGAGATCCTGCTGCTCGACGAGCCGACGTCGGCGCTCGACGTCTCGGTCCAGGCAGAGATTCTCAACTTGCTCAAGACCCTGCGCCGAGAGCGTCACCTCACCTACCTGATGGTCAGCCATGACCTGGCGGTAGTGACTCACCTGTGCGAACGCATCGGCATGATGCAGGGCGGGCGCATCATCGAGGAGATGAGCGACGATGACGTCCGGGCGTCAAGGGCGAGCCAACCCTATACCCGGGAATTTCTGGCCGCGAGTATCGGTTAATGGAGAGGATCCTATGTCACCTGACCTAACGCCTCCGGCATCGCCGACCACGGACTGGCCGCACCCGCACTGGGAGACGCTGCGGGATAGCGAGGCCGCCGGCTGGTCGCGTCCCGAACTCGACGCAGCCCTCGCCTATGTCGATACCATCGCCACCGATGCGTTGCTGGTGATCCAACACGGCAGGATCGTGGCCGCCTATGGCGACCTTGAACGGAGATTCATGTGTCACTCGATTCGCAAGAGCTTGCTGAGTGCGCTATTCGGCTTCGAGGTGGAGCGTGAACCGCACACTCTCGCCTATACACTCGCTGAGCTCGGGATCGATGATACCCAGGGACTGAGCGAGGTGGAGAAACAGGCAACGGTGTTCGATCTCTTGACCGCTCGCTCGGGCATCTATCATCCCGCCGGCTACGAGACGGCATGGATGCAATCCATCAAGCCGCCACGCCACTCCCAGGCACCGGATACCAAGTGGTGTTACAGCAATTGGGATTTCAACGCCCTCGGCACCATCTATACCCAGCTCAGTGGCCTTGGCATCCACGCCGCCTTCGAGTCGCTATTGGCGCGCCCGCTGGGCATGGAGGATTTTCGCTTCGACGAGACGCGTCAAGACGGACACCTCGAGCCCGACGACTGCTCTCGGCATCCTGCCTACCCGTTTCGCCTGTCGACGCGAGATCTTGCCCGCTTCGGATTGTTGTTCCTCCAGGGCGGACGCTGGCAGGCGCGTCAGCTTCTCCCGGCGCACTGGGTTGCCACCAGCCTGCTGCCTTACTCCCATGCCGGAACTCGCGGAGCCTACGGGTACATGTGGTGGCTATCGCGCGATGGGGTGGCCTTCCCGGGCGCCAGCGTGCCGCCGGCCACCTTCAGCGCTCAAGGCGCCGGTGGCCACTACTGCCTGGTATTGCCGGCACTCGATCTGATCGTCGTGCATCGCGTGGATACCGAGCAACCGAACCGCCAGGTGGATCGCTTCCAGTTCGGCCACTTGTTGCGGCTACTGCTTGCCGCTTGTCCAAAAAGGCGCTGAAAATGCCCACTGTCATCGAAACCATCGCCCAATGGGCAGCGGGACGCCCCCTCTTCAATGCACGCTGTCGCGAGCTGGCCCATCACGCCATCACCGACACTCTCGGCTGCATGATCGCCGGACGCGATGACACCGCGACCCAGGCGGTACGTCGGGCCTTCGTCGGCTCGATCGTGGCTGACGACCAGCCCGGAAGCGACCTCATCGGCGGCGGTCGCGCATCGCCCGCCGTGGCGGCGCTTCTCAATGCCACGGCGGCCCATGCCCTCGACTACGACGACAACTTCCGCCCCGCCATCACCCACCCCTCGGCGGTCCTGGTGCCGGCACTGCTGGCCGTCGCTCAGGCACGCAACGCCTCGGGACGACAACTGGTCGATGCGTACTTGATCGGACTCGAGGCACAGGCCTTGGTGGGGGAAGGCGTCAACCCCAGCCACTACACCTTGGGATGGCATGCAACCTCGACGGTAGGCGTGATTGGAAGCGCCTGCGGCGTCGCCTGGCTGATGGGCCTGGAGGAGAGAGGAATCGCCCGCGCCATGAGCCTGGCCACCAGTATGGCAGCCGGTCCCAAGGGACAGTTCGGCACTCTGGCCAAACCGCTGCATGCCGGGCTCGCGGCGCGCAATGCCGTGGAAGCGGCGCAATTGGCGGTCACGGAAATGAGCGGGCGGCTCGATATTCTCGAATGCCCTCAAGGGTTCATGGAGCTGTTCGGCGGCTCGCGGGCACCGGGCTGGGGGGCGCTGCGCGAGGGGCACCGACGACCCAACGCCCCGCACAGCATCGAAAGCGCAGGCGTACTGCCCAAGCGCCACCCCTGCTGTGGCTCGACACACCAGGTCATCGATGCGGTACTGGCGCTGAAGGCGCAACATGGCTTCACGGCACAGGAGGTCGTGGCCGTGGAGACAAGGGTAGGAGTCGCCAATGCGCGCAACCTGGCCTATCCCGAGCCAGATGATGAGATGCAGGCCCGCTTCTCGATGCCATATTGCGTCGCGCTGGCGCTCGCCCAAACGAAACTGAGCCTGGCCGACTTCACGCCAGAAGCGATTCGACGGCCCGAACTTCGCGCGCTGCTGCCGCTCGTTACGATGCACCACTACAGTGTCGAGCAGGAGGCTGAGTGCTCAACGCACCTGCCTCACTGGGTCGGCATCCATCTGCGCGATGGTCGTCTGCTGGAGGCCGAGCGTCACCACGCCCGCGGCAGTCTCGGTGATCCTTTCGATGAGCAGGATAGAGCGGCAAAATTCGCCGATTGCTGCCTCGCCTTGCCCCCCTCCAGAGGCGATGAACTCTATCGAGGCCTGTCGCAGCTGGATGAGCAGGCCAGCCTCGAATGGCTCCGTGCAGCATTCAGCCCGCCGCCGCCAGTGGCGACGCTGGGCGCGTGAGCCATGGGCCTATGCCGTCAGCGCGTGCGATACCGGGACGCGCTCATAGACCACATCCTGCCAGAACTGCTCCGCACAGCGACTTCTTACCTGGCGGGCGCGATAGAGGCGAATCTCCACTTGCAGTTGCCACGCCTCGTTATCGGTCGCGGCCACGAGGATGCCTCGGCTCAGTTCTTCATGTATCAGGCTATGGGGCAACCAGGCGACACCGCTTCCCGCCATCACCATCGCCTTGAGGCCGGCCGACATGGTGTTTTCGTACACCTTGGAGAGTGCCAGGGGGGAGCGTTCGAACACGCGCTTGAGCGCCTGGCCGAAGAAGGTGCCCGCACCGTAACTCAGGTAGCGGATTGGTGAGCCGCCCTGCTCCACCGGATGAAGGGGCGCACCGTCACGCCCGGCCAGGCTCACCGGCAGCACTCGCTCGCTGCCGAGCCCGACGAAGGCAAAGCGCTCGAGCTCGCTCATCGATGCCACCGAATCATGCGCATAGGTCAGCAGAAAATCGCTCTGTCCTTCGATCAACGGCGAAATGGTGCCCAGGAAGGAGGGGCACGGCTCGACCAGACGCATCTGCACGCCGGCATGGCGCTGGCCCATCGAGCGGACCCAGTTGGGGAAGAAGGTCAATGAGAGGGTATTGAGTGCTGCAAAGGTCAACACACCGCCATCTTCGGTATAGCGTGACTTGATGTCATCACGTGCGCAGTCGAGGGAGTGGATCAGCTCCTTGGCGTAAGGCAAGAACTCGCTCCCTTGCGGGGAGAGGCGAATCGGCGTCGTCGTGCGATCGACAAGAGGAAAACCGAGCCAGTCCTCCAGTTGGCGAATACGCCTGCTCAAGGCGGACTGAGTGACATGACGCTCACTCGCTGCCCTTGAAAAGCTCTTGCAGCGAGCAAGACTGAGGAAGTCCTCGAACCATTTGATTTCCATTTCGATGTCCCATTGTTGTTATTCAACACATGGACCAGACGACACGACTCCTGGCCCGGCCAAGCGGCTGCAGTAGGAAAGCCTGAAGCGATATTCAGGAGCGATGAGAGGGCTACCGACACATGCCGATGCCGGGTTTCGGCACTGCAGCAATTTCGGACTGAGGTCTTAACCTAGATCGCCAGGCCGCAATTGGCAATGGCTAGATCAGCTGGATACAAATGCCGACGCCCCATGGCAGGGGCGTCGGCAGCACTCGTGCATGGCGAGACTTAGAGGCCCGAGGCCGCCTTCAACGTACTCGCCTTGTCGGTTTTCTCCCAGGGGAAGGCGGTGAAGGTCTCGGTGTGCTCCTCGCCACTGGTGTCCTTCCAGGTGTAGCTGGTCTCGAAGGGCTCGCGGCCGAAGTGACCGTATGCGGCAGTCAGCCGATACATGGGGTGCAGCAGGTCGAGCATCTTGGTGATCGCATGGGGGCGCAGATCGAAATGCTCGCGCACCAACGCGATGATCCTGTCGTCGGAGACCTTGCCGGTATCGAAGGTATTGATCGACAGCGACGTAGGCTCGGCCACGCCGATGGCGTAGGAGACCTGGATTTCGCAGCGATCCGCAAGGCCGGCGGCAACGATGTTCTTGGCCACGTAGCGGCCGGCATAGGCGGCGCTGCGGTCGACCTTGGAGGGGTCCTTGCCGGAGAAGGCGCCGCCGCCATGGCGCGCCATGCCGCCATAGGTATCAACGATGATCTTGCGTCCGGTCAAGCCGCAGTCTCCCACCGGACCGCCGATCACGAACTTGCCGGTCGGGTTGATGTGATACTGGGTGTTGTCGTTCAACCACTCGGCCGGAATCACCTGTTCGATGATCTCGCGCTTGACCATCTTGCGCAGGTCGTCCTGATTGATCTCCGGATCGTGCTGGGTGGAGAGCACCACTGCATCGACGCCACACGGCTTGCCGCTCTCGTCGTAGTGGAACGTCACCTGGCTCTTGGCATCCGGGCGCAGCCACGGCAGCAGGCCGTTCTTGCGCAGCTCGGCCTGACGTTCGACCAGACGGTGCGCATAGTGGATCGGCGCCGGCATGAAAGTATCGGTCTCGTTGGTGGCGTAGCCGAACATCAACCCCTGGTCGCCGGCCCCCTGGTCTTCGGGATTGCTGCGATCGACCCCTTGGGCAATATCGACGCTCTGCTTGCCGATCAGATTGAGCACGCCGCAGGTTTCGCCATCGAAGCCGACGTCCGAGGAGGTGTAGCCGATATCCACGATGACCTGGCGCACCAGCTCCTCGAGGTCGACCCACGCCGAGGTGCTGATCTCGCCGGCAACGATCGCCACGCCAGTCTTGACCAGCGTCTCGCAGGCCACGCGGGCCTGCTTGTCACGAGCGATGATGGCATCCAGCACCGCATCGGAAATCTGATCGGCGATCTTGTCAGGATGTCCTTCGGACACGGACTCGGAAGTAAACAGGGAGTATTCGCTCATGCGACCTCGATCTCTCGGATAACGTTCGGGGCAAACCGCATCGCACACCAAATCGAGTGGCAAGGCGACGCTCGGCAATCCCCTGCGGGGCTCTCGATAGATGCCTACGGGGTTCGGGAGCGAAATTTTACACTGTCCCCCGAATGCTTCATAGGCATTGCTGGTGCCCACTCAGCGCCGCTCGTCGGTCATATCAGCCATCGGGCGGTGATGATTTGATGCCAGCGCACAACTCGGCGACAATATGGAACCCTGATTCATCGCCGCTCCTATGCGGCGATCTCCAGTCAAGACGCCTCCGGAGCCTTGGCCTTTGGCCGATCCGTAATCGTCACTGCTTAGTTGCCCCAGGCGAGGAGCTACCCATGCCGTCCCGTTTCGAACTGGCCAATGCCATTCGCGCCCTATCCATGGATGCCGTGCAGAAGGCCAACTCCGGCCATCCCGGCGCCCCCATGGGCATGGCCGACATCGCCGAAGTGCTGTGGAACGACTATCTCTCGCACAACCCGGCCAATCCGCGCTGGGCCGATCGCGACCGCTTCGTGCTCTCCAACGGCCACGGCTCGATGCTGCTCTACTCGCTGCTGCACCTGAGCGGCTACGAGCTGGGTCTCGAGGATCTGCAGCACTTCCGCCAGCTGCATTCCAAGACCCCCGGTCATCCGGAACTCGGCTATACCCCAGGCGTCGAGACCACCACTGGCCCGCTGGGCCAGGGCCTGGCCAATGCGGTGGGCATGGCGATCGCAGAGCGCACCCTGGCGGCGCAGTTCAACCGCCCCGGCCACGAGATCATCGACCACTACACCTACTGCTTCGTCGGTGACGGCTGCCTGATGGAGGGCATCTCCCATGAGGCATGCTCACTGGCCGGCACCCAGAAGCTCGGCAAGCTGGTGGTCTTCTACGACGACAACGGCATCTCCATCGACGGCGAGGTGCAGGGCTGGTTCACCGACGACACGCCCAAGCGTTTCGAGGCCTACGGATGGCATGTGGTACCCAATGTCGACGGACACAACGCGGAGGAGGTCAAGGCCGCCATCGAGCTGGCACGCAGCCATGACGACCGCCCCAGCCTGATCATCTGCAAGACCATCATCGGCTTTGGCGCCCCCAACAAGCAGGGCACCGAGGAGAGCCACGGTGCCGCCCTCGGCGAAGCCGAAGTGGCTGCCGCGCGCAAGCAGCTTGGCTGGCCACATGCGCCTTTCCACATTCCCGAAGAGATCTACCAGGGCTGGGATGCCACCCAGGCCGGCAGCAAGCGCGAGGCAGACTGGAATGCTCGCATGGCCCGCTACGCCGAGGCCTACCCGGCCGACGCTCGCGAACTCAAGCGTCGCCTCAAGGGTGAGCTGCCGGTCGACCTGAAGAGTGAAGCGCTCATCGAGCAGGCCCAGCAGAAGGGCGAGACCATCGCCACTCGCAAGGCGTCGCTTGGCTGCCTCAACGAGCTCGGCCCGCAGCTGCCCGAGCTGCTCGGCGGCAGTGCCGATCTGGCCCCCTCCAACCTGACCTTCTGGAAGGACGCCCGTGCGATCAGCGCCTCCGAGGCGGGCGGCAACTACCTGCACTATGGGGTTCGCGAGTTCGCCATGGGCGCGATCATGAACGGCATCAGTGCTCACGGCGGCTTCATTCCCTATGGCGCCACCTTCCTGACCTTCATGGAGTACATGCACAATGCCGTGCGTCTGACGGCATTGATGAACCGTCAGGTCATCTATGTGTTCACCCATGACTCCATCGGGCTTGGTGAGGATGGCCCAACCCACCAGCCGATCGAGCAGATGGGCGCACTGCGCTCCACCCCCAACCTCTCGACCTGGCGCCCCGCCGATGCGGTGGAGACTGCGGCGGCCTGGGACGCCGCGATCAAGCGTCACGGCGCGCCCACCGCACTGGTACTGTCACGCCAGAACCTGCCGCACCAGGCGCGTACCAAGAAGCAGCTGGGCGCCATCGAGCGCGGTGGCTATGTGCTCAAAGAGTGCGATGGCACGCCGGCACTGATCCTGATCGCCACCGGTTCCGAAGTCGGCCTGGCGATGGACGCCGCCGAAGCGCTCGCCGCCAAGGGCAAGGCGGTTCGCGTGGTGTCGATGCCCTCCACCGACGTGTTCGACAACCAGAGCCAGGAGTATCGCGAGTCGGTTCTGCCGACGAGCGTAAGAGCGCGCATTGCCATCGAAGCGAGCCATTTCGCCTATTGGCACAAGTACGTAGGGCTCGATGGGCGCATCATCGGCATGGACAGCTTCGGCGAATCCGCACCCGCCGCCGACCTGTTCAAGTACTACGGCTTCACCGTCGAGAACGTGATCGCCAAGGCCGAGGAGCTGCTGGCTGGAGCATGATCGCTGCCGCGTGATGCTAAACGCAAAGGGCCCGGCTTGCGCCGGGCCCTTTTGTTTGCACCGCTGCTTTGGCACGTCAGGCGATGGTGACATCCTTGGAGAGATAGACGTCCTGAATGGCGTTCAGCAGCGCGGCCCCCTCCTTCATCGGCTTCTGGAACGCCTTGCGCCCGGAGATCAGACCCATGCCGCCGGCGCGCTTGTTGATGACCGCCGTACGCACCGCTTCGCCAAGATCGGTATGCCCCTTGGAGCCACCGCCAGAGTTGATCAACCCGGCACGTCCCATGAAGCAGTTGGCGACCTGGTAACGGGCCAGATCGATGGGGTGATCGGAGGTGAGCTCATCGTAGACCTTGTCGTGGGTGTGGCCAAAGCCGACCGCTCTGTAGCCGCCATTGTTCTCGGCCAGCTTCTGCTTGACGATGTCGGCCTTGATGGTCGCCGCCATGTGGATCGCCTGACCGGTCAGGTCCGAGGAGACATGGTAGTCCGTGCCGTCCTTCTTGAAGTCGGCGTTGCGCAGGTAGGACCACAGCACGGTTACCATGCCGAGTTCGTGGGCACGTTCGAAGGCCTCGCTGATCTCCATGATCTGACGACGGCAGTCCGGAGAGCCGAAGTAGATGGTCGCACCGACCGCCACGCAGCCCATGTCGTGGGCCTGCTCCACCTGGGCGAACATCGTCTGGTCGTAGACCGCCGGATAGGTCAGCGTCTCGTTGTGGTTCAGCTTGAGCATGAACGGAATCTTGTGGGCGTAGCGCCGCGCCACCGAGGAGAGCACACCCAGCGTCGAGGCCACGCAGTTGCAGCCACCTTCAATCGCCAGCTCGACGATGTTCTTGGGATCGAAGTAGATCGGATTGGGGGCAAATGAGGCGCCGGCCGAGTGCTCAATACCCTGATCCACCGGCAGGATACTGACATAACCGGTGCCGGCGAGCCGCCCGTGGTTGAAGATCGACTGCATGTTGCGCAGCACATGCGGGCTGCGATCATTGTCCACCATCACCCGGTCAACGAAATCCGGGCCCGGCAGGTAGAGATCCTCCTTGCGAAAACCGCTGCAGGTATGGCCAAGCAGGCTATCGGCTTCGTCCCCGAGCAATTTGGCGATATCCGTCATTTGTTACGTCCTCTCTTTCCTTGAAGGTCCCTGGAAGTCAGCACATTGCACTAACAATCAACACACAGTTCTAACAAAAGTAGAAGAAGATTGCTTGTCCATTGCCATCATGAACCGCAGCGGGCCAATAAAAAAGTGCCCCGCCAAGGCGAGGGCAAGGATATGTCATTGCTTGCTGTGCCAGGGTCGGCTCAGGCCGCCCGCACCTCGATGCGCCGGCTACGATGCGCCTCTTTCCTGGGTAACGTGACTGTCAGCACACCATTGTCGAGGCCCGGGGCGAACACATAGATGCGGATCGCATCATCGGTACGCCCGATGTTGATCTGGGGGAAGCCTCCACGCGGCCCGGTACGAATGTCGGTGGCGTCGGGCTCCGGGAAGAGTTCTCCCACACCTGGCGTAGCCAGTCACAGCCCTGGAGTGCACTATCGAAACGCTTGAGATCTCCGAACATGATCGAACACCTCCTTATTCAGTAGCCATCAGCCATACCCCATGGAGCATCGGACGTCATATCAGCTGACAACGGCTCCACAATCTGCAAAATAGGATCGCTTCGGCCAGTTTCAAGTCCAAACAACACAAGGTCTCCCATGCCTGCACTTCGTGGCTTTCTCCGGTTATTGATCTTGCTGCTGATCGGCGATGCCCTGGTGACGCTGCTGCAACTGCCGGTCTCCAGCGGTGTCGCCGGCATGCTGCTGATGACGACCTGGCTGATACTGCGACGGCGAGTCGATGAGGATATCTCCGCCGCCAGCCAACCCCTGATCGCCCTGCTGGCGATGCTGATCATGCCCGGCGTGGTGGGGGTGTTCTTCATCGCCGAACAGTTCGCCGGCCAGTGGCTGGCGGTTGCCGTGGCGCTGGGCGCCGGCACGCTGCTGAGCGTGGCCACCACGCTATGGCTGATGCTGCGCTTCATGCCTCGCGCCGAGACACCGGATGAGGAGAGCTCTCGTGACTAGTGCCCTGATCGAACTGCGTGAGCATCTTCTGGCGACACCACTGCCCGCCATTGCCCTGACGCTTGCCGCCTATCTTGCCGGCATGCGCCTATTTCAACGGCTCGGCCGGCCGAGCTGGTGCCCACCGGTTTTGATCGGCGCGCTGCTGACCGCCTCCGCCCTGTGGCTGCTGGCGATCGATTACGTCGACTATCGCCGCGGTGCCGGCTGGCTGATGCTGCTGCTGGGCCCGGCCACGGTGGCACTTGGCGTGCCGCTCTACCAACAGTTGCCGCATATCCGTGCACTGTGGCGACCGATTCTGATCAGCCTGCCGCCGGCGGCGCTGCTCGCGGCGCTGTACGCCGTTGCCCTGGCTTGGGCGATGGGCGCGTCGCATGAGGTGATGGCCTCGCTTGCGCCCAAGTCGGTGACTGCGCCGATCGCCATCGGCATCACCGAGCAGCTCGGCGGCTCCATACCGCTGATGATGGGAGGGCTGCTGATCACCGGGGTCATGGCGACGATCTGCGTGGATCTGCTGGCCAGGCGATTCAAGATCGACGATCCGCGTGTGCTGGGCTTCGCACTCGGCGTCAACGGTCACGCCATCGGTACGGTACGCGCCTTCGAGCTGGGGCCTGCCGCTGGCGCCTTCGCGTCGCTGGGCATGAGCCTGACCGGCATCTTGAGCGCCCTACTCCTGCCTCTGGCCTGGCGCTGGTTCGGCTTGTGAGTCATGCCATGCGCCTGCCTGATGCAGCGGTGAGCGTCGTTTTACGTTAGAATCGCGCTCCTCCGTGTTTCATCTCATCCACCGCACGAGCCTGAATCATGGCCTATCGCATCGCCATCAACGGTTACGGTCGTATCGGCCAATGCGTGCTGCGCGCGCTGTTCGAGCGCCACGACGGGGCCGAGCCTGAGAACGAACTTGAGATAGTGGCGATCAACGAGCTCTCTGGGCTGGATACCATCGCCTACCTGACTCGCTACGACACCACCCATGGCCGCTTTCCCGGTCAGGTAAGTCAGGAGAAAGGTCACCTGCAGGTCAATGGCCACATGATTCGTGTGCTCTCCGAGCCAGACCCCGCCCAGCTGCCTTGGCGCGAACTCGAGGTCGACCTGGTGCTGGAGTGCTCGGGCAGCTTCAGCCGCCGCGACGTGGCCCAGACTCACCTGGCGGCGGGTGCCGGACGTCTACTCTTCTCGCAGCCCGCCGAGAGCGATGTCGATGCCACCATCGTGTGCGGCATCAACGATGCCGAGCTCGCCGCCCATCACCGTATCGTGTCGGCGGCATCGTGCACCACCAACTGCCTGGTGCCGATCCTCACCGTGCTCGACGATGCGCTGGGGATCGACCATGGGGTCACCACGACCATTCACTCGGCGATGAACGATCAGCCGGTGATCGACGCCTACCACCAGACCGACCTGCGACTGGCGCGCTCGGCGATGCACTCCATCGTGCCGGTGGATACCGGCCTTGCACGCGGCATCAATCGCCTGATGCCTCACCTGGCGGGACGTTTCGAGTGCCTGCACGTGCGCGTGCCGACCATCAACGTCTCGGCCATGGACCTGGCGCTATCGGTACGCACCGACACCTCGGCTGGCGAGGTCAACGCCCTGCTGCGCGAGGCCTGCGCCACACGCCTTCAAGGACTGGTCGGCTTCACCGAGGAGCCGGTGGCCTCGGTCGACTTCAACCACGATCCGCGCTCGGGTATCGTGGATGCCACTCAAACCCGTGTCGCCGGTGGTCGCCTGATCAAGATGCTGTGCTGGTTCGACAACGAATGGGGGTTCGCCAATCGCATGCTCGACGTCGCACGGCAGCTGGCGCGGCTCGATACCCCTGGCCGGCCGTCATAACCCGTCTCCATTCAACAACGCGAGGGATACGCCAATGAACGTACGCAAAATGACCGATCTCGATCTTGCCGGCAAACGAGTGCTGATCCGTGAAGATTTGAACGTGCCGATCAAGAACGGCAAGGTGACCAGCGATGCGCGTCTGCGCGCCGCGCTACCGACCATCGAGGCCGCCCGCGACGCCGGCGCCAAGGTAATGCTGATGAGTCACCTGGGACGTCCCGCCGAAGGCGAGCCGGCCGAGGAGTTCTCGCTTGCGCCGGTCGCAGAGCACCTCGGCGAGCTGCTTGGGCGCCGCGTCAGCCTGATCGCCGACTATCTCGATGTCTCCCTCGATCTGGCCGATGGCGAGGTGGTGCTGCTCGAGAACGTGCGCTTCAACAAGGGCGAGAAGAAGGATGCCGAGGCCCTGGCCCAGCAGTACGCCGCACTGTGCGACATCTATGTGATGGACGCCTTCGGCACCGCCCACCGTGCCCAGGCGTCAACCCACGGCGTGGCGCGCTTCGCCCCCACCGCCTGCGCGGGGCCCCTGCTGGCCCGCGAACTCGATGCGCTGCAGAAGGCGCTGGCCATCCCCGCACGCCCGATGCTGGCCATCGTCGGCGGCTCCAAGGTCTCCACCAAGCTCGACGTACTCAACGCGCTCTCCGAGAAGTGCGACCAGCTGATCGTCGGCGGCGGCATCGCCAATACCTTCATCGCCGCGGCGGGGTATAATGTCGGCAAGTCGCTGTATGAGGCCGACCTGGTCGATCAAGCCAAGGCGTTCATGGCCAAGGTCGAGATTCCGCTGCCCAGCGACGTGGTCGTGGCAACCGAGTTCTCCGAAGCCGCCAAGGCCACCGTCAAGCCGGTTGACCAGGTGAGCGATGACGAGATGATTCTCGATATCGGCCCCGAGACCGCTGCACGCCTGGGCGGCATGCTCAAGAGCGCCGGTACGATCCTCTGGAACGGGCCGGTCGGTGTGTTCGAGATCGACTCGTTCGCCAAGGGCACCGAGGTGATCTCCCGGGCGATCGCCGCAAGTCCGGCCTTCTCGATTGCCGGAGGTGGCGACACCCTGGCGGCCATCGACAAGTTCGGCATCGCCGATCAGGTCTCGTACATCTCCACCGGCGGTGGTGCCTTCCTCGAGTATGTCGAAGGCAAGACCCTGCCGGCCGTGGCCGCGCTGGAAGCCGCCTTCGAGGCCGCCAAGTAACGTTCGCAGCGACACATGCCGGACCATGCGGCGTGGCCATCGTGCCACGCCGTTATCACGTAGCAACCTAGCCAGACGGACCGCTAGCCTATCGCTAGCCCGCGAAGAGAGACAGGTGAGTCAATGGCACTGATCAGCATGCGCCAACTGTTGGACCACGCCGCCGAGTACGCTTACGGCGTGCCGGCCTTCAACGTCAACAATCTCGAGCAGATGCGCGCCATCATGCTAGCCGCCGACGCGACCGACTCGCCGGTCATCGTCCAGGCCTCCGCCGGTGCGCGCAAGTACGCCGGCGCGCCCTTCCTGCGCCACCTGATCCTGGCGGCTATCGAGGAGTTCCCGCATATCCCGGTGGTCATGCACCAGGATCACGGCACCTCCCCCGCCGTATGCCAGCGCTCCATCCAGCTGGGCTTCAGCTCGGTGATGATGGATGGCTCGCTGGGCGAGGATGGCAAGACCCCGACCGACTACGCCTATAACGTCGACGTCACCCGCCGTACCGTCGAGATGGCGCATGCCTGCGGGGTGTCGGTAGAGGGTGAGCTTGGCTGCCTGGGCAGCCTGGAGACCGGCATGGCCGGCGAGGAGGATGGCATCGGCGCCGAGGGCAAGCTCTCTCATGAGCAGATGCTCACCGACCCCGAAGAGGCCGCCGACTTCGTCAAGGCCACCCAGGTGGATGCCTTGGCCATCGCCATCGGCACCAGCCACGGTGCCTACAAGTTCACCAAGCCGCCCACCGGCGACACGCTCTCCATCTCGCGTATCAAGGAGATCCACGCGCGCATTCCCAACACCCACCTGGTGATGCACGGCTCCTCCTCGGTACCGCAGGAGTGGCTCGAGGTGATCAACGCCTACGGTGGCGAAATCCCCGAAACTTACGGCGTGCCGGTCGAGGAGATCGTCGAAGGCATCAAGCATGGCGTACGCAAGGTCAATATCGATACCGACCTGCGCCTGGCCTCCACCGGGGCGGTGCGCCGCTTTCTGGCCGAGCATCCGGCGGAGTTCGACCCGCGCAAGTTCCTCAAGGAGACCGTCACCGCCATGCATGGCGTCTGTGTGGCGCGCTTCGAGGCGTTCGGTACCGCCGGCAACGCCAGCCGCATCAAGCCGATCACGCTGGAGCAGATGTTCGAGCGTTACGCGCGCGGCGAGCTGGACCCGCGAGTGAATTGATCGCGCTGCAAGCGATGAGAAACGGCCACTTTGGTGGCCGTTTGTTTCGTTCGAACGCCGGTAGGCGAGATGCAGACAGCGTCAGCCTGGGTCGACAAGAACGTAACAATTTGATGCGGTGCAACATAGGCTATTGCGACACAGCAAAAACTGCTCTAACACTGTAGTCAGTGCATCGAGCTGGCGATTTTTCTTTGCCCTTCTTCTTCCAAGAGTATTTCACATGAGCAAATCTACTGATATCCCCACCATCCCCATGACTCCTGCCGCGATGTTCGATGTCTGGAAGGTCGGGGTGATGGCGTTCGAGCTTTGGTCCACCTCCCTCTCCACCATCGCCATGCGCAACAACCTTTGGTATACCCAGGCCCCCACCAGCGCCAAGATGATGAAAGAGAACCATAAGATGGTGACCGAAAAGCTCGAGGCGAGCATGGAGATGGGCCTTGAGATGCAGAAAGCCATGTTCGGCATGGCCTCCGGTCAACACGCTCCATGGTGGGTCACCAGCCGCCTCATGATGACGCCCTATCATCGCCGCAGTAGCGCCAACTCCAAGCGTCTTTCCAAGCGCTGACAGGCGCTCATTCAGGGCTGGCCGCTTCCGGTGCCACTTCGATGCTCTCCCCCTCGGCATCCTCGCCTTCACTGCATCAGATATCTCCTTAATGGCAGGGAGTTGAGCGGCTTCTGACATTAGGGAACTCGACTAAGGTGTAGTGACAGCCAGTTGCTGGACTGGGTGCCTGCCACTACTATGGGAACGTTCCCATTCAGAGCAAACGTCCCTTGCCAGAGAGCCTCAGTCGCCACCGTCGCGCCACGCTGCTCGAGGTCGCAAGCGATACAGGCGTCTCCAAGACCAGCGTACCGCGCTACTTCGGCGCCGAGCGCGAGCGCCTCTCTGCTGCCATGCAGGCGCGTATCACCCCTGGCGCCTGGCATCCCCTCTTCAGGCCTCACCGCCAAGATACATCCCCTTCAATGCCGGGCTGATCCCGCGCGGCTCCACCGGCGCTGATTGAAATGACCATGACAGGAGGCTTCATGCAGACGCACACCGCTTCGCCCGAGATACTCGCCTTCGGCGAGGCCATGACGATGTTCGTCGCCGACACGCCGGGTGAGCTGCCAGGCGTCGAGCATTTTCAGCGGCGCATCGCCGGCGCCGACACCAATGTCGCCATCGGCCTGGCCAGACTCGGCTTTCACGTCGGCTGGTTGAGCCGTGTCGGCGATGACAGCTTCGGTACCTATATCCGCCGCACGCTTGAGGCCGAGGGGCTGGACTGTCGCCATCTGCTGGCCGACCCGCAGCACCCCACCGGGCTAATGTTCAAGGAGCGTGCCGAGGGAGGGGCCGACCCCCGCGTCGAGTATTTCCGTCGTGGCAGTGCCGCCAGCCACCTCTCGCCTGATGATGCGCAGCAGGTGGATTTCGCCGCCGTGCGCCACCTGCACGCCACGGGCATTCCCGCCGCAGTATCAATGAGTTGCCGGGAGCTCTCCTGGCACATGCTCGATCAAGCACGCCACAGCGGCGCCACCATCTCCTTCGACCCCAACCTGCGTCCCATGCTGTGGGAGAGCGAGCGGCAGATGCGCGAGACACTCAACGCCATGGCCGCACGAGCCGACTGGGTACTGCCGGGCCTCGCCGAAGGATGCCTGCTGACTGGACTGGAGACGCCCCACGACATTGCCGGCTTCTATCTCGACCAGGGTGCCAAGGCGGTAATCATCAAACTCGGCCCAGAGGGGAGCTACTATCGCGGCAACCTCGCCAAGCATGATGAGAGCTTCACCGTCCCCGGATTCGAAGTCGACGAGGTGGTGGATACCGTAGGCGCCGGCGACGGCTTTGCGGTTGGCATGGTCAGTGCACTGCTCGACGGCCTCTCGCCACGTGCCGCCGTACGCCGTGGCAACCTGATCGGTGCTCAGGCGGTACAAGTGATCGGTGACATGGAGGGCCTGCCCAGCCGTACGCGATTGAACGAACTGGAAGCTGGCCTGCCTCCCCTGGATTGAAGGAGTTCCCATGAGAAAGCGTATCGTGGCGTTTCGGCGCCTGCAGGATAGCCACCTAGAGCAGCTGCGGCGCGACTTCGAGGTCGACTATTTCGTCGAACTCGACTCGGCCGACGATCCGGCGTTCCGCACCGCCCTCGCCAATGCTCACGGCCTGATCGGTTCGAGCCTGAAAATACCTGCCGCCCTGCTCGACGCAGCGCCAAAGCTTGAAGCCGTCGCCACCATTTCGGTGGGCTATGACAATTATCCGCTGGAGGAGATGACCCACCGCGGTATCCTGCTGTGCAATACCCCTGACGTGCTCACCGAGACCACCGCCGATACCGGGTTTGCCTTGATCATGGCGTCGGCGCGGCGAGTGGTGGAACTTGCCGAATTCATTCGCCGTGGCGACTGGCAGGAGAACATCGGCGAGGCGCAGTTTGGCAATGACGTGCATGGCAAGATACTGGGCATGATCGGTCTCGGCCGGATCGGAGCTGCTATCGCCCGTCGCGGCGCGCTGGGTTTCGGTATGCCTATTCTCTACTCCAACGCTTCACCCAAACCGGCGCTGGAAGCCGAGCTCGGCGCCAGACGCTGCGAGATGGACGAGCTCTTGCAGCAGGCTGATTTCGTCTGTGTCACCGTACCGCTGGCCGCCGACACCGAGCAGCTGATCGGCGAGCGTGAGTTCTCGCTGATGAAATCCTCGGCGATCTTCATCAATATCGCCCGCGGCAAGGTGGTCGACGAGGCGGCCCTGATCGCCGCATTGAAGGAGGGCGCGATCAAGGCGGCAGGTCTTGATGTCTTCGAGCAAGAACCCTTGGGGAGCGATTCGCCACTACCGCATATGCGCAATGTGGTCGCCCTGCCGCACATTGGCTCGGCCACCCATGAGACTCGCACCGCCATGGCGCAGCGTGCGGTGGACAACATCAGCCTGGCCCTCAGGGGCGAGCGCCCGATTAGCCTGGTCAACGAGAGCGTCTGGGAGAATCGTCAGCGACGCTGAGTTCGCGAGCGCCCAAGCCCTCGCCTGCTATGCTGGATGGAGCCACCCAATCACCATCACGTGAGGTTTGCATGTCTGCACCGCTCTGCCTGCTCTTCGATTCCGATGGCACCCTGGTCGACAGCGAGATCATGCTCGCCGGGGTGATGGCCGAGGTATTGCCGCGCTTCGGCCTGCCCTTCACCGCCAGGCAGTACATGGAGGAGTTCCGGGGTGTGCGCTTTCTCACTATCGTTCTTGAGCTGGAATCACGCCATATACCACTCGAGGATGAATGCCGCCTTGAGCTTGAGCGCGCCATGCGTGAATTGATGGAGCAGCGCATGCGCGAATCACTGCAGCCAATCGCCGGTATTCCGGACGCCCTGCAAGCTCTGAGCAACTACCCTCTGGCGGTGGTCTCCAACGGCCCCGAACGCAAGATCCGCTGTGCGATGGAGAGTGTGGGACTTGCCCATCATTTCGACGACAGGCTCTTCAGTGCCTACACACTGGGGGTGTGGAAACCTGACCCGACACTCTACCTGAAAGCGGCCGAAGCGATGGACTACCACCCCTCGCGCTGCGTGGTGATCGACGACGCCGTCGTGGGAGTGGCGGCCGGGCTTCAGGCAGGTATGCAGGTGATTCACCTCAACCATTTCCCTGAGAGCGAAACGACCCCCAAGGGAGCCATCGCCATCCATCATGCCAGCGAATTGCTAGCCGTGATTGCCAAGCTTGCCAATGAGGTAGCTGCTTAACCATAGAAAAACCGCTTCCGGCATTGCCGAAAGCGGTTGGACGCTTCCTTACCGCTCGGACTCTAAGTGAATCCGCCGCCCTTCCTTGGGCAGTTAGTTAAAAGAGGCTATTACCAGCTCTGTTCCTGATCAGTAGCGGTATCGTCGCCTTCATCATCGAAGGTGAACTCTTCCTCTTCGTTTTCATATTCGGTATCAGTATCGGTATCGAAATCGTCATCACCGAACTCGTTACCCATGTTGGTAGTTGGTAGAGCAGTTGGCTTTTAACCAATTGGTCGTAGGTTCGAATCCTACACGACCCACCAAATTATCGATTGCGCCCCGGTTCCTCGGCTCTCCTGCCTCTCTTGCAGGTGAGTCAGGGCCGGGGCGCTTTCGTGTGGCGCCGGCAGCGGTCCGAAAAGGGATCAAAACCCAGCGTATTAGGAGTAGAATTAAACGCGGGGCCACGAGGCGGGAGCCGCCTTGTTGCGCCTTCAGGAGTGTTGCGAGATGCCATAGAGGCCCTCGATGACATGTCTGATACATGCGGGGGGAGCCCCCGCCAGTCACGGTGATAGACACGATGACGACGATGATTACCCAGCGTGCCGAGGTGCGCGAACTCTTGGCGCGAGCCTACTGCCCGACGCGGATTCCCGCTCAGGATGAACAGCGCATTGCAGAGATCAAGCACTTGCTGCAGGTCCACAATGCCGTGCTGGTGGCGCACTACTATACCGACGATGCGATCCAGCAGCTTGCCGAGGAGACCGGCGGCTGCGTTGCCGACTCGCTGGAGATGGCGCGCTTCGGCGCTCGCCACGACGCCTCCACTTTGGTGGTCGCGGGGGTGCGTTTCATGGGCGAGACCGCCAAGATCCTCTCGCCCGAGAAGCGCGTGCTGATGCCGACCCTGGAGGCGACCTGTTCGCTCGACCTGGGCTGCCCGGCCGATGAGTTCGCTGCCTTCTGCGACCAACACCCCGAGCGCACGGTGGTGGTCTACGCCAATACTTCGGCGGCGGTGAAGGCGCGTGCCGATTGGGTGGTGACCTCATCGATCGCGGTGGAGGTGATCGAGCACCTGCAGGCGCGGGGGGAAAAGATCCTATGGGCGCCGGACAAGCATCTGGGTGGCTATATTCAGCGCAAGACGGGTGCCGACATGCTGCTCTGGGATGGCGCCTGCATCGTTCATGACGAGTTCAAGGCCAGGGGACTTCTCGACCTCAAGGCGCTCTATCCCGATGCGGCGATCCTGGTGCATCCGGAGTCCCCCGGCTCGGTGGTCGAGCTGGCCGATGTGGTGGGCTCCACCTCGCAGCTGATCAAGGCGGCCAAGACGCTGCCCCACGACAAGCTGGTGGTGGCCACCGACCGTGGCATCTTCTTCAAGATGCAGCAGGCGGTGCCCGCCAAGACCCTGTTCGAGGCACCCACCGCGGGTAACGGCGCCACCTGCAAGAGCTGCGCGCACTGCCCGTGGATGGCAATGAATGGCTTGGACAACCTGGCTGGCGCCCTGCGCGAAGGCAGCGGCGAGATCTTCGTTGATGACGCCCTGCGGGTCCGGGCGCTCAAGCCGCTGGAACGGATGCTCGATTTCCAGCAGTAGCGGCGAAGGTCAGAACTGCTCCAGGGACTTGCGATATTCGAGGAAATCCTTGCGGCGTTGCTCGATGCGGCTCGCCAGGTTGGTGTCTCCGCTACGCTGCGCCACCTGCTTGGCCACGTCGAGCTGACGCACGGCGCTGTCGATACGCCCGGTGAGTTGCAGATGCTCGGCACGCGCTAGGTGCCCCAGGCCGTCACGTCCACTTCGGCCGGCGGCTTCGGCGAGCAGGGCGAAGACATAAGGATCCTCGGCGCGTCGCTCGCTGAGTTCGCGCAGCACGCGATAGGCCTGCTCCGGGTCGCGCTGTAGCAGCGCTTCGCCCTGCAGGCGGCTGGCCGGCATGTAGTCCGGCATCAGTCTCAGCACACGGCGTGCCCGCTCGATGGCCTCGTCGTACTGGCCGGCATCGAAGGCCACTTCGGCGGCACTGACCGGAATCATCGGCAGGTCGGGCAGCTCGCCTGCCAGTGAGTCCAGTTCGCTCAGGGCGCGCTGGATGTTGCCGCGCTCGGCGTCGACCAGGGCGTCGAGATAGCGGGTGACGTGGGCGCTGGGGTTGCTCTGCGCCAGGCGCGCTGCGGCCTGGCTTGGGTTGCTCGAGTGTACCGCGAGTAGGGCGCGAGCACGGATCAGGTCATAGTGCGGCCCACTGTCGCGGGGGGAGCGGGGCGTAAGCTGGCTGGCCCGCGCCTCGCTGTCGGTGATGCGCGTCTCGGTCACCGGGTGGGTGAGCAGGAACTCCGGCGGGTTACCGCCCTGCAGCGAGGCCATGCGCTGCATGGCGCGAAACATGCGCACCATGGCCTCGGGGTCGTAGCCGGCCTGCGCCATGGCCTGCAGCCCGATGCGATCGGCCTCCTCCTCGAAGCGCCGCGAGTAGGCCAGCTGATCCTGGATGAAGGCCGCCTGGGAGCCCATTACCACGCCGATCCCGGCATCGCCGCCACCACCGGCCGCAATCAGCATGCCGGCGAGCATCGCTGCCATGGTGGGTATCTGGGTCTGTTCGGCACGTGCCTGGCGCCTGGCGTAGTGACGCTGGGAGAGGTGGCCGAGTTCGTGGGCGATCACCGAGGCGAAGGCCGCCTCCCCCTCGGCGAAGGCGAACATGCCGGAGTTGACGCCGATCACGCCGCCGGGCACGGCGAAGGCATTGAGCATCCGGCTTTCGACCAGGGCGACGCTGATGCGAGTATCGGGAAGCCCGCTATGGGGAAGCAGGTGAGCGACCAGCGCTTCCACGTAATCCTGGGTGATCGGGTCCTGCCAGATCGAGGCCTGGGCGCGGAACTGCCTTAGCCAGGCGCGCCCCAGGCGGTACTCCTCGACGCTTGACGAGCCGGCCCCGGCGCTGCTGAGCTGGGGCAGGCCATAGTCGTCCATGCTGCTTGCCTGAAGCGGCGATGAGGTGGACAGTAGCAGGCCACAAGCGACAAGACAGGGCTTCCAGAAGTGCGTCATCTCCATCCTCACGGTGTGGTGCAACATGGCCGACATGACTCGGACATTGATTCGGCTGGCTAAGTGCCTGTAGATTCCAAACCCTATGCTAAAGAGATGGCGGGAGTTTTGGTATGGGAACTCTGGCCCGTTATGGTTATCTGCAATCCTAGTCACTCACTTCCGGGAGAATAGCATGGTCATGCAAACCGATGATCTGCTCGATGCATGCGGCCTGCCGTGTCCCTTGCCGCTGCTCAAGGCCAAACAGGCGCTTTCGCGTCTCGCCCCTGGTCAGCTGCTGGAGGTGCGCTCCACCGATGCCGGCTCGTGGCGGGATTTCGAAACTTTCATTGCCCACAGCGAGCATGAGATGACTGCCCGCGAGGAGCGTAAAGGGGTCTACCTTTTCTGGATCCGCAAGGGACCGGGAGTCGCCTCGGCATGACCATGCGTGAGCTGTTCAAGAGCTGGGTCGAGCGCTACTTCTCCGACGAGGAGGCAGTGATCCTGCTGGTGGTTCTGGTGCTGGGCTTTGCGGCAGTCATCTGGCTGGGGCGCATGCTGGCACCGTTCTTCACCGCCCTGGTGATGGCGTTTCTATTGCAGGGGGCAGTCAACGCCCTGATCCGGCGTGGCGTGCCGCATCTGCTGGCGGTGATCCTGATCTTCCTAGGCTTCATCGGGCTGCTGCTGGCGATGGCCCTGATTCTGATGCCATTGATCTGGAATCAGCTGGTGAGTTTGGTGCAGGAGACGCCGCGCATGTTCGCCAGCGGTCAGCTGCTGCTAGACGATCTGCAGGAGCGTTACCCTAACCTGGTGACGCCCGATCAGATCCAGAACTGGATTGGCGTGGCCGGGCGCGAAATGACCCAACTGGGACAGCGTGCGCTGACGCTGTCGCTGGCGTCACTGGGCAATGTGCTGGCATTGATCATCTACCTGGTGCTGGTGCCGATCCTGGTCTTCTTCATGCTCAAGGATCGCGAGCAGCTGGTGGGTTTCATGCTCTCCTTGTTGCCGCAGAAGCGCACGCTGATGACACGCATCTGGAACGAGATGGATGACCAGATCGCCAACTACGTGCGCGGCAAGTTCATCGAGATCATGATCGTCGGCACCGTCGCCTTTCTCACCTTCGCCTTCTTCGGGCTCCCCTACTCGGCGCTGCTGGCGGTGTTGGTGGGGCTGTCGGTGCTGGTGCCCTATATCGGCGCGGCGGTGGCGACCCTGCCAGTGGCGGCGGTGGCAGGCTTCCATTTCGGCATGAGCGACCAGTTCGTCTATGTACTGATCGCTTATGGCATCATCCAGGCGCTGGATGGCAATGTGTTGGTGCCGATCCTGTTCTCCGAAGCGGTCAACCTGCATCCAGTATCGATCATCCTGGCGGTGCTGTTCTTCGGTGGCATCTGGGGGTTCTGGGGAATATTCTTCGCCATCCCACTGGCCACGCTACTCAAGGCACTGGTGCAGGCCTGGCCAAGGGGCATCGACAGTCGCAGCAAGCGCGTGGTGCTGGAGACCGCCGAGGAGTGAACTTGGTGCATGCATTGGCCCCGCCTGGCGGGGCCGTGAGATTCAGCCGGCGTTGAGCGCTTGGGCGGCGGCGAGCACCTCCTCGACATGCCTCGCCACCTTGACGCCACGCCACTCCCGGGCGAGCTTGCCATCGGCATCGATCAGGAAGGTGCTGCGCTCGATGCCCAGGTGCTCCTTGCCATACAACTTCTTGAGCTTGATGACGTCGAAGAGCTGACACACCGCTTCGTCCTTGTCGGAGATCAGGTCGAAGTTGAAGCCCTGCTTGGCCTTGAAGTTCTCCTGGGCGCGGATGCCATCGCGGGAGACGCCGAGGATCACCGTATTGGCTTGCTCGAATGCTTCCTTGCGATCGCGGAAGTCGCCCCCCTCGGTGGTGCAGCCCGGCGTGCTGGCCTTGGGGTAGAAATAGATCACTACCTGCCTGCCCTTGAGCTCGGCAAGCGTGACGCTGGTATCGCCAGTGGCGCTGGCGGTGAAGTCGGGAACGGGTTGGCCGAGGGTGACGCTCATGAATGGCTCCTGCTAGTTGGTGTGGCGCGAAGTGGAGTGGCTGGAAAATGTCAGGCGATTACACGCAACTGACCGTCATCTGTAAAGTACCGCCGGATGTCGCGGCGGGTTCTGTACAGGCTTTCGCGGCCTGAGTACCATCTACCCCCTGGGTGCACGCCTAAGAAGCACCGCACGCTGGGCAAGGTCGAGTGCGGGCCAAGGTTTCATAGAGGAAAAGAGAGCATGATCACAGGCAGTATCGTCGCCCTGGTGACGCCGATGAAGGTGGGGGGAGAGATCGATTGGCCGGCACTGCGCCGCCTGGTCAACTTCCACCTCGAGAACGGGACCGATGGCATCGTTGCCGCCGGTACGACCGGCGAGCCGACCACCATGTCATTTGCCGAACACTTCGACGTGATTCGTACCGTGGTGGAGGAGGTGGCCGGCCGCATTCCGGTGATCGCCGGCACCGGTGCCAACGCCACATCCGAGGCGGTGGAGCTTGCCCGCTACGCCAAAGAAGTGGGCGCCGACTACTGCCTCTCGGTGTGCCCCTACTACAACAAGCCGACCCAGGAAGGCCTGTTCCAGCACTTCAAAGCGGTGGCCGAGGGCGGCAATCTGCCGGTGATTCTCTACAACGTACCGGGACGCACCTGCTCGGATCTCTACAACGAGACTGTGCTGCGTCTGGCCGAGGTGGACAATATCATCGGTCTCAAGGATGCCACCGGCAACCTCGAGCGTGCCGAGGATCTCATTCAGCGTCTCAAAGGCAGCGACTTCAAGCTCTACTCCGGTGACGACGGTACGGCCTGCGACTTCATGCTGATGGGTGGACATGGCGACATTTCGGTGACCGCCAACGTGGCGCCGCGCGCCATGCACGACCTGTGCAAGGCCGCTATCGCCGGCGATGCCGATACCGCGCACCCAATCAATACTCGCTTGATGCCGCTGCATACCCAGCTCGGGGTGGAGTCCAATCCGATCCCCGTCAAGTGGGCACTCAACCGCATGGGGTATGCCGAAGCGGGCATCCGCCTGCCGATGACCTGGCTCTCGGAGAAGTATCACTCCACGGTCAGCGAGGCGCTGCAACTGGCAGGCGTTATCGAAGATTGACCCCGAGCCAAGCTAGGCTCTCCATGGCTCGTTAATTAAGGTGGATGCATGAACCCTGCGTTGAAATGGATGCCGCTGGCCGTCTCGGTGATGCTCGTCGTGGCTGGCTGCTCACGTGATGGCTACTATCACGACCGCAACATCGACTACACCACCGCGCAGCCCAGCAGGCCACTGGTGTTGCCCGACACGCGCGACCTCAGTCGTTATCGTGACGCCATGCCCATCCCCGAGGCGCGCAACGAGTTCGTCGCACCGGAGGGGCGCTTCCGAGTGCCACGTCCCGATGCGGTGGCGAGCGGCAGTCAACATAGGTTCGTCGAACGCCGCGATGCCGGCCAGGAAGGCTGGCTGATCATCGATGCCGAGCCCGGATCCGTCTGGCCGCAACTGGAAGACTTTGCGCGTCGTCAGGGGCTGGGCATTGTCAGCAGCGACCCTGCTCAAGGTGTATTGACGACCGATCAGGGTACCTTGAGGGTGAGGTCGGGGCTACGTTCCGGTGTCAGCGAGGTGCGCTGCGAGCAGGGCGGTGTGACCCAGCCGCAATGTCTGGATGCGCTGGATGGCTATCTGATGGCGGAGAGTCAGACCGCCAGCGCGTCGGCACTCGCCTCCCAGCGGCAGCGCGCCAGCGAACGCCAGGAGTCGGTTCGCCTCGAGCGCAGCGGCGATGAGTGGTATATGACGGTCGATGCCGACGCCCAGCGCGTGTGGAGCGAGCTCGGTTACCAACTCGAGCGCAACTTCGTCGAGGAGAGCCGACAGCTGCTGCTCGAGAGCAACGCTGACACACGTGACTTCCTGATCGAATACATGACCGTCAGCGAGCGCAATCGCGGCGCCTTCTCGATCGTGTTCAGTGCCGACGTGCGTCAGACCGCGCAGTGGCTGCGTCTCGCGCTGGAGGAGACCGGGCCCGAGCGGACCGAGGTGCGGGTGATCAACGAGAGTAACAAGCCGCTCTCTGCCGAGGACTCCCGCGAGTTGCTCGACACGCTGGCGGCCATGCTGCGCTGAGGCCTGAGCATGGTGCACGATAGCGGCCAGGTGCCCAGCGCAGGCCTGCGTTTTGCCTCGCTTGGCAGCGGTAGCAAGGGCAATGCCACCCTGATCAGCGATGGCGAGACCCAGGTGCTGGTGGATTGCGGCTTCGGCATGCGCGAGGCCGAGCGCCGGCTGGGAGCGCTCGGCGTTCATCCTCGCCAGCTCGATGCGATCCTGCTCACCCATGAGCATGGCGACCATATCCGTGGCGTGGGGGCGCTGGCGCGGCGGCATGACCTGCCGGTCTATCTGACCCCGGGCAGCTGGCTGTCGAAGCGCCTGGGCGAGGTGCCGCGCCATCACTGGATCACCCCGCAGTCGCGCTTCGCCATCAAGAGTCTCGAGATCGAGCCGATCACGGTGCCTCACGATGCCCGCGAGCCGGTGCAGTTTCGCTTCGCCTCGCAGGGGCGCAGCCTGGGCGTGCTGACCGATCTGGGCCACGCCACCGCGCACGTGGTCGAGTGCTTTCGCGGCTGCGATGCGTTGATCATCGAGTGCAATCACGATCGGCGCATGCTGGCCGAGGGGCCCTATCCGCCGCGCCTCAAGCAGCGCGTGGGTGGGCATTGGGGGCATCTGGCCAATACCCAGGCGGCCGCGTTGCTGATTCAGCTGGGACTCGACCGGCTGCAGCACATCGCCTGTGCGCACCTGTCGGAACACAATAATCGCCCCGAGTTGGTGCTGGAGGCGCTGGCGCCACTGCTCGATGGCGATGAATCACGATTGAGGGTGTCCGCCCAGGACAAGGGACTGGGTTGGCAGACCATCAATTAACCGTATTTCGGAGACCTCCCGATGCAAAAGCGTCAAGAACTCTATGCCGGCAAGGCCAAGTCGGTCTATTACACCGATGACCCGGATCGACTGATCCTGCATTTCCGCGACGATACCAGCGCCTTCGATGGCGAGAAGATGGAGTCGCTGGCGCGCAAAGGGATGGTCAACAACAAGTTCAATGCCTTCATCATGGGCAAGCTCGAGGCGGCGGGGATTTCCACCCATTTCGACGGGCTGGTGTCCGATACCGAATGTGTGGTCAAGAAACTCGAGATGATCCCGGTGGAGTGCGTGGTGCGCAACATCGCCGCCGGCAGCCTGGTACGCCGTCTCGGAATCGAGGAGGGGCGCGAACTCACCCCGCCGACCTTCGAGCTGTTTCTCAAGAACGACGCCCAGCACGACCCGATGATCAACGAGTCGCTGGCCGAGACCTTCGGCTGGGCGACCGCCGAGCAACTCGCCGAGATGAAGGCGCTGACCTTCAAGGTCAACGAGGTACTCAAGCAGCTGTTCCTCGATGGCGGCATGCTGCTGGTCGACTACAAGCTGGAATTCGGGCTGTTCAAGGAAGAGATCGTGCTTGGCGATGAGTTCTCGCCGGACGGTTGCCGCCTGTGGGACGTCACGACCCGCGAAAAGATGGATAAGGACCGCTTCCGTCAGGGGCTTGGGGGGGTCATCGAAGCCTACGAGGAGGTCGGTCGGCGCATCGGCGTTACCTTCGACTGAGCGCGTGCCGACATGTGACAGGGAGCCTACAGGCTCCCTCTCGCGTTATTGATCTCCACTACCCTCAGCAGCAGCTCATCCACCCCTCGCTCGGCACGAAAGCGCACGTCGACATCGCGCAGACGCACGCCGTAGATCCGTGACTCCTCGCCTTGGCGATAGGCGGGACGGGGATCCTGGGCCAACACCTGCTCAATCAGCTCACGCAGCGAGCCGCTGTCCGCACGCGAGACGAGAGTCGCCTCGGCCGCCTGGCTAAAGCTTACCGGGTGCCGGGGTGGTGCTTCGGGGGCGAACCCAGCGCGGGCGTTGGGTTGCGACTCCGCCCAAGGCAGGTAGGGCTTGATGTCGAGCACTGGCGTTCCATCGAGCAGATCATGCCCGCGCAACCATAGCGAGACTCCGCTCTGGCAATCGACCCTTTCCAGCTCGACCAGCGACAGCCCCAGACGATTGGGACGGTGGGTACTGCGGCTGGCGAAGACGCCTACCTTGGCGTTGCCACCCAGGCGTGGCGGACGCACCAGTGGAGTCCAGCGCTCGGGGCTGCGATGAAAGAGAAAGGTTAGCCAGAGATGGCTGAATGCATCGAGCCCCCGCACGGCAAGCGGATCGTCATAGGGGGCGTGCAACACAAGCCTCGCGCGGGAGGCCGGCGCTAGCCCTGGCTGGCGCGGAATGCCGAACTTGTCGGGGTAATCGCTTTCGATATGCCCGATGGCCTCCAGCACATGGGAGGCGGCAGAGGGCGAAGGGGAGGGTGAGGTGTCGGGGAGCGTCGAGTCGGTCATTCCGGCATTATGCCGCGACCGAGGTGCCGCCGCGACAGGCGTGCTAGGAATTGGCGAGACGCAGTGGCTTGTGTAGGCTGCCCTACCTGCCTCGTGGGCATGGTCCTACACTGATCAAGACCAGGGAGGTAAGGAGATGCGCGACTCACGTGCCACGTCACGGATCGTCTATCGCGACGCGGAATTGGCGCGACGCTTCTGACGCATGCCGAACGGCGGCTGCTCGAGCGGGGGCCTTCACGCCTTTCATCGAGGCGAGTCCGCTTCAGCGGGTTTCGCTGTGCACGATACGCATCGACAGGTCGATGGCCTTGACGTCCTTGGTCAGCGAGCCGATCGAGATGCAGTCGACGCCAGTTTCGGCGATGGCGCGCAGTGTGGTCTCGCTGACGTTACCCGAGGCCTCCAGTGTGGCGCGACCGGCACTGCGCGCGACCGCCTTTCGCATATCGTCGATGGTGAAGTTGTCGAGCATGATGGTGTCGGCGCCCGCCGCCAGCGCCTCGTCGAGTTCGGCGAAGCTCTCCACCTCGACCTCCACCGTCAGCTCGCGGGCGATGCGCCGTGCTTCCTTGACTGCTGCGGTGATGCCGCCACAGGCGGCAATGTGGTTCTCCTTGATCAGGAAGGCATCGTAGAGGCCAACGCGATGGTTGTGCCCACCGCCGCAGGTGACAGCGTACTTCTGCGCCAGGCGCAGGCTGGGCAGGGTCTTGCGGGTGTCGAGCAGGCGCACACCGGTATCCTCGACCTGCTTGACGAAGTCGCGGGTACGAGTGGCGGTGGCGGAGAGCGTCTGCAGCAAATTGAGCGCGGCGCGCTCGCCGGTCAACAGCACGCGGGCCGGCCCCTCGAGCTCCAGGAAGGGGGCGTCTGGGGCAAGCGCATCGCCATCGGCGGCATGCCAGGTGGTGATCACGCGTGGGTCGAGACGGCGGTAGAGTTCGTCGACCCAGGCAACGCCACACAGCACGGCCTCGTCACGGCTGATGACCTGAGCGCGGGCCCACTGCCGCTCGGGAATCAGCTGGGCGGTGATGTCGCCGGGGCCGACGTCTTCTGCCAGCAGTCGTGCGGCGCTGGTACGAATCTCTTCGGCGAGGGCGTGTCGATAATGCATGGTGGGCCTTGCTCTATAGATGAGGTTGAGAATCAGCGATGAGTGACAGTATAGGTAATCCGGCCGGTCGACGTCAGGGGCAGCCGTTAAGGATCGAGGAGGGCTGGCTGAATGCTGCCCGACGGGTGCCCTCGCCCAATCGCAACGGCCGACCGCAGGGCGAGATATCCGCGGTGGTACTGCACTCGATCAGCCTGCCGCCGGGGGTGTTCGGTGGCGATGAGATCGAGCTGCTCTTCACCAATCGCCTCGATCCCGCGGCGCATGCCTATTTTGCGGGCATCGTGCAGTTGCGCGTCTCGGCCCATCTGCTGATTCGCCGTGATGGCGAGCTGGTGCAGTTCGTTCCCTTCGACGGGCGGGCCTGGCATGCGGGGCGCTCGCGCTGGCACGATGGCGAGCGCGAGCGCGTCGAACTCAACGACTTCACCATTGGCATCGAGCTCGAGGGCGACGAGACGAGCCCCTATCGGGACGCCCAGTACCTGGCGCTCGGCGAGGTGCTAGAAACGCTCTTGCATCACTACCCGGCGCTCTCCCGGGAGCGGCTGGTCGGCCATGGCCATATCGCACCGCTGCGCAAGTCCGATCCAGGGCCCGCCTTCGACTGGGCCTATCTGGCGCGATGCCTGGCGAGAAGCCGGCCGGACAACAACCGCACGTAACTCGATTACACACTGCTCACTATTGGACTAATCTGTAAAGCAGCGCCTATCAGAGCTATGCAAGGTATTGTGCTGCATCGCAATATTTTTATTTGAAAATAGTTTCCATGTTCGTGCAGATTGGCAGCGAGCAGTGTTTGCGGTATCTTCTGGGCAGTTTTCATGTGCCCTGCATGACGGATTAGTAAAAATACTACCGCAAAGTTTTCCCGGAGACGTGACTCGCAGAAGGTCACGCCCGCACTGAAGAGCGCCACATGTCCTCCACCCCGGTGGTGAGGGCAGTCCGACCCAATATCTTCATTCGGAGAGACGTCTATGAGTCTGGAGGCAAGAGAAGATCTCGATCCGATCGAAACCACGGAGTGGATTGAATCCCTGGAATCGGTCCTGGATCGCGAGGGCGAAGAGCGCGCCCAATACCTGCTGACGCGCCTGGCGGACCGCCTGCGCCGTGATGGTCGGCAGGTGCCCTTCTCGGTGACTACCCCTCATCGCAACAGCATCCCCGTGCATCGCGAAGCGCGCATGCCCGGGGATCTGTTCATGGAGCGGCGCATTCGTTCACTGATCCGTTGGAACATGGCCGCCCAGGTCATTCGTACCAACAAGAAACACAAGGGCCTCGGCGGACACCTGGCGAGCTTCATGTCCGCAGCGACGCTCTACGACGTCGGCTTCAACCACTTCTTCCGTGCCGCCAACGGTGACTTCAAGGGCGACCTGATCTACATCCAGGGACACGTCTCGCCGGGCATCTACGCACGCTCGTTCCTGGAGGGGCGGCTGACCGAGGAACAGATGGACAAGTTCCGTCAGGAAGTCGACGGCGACGGTCTCTCCTCCTATCCCCACCCGTGGCTGATGCCGGACTACTGGCAGTTCCCCACGGTCTCCATGGGGCTTGGGCCGATCACTGCGATCTACCAGGCGCACGTGATGAAGTATCTCGATTCGCGCGAACTGCAGCCAATGTACGACCGCAAGGTCTGGGCATTCCTCGGCGATGGCGAGTGCGACGAGCCGGAATCGCTGGGTGCGCTGCACCTGGCCGGCCGCGAGAAACTCGACAACCTGATCTTCGTCGTCAACTGCAACCTGCAGCGTCTCGACGGTCCGGTGCGCGGCAACGGCCGCATCATGGACGAGCTCGAAGGCGTGTTCCGCGGTGCCGGCTGGAACGTCATCAAGGTCGTCTGGGGGCGCTTCTGGGATCCGCTGTTCGAGCAGGACGACAAGGGCATCCTGCAGAAGCGCATGGACGAGGCGGTCGACGGCGAGTACCAGAACTACAAGGCCAACGGCGGCGCCTATACCCGCGAGCACTTCTTCGGCAAGTACCCGGAGACCGCGGAGATGGTCAAGGACATGTCCGACGAGGACATCTGGAAACTCAACCGCGGCGGCCATGACCCTTACAAGGTCTATGCGGCCTATCATGAGGCGTTCAACAACTCCAACGGCAAGCCTACCGTGGTGCTGGCGCACACCGTCAAGGGCTACGGCATGGGCGGCGGTTCCGGCGAAGCCGACATGGAAGCGCACCAGATCAAGTCGATGGAGCCCGAGGCGATCAAGGTCTTCCGCGACCGTTTCGGCATTCCGGTGACCGACGCCCAGCTCGAGAATGGCGAGATGCCGTACTACAAGCCGGACGACAGCAGCCCGGAAATGAAGTACATGCATCTGATGCGCGAGCGTCTCGGCGGCTACCTGCCAGCGCGCAAGAGCGATTTCGAAGCGCTCGAGATTCCCGGTCTCGACGACAAGATGTTCTCGAGCCAGACCAAGGGCAGCGGCGATCGCGAAGTCTCGACCACCATGTCCTTCGTACGTATCTTGAATGGCCTGGTCAAGAACAAGACCTTCGGCAAGCAGGTGGTGCCGATCGTGCCCGACGAGGCGCGTACCTTCGGCATGGAGGGGATGTTCCGCCAGCTCGGCATCTACACCTCCGAAGGCCAGAAGTACGAGCCGATGGACTCCGGCCAGATCATGTACTACCGCGAGGACAAGGCGGGGCAGATTCTCGAGGAGGGCATCACCGAGGCGGGCGCCATGTCGGCGTGGATCGCTGCGGCGACCTCCTACGCCAACCATCACATGCCGCTGCTGCCGTTCTACATTTATTACTCGATGTTCGGCTTCCAACGCATCGGCGACCTGGCGTGGCTGGCCGGCGACATGCAGGCGCGCGGCTTCCTGCTTGGCGGCACCGCCGGGCGCACCACGCTCAATGGCGAGGGTCTGCAGCACCAGGACGGCCACAGCCACATCCTGGCCTCGACCATCCCCAACTGCCGCAGCTACGACCCGACCTACGGTCACGAAGTGGCGGTGATCGTGCAGGATGGTCTGAAGCGGATGTATCAGGACAAGGAGAACTGCTTCTACTACCTGACCCTGATGAACGAGAACTATCCGCATCCGGAGATGGTGGACGGCACCGCCGAAGACATCATCAAGGGCATGTACCTGCTGCGCGAGACCGAAGGCGGCAAGGCGCGCGTGCAGCTGCTGGGTAGCGGTACCATCCTGCGCGAGGTCGAGGCAGCCGCCGAGATGCTCAAGGAGGAGTACGACATCGGTGCCGACATCTGGAGCGTGACCAGCTTCAACGAGCTGCGTCGCGAGGCGCTGGAGTACGATCGCCAGATGTTCCTCAATCCCGAGTCAGAACCGGCCAAACCGCACGTCACGACCTGCCTGGAAGGTCGTCAGGGGCCAGCCATTGCCTCCACCGACTACATGAAGCTGTTCGCCGACCAGGTCCGCGCCTGGGTGCCGACCGACTATCATGTACTGGGTACCGATGGTTATGGGCGTTCCGACACCCGTGAAAAGCTGCGTCACTTCTTCGAGGTCGACCGCTACTTCGTCACCGTGGCTGCGCTTAAGGCGCTGGCCGACCGGGGCGAACTCGACCGCAAGGTGGTGAGCGAAGCGATCAAGAAGTATGGCATCGATCCCAGCAAGCCTAACCCGCTGACGGTTTGAGCCGCTGACCAGCTGATCAGGCGCATGGCGAATACCCAGGTGGCCGCCATGCGCCGAGCACGATTGAAGGAGCGCGACCTTGAGTAGCGAAATCATCAAAGTCCCCGACATCGGCGGTAGTACCGATGTCGAAATCATCGAGATCGCGGTGTCGGTAGGCGATGTCATCAGCGCCGAAGACACCATGATCACTCTGGAATCCGACAAGGCCAGCATGGACGTGCCGGCGCCCAAGGGCGGCAAGGTCGTCAAGATTCTGGTCAAAGAGGGCGATACCGTCTCCGAGGGTGACGATATCCTCGAGCTCGAAGCCGAAGGTGGCGACGAGTCGGCACCGCAGCAGAGCGCCCCGGCCGAAAAGCCCGCAGAGCAGGCCGAGAGCAAGCCAGCCGCACAAGGCGCCTCGGGTGGCGACGCCAAGCCATCCAAGAAGGCCTCCGGTGGCGGCAAGCGCACCGTGGAGATCAAGGTGCCCGATATCGGCGGCAGCGAGAACGTCGAGATCATCGAGGTGGCGATCTCCGAAGGCGACGAGATCAACGCCGAAGACACCCTGATCACCCTGGAGTCCGACAAGGCCTCCATGGATGTGCCGAGCCCGCACAGCGGCAAGGTCGTATCGCTTGCCATCAAGGAGGGCGACAGCGTCTCCGAGGGCGATCTGATCGGCACCATGGAGGTGGCAGGCGAGGGTGACGACGAAGCGCCATCCGACAGCGACGCGAGCGGTGAGCGTGCCGATGTCACCCGCGAGGCCGAGCCCGACGAGCCGCAGGGCGGCGACGTCGAGGAGAACGAGGGCCCCGAAACGCAAGGAGAGCCTCAGCGCAAGGAGATCCGTGTGCCGGACCTCTCCGGCTCCAGCGACGTGCCGATCATCGAGATTGCGGTGAGTGCCGGCGACGAGATCAACGAGGAGGATTCGCTGATCACTCTGGAGTCGGACAAGGCCTCCATGGACGTGCCAAGTCCCTTCAAGGGCAAGCTGCTCGAGCTCACCGTCAAGGAGGGCGATACCGTCTCCGAGGGCGATCTGATCGGCTACATCGAGGTAGTGGGTCGCAAGCCCAAACCTGCCGCGAAACAGCCTGAGCAGAAGCGTGAAAGCGCAGCGCCCAAGGCCGATAACTCCAGTGCCTCGCCGGCCGGTACGCCGAGCCCCGAAGCGCAGATGGCGGCCCACAAGCCGCGCGATGGCAAGTTGGTGCATGCCGGCCCGGCGGTGCGCTTGATGGCGCGCGAGTTCGGTGTCGATCTGGGGCTGGTCAAGCCCAGCGGCCCCAGGGAGCGCGTGCTCAAGGAGGATCTCCAAGCCTACGTCAAGCAGGTGATGTCCGGCCAGGTCAAGGCACCCTCTGCCGCAGCGCCAGCCGCCAGCGGTGGTGCAGGCATTCCTCCGGTGCCAGATCAGGACTACAGCCAGTTCGGCGAGATCGAAGAGAAGCCGATGGGGCGCCTACTCAAGATGGGCGCCACCAACCTGCATCGCAGCTGGCTCAACGTGCCCCACGTCACGCAGTTCGATGAGGCGGACATCACCGAACTCGAGGCCTTCCGCAAGTCGATGAAGGCGGAAGCGGAGGCTCAGGGCGCCAAGCTCACGCCGCTGCCGTTCCTGATCAAGGCGTGTGCCTTCGCGCTGCGCAAGTACCCGCAGTTCAACGTCAGCCTCAAGGCCGACGGCGAAACCCTGGTGTGGAAGAAGTACGTCCACATCGGTATTGCGGTGGACACGCCGGATGGCCTGATGGTGCCGGTGATTCGCAACGCCGATCAGAAGTCGTTGATCGAATTGGCCAAGGAGAGCGTGGAGCTGGCCGGCAAGGCGCAGAGCAAGAAGCTCAAGCGCGAGGAGATGACCGGCGGCTGTTTCACCATCTCGAGCCTCGGCTCGATCGGTGGCACGGCGTTCACGCCGATCGTCAATGCGCCGGAAGTGGCGATTCTGGGCATCTCCAAGGCACAGATGAAGCCGGTATGGGATGGCAAGGCGTTCGAGCCGCGCCTGATGATGCCGTTGTGCCTCTCCTACGATCACCGGGCGGTCAACGGGGCGGATGCGGCGCGCTTCACGGCGTTTCTCGGTCAGGCCCTGACCGATATTCGCCGCATGCTGCTCTAGGCGGTATTGCAGTGATACGACGGCGCCTTCGGGCGCCGTTGTCGTATGGTTGCGCCTGGGGGCCAGCTCGCCTCGGCAGACCAAAGTGCAATGTTACCTTTGGCGGCTTCTCGTCAAAGTGGGGTAAAGGCTAAACGAAGCGCTCATGATCCAGGTCGCTTGTCTGCGCATCTTGCGCCGGGTATCGTTTCGTAACGTCGCCCTCTTGTCATCATAAAAGCGTTTCAACTCGTTCAAGGAGCAGCACCAATGCGTTTGATTCTATTGGGTCCCCCGGGTGCCGGCAAAGGCACGCAAGCCCAATTTATCTGCGAGCGGTTCGGTATTCCGCAGATTTCCACGGGAGACATGCTGCGTGCCGCAGTCAAGGAAGGCAGTGACCTGGGCCTCAAGGTCAAGGAGATCATGACCAGTGGCGGCCTGGTATCGGATGACATCATCATCGCGCTGGTTCAGGAGCGTATCGCCCAGCCCGATTGTTCCAGGGGTTTTCTGTTCGACGGCTTCCCGCGCACCCTGCGCCAGGCCGATGCAATGAAGGAAGCGGGCGTGAAGCTCGACCATGTCCTCGAGATCGCCGTGGCCGACGAGGAGATCGTCAAGCGCCTGGCGGGGCGTCGTGTCCACCCCGGTTCGGGGCGCGTCTATCACCTCGAATACAACCCGCCCCGTGAGGAGGGCAAGGATGATGTGACGGGCGAGGCGCTGATTCAACGCGACGACGATCGTGAATCGACGGTACGCAATCGCCTGACGGTCTACCATGAGCAGACCGCGCCGCTGGTCGACTACTACCAGCAGTGGAGCGAGCACGAACCCGAGACCGCCCCCGCCTACCATCGTGTGGAAGGGATCGGTAGCGTCGACGAGATCACGCGCCAGGTGATCGATGCCCTGGAAGGCTGAACGCCACTCTTCTCATTGACGACAGCGGCCCGCAACGTGCGGGCCGTTAGCGTATAATGCGCCACACGTTTTCGCCAGGATCTCCCCGCTATGTCCATTCTACTGGCTCTGGATGCCTCTTCGAGCGCCTGTTCCGTTGCCCTCTGGCGAAGCCAGGGTAATGACGAGGGTGAGGTGCTGTCGCGCTTCGCGATTACCCCGCGCGAGCATACCCGGCGCCTGATGCCGATGATCGATGAGGTACTGGCCGAGGCGGGACTCACCTTCAATGCGCTGGACGCCCTGGCCTATGGGCGTGGTCCAGGCTCCTTCACCGGCTTGCGCATTGCCGCTGGCACGGCCCAGGGACTGGCGTTCGGTCTTGATAAGCCGCTGCTCGGCGTCTCCACCCTGGCCGCCCTGGCGCTCGCCGCCCATCGTCGCCTTCACCTGCGTCATGTGATGCCGGCCCTCGATGCGCGCATGAACGAACTCTATGTCGCCGCCTATCGTTGCGACTCGGGTCAGGTCAGCCTGATCGGCGAGGAGGCGGTACTGCCCCCTCATCGTCTGACGCTGCCTGCGGGGCATGAGCAGACCGACTGGGTCGGCGTGGGCTCGGGCTGGGCGCTTTGGGAATCGGTGCCTCTTGAGGTGCGTGACGGCATCAGCCAGCACCTGGATGAGTGGCACCCCACGGCGGAGGAGATGGTACGCCTGGCGGCCAGGGAGTACACCGAGGGGGCCGGCGAGCAGGCGCATCTCGTTCAACCCGTCTATCTGCGCGATACCGTTGCCTGGCAGAAGAGTCGTTGAGTCACGTCGCTGACGAATATCGGCGCCTCTGCGTTCAGGGCGAGGCGTTGCGGGGCTTGGCCGAGCGCTTGTCGCTGCCGTGGTGCGCACATGCCTCGCTGGCCGAGCTGAAGCTGCGTATCGATGCGGGGTGCCTGGTGCTTGCCGGTGATGAGTCGCGCTATGGCAAGCCGCTCAAGGCCGATTTCGTCGAGGGCAGGGCGTCCCATCGCAGACGCTTCGGTGGCGGGCGCAGCCAGCTGGTGGCCAAGGCGTGTGGCCTGGGCAAGCGCGGCTCGGTGCATGTCGTCGATGCCACCGCCGGGCTTGGGCGCGACGCCTTCGTGCTGGCAAGTCTGGGCGCCGCGGTGCTGATGATCGAGCGCGTGCCGGCGATATTTGCGCTACTCGAGGATGGCCTGATTCGCGCGGCCGGGGATGTCGAAACGGCGGTGATCGCCGGGCGCATGCAGCTGGCGCTGGGCGACGCGGGCCAGCAGCTGGAGGCACTGGTGGCCAAGGCCGGCTTCTCTCCCGAGGTGATCCACCTCGATCCGATGTTTCCTCACCGCGACAAGTCGGCGTTGGTCAAGAAGGAGATGCGTATCTTTCGCGAGCTGGCCGGCAGCGACGATGACGCACCGCGCCTGTTACAGGCGGCGCTCGAGGTGGCGACCCACCGTGTGGCGGTCAAGCGGCCACGCAAGGCGCCGCCCATCGAAGGCCCGCCCCCTCACCACGTCATCGAGGGCAAGACCAGCCGCTACGATCTTTATGTGCATCGGGCGTTGAGCTAGCGTCTGTCAGCGTGTCGTGGTGATGCGATAGAGGCGCTGACGCAGGGCAGGGTCGAAGAGTCCCTGGGCCTGCTGCGAGGCGTCGAGCAGTGCCTCGCCGAAGCAGAGCTTCTCTTCCACCTGCCATAGCCACCTCTCGGCCTCCAGGCTCTCCACCAAGCCCGAGAAGAGGCGTGCGTCGAAATACTCCGGCGCATCGAGCCCGGAGAGCAGCGAAAGGCGCTCGGCGAGCAGTCGGGCCTGCTCGGCCAGTGCCGCGCGATCGAGCGTGCCGCTGGGTTGGCGCAGCAAGCTAGCCAGCAGCAGATAGCCGCGTTCGAGCGAGGGTTGGACCAGCTGACTGAGCAGCCTGAGCTGTTCGTTCGCGCCCAGCTGGTTGGCGGGCTTGTGCCAGGTGTCGTCATGCAGCTCCAGTAGCCCCTGTGCCTTGAGCTGCTCGAGCGTGTCGGCGATGGCCTTCGCCAGGTCGTCCGGCGGGGCGATATAGAGCTCCCGGGCCAGGATCGACCAGCTGGGGGCCAGGCGCTTTAGCAGCGCCGTGAGCGTGAAGCGTGAATTGTTGCGAAACGCGAACGCCACCAGTGCCGGAAGCGCGAACAAGTGCAGCACGTTGTTGCGATACCAGCTCAACAAAGCGGCCTGCTCGGGGCTTGCCACCACCAGCTCACCCAGTGCCTGGTCGCGGCGTGTGACCATGCCCAGTACCACGGTCTGATCGATCCAGGTGGCCGGGCTGCCCTCAGGAAGACTGATCTTGCGCCCTGCGTGCGACTTGCCGTGCAGGGCGACGAGCAGAGAGAGCTGGCGGGTGAGCAGTTCCGACTCGATGGCATGGTAGGGGGTGGCCAGCATGACCAGCCCCACCAGGTTGACCGCATTCAGCGAGGCGGCGGCATTGATGCGCTGGGCGAGGGTATCGCCGAGGCGGGGCACGGCATGGGTCATCCAGCGTGGGCGCGGTCCGCCCTGATGACGCCACTCCGGCACCTGGGCATCGAGAAAGGCATCCAGTGCAAGGGGCTCGCCGATATTGACGGCGACGCGGCCGAAGGGCTGGCGCAGCTTGTGGCGAATGCGCAGCAGATCCAGCGGCGACTCCTTGCGCTTTTTCTGCCCATGCATCTCCTTCTGATAGCTACCGCTCTCCAGAATGCGCTCATAACCGATATAGACTGGCACGAAGGCGATCTTCTGACCGGGATTGCGCAGATAGGAGCGCAGCGTCATCGCCAGCATGCCGGGGCGTGGCGTGAGCATGCGGCCGCTGCGCGAGCGGCCGCCTTCGATGAAATACTCAAGCGGATGCCCTCGCGACAGCAGGCGGTGCAGATACTCGTTGAACACTGCGCCATAAAGCCGATTGTCCTTGAAGCTGCGGCGCAGGAAGAAGGCCCCGCCCCGGCGCAGCAGGCCACCGATCACCGGCATGTCGAGATTGCGTCCGGCGGCGACGTGAGGCGGCATCAACCCCTCGCGATAGAGCACATAGGAGAGCAGCAGGTAGTCGATGTGGCTGCGGTGGCAGGGCACGTAGACCAGGGTATGGTCCCCTGCCAGGGGTTTGACCCGCGCCAGGCCACGCACGTCAACGCCATCGTAGAGCCTGTTCCATAGCCGCCGAAGCAGCTGATCCATGAAGCGCAGCACCGGGTAGGACATGTTGGAGGCGATCTCGAGCCCGTAACGGCGGGCGCGCCTCTCGACGCGTCGCGGCGCTCGGCGCTGGGCGCTTGCCACCTCGGCGATGACCTGGCGTACCGCGGGACTTGCGACCACGCCATCCACCAGGGTCCGGCGATGCGAGAGGTCTGGGCCCAGTACTCGGGTGCGCATGCGACGAAAATGGATGCGTAGCAATCGTGCCGTCTTGCGATTGGTCAGCTCCTGGGGACGCTCGTCGAGCAGTTCCTTCAGACGGAGCGGGGCACCGAAGTGCATCTCGACGCTCTTGCCGTTGACCAGTACCGACAGCGCCCGGCGCAGGCGGCCGGTGAACTGCCAGCTATCGGCGGCAAGCATTTTCCATAGTCCGAAGCGCTTGCCCGGTGCCCGCCCCCAGAAGATGCTGACCGGGACCAGCTGCAGGTCGGCCTCGGGGTGGGCGGAGAGAAATTCGATCAGTGGCATGAACGGCGCGCGAGGTGCCGCGCCGGGCCACAGCCGTCGCCCACCGTGGGGCAGCGCCAGCAGCGCCCGTTGGGCAGTGCCTGCGAGAACCAGCGGTTCGTCAGGCGAGGGGAGCCCGTGACGCGCGCACAGCTCGGCGAGCAAAACGGCATCGGAGAAGGCGGGATGCGGCAGTACATAGAGCGTTGGCAGAGTGGGACAGAGTGCCAGCTCCTGAGGTTCCGGCTCGATCAGGCGTGGCTCTACCCAGACTGAGATCAGGCGACGCCAGGGGCTTGCGAATAAACGGGTGATGCGCGATGACCAGGCCATGTGCCTGCCTTCTAGCAATGAAAGAGCGCCAGTGTATAGTCACGTCGAGACGGATGCGAAGCCCTGGCGATTCAGGAGACTTTCCCGCTCCAGATAAACATGCGTCAATGGACATTAAGGGACAGCCGGGAGCATCCGATGCGAGGCATGTGGCGAGAGGGTAACCGATTCAAGCTGTTGCCGGAGGCCAAGCGGTTTATTCCCGAGATGCTCGCGGCTATCGAGCAGGCCCGCGAGTCGATACTCATCGAACTCTACCTGATGGAGTCGGGGCGCCTGGCCGACCGCCTGATCGAGGCGCTCGGGCGGGCCCGTGCACGCGGCGTGAGCGTGATGCTGATGCTCGACGATTACGGCGCCAGGGGGCTTGCCGACGCCGATCGCGAGCGATTGCTTGCCGACGGCGTGGCGCTGCGCTTCTTCAATCCTCTGGGCTTTCATTCGCTGGCCAGGAACCTGACCCGCGATCATCGCAAGCTGGTGGTGGTGGATGGTCGTGTCGCCTTCACGGGGGGCTTCGGCGCGGTGGATGAGTTTCTCGATGCATGGTACGAGGTGGCGGTGCGCATCGAGGGGCCGGTGGTGGCCGACTGGGTACGGCTCTTCTCGCGGCTGTGGGATTCGCCCATGACCCGGGGCAGCGGCGATGCTGCTCTGGTGCGCGGCCTTGCCATCGATGCGCATGAGCAACGCGACTATCAGGGCATGCGTGGGCGAGTGGTATGGGGGCAGGGCTATCGCTACCAGGCGATACGCCACTCGCTGCAGAAGCAGATCTCCTCGTCACGCGAGCGTATCTGGATCTGTACCCCCTACTTCGTGCCGACCTTCAGCCTGCGCCTGCGCCTGGCACGTGCCGCACGGCGTGGCGTCGATGTGCGCCTGCTGCTGCCCGGCGAGGCCCACGACCACCCTGGCGTGCGTTACGCCGGCCAGCGCTTCTATGGTCGTCTGCTGCGTGCCGGGGTGCGCATCTTCGAATTCCAGCCCAGTTTCATCCATGCCAAGTTCTCGCTGGCCGACAACTGGTGCACGCTTGGCTCGTGCAATTTCGACCACTGGAGCCTGCACTGGAACCTCGAGGCCAATCAGGAGGTGGACGATGCCCGCTTTGCCAAGGAGGTAGCGGCACTGTTCGAGCGCAACTTTGCCGCCTCCCGTGAAATCCTCCCCAAGGAGTGGGCCCGGCGGCCGCGGCTGCACCGCCTGCGCGAGTGGTTGTTCGGCACCCTCGATTCCTGGCTGACCCGGCTGCGCTAGTCTCAGGACATCAGGAGGACGTCGCCGCGTCGCCTAGCGGCGCTTGCTGCGTCCCGCGGGGCTCTTCCTGCGCGGCGTCGGCTTGGGTTTCTCCGGTGGCACGCGATAGTTGAGATAGAGGTCGAGAATAAGCTCGGGGAGTTGGCGGACAAGCCCCTCCAGCTGCGTGGCGTCACCGGCCAGCTCGCTCATGTCGGGCTCGTCGTCGAACAGGCCCGAGAGCGCCATGAACGGCAGCAGCAGGGCGGCTGCTCCCTCCTCGTCATCCTCGAACCAGGCCGCCTCATCGAGAAACACGCCTTCCATGAAGCCCGCGCACCAGTCGCCGATCGGCGTTTCCGCAGGCTCGATGCCGCCCAGCTCGAGCTCGAAGGGCAGCTCCGGCAGTAGCCCCTGCTCGAGAGCATCGATAGCGTTGCGTCTGAGCTGCTCCAACAGGCCGAGGATTTCGTGGCGCTCGGCATCTTCGGCGAACTCGGGCTCGCCATGGAACAGCTCGCCGATCCACAGGGTGGGCTCGACATCGCGCGGTGCCACGGCGAGGGCCACCAGAAAGCCGTGGGCGCTGATCAGGTCCAGCGCATCGGCGTCGACCTTGTCGGAATCGAGGAAGTCGTCGAGGCGATCGAGCGCCTCGTCGTCGAGAAGCGGCTGCGGGGGAGGAGGTGTCTCGGACATGGAAATCTCGCATCGGTGAAACAGTTGGGCGCAAGCGACAGCATGACGTGACGACGCTACTGGACGTCGTCGTCCTGGCTGGGCATTCTAGCACCCCATGAACCCGCCAGCGCTCCCCACTCCTTGTGACGATCAGCTCGCCCAGCTCGACGAGGCGGCCCTGCACCTTACCCTGCATGATCAGGTCGAGGCCGCCTGGCGACGCTGCTTGGAGGTGCATCCTGGCCTTCCTCGTCCCCGGGTGTGGCTCGACCTGCGTGGCAAGAGTGCCGGACAGGCACACTATGGTCGTGGTGGTCTGCGCTTCAACCCGATCCTCTACCGCGAGAATCGCCACGCCTTTCTGGCGGAAGTGGTGCCGCACGAGATGGCACACTGGCTGGTGCGCCATCTCGAAGAGGGGCCGCGTACCCGGCCCCATGGACGCGAATGGCAGACCGTCATGCGCCAGCTCTTTGGTCTTGAGCCGCATGTCACGCACCGCTTCGATGTGGCCCGTGCAAGCCCCACCCCCTATCGCTATCGCTGCACCTGCCGCGAGCACTTTCTCAGCGCAAGGCGGCACGGGTTGGCCAATCGCGGCAATCGCTATCGTTGCCGCGAATGCGCCCAGACCTTGGTCTATATGCCGGCCCAAGTCCCATAACTCATTGTAAATAATATAAAAATCCTTAAGACCAATGTCTAAAAGGCGGGCTGGTCACAGCGGTATATGCTGGAGCTAGCTTTTGGGTCGCAAGCCACATGAGTGGCTGGCGGCATCATGCCTTGCTAGCGGACCATCTAAGGGACAGGGGTTTCTCCATGACAGAACAGCAACATGTCTATCCAGTGCGCGAGGAATTCGCCGCCAATGCCTGGGCCGACAATGAGAAGTATCTGGCCATGTATCAGCAGTCGGTGGATGACCCCGAAACCTTCTGGGCCGAGCAGGCCAAGCGTCTTGACTGGTTCAAGACGCCGAGCAAAATCAAGAACACCTCATACGCCTCGAACAATGTCGATATCCGCTGGTTCGAGGATGGCACTCTGAATGCCTGCGTCAACTGCCTCGACCGCCACCTGCAGACACGTGGCGACCAGCCGGCGATCATCTGGGAGGGCGACGACCCCAACGAGTCCAAGACGCTGACCTATCGCGAGCTGCATGCCCGCACCAGCCAGCTGGCCAATGCCCTCAAATCGCTTGGGGTGGGCAAGGGGGACGTGGTCACGCTCTATATGCCGATGATTCCCGAAGCCGCCATGGCCATGCTGGCTTGCGCAAGGATCGGGGCGGTTCATTCAGTGGTGTTCGGTGGCTTCTCTCCCGATGCGCTGGCGCAGCGTGTGGTCGATGCTTCGTCGAAGGTGGTGATCACCGCCGACGAATCGGTGCGCGGCGGCAAGCATGTACCGCTCAAGGACAATGTCGACGCCGCCCTGACCCGCGATGGGACCGACATCACCGAGAAGGTGCTGGTGGTCAAGCGCACCGGTGGCGATATCGATTGGCATGAAGGGCGCGACATGTGGTTCGACGAGCTTGTCGATCAGCAGTCAAGCGAGTGCCCGGCGGAGGAGATGAATGCCGAGGATGCGCTGTTCATCCTCTACACCTCCGGCTCGACCGGCACCCCCAAGGGGCTAAAGCACACCACCGGCGGCTATCTTACTTACGCCTCGCTGACGCACCAGTACATCTTCGATTACAAGGATGGCGAGGTGTACTGGTGCAGCGCCGACGTTGGCTGGGTCACCGGCCACAGCTACATCATCTACGGGCCGCTGGCCAATGGCGCCACCACCCTGATGTTCGAGGGGGTGCCCAGCTATCCGACCCATGGGCGGCTCGGCGAGATCATCGACAAGCACAACGTCAGCATCCTCTATACCGCGCCGACCGCAGTGCGCGCGCTGATGGCCCATGGCGACAAGGTGATGGATTCCAGCAAACGCACCAGCCTGCGTCTGCTGGGCTCGGTGGGCGAGCCGATCAACCCCGAGGCGTGGGAGTGGTTCCACCGGGTCATCGGCAACTCCCAGTGTCCGATCGTCGATACCTGGTGGCAGACCGAAACCGGCGGCATCATGATTTCGCCGCTGCCCGGCGCCACCGACCTCAAGCCGGGCTCCGCCACCCGCCCGTTCTTCGGCGTGCAGCCGGCGCTGGTCGACAACGAGGGCAAGATTCTCGAGGGCGCCACGGAGGGCAACCTGGTGATCCTCGATGCCTGGCCAGGCCAGGCGCGCTCGATCTGGCAGAACCATGAGCGCTTCGTGCAGACCTACTTCTCCACCTATGAAGGCATGTACTTCACTGGTGACGGTTGCCGTCGCGATGAAGATGGCTACTACTGGATCACCGGCCGGGTCGATGACGTGCTCAACGTCTCCGGGCACCGCATGGGCACCGCCGAGATCGAATCCTCGCTGGTCGCCCACGAGGCGGTGGCCGAGGCGGCGGTGGTGGGTTTCCCCCACGATATCAAGGGTCAGGGCATCTATATCTATGTGACCCTGGGCGACGGTATCGAACCCAGCGACGAGCTCAAGAAGGAACTGGTGCAGTGGGTGCGCAAGGATATCGGGCCGATCGCATCGCCGGATATCATTCAGTGGGCGCCGGGACTGCCCAAGACCCGCTCGGGCAAGATCATGCGCCGTATTCTGCGCAAGATCGCCGCCAACGAGTGCGATGGCCTGGGCGATACCAGTACCCTGGCCGATCCCAGCGTAGTGGAGGATCTGATCGAGAATCGCGCCAACCGCTAGTGCAGCATGCAAGCAGCATCGGGAGATGGGACCCGTTAGAGTACGCCAGCCTTTTCTCCAAGCGGGGGAAGCACGCCAGCTCAGCCCGTCTCCTGAATTCCGTACCGGCCCTTGGGCCGGTTTTTTTCATGCCGCGCGTTGTCATCCATCATGATTTCCCGAATGGCTTGGGATTCTTTCACGGCATGGGGTAACATGCCGTAAAACAACGGCGTACTCGCCTCGCACCCAGGCAGCCGGCAACCGGTGCGCTGCAAGAGGAACCGGAGGAGATGCAATGGCCTTTGCCCAGAAGTTTATAGTTGCCGATGATCATCCGCTGTTTCGTGCCGCCCTGACCCAGGCGTTGCGTCAGTTGTCACCTCAGGCCGAAATCATCGAGTCCGATACCATGCAGGCGACCACTGATATGGTCACTCGCCATCCCGATGCCGACCTGATCCTGCTCGACCTGCATATGCCCGGTGCCCACGGCTTTTCCGGCCTCATACAGCTGCGTGGCCAGATGCCGGATATCCCGGTAGCTGTGGTCTCTGGGAGCGATGAGTCCTACGTGGTGCGACGTGCCATCGACTATGGCGCCTCGGGGTTCATACCCAAGTCCTCTTCGCTTACGTTGATCGCCGAGGCGGTGGGCGAGATTCTCGAGGGCGAAGTATGGCTCCCCCCCGAGCTTGCCGACGTGATGGGTGAGTCCAACGAGGAAGAGACTCGCTTTGCCGAGGCCATTGCCTCGCTGACGCCTCAGCAGTTCCGCGTCCTCAACATGCTCACCGAAGGGCTGCTCAACAAGCAGATCGCCTATGAGCTTAACGTCTCCGAAGCGACCATCAAGGCCCACGTCACGGCCATCCTGCGCAAGCTGGGCGTGCACTCGCGGACCCAGGCGGTGATCGCGGCGCAGAAGCTCGAGGTCGAGCCGCCGAAGGTGGCCTCCTCCTCCTGAAGCGCTAGCCTCGACAAGCCAGTCGTGCGAAGACAAGACAACACCCCGTGGCATGATGAACGCCACGGGGTGTTGTCTTTAGCGATAGAGGGTACTGACTACTGGCGGCCAGCTCGGCTGGCTTGCAGCGTGCGCGTCAGCAGGGCGCGCAGGGCGGCGGGGCGTACCGGCTTGAGCAGCAGATGATAGCCGCTACGCTTGACCTCCTCGGCGACCTCTTCGGTTCGGTCGGCGGTGATCACGATTCCCGGCACCACGCCCTGGCAGCGTTCGGCCAGGGCGTCCAGCGCCATCAGGCCGGTCACTTCGTTATCCAGGTGATAGTCGGCGAGAATCGCATCCGGGTCACCGTCGAGATGGCGCAGGATCGACTTGGCGCCGCCGATGGTGGTGGCGGTGAACACTTCGCAGCCCCAGCCGGTCAGCATCGCCTTCATGCCCTCAAGGATCAGTGTCTCGTTGTCGATGCAGATGATGCGAGTGCCGGTCAGCTTGTTGCCGGCGCGCCGTACCGGGGTATCGTCGTTGACGACGCGGGGCGCCCCAGCGGGGGCGATCGGCACACTGACCGAGAACACCGTCCCCGAGCCCTCCCACGAGCGCACGCGGATCGGATGATCGAGCACACGACTCATGCGATCGGCGATCGATAACCCCAGCCCCAGGCCCTTCTCGCTCTCCTTGTGGCGCGAGGCCTGGTCGAGACGGCGAAACTCCTGGAAGATCTCGGCCTGCTTCGATTCCGGTATCCCCGGGCCACTGTCCCATACCTCGATGGAGAGCCGCCCCCCCTTGCGCCGGCAACCGAGCAGCACGCGCCCGTGCTGGGTATAGCGTATGGCGTTGGAGAGGAAATTCTGCACGATGCGCCTGAGCATCTGCGGATCGCTGTCGACCCAACAGGCCGTAGCCACCACCTCCATGTCGAGACCGCGCTCCTCGGCCATCACCTGGAACTCGGCCCGTAGCGGGCGGATGATATCGGCCAGGGCGAAATGGCTGCGCCTGGGCGTCAGGGCGCCGGCGTCGAGCTTGGAGATGTCGAGTAGCGTGCCGAGCAGCTCCTCGGCGGCTTGCAGCGAGTTATCGATATGGCCGATGGTGCGCTTCATATCCTCGGCCTCGACCTCCTGAGATAGTGCCGAGGTGAACAGCCGTGCGGCATTGAGCGGCTGCAGCAGATCGTGGCTGGCGGCGGCCAGGAAGCGCGTCTTGGAGGTGTTGGCATCCTCGGCGATCTGCTTGGCCTGACGCAGTGCCAGTTCAGCCTCGGCGCGCACGCGGTTCTCCTGGCGCAGAGCGGCGTTGGCTTCCGAGAGCGCCTGAGTGCGCTCGCGCACACGCTCCTCGAGATGCTCGTTGGTCTCCTTGAGGGCCATCTCCGCCAGGCGCCGCTCGGTGATGTCCTGGTAGAGCGAGAAGAAGCCCAGTATCGAACCGCTGTCGCCGAAGTGGGGCGTATAGGTGACCAGCATGTGGCGCGTCCCCCCCTCCTGGTCGCCCATCGACACCTCGAAGCTGACCCGATCCCCTTGCAGGGCACGCTGCATCCAGGGACCGCGATCGCGGGAGATGGTGGGCTTGAGCACCTCGTCCACACGCTTGCCGATCACCACGTTGCGGTCGATGCCGAAGGCCTGCTCGTAGGCGCGGTTGGTGAAGAGATAGCGACACTCCTTGTCGAAATAGGCGATCAGCGCCGGCACGTTGTCGGTGTAGATGCGGATATTGTTCTCCGAGCGGATCAGCGCCTCCTCGATGCGCTTCTGCTGGGTGATGTCCTGGTAGGTGTAGACGAAGCCGCCTCCTGGCATCGGGTTGCCTTGGACCTCGAGCACGCTGTCGTCCAGGCGATAGCGCACGTAGCGATGCGGCTGTCCCTGGCGGATGTTGTCGATCAGCAGGTCGACATGCTCCTCCGGGTCGCCGGGACCGTATTCGCCGTTATGCGCGTTGTAGCGGAAGATCTGGTCGATCGGTGCGCCGACGCGGATTAGGTGATCGGGGAAGCGGAATAGCTCCAGATAGCGCTGGTTCCACACCACCAGGCGCAGGTTCTGGTCGACCACGCTAATGCCCTGATTGATGTTCTCGATGGTTGCCTGCAGCAGGGCGCGGTTGAACTCCAGTACCTGGGAGGCCTCGTCGACGATCGAGATCACATCCGAAATGCCGATGCCGCGCCCCTGCAGGGCCGAGTTGACCACGATGCGCGCCGAGGAGGCCCCGAGCACCGAGGCGAGGAAGCGCTCGGTGAACTGGATGACGTCAATGGAGGCGCGAGCCGACTCCTCGAGAGGCTTGCCGGTGCGGCGAGCGTAGTCGTCGAAGGCGCGATTGACCTGATTGGCGGCCAGGAAGCGCTCGCAGAGTACCTTGAGGTCGCCTACCGTGGTGGCGCCGGTCCAGGGCCGGTTGACCGAGGTCTGGCGGGTCTCGACGCTGTCGACGAACAGCGAGGCCTGGATGCGCTCGACCACCCGCTGGGGCGTCATCTGCGAGACGAAGATGTAGAAGAACAGGTTGAGCCCCAGCGAGAGCATTACCCCATGGGTGAAACTGTCGCCGATATTGAGACCGAACAGCTGGGTGGGGGCAAGCCAGGTGATGCCCAGCGGGCCGACGCTGAGCCAGCCGCTCGGCAATACGCCGGCGGTGATCAGCGTCGGTAGCATCAGGGTATACGCCCAGATGGCAAAGCCGATGTTCATGCCGACCACCACCCCCAGGCGGTTGCCGCGCTTCCAGTAGAGGCCGCCGATCAAGGCGGGGGCGAACTGCGCGGCGGCGGCGAATGACAGCATGCCGGTCGAGGCCAGCGTGCCGTACTCGGCGATCAGCTGATAGAAACCATAGGCGAGTGCCAGGATCACCACGATAGTGACGCGACGCGCGCGCAGTACCAGTCGGCCGAAGTCGCGAGGCTTGGTATCGAACCAGCGCAGGCGGAACAGCGCCGGAATGACGATCTCGTTGGAGATCATGATCGATACCGCAACGGTGGCCACGATCACCATGCCGGTGGCCGCCGAGAAGCCGCCGATGAAGGTGAGCAGGGTCAGCAGGTCGTTGCCTGCGGCCATGGGGATGGCCAGCACGAAGGTATCGGGCTCGATATCGCCGCTAGGGAACATCGTCAGTCCTGCGGCGGCGATGGGCAGCACGAAGAAGCCGAATATCAGCAGATAGAGAGGAAACAGCCAGCGCGCCTTGGCGGCATCGTCGCGATGGGTGTTCTCCACCACGGCGACATGGAACTGGCGTGGCAGGCAAAAGACCGCCAGCATCGCGAGCAGTGTCTGGGCCCAGAAGCTGCGTCCGAAATCCTGCTCGGCCAGCTGGCGCTGCAGCTGCAGCTGCTGTTCGGCATGGCCGAGCAGGTCGCCAAGGCCATCGAACAGGCCCCAGGTGACATAGGCCCCAAGCAGCAGGAACGCCGCCAGCTTGACCAGCGATTCGAAGGCGATGGCGTGCACCAGCCCCTCGTGATGTTCGGTGGCATCGGTGTGGCGGGTGCCGAACAGAATCGCAAATATCGCCATCACGGCGGCGACGTAGAAACCGGTATCGGCGAACAGTGGTGCACGGGTCATGTCCGAGGTGTCGGTGAGCACCATGAACGAGGTGGAGACCGCCTTGAGCTGCAGGGCGATATAGGGCAGCGTGCCGATCAGGGCCACCAGGCTTGCAAAGGCGGCAAGCGACTGCGTCTTGCCGTAGCGCGAGGCGATGAAGTCGGCAATCGAGGTGACGTTCTGGTGCTTCGCCACGCGGATCATCTTGGCCAGTACTGGCCAGAACAGCAGGAAGGTCAGAATCGGTCCGACGAAGATGCTGGCGAACGACCAGCCCGAGGTGGCGGCTTCACCGACCGCCCCATAGAAGGTCCAGGAGGTGCAGTAGATTGCCAGCGCCAGGCTGTAGATGATGGGGCGTCGTCGACTGGCGCCGTAGCGCTGGGCATTGCGATCGCCGTGCCAGGCGATGGCGAACAGCACGGCAATGTAGGTGAGTGAAACGGCAATCAGCAGCCAACCGGAAAACATGCGCTCTCTCCCTCGGATCTGCGGCCATTCTAGGGCAATGCCGTGGTTAATCCCTCATCGAGGTGGGATAAATGCTCAGGTCTCGGCACACACGGCCTGATATACGGGATCGCTGTCATCGACACGGCGCATTTCATGGAATCGGGGCTGCCGCTGCTCTCCCTCGAGGGGCAGTGATTCGTGGGTGGCACAGTTCATCAGGTAGGGGCGGTGGGTCACCAGGTCCATGTGATGCCGTTCGAAGCGGTAGAGCATGAACTCGACCAGATGCTGACCATCGACCTGGCGAGAGATCATGTTGCCCTGATCGATGACGCTGAAGGCGGTCGTCATCGGGAAGAGGTAAGTCCAAGGGCGCCAGAAGACCGAATCCTGCTCGGAGGAGATCACCTGAGCCGCTGCCGGCAACTGATGCTGCTTGTGGTTGAACCAGGAGTATTCGTGATGAATCTGGTAGGCCAGCATGCCAAGGCCTGCACATACCGGCACGATCCAGCGGGGCAGGCGTCTACCACTGACGACGCGCAACAGTAACCCCACACCCGCTGCACCAAGGCCTGCAAAGATTGCCGCTATCAAATGCCATATCATGCGCTGTCTTCCTGAAAGCAATCGGGCTTCCCAAGGGAAGCCCGATCTGGTTTGGTTCCGCGACAGGTCTCGCTGAGCGGAGCCTATTATGGCTTAGTGATCGATCGCTGCGCCAGCGCCCTTGGGATAGCGAACGCTCTCCACCAGGTTCTGGATCTCCTGTGGGGGTGCTGCGGTCACGCTGGAGACAGCGTAGGCGACCGCGAAGTTGATCAATGCACCCACTGCACCGAAGGAGAGCGGCGAGATACCGAACAGCCAGCCATCCGGTGTGTTGGGCAGCGTGTTGGTGCCGGGGATGAAGAACCAGCCCAGGTAGGTGAAGATGTACACCACGGTGACACCCAGACCCGCCAGCATGCCGCAGATCGCACCGGTGCTGTTCATGCGCTTGGAGAAGATACCCATCATCAATGCGGGGAAGATCGAGGCGCCGGCGAGGCCGAAGGCCAGGGCGACCGTCTGCGCCGCAAATCCGGGTGGGTTGAGCGCCAGGTACGTTGCCAACAGGATAGCGCCCGCCATGGAGAGCCGTGCCGCGAGCATCTCACCTTTTTCCGTGATGTTGGGATTGATGGTCTTCTTGATCAAGTCATGACTGATCGCCGAGGAGATCGCCAGCAGCAGACCCGCCGCTGTCGAGAGCGCCGCGGCGATACCGCCCGCTGCGATCAGGCCGACCACCCAGCCGGGCAGGTTGGCGATCTCTGGGTTGGCCAATACCAGGATATCGTTGTTGACGTTGAGTTCGTCGCCCTCCCAGCCACGCTCTGCCGCTGTCTCTGCGAATGCAGGGTTGGCAGCGTTGTAGGATTGGATGCGCCCATCCTCGTTCAGGTCAGTGAAAGTGATCAGCCCCGTCTCTTCCCAGGTCCTGATCCAGTCCGGCCGCTCTTCATAGACCAGCGGATTCGCCATGGCGTCTTCGTAAGAATCCACCTGGCCGATCGCCTCCGGATAGATGGTAGTCAGTAGATTCAGGCGCGCCATGGAAGCGACGGCCGGGGCGGTGAGATAGAGAATCGCGATGAACACCAGCGCCCAGCCGGCGGACCAGCGAGCATCTGCCACCTTGGGCACGGTGAAGAAGCGAATGATGACGTGGGGCAGCCCCGCGGTACCCACCATCAGCGACAGGGTGAACAGCACCATGTTGAGCTTGTTGGGCTCATCTGACGTGTAGTCTCGGAAGCCCAGCTCGTTGAGCACTTCGTTCAGCTTGGCGAGCAGCGGGATGCCGGATTCGTCGTGGGTACTGAACATGCCGAACATCGGAATCGGGTTGCTGGTCAGCTGCAGAGAGATGAACACAGCCGGAATGGTATAAGCCACGATCAACACGATGTACTGCGCCACTTGGGTATAGGTGATGCCCTTCATGCCGCCAAAGACGGCATAGAGGAAGACGATGAAGGCAGCGATCCAGATGCCCCAGGTATTGCTCACTTCCAGGAAGCGAGAGAAGGCAACGCCGGCGCCGGTCATCTGGCCGATGACATAGGTCACCGAGGCGACGATCAGGCAGACTACCGCCACGGTACGCGCTGTCGTGCTGTAGAAACGGTCACCGATGAAGTCGGGCACCGTGAACTTGCCGAACTTGCGCAGGTAAGGAGCAAGCAGCAGTGCCAGGATGACGAAGCCGCCTGTCCAGCCCATCAGGTAGGAGGAGTTGGCATAGCCACCTGACGACAGCAACCCGGCCATTGAAATGAAGGAAGCCGCCGACATCCAGTCAGCGGCGGTGGCCATGCCATTGGTGATTGGATGAACGCCTCCCCCGGCGACATAGAAGTCCTTTGTCGAGCCGGCCCTGGCCCAGATGGCGATGCCGATATAGAGCGCGAAGGAGGCGCCCACGAAGAGCAGGTTGATGGCAAATTGACTCATGCTGGTTTACTCCCCGAGTCCAAACTTCTTGTCCAGCCGATTCATTCTCCAGGCATAGAAGAAGATCAGGCCGATAAAGGTGAGAATTGAACCCTGTTGGGCAAACCAGAAGCCCAGGTCCGTACCGCCGATGGGAATGCCAGACAGCAATGGGCGCAGCAAGATGGCGAAGCCATAAGAAACCAGTGCCCAGACAATCAGGCAACCGGTAATCAGACGAACGTTCGCCGACCAGTAAGCAGCAGCGTTGGATTTATCATCTGCCATGGTAATGCTCTCCGCTTGTTCATGATGGGACGTTCCAGGAATTGGCCTGTCTTGCCAGGCGGGACTCGCAGGGAACGCTCGCGATGGGTTAAGCCAGCCTACGTGCGATAACAATGTGGAAGTAGGTTGTTAACCAGTAGCAAGGGTTGGATTTAATCCCGGTTTGCTCGGTTATATTTCCGCTCCCATCACCTCTCTTTTCCTATGTACAGGTGCATTATCGCCATGAGATCGACCTTCAGCATTCGACTTAATAGTGGGCAACAAATGCAAAAATTAAAATCCCATACTTTGGTATTATGAGAAGAAGTTGATTGAGACTGTTTTTATTTAATCTATTTAAATCAATGCGTTATTTGTTATTCATTGAGTTGTTCGTGGCGTGATAAGTCCCTGCGTAGGACGATGGTCTAGGCTTGGCCTTATAAACAATAGTCTAGGTTGTGGGGAGATAGAACAATAGTCTAGCTTTTTGCGAAAAGATGGTATTTCTACTCTTGGTTGGCCATTATAAGATGTAGGGATGTAGTGCTGCTTCTAGTGTCTAATGGTGGTGTGGTGGCATTTATTGCTTGACGCCATGAATCGTTGTGATCAATGGATAAGCATTAGACTTTTGCATTAAGTACTGCCGTTGGATATTTGGCGAGATCGAACGTTGGCTCGGCGTTTTCCGAATTCGATGCCGACATACTAGAGGGAAGCAACATGGTCGATATCGATCTCTCCCAGCCACCCTTCACGCTGCTGGATGACACTGGCCGGGAGCTCGTGCGCGGTGGGGTCGATCTGGCCTATTTCGACAATGGAGAAGTGATCATCGACGCCGGCCAATCCGGTGAGTTCGTCTTTTTCATCCATAAAGGCGAGGTGGCGGAGCTCGACCCGACGCTGCCCAGCGCGCAGGCACATATCGGTCAGTACACCACCGGCGATCTGTTCGGTGCCATCAGCATTCTCAACGGCAAGAGTCGCTACCGATTCAAGGCCGAGCAGGAGAGTCTCTGCTACCTACTACCCAAGGCGCTCTTCGAGCGGCTCTGTGGCGACTATCCTCCCTTCGCCGAGTTCTTTCGCCAGAGCCTGTCGCACAAGGCACGTCTATTGACGGAGCGTCGCGCCGAGGGCGGGGTGACCATGGCGGGCTTCATGCTGGCCCGTATATGCGATTGCATGCGCGAACCACTGATGGTGGGTGTAGACACTACCATTGCCGTGGCGGTCAGCACGCTCAATGCCAGCCGCGCCGACAGCTTACTGATCGGCGATAGTGAGCGTGTCGGCATGATCACCAAGACGGACCTGCTCAATGCCCTGGTGATTGAAGGCCTTGGTCAGGAGAGCCTGGCCATCCAGGCCGCCAATTTCACACTTGTCACTGCTGGGGCCGGCCAATACCTGTTCGAGGCGCTGGTACGCATGACTCGGTACAAGGTGGCGCGGGTGGTCGTCGTCGAGCATGAAAAACCGGTCGGTGTCGTCGAACTGACCGATGTGCTCAGCTACTTCTCCAGCCGCAGTTACGTGGTCAGCCTGCAGGTCGAACAGGCCGACAGCCTGGAGGAGCTGGCCCGAGCCAGTGCGCGCACGCCGGAACTGATCAAGGCGTTGATGGCTCAGGGGGTCAAGCTGCGTTTCGCGATGGGCCTGTTATCGGCGCTCAATGGGCGAATCATGACCAAAGCCTGGGAGTTCACTGTCGATGAGCGATATCGCGACCACAGTTGCCTGATGGTGATGGGCAGTGAGGGGCGCGGCGAGCAGATGCTCAAGACCGACCAGGACAACGGATTGATTCTCGCCGATGACCTGGAGTGGCCCGAGTGCGCCAAGCAGATGAGCGCCTTCACCGACACGCTGATCCGTCTCGGCTACCCTCTGTGCCCCGGTAATATCATGGTTTCCAACCCTGCCTGGATAGATAGCGAGCGGGGCTGGCGCCAGCGCGTGGCGCGCTGGGCCAGCTCGCGTGACGGCGACAGCCTGATGAATCTGGCGATCATGCTCGATGCCCATGGCGTCGCCGGCAATTCTCGGCTGCTCGAACGGGTCCGCGACCCGATCTTTGAGCGCGCCTCGCGAGACGAGCTGCTGCTCTATAACTTCGCCCGCCCGGCGCTGCGCTTCTCCACGCCGCTGACGCTGTTTGGCTCGCTCAAGAAGCCCCAGCACGGCATCGACATCAAGAAGGGAGGCATCTTTCCCATCGTCCATGGTGTGCGCACCCTGGCGCTTGAGCGTGGCATTCGCGCGACCTCTACGCTTGAGCGGCTCGACGCGCTGGCCGCCGAAGGACGTCTGGAGGCGAGTTTCGCCGAGGACCTGGGCGAGGCGCTGGCGCTCTTTACCGAGCTGCGCCTCAGACAGCAGCTCGAGCGTCTCGACGGCAAGCGCAGCGGCGATGATGCCAACCGGGTGGTGGTGCAGCAGCTTTCGTCCCTGGAGCGCGATCTGCTGCGGGAGGCCATGCACATGGTGAAGGATTTCAAGCAGAGCCTTTCCCACCGTTTTCATCTTGAGTACTAGTGCTTGAACAAAACAGAGAGTACCGACAAGTACGGAGCGAGACGATCTATGACCTTCAAGGAGCGAAGCGCATGTTGAGAGTATTAAGGCGTGCTGCCGATAGACGCCGTCAGGCCGATGGCGATTATGGCTGGCTATTCAATCCCTATACCGGTGAGGAGATGGTCGCCATCGCTTGCCAGGCCACTGGCGAGGATAGTCGCACCGCCGAGCTGGTCTCGATTGCTGCCGTCAGGATACGCGGCGAGCGGGTATTGACCAGTGACTCGCTGGATCTGCGCCTGACGCGGCCGGCTAGCCTGAACGGCGATTCGATATGTCTACATGGCCTGCGGGGCATCGATCTGGATGAGGGGGTGAGCGTGAGCGATGCGCTGGCCAAGCTGCTCGATTTCATCGGCAACCGGCCGCTGGTGGGCTGGCGCGTGGAGCATGACGTTGCCATCCTCAACCGTTACCTGCGACCCCGCTACGGTTTCGACCTGCCCAATGCACTAATCGACGTGTCGCAGAGCTGTCGGCGCGAGCAACGCCGCGGGAATCAGGAACTCGATGCCTGCCTGTGCTTCGATACGGCGGCTGCCCGGCTGCAAGTGCCGGTGATGGGGCGCCACTCGGTCCTGGGCGATGCCGTGACCACCGCGTTGATGCATATGCGCTTGCAGAAAGGGATTCGCTAGCACGCCTTTTGTTGAGACAACCTGATCGAAAGCTATTTGAGGGAGTGGTAGAATTGGTCTTCATTCCCGTCAGTTTCGCTGTGATCATGACAGAGTCTCCCGTGTCCCATCGCTTGCCCGATACCGCCGTGGCGGATAACGCTCAGACGCTGGCTGCCAGGCAGAAGCGTGAGTTCAACAAGCTTCAGAAGCGTCTGCGTCGCCAGGTCGGCAATGCGATCATCGACTACGCGATGATCCAGGAGGGCGACAGGGTGATGGTATGCCTCTCCGGTGGCAAGGACTCCTACACCATGCTGGAGATTCTCATGAATCTTCAGCGCAGTGCGCCGGTGGACTTCTCGCTGGTGGCGGTCAACCTAGATCAGAAGCAGCCCGGTTTCCCCGAGCATGTGCTGCCTGAGTATCTCGACTCGATCGGCGTCGACTACCACATCCTCGAGCGGGACACTTATTCTGTGGTCAAGGAGAAAACTCCGGAGGGCAAGACCACCTGCGCGCTCTGCTCACGGCTGCGTCGCGGCTCGCTCTATGGCTTCGCCGAAGAGATCGGCGCGACCAAGGTGGCACTGGGCCACCACCGCGAGGACATCCTCGAGACGCTGTTTCTCAACATGTTCTTCGGCGGCAAGCTCAAGGCAATGCCGCCCAAGCTGCTCTCCGACGATGGCAAGAACATCGTGATTCGTCCGCTGGCCTACTGCAGGGAGGCGGATATCGCCGAGTTCGCCAGGCAGATGGCGTTTCCGATCATCCCCTGCAACCTGTGCGGCTCGCAACCCAATCTGCAGCGACAGGTGGTCAAGGAGATGCTCGCCGAGTGGGAGGTCAAGCACCCCGGGCGACTGGAGACGATGTTCAAGGCGGTCACCAACGTCGCCCCCTCCCAGCTCGCCGACCGTGAACTGTTCGATTTCGCGGGGCTCGAAGCCAAGCAGGCGCGCCTGCGTGACAACCGTATCGAGGCGTTGGACCTGGCGCGTCAGGCGTAGCGCCGGGCGCCACAGCGAAAAGGCCAGGCCCGCAGGGGGCCTGGCCTTTTCGTTGCCAGCACATGGTATCGTCAGGAGCCGCTATGCCCCTCGGCCAGTGCCGCCAGTGCATCCAGGTCGAGGATGTTGACCTCGCGTCCCGAGACCGACACCAGCCCCTGCTGCTGGAAGCGCCCCAGGATACGGCTGACGGTCTCCACCGCCAGCCCCAGGTAGTTGCCGATATCGGCCCGCGACATGGAGAGGCGGAAGCTGTAAGGCGAGTAGCCACGGCGACGGAAGCGGGTCGAGAGGCTGGTGAAGAAGCTCGCCAGACGCTCGTCTGCGGTCTTGCTCGACAGCAGGCGCATCATGCGGCGATCGTCGCGCATCTCGCGGCTCATGCTGCGGTAGAGCTGGCCACGCAGCTCGGGCAGCTGCTCGGAGAGCGTGTCCAGCCGATCGAAGGGGATCTCGCAGACGGTGGTCGTCTCGAGCGCCGTCACCGTGCCAGGATAGAACTCTTCGTCTATGGCATCCAGTCCCACCAGCTCGCTTGGCAGGTAAAAATTGGTCAACTGGTCATTGCCGTTGCCGTCGCTGGTCAACTGCTTGAGGCTGCCTGAGCGCACGGCGAACACGCTGTTGAAGGAGGTGCCCTGATAGAACAGCGCCTCGCCTTTCTTCAATGGCGTGCGGCGGCGAATGATCGCATCGAACTGATCGACATCGTCGAGTTCGAGGGCCAGAGGAAGACATAGCGAGCTCAGGCTGCAGGTCTGGCAACGGGTTTCATTGAGACGCGCGCAACGCTGCGCGGGAGCCGTGGGAGACATGTCGTCCTCCTGATACTGTCTCGATTGTGTTGGTAACCTCTAGCAACATTATTAATGTGGGTTAACAACAGGGTATAGGCCAAAGAGTGACGGGCGCGATGCGAAGCGTCAATGGCTTTGATGCATGTTGCCTATCGGCAGCAGGTGCCAGAGCTGCCAAAGCGCGAATGCGATGATCAACGTTGCGGCGATAGCACGCGTGGCCGGATGACGAATCAAGTTGCCAAGCGTGCGTGCGGCGAGCCCGGTGGCTACCAGAGCGGGCAGTGTTCCTAGCCCGAAAGCGGCCATCAGCAGCGCGCCGCGCAGGGGATCGGCCATTGCCAGACTCCAGGCCAGCATCGAGTAGACCAAACCGCAGGGGAGCCAGCCCCAGACGGCCCCCAGGGCCATTGCCTGGGGCACCCGCACTACCGGCATCAACTTGCGCCCCAGCGGCTCCACATGGCGCCACAGCCGGCGTCCGAGCGCCTCGACGCGCAGCAGTCCCTTCCACCAGTTGGCGATATAGAGCGCCATCATGATCAGCATTACCGCGGCAAGCACCTGCAACGCCAGGCGGATCTCGCCGGCAAGGCCGCCCAGTAGCGTCCCCAGGCCTGCGACCAGCGCCCCGGCCAGCATGTAACTGCCGATACGTCCCAGGTTGTAGCCCAGCAGCAACCCTGTGAGCCGAGCCGGATGTCGCATGCTGGGGGGGACGGCAAACGTCAGGGCACTCATGATGCCGCCGCACATGCCGATGCAGTGGGCGCCGCCAAGCAGGCCGAAGACGAAGGCCGCCACGAAGGGCGGCAGATCGAGACCGGTGGGATTCATCAGGCCTTCGGGGACTCATCATTGCCGGTCTTGTCGCGGCGAGCCCTGGCCCGGCGCTCGCGCTCTTCGGGGGTGAAGTCGTTTTCATCCTCGTCGAACAAGATGCGATGCGCGGGGCCTTCGAGATCCTCGAACTGATCGTTCCTCACCGCCCAGAAGAAGGCCCAGATGGCCAGCGCCAGCAGAATCAGGGTCAGGGGAATCAGCAGATAGAGAATCGTCATGCGGGCTCCGTTTGCATGATGACGGGGCGTGGCGTGGTGCGAATGCGCCCCAGTCGCAGGGCGTTACCGACCACGACCAGAGAGCTGGCTGACATGCCGATCGCCGCCACCCAGGGGGGCACGATGCCGATTGCTGCCAAGGGCAGGGCGGAGAAGTTATAGCACACCGACCAGATCAGGTTCTGGCGAATGATACGCCGTGTGGCTCGGGTGATCTCGATCGCTTCGACGATACGCTCCAGGCGCGGACTCAGCAACACGGCATCGGCGCTGGTGCGGGCCAGATCGGTGGCGCCATTCATGGCGATCGAGACATTGGCGCCGGCCAGTACCGGCACATCGTTGATGCCATCGCCGATCATCACTACGGTTTCGCCGGCGGCCTGTAGCGCTTCGATATGGGCAAGCTTGCCTTCGGGGCTGGCGCCAGCGTGCCAATCATCGATACCCAGCTTGTGGGACAGTGCCGAGACGGTGGAAGCGTTGTCGCCCGAGAGCAGGCTGACCTTGAGTCCGGCGGCCTGAAGTGCCGAGACGGTGGACGCGGCATCTTCGCGCAGATGATCGTGCAGGGCGAACCAGGCCAGCGGCTCATCGTCCTCTGAGAGCAGTAGCCACTGGCCCTCCCCGGGTGCCTCGCAGGCCTTGTCGGGGGCAGCGAAAACAGGCTTGCCCAGGCGATAGCGTCGCCCCGCGATATCGCCCTCCAGGCCAAGGCCCGGGCGGCTGACCACGTCGCTTGCACGCACCGTGGCCAGCCGGTAGGGGCGGAAGGCGCGAGCGATGGGGTGTTCGGAGTGCGCCTCCAGGGCGGCAGCCAGGGTGCGCATGCGCTCGGCATCGCCCTCGTCTGCGCTGCCGATCGGGCGTGTCTCCACCAGCTGCATCTCGCCGCGGGTCAGGGTGCCGGTCTTGTCGAAGATGATCCGGGTTGCCTGGGAGAGTCCCTCGATGGCATGTGCCCGGGTGATCAGCACGCCGCGCCGGCGCAGCTGTCCGTGCCCGGCGGTCAGCGCGGTAGGCGTGGCCAGTGCCAAGGCGCAGGGGCACGTCACCACCAGGACCGAGAGCGTCACCCACAGCACCCGTGAGGGATCGATGAACCACCAGGCGATCGATACGCAGGCGGTCACTAGAAGCAGGCGCAGGACGAACAGGTGCGACATGCGCGCGGCCATCTCGGCGATCTTGGGTCGGCTGGCGAAGGCGCGATCGGTCAGGTCGACGATGCTCGCCACTCGCGCCTCACGCCCCGCCCGGGTGACGCGCACGATCAGCGGGCTCTCGACGTTCTGGCTGCCGCCTGTGACGCTGTCACCGACGCGCCGCGTCACTGGCAGGTACTCGCCGGTGAGCATCGATTCGTCGAGGCTCGATTCGCCATCCTCGATCACCCCGTCGGCAGGCACGCCGTGGCCAGGCTTGACCAGTACCCGATCGCCGGCGGTGAGCTGGCTTGCCGGCAGGATACGCTCCTCGCCCGCATCGGTGAGCCGAATCGCCGACAGCGGCAGGGCACCGGACATGGCATTGCCGCTATGGCCGCTGCGCCGCCTGGCGCGGGTCTCGACATAGCGGCCGAACAGCAGGAAGCAGGTGAACATCGCCACCGAGTCGAAGTAGACCTCGCCGACATCGAAGATTACCGCATAGCCACTGGCGAGATACGCCCCACCGATGGCGATCGACACCGGCACGTCCATGCCCAGCACACCGGTACGCAGATCGCGCAGTGCATTGCGAAAGAAGGGTAGCGCGGAGAAGAACACCACTGGCGTGGCCAGAGCGAAGGAGAGCCAGTGGAACAGGGCGTAGAAGTCGGCGCTGATCTGCCCAGGTCCGGCGACATAGATCGGCACCGAGAACATCATCACCTGCATCATGCCCACGGCGGCAACGATCAGTCGCCGTACGTTCATGCGCTCTTCGTGCTGAAGACGATTCTGTGCCTCATCGGGTTCGTAGGGCTGGGCGCTATAACCGATCGCCGCCATCTCGGCAAGGATCTGAGAGAGCTTCACGCGTGCGGGATCCCAGGCCACCCTCACCCGGTGATGGGTGAGGTTGACGGCACTGGAGGTGATACCGTCGAGGGCATTGAGCCGGTGCTCGATCAGCCAGGCGCAGGCCGCGCAGGTGATGCCATCCACCGCCAGCGTGGCAGCCACCTGACCGGCGTCGCCTTCGGGGTGCACGAACTCCCGCTGCAGACCAGGATCGTCGAACACCGCCCAGGTATCGGCACGACTGCTCTGACGATCGTCAGGCCGCTCGGGCAGTTCGGTGCGGAAGCGGTAATAGCTGGCCAGGCCGCCACCCACGATGGCGTGCGCCACTGCCTCGCAGCCGGGGCAGCACAAGGGATAGGCCTGCTCGTCGAGCGTAATGCTCCACGGTGCGCCCTGTGGCACCTGGCTTCCGCAGTGATAGCAGGCGCCAAGCTGGTCGAGGGCCGTGGGGTTAGCGGCGGCATTCATCGCTGGCGTCAGGCTCCGCCCGGCGTGAGCTCGATGGTAGTCTCTCTGGGGAAGCGCGCTTCCCCGGTAAGACGCCACTCGGGCGTCTCACCGCTTGGCTGCAGCTGCAGATACCAGCGGTACTGGAGGCGCTCCGTCGTCTGGCCTACATAGCGGCCATCACGCACGTGCTCGAGGGTGAACTCCTGATCGCGATCGTCCTGGGTCGGGAAGATCAGCTTGAGCAGGAGCTGGTCGGGGCGCGCATCACCGCTCAGGTCGAGGATGATGTCTCCGGTGGCGCTATCGACCATCAGCTCGCCGGCGAGTTCAAGCTCTGCGGCACGCTGCTGCTTGGCCAGTACCACGTTGATGGCACGTCCGTGCTCGTAGTAATCCTCCTGCACCATACCGTCGGCGGTGCGGATCGCCACGAACAGCATGGTGGTGCTTACGGTGATGGAGGTCATCAGCAGGCCAAGCAGAAACCATGGCCAGAACTGTTTGTACCATGGGGGAATCGAAGTGGAAGTGCTCAAGGCTATCTCCTGATCTGTCCGATAAAGCGCGTTTCACGTTGTTGGGTGATCCGCTCGTCATCCAGGGATTCGAGGCTTATCTGAATCGGATGGCTGGGCAGATCGATGTCATCGGGGGCGAGGGTCAGTTCGATGACTGCCATGCGGGTGCTGCCGGCACTCACGCTGACTCGGCCATTGCCTTCGAGGGTGAGTCCGGTCAGCCCTTCGGCCCGAATTAGGTAGGTATGGTCGCTATCGTCGAGATTGCGAATGTTGAGTGTATAAACGTTGCTGATGCGCCCGTCCCGGGTCATCTGGTAGAGCTGGTTGCGGTCGCGTTCGAGATCGAACTCCAGCGGCACCCGCTCGCCAAGGGTCCAGACGAAAAGGCCGATCATCACCAGCAGCGCGGCCAGATAGCCGAGCAGGCGAGGGCGCAGAATATGCGTCTTGCCTCCCGTCAGGGCGCGCTCGGTGGTGTAGCGAATCAGTCCGCGCGGATAGCTCATGCGATCCATCACGCTGTTGCAGGCATCGATGCACGCCGCACAACTGATGCATTCGTACTGCAGTCCCTTACGGATGTCGATGCCGGTGGGGCAGACCTGGACGCAGAGGTCGCAGTCGATGCAGTCGCCATGGCCGGCGGCGCGCGCCTCTTCATGAGACAGGCCCTTCTTGCGCGACCCGCGTGGTTCGCCACGTGCCTCGTCGTAGGAGACGATCAGGCTGTCGCGGTCGAACATCACCGACTGGAAGCGCGCATAGGGGCACATGTAGATGCACACCTGCTCGCGCAGCCAGCCAGCGTTGAGGTAGGTGAAGACCAGGAAGAACCCGACCCAGAAATAGGCCCAGCCATTCGCGTTCAGCGTGGGCAGCTCGACCAACAGCTCGCGAATCGGCGTGAAGTAGCCGACGAAGGTCAGTCCGGTGGCGAAGGCGATGGCAAGCCACACTGCATGCTTGGCCGTCTTGCGCCACGCCTTGTCGAAGGTCATCGGCTGTCTGTCGAGCTTGATGCGGCGGTGGCGGGGTCCTTCCAGACGCTGCTCCACCCACAGGAACAGGAAGGTCCAGACGCTCTGCGGGCAGGTATAGCCACACCATACCCGGCCGGCGAAGACGGTGATCAGAAACAGCCCGAAGGCGCAGATGATCAGCAGCCACGACAGCAGGATGAACTCCTGGGGATAGAAGGTGCCCCCCAGGATATGGAACTCCCGCGAGGGCAGGTCGAACCACACCGCCGGGCGATTACCCCAGTTGATCCAAGGGGTAACGAAGAACAGTGCCATCAATGCCCAGTTGGAGACGCGGCGGACGCGCTGAAAAAAGCCTTTTATCTCACGCACATAGATATGCTGCCGCTTGGCATACATCTCCTGGCTCACGGCCTGGGGGATATGTTGGCCAACGTCATGATGGGTGATATCACGGCTGGGAATCCTATCAGACATGGCGATTCCGTGTTAGGCGGTATGAGGGCGAAGCGAAGGGGGGAGATGACGCTGATTATTATAAGGATGTAAGAGAAGGAAAAGGGCAGGTGCGACCCCAGGCCGCACCTGCCGAAGCGTCAGTCGTTGAAGCGCAGGCTATAGACGTAGGCGGCGACCAGGTGCACCCGGTCCTCACCGATATAGGCTGCCTGGGCGGGCATATGACCGTTGCGGCCATTGCGCAGCGTCTGGCGAACCGAGTCGGCTACGCTCTGCCCCGGCGCTTGATAGAGCCAGATGTCATTGGTCAGGTTGGGCGCGCCCAGTGCCTGGTTGCCTTGCCCTTCCGCACCATGACAGGCGGCACACGAGGCGGCGAAGATTGTCTGCCCCTGGCTTGCCCGCTCCTCGTCATGCTCGAGGTCGGAGAGCGCCAGGACATGCTGGGTCACGTTCTCGATATTGTTCTGGCCCAGTTGCTGCCAGGAGGGCATCAAGCCGTTACGTCCACGCACCAGCGTGGTGACGATGTGTTCCGGCTCCCCGCCATACAGCCAGTCGTCATTGGTCAGGTTGGGAAAGCCGTAGCCACCCTGGGCATTGGAGCCATGGCAGACTGCGCAGTTGTTCTGATAGATACGCTCGGCCACGCGCATCGCCTCGCCGTCGCGTGCAAGCTCGGGAATCGGAATTTCACCATAGTTGGCAAAGATCGGTGCATAGCGCTGCTCGGCCTGGGCGACTTCCTCCTCCCATTGGCCGACCTGGGTCCAGCCCAACACGCCACGGTAGTTGCCAAGCCCCGGATAGAGCGCCAGATAGCCCAACGCGAAGAAGATGGTGCCGACGAAGAGCATGAACCACCAGCGTGGCAGCGGGTTGTCGTACTCCTCGATACCGTCGGCGGCATGGCCGGTGGTCTCGACGTTGCCATCAGGGTCGGGGATCTTATCGGTGCGGCGATTGGCGAACAGGATCCAGGCGCTGAAGGCAATGGTGCCCAGCGTGATGACGATGATCCAGGCGCTCCAGAAGCTGGAGAGGGCGTCACCCCAAAGGTTGTTCATGTGTTCCTGTCTCCCTTGTCTTGGCGGGAATCTGTCGGGCGAGTGTCAGGCTCGCCTTTCTGGGCACGGTTGTTATGGGGCAGCAGCTCGTCATCTTCAGCGAAGGGCAGATTGGCAGCCTCCTCGAAATCCGTCTTACGACGCCTGGAGTAGGCCCACCAGGTGATCCCGAGAAAGGAGACCAGCACCAGGAATGCGATGATGCCGCGAAACGTTCCGGTATCCATGATCAGCGAGTACCCTCCAACACCGTGCCCAACTGCTGCAGATAGGCGATCAGCGCGGTGATCTCCTGCTGGCCACGTACCTGGCTGGTGGCATTGGTGATGTCCTCATCGGTGTAGGGGACCCCTAGACGTCGTAGTGCTTCCATCTTGCGCGGCGTGGTTTCGCCATCGAGAGTGTTGCTGAACAGCCATGGATAGGCCGGCATGATCGACTCCGGTACCACATCGCGCGGGTTGTACATGTGTGCACGGTGCCAGTCGTCACTGTAGCGGCCGCCGACCCGAGCGAGGTCGGGCCCGGTACGCTTGGAGCCCCACAGGAAGTTGTGGTCATAGACGAACTCGCCCGCCACGCTGTAGTGACCATAGCGCTCGGTCTCGGCGCGGAACGGACGGATCATCTGCGAATGGCACCCCACGCAGCCCTCACGGATGTAGATGTCGCGTCCCTCGAGCTCCAGCGCCGAGTAGGGCTGCAGGCCATCCACCGGCTCCGTGGTATCCTCCTGGAAGAACAGCGGCACGATCTCGGCCAGCCCGCCGAAGCTGATCACCACCAGAATCAGCACTGCGAGAAGGCCTACGTTCTTTTCGACGATTTCATGTTTCATTGCTAACGGCTTCCCTGGTTGCTCAGGCGGTCTGCGGCAGCGGCTGTTCGGCGGCAGCGCTACGCTTGATGGTCATGTAGGTATTGAGTGCCATCAGCATCATGCCGGTGATCCAGAACAGGCCGCCGATCCAGCGCACGACATAACCGGGGCTGCTGGCCTCGACAGACTCGATGAAGGTGTACATCAGCGTGCCGTCGGCATTCACGGCGCGCCACATCAGGCCCTGCATGATGCCGTTGACCCACATCGCGGCGATGTACAGTACGGTGCCGATGGTGGCGAGCCAGAAGTGCACGGCGACCAGCTTGACCGAGTACATCTCGCTCTGACCATAGAGGCGCGGGATCAGGTGGTAGATGGAACCGATGGTGATCATCGCGACCCAGCCCAGGGCGCCGGCATGCACGTGGCCGATGGTCCAGTCGGTATAGTGGGAGAGCGCGTTGACCGTCTTGATCGCCATCATCGGACCTTCGAAGGTCGACATGCCATAGAACGAAAGGGCAACGACCAAGAAGCGCAGGGTCGGATCGGTGCGCAGCTTATGCCAGGCGCCGGAAAGGGTCATCATGCCGTTGATCATGCCGCCCCAGGAGGGAGCCAGCAGGATGATCGACATCACCATGCCCAGCGACTGCGCCCAGTCCGGCAGCGCGGTGTAGTGCAGGTGGTGCGGGCCGGCCCACATGTAGATGATGATCAGCGCCCAGAAGTGCACAATGGAGAGGCGGTAGGAGTAGATCGGGCGCTCGGCCTGCTTGGGCACGAAGTAGTACATCATGCCGAGGAAGCCCGCGGTCAGGAAGAAACCTACCGCATTGTGGCCATACCACCACTGCACCATGGCGTCGATGGCGCCGGCATAGATCGAGTAGGACTTCATCGCGGTGACCGGAATCGCCAGGTTGTTGACGATGTGCAGCACCGCGACGGTCAGGATGAACGCCGCGAAGAACCAGTTGGCCACGTAGATGTGCGGCGTCTTGCGAATCTTGATGGTACCGAGGAACACGGCGGCATAACTCACCCACACCACGGCGATCAGGATGCTGATCGGCCACTCAAGCTCGGCGTACTCCTTGGAGGTGGTATAGCCCAGCGGCAGTGAGATGACCGCGGCGACGATCACCGCCTGCCAGCCCCAGAACGTAAAGGCGGCAAGCTTGTCCGATATCAGGCGCGTCTGACAGGTCCGTTGCACGACATAGTAGGAGGTGGCGAACAGCGCCGAGCCACCGAAGGCGAAGATCACCGCATTGGTGTGCAGCGGGCGCAAGCGTCCGAAGCTCGTCCACGGCAATCCAAGATTCAGTTCGGGCCAGATCAACTGGGCAGCCAGAATGACACCGAGGGTCATGCCCACGATGCCCCAGACCACCGTCATGATCGCGAACTGCCGAACTACTTTGTAGTTGTAGGTCGGGTGTTCAAATGCTGTGCTCATGTCAGGTTCCCATCGAACGCGAGGTGGGGGAGGAGTAGTGCCGGGCGCCAGTTTGCCCGGGCGCGACCGCACGTATGATGATGCAGATCAAGTTATCGGGCGGGGATTCTAGCGCAGCCCGACCCTAAGCTGAATATGTCTAACGTGTTCCCTGGTCATTAGCAGGAGAAAAGTGTGTCGAAGTCGCAAGGTAAAATGCATGACGAGATGGCAGTCGAAAGGGTGGCGGAGGCCCTGCTCGAAGGGCGCTCCGGGCATCTGCCGATCGCCGGCCTGGGGGCGCTCGAGGTATGCGGCGACGCCCATCATGGGCGGGTGCTGATGGCGCATGGCGCGGGGGCTGGTCAGGATTCCGACTTCATGCGGCAGCTGCGTGAAAAGGTCGCCGCGCAGGGCATTCAGGTGCTCGCCTTCGAGTTCGACTATATGCGTCGAATGCAGGCAGAAGGGCGGCGTAGGCCCCCTCCTCGCATTGATCGACTGGTCGATGAAATGGCGCTCTGGTGTGACATCGTGTCACACCCGCAACTGCCGGCCCCTTGGCTTGGCGGCAAGTCCATGGGTGGGCGTGCCGCTAGCTTGTTGGCGGCACGCGATGGCGCCGAGGGTCTGATCCTTTGCAGCTATCCGTTTCATCCGCCTGGACAGCCCGAGAAGACGCGCCTTTCGCACTGGCCGCTATTGAGCTGTCCGATGCTGGTGCTTCAGGGAAGCCGCGATCCGTTCGGCACTCGTGAGGAGGCGGAGGGTTACCCTATGCCCGCCCATGCTCGCTTTCACTTTCTGGCCGATGGTGAGCATGACTGGAAGCCACGCAAGGTATCCGGGCGAACCCAGGCATCGCTGATCGACGAAGCGGCCGGAGCCATTGCGCAGATCATGCGATCCACCTGCTAAAATGGAACATGGGTCGAGATGCAAGTCAATGAAAGGCTGTAGGAAAAGCAAATTGCACCGTCATGTTTCAGGCTGACAAAAAGCGTTGACATTGCCCGTCGCCTCTGTAGAATGCAGCGCCACGTGACCACGGGTGGTTAGCTCAGTTGGGAGAGCACCAGCCTTACAAGCTGGGGGTCACTGGTTCGAACCCAGTACCACCCACCATCGCGTGCCGATGATGAGTGTTCACGTAACGGAAATGATGCGGACCGGTAGTTCAGTTGGTTAGAATGCCGGCCTGTCACGCCGGAGGTCGCGGGTTCGAGACCACCCGGTTGCCGGGCTGGAACTCCTCAGCGACGAAGCGGAACGGGCCGGAGCCGATCTGCTCGGGAATCATCTCGCCGTCGGGGATCGAGGCGAGCCTTTCGGGCATCATGAAGGCGGGCACCGCAGAGGGCTTGGCCAATAGGTCGATGACGCCATTGAAAGGCGAGGCAAATTCCAGGACGAAACTCTCCTCATCGAGGACCTCGAGACGGTTTATACGAGCCATCAACAGCTGGCCACCTGCATCGTACTGTGCCCAGCGCCGCAGCGAGGCGACACAATCGGCGGCGGTCACCGACTCGCCATCGTGCCAGGTGAGCCCGTCGCGCAGGGTAAATGTATACGTCAGGCCATCGTCAGATATTGCCCAATCGGCCATCTGCGGCTGCGGCTCCAGGGCTTCGTTCACGCCGAGCAGGGTATCGAAGACCATGTAGCCGTGGTTACGCACGATGGTGGCGCTGCTGGCGACAGGATCGAGAATGCGCAGCGCCGAGTGCATCACGGCATTTACCGTGGTCTGCGCGGAGGCGGCGGTAGTTGCAAGGGCCAGGCTGCCAGCCAGGCCGAGGATGGCGATGGAACGCGGCAAGTCGCGCGCCTTACGCAATACGGTAGACATGAGCATCTTCACGATTCCTGATTGTCGTTGTTGGAAGCGGAGTGCGGCACATCCCGGAGAAGGCAATCAACGTTCGGTGCCTCAGCCAGGAACGGCGCCATGGAAAGCATCTTAGTAACGGAGAAAGCATTGTCGTTAGATTAATCTTTAGAACAAGGCATTGCCTTTTCGGCAATAGATAGAGAACCAAGAACAAGAGAGTCCCGATGAATGAACGCCTACTGCAGGATACAGCCCTGCGCTACTTCCTTGAGGTGGTACGCAGCGGATCCATCAACAAGGCATCCGTGAAGCTGCATGTCGCGCCATCGGCCATCAGCCGTCAAATTGCGCGACTCGAAACGGAGCTGAAGACTCAACTATTCGAGCGACGCGCCTCGGGCATGCAGCTGACCGCCTCCGGGGAGCTGCTGGCCGCGCATGCCCGGCGCGTGCGTCTGGAAGCCTCGAAGATCATGGGTGAAATCATGGCGCTGGAGGGAGTGCACCGCGGCACGGTGCATCTAGCCAGCGTCGAGGGCCTGGCAACGGACTTCCTACCCTATGTAATCAGTCGCTTTCGGCAACGCTATGCCGGCATTCATTTCGACCTATGGGTATGTCCCGCCGCCGAGGTCACCCAACGCGTACGTGAAGGGAATGCTGATATCGGCCTGACGCTAAGCATGACCCCACAGCGAGACATCAAGGTCGAAAAACGCTTGAAGGCACCGATCAACGCAATCGTCAGTACAAGACACCCGCTCGCCACCAAGGAGAAGATCTCGCTTGTGCAGTTAACTTCCTACCCGCTGGCCCTGCCCTATGCCGACTCATCCATACGCACCCTGTTTGACGTCAGCTGCAGTCGCCAAGGCCTGGTACTGGAGCCGGTACTGTTCAGCAATTACATGAACGCCCTGGTCAACTTCGCGCTCAACGATGGTGGCGTGGCCCTGTTCGGCGAACTCTCCGTTCGCCACCGGCTCGACCATGAAAACCTGGTGGTGATTCCAATCAAGGACAGGGAGCTCAGCTCCCGCTATATCGAAATCCAGACATTGGCGGACCGCCTTTTACCCAAAAGCGTGGCGACCTTTCTAGGCGATGTCTGTCAGATGATGTCCTAGCCCACCGAGCTAATGGTCCGATTTCGGCGAGTTTCTCTGGCATGGCGCGATAGACTGGCATCATGCAAATTCATTGGGGATGATGCCATGCTGGACGCCGAGCTATGCCGCCAGGCACGTCTGGCGCGGGATGCCCGTTTCGACGGGCGCTTCTTCACCGCCGTGAAGAGCACCGGCATCTACTGCCGGCCGATCTGTCCGGCCACGCCGCCGCTTGAACGCAACGTCGTCTATTTCCCCAGTGCCGTGGCCGCCGCCCGGGCGGGCTTTCGTCCCTGCCTGCGCTGTCGGCCGGATAGCGCGCCGGACTCCCCCGCCTGGCTCGGCAGCCAGATCACTCTCGAGCGTGCGCTCAGGCTGATCGACGAGGGCGCCTTGCGCAAGGGCTCGCTCAGCCAGCTTTGCACCCGGCTTGGCATTGGCGAGCGCTATCTGCGTAAACTGTTCCAGCAGCGCTTCGGCGTATCGCCCAAGACCTATGCGCTCTACCGCCAGTGCCTGTTCGCCAAGCAGCTGCTGCATCAAAGCTCACTGCCGGTCACCGAGGTGGCCTACGCAAGCGGCTTCGGCAGCCTCAGGCGCTTCAACGCCGCCTTCAAGACCCATGTCGGACTGACCCCGCGCGAGGTGAGACGTATCGATACGCATGCTTCCCGACCCATCTCCCAGGCGCTCGAGCTGCACCTGGCCTATCGCTCCCCCTTTGCCTGGGAGACACTGCGCGACTTCTTCGCGCGCCGTCATCTGGCGGGACTGGAGTGGGTGGGCGACGACCACTATGGCCGCTGCTTCATCTGGCAGGGCGTGCATGGCCGCTTCACCGCGCGCCATGAGCCCGAGCATCACCGCTTCGCCGTGCAACTCGAGCTCGACGATATCGGGGCACTCTCGCCGGTGGTGCGCCAGATCCGCCGCATGCTCGACCTCGATGCCGATACCGCCGTCATCGAGGCGCACCTTGCCCAGGCGATACCCGGCCTTGCATTGATAGAGGGGCTACGCCTGCCCAACGTGTGGAGCCTGTTCGAGGCCGGCGTGCGTGCCATTCTCGGCCAGCAGGTCTCGGTCACCGCCGCCCACCGGCTGGCCACCACCCTGGTCGAGCGGCTGGGCGATGCCGCCCCCGAAGGCCGGCGCCACTTCCCCACACCCGAGCAGGTCGCGGCAAGCGACCTGCTCTTCCTCGGCATGCCCGGTGCACGGCGCGAGACGCTCAAGCGCTTCGCGCAGTGGTACGCCAATGCCGAACACCCCCACGACACCGAGGCCTGGACTACCCTCAAGGGGATCGGGCCGTGGACGGCGAACTACGCCGCCATGCGCGGCGGCGGGCATCCCGATATCTGGCTGGGGGGCGATCTCGGCATCAAGAAGGCGCTGGCCTCGCTCGGCGACGCCGATCCGGCCGCCGCCGCGCCTTGGCGCAGCTATCTCACCCTGCAGCTCTGGTCTCGACCACTGGGTTGATGACCATGGGAGCGATGACCATTGGGCTGACCGAGGAGACTTCCCATGACGACTACCTTTCAACAGCTGACCGGCCCCTATCTCGATTTCTTCCGGCCTCCCAGCCAATCGCCTATCGGCCTGATTCGCCTTCGGGCCAACCAGCAGGGAGTGACCGAAATCGCCTTTCTCGACAGCGATGCCGAGGATGAAATCCCCCATCCCAATGCGCTGACGCAACAGGGCATGGAGCAGCTGGCGGAGTACTTCGAGGGGCGGCGCCAGTCGTTCGCGCTGCCATTGGCGCCCGTCGGCACCCCGTTCCAACGGTGCGTCTGGGAGCAGCTGAGCCGGATTCCCTACGGCACGACATGCAGCTATACCGAGATCGCCACGCGCATCGGCCGGCTCAAGGCGCAGCGCGCCGTGGGTGCCGCCAATGGGCGCAATCCGCTGGCGATCGTGGTGCCCTGCCACCGGGTGATCGGCGGCAACGGCCGGCTGACCGGCTATGCCGGCGGGCTGCCACGCAAGGAGTGGTTGTTGCGTCACGAGCAGGCGCACCGGGAGTTCGCGCTTATAGCGGCAGATGCATGACCGCCCCGCGCAAGCCGCGATCATCGACCCATAACTTGCCAAGCGTAATCGGTAATTTAAAGCGACGCTTGCCAGCGGCACCGGGATTGAACAGCAGCCTGCCCTCTCGCCATTCGTTGCGCGGCTTGTGGGAGTGGCCATGAAGCACGGCATCGCAAGGCGTATCCGGATCGAAATCAGCAAGGATATGCACTAGGTGCAGCCGCCAGCCATTGACCACGAGATCCTGACGCATCGGCATGCGCTCGGCCCAGGCCGGGGTGTCGATATTGCCGCGCACGGTGTAGAGCGGCGCCAGCTCTGCCAGCCGCTCGAGAATCCTATCGTCTTCCTCCCGGCTCCCCACGTCGCCCAGATGCAGCAGCAAGCCGCACCCGTCCAACAGCGCCAGCGCATCGTCGCGCAGCAGGCCGTGGGTGTCGGCAATCACGCCGATAGGTGTATCGAGCCTGATGTCATTGAACATGGCGCCGCTCATGGTCGAAGGCGTGCAAAGAGCTTCTGCACATAGAGATTGATGAGGCGCTCATTGCCATAGACCTCGGTCAGACAGCGTTCGGTCTTCCATAGGTGCTCGGCCAGGCGCCGCTGGGCCTCCTCCGCCCCGAGCGGCCCCTCGGCGACCGGCCCGGGCGCCGCAGCGACGATGGCGGCCATTGCGATGGCCGTCTCGAACAACACACCGGTTTTCAGATCGTTGCTGGCCATCACGGCATCGACCGAGCGCGGCTGGACCCCCTCATGCAGATCCAGGTACTGCCCCTTGGCCAAGCCTTGCATCCCCACGCACTCCGACAAGCGAACCACCAGCTGGGTACGCTGGTCGGGCGGCAGCGCCTCGATGGTGGCGATCAGCCCAAACGCCCGACTCAGAAGCGCCACGGCGGCGAGCATCGCCACGTCCTCGCCAAACTGGCGATGCGTGGTTGGCTGGCCGCGCCGCAGGCTCGCGTTGTCCATGCATGGCATGTCGTCGAGAATCAGCGATGCGGTGTGGACCATTTCCACCGCACAACCTAGATCAAGCAGTGCCGGGGACTCGCTGCCAAGCCCCTGGCCAGCTAGGATCAGTAGAGTGGGGCGAACACGCTTGCCCGATGAAAGCACACTGGTACGCATCGCCTGCGCCAGCGACTCTCCATTGGCTACCTCGGGCAGCAGCTGCGAGAGTCGTCGATCGATCCTGTCGCGGATCTCGGCGAACTCAGCACGGCTCGGCTCCTCGGCAAGTAGGTGTGTCGACGATAGGCTCATCCGATGAACTCCCCTTTCTCCACCCTGGCTTGTACATAGTGACGTCCAGTGTGGCTCATTCCTTGACGCCTGGTGCGATTGAATTACATTATTGTACAGGTGTTGCACAAATTTATGCCTTACTGGCAACCATAGCAGTTTGCGCAAAAAACCCCCTGCCCCGGAGAGGCACATGGACGACAGTGAGCTGATTGACCGCAAGAACGACCATCTGGATATCGTGCTGGATGCGCGACGCGCCCCGGCACCGGCGGACAACGGCTTCTGGCGCTACCAGTTCAGCCATTGCGCCCTGCCGCAGCTCAACCTTGACGATATCGACCTTGGCACCTCACTTTTTGGCCGCTTCCTGCGTGCGCCACTGCTGATCAGCTCCATGACCGGTGGTGCCGAGCGGGCACTCACCATCAACCGCCACCTCGCCGAAGCGGCCGAAGCCTTGGGTATCGCCCTCGCTGTGGGCTCACAACGGGTGGCCCTGCAATCCGGCATCGACCATGGCTTGACTCGCGAGCTGCGCAGCCTCGCGCCCAGCGTGCCGCTGATGGGCAATATCGGCGCCTCGCAGCTGCTCGAGCCACAAGGGATCGACTGGGCACGTCGCGCCGTCGAGATGATCGAGGCCGACGCCTTGATCGTGCATCTCAATCCGCTTCAGGAGGCCGTTCAGGTGGGCGGCGACCGCGACTGGCGCGGCATACTCGAAGCGATCGAAAGGCTGGTGACGGCGCTCGAGGTGCCGGTGGTGATCAAGGAGGTAGGGGCGGGTATCTCGGCCCCGGTCGCCCGCACGCTGGTGGAGGCCGGCGTATCGGTCATCGATGTGGCCGGCGCAGGCGGTACCAGCTGGGCCTCGGTAGAGGCGGAGCGCGCCACGCATCCGGTCGACAGGCAGGTGGCCATGGCCTTTGCCGGCTGGGGCATCCCCACCGCCGACGCCATTCAGGCGGTGCGCCATGCCCTGCCCAGCACCCCGTTGATCGCCTCGGGGGGCATTCGTGATGGCGTGGAAGCCGCCAAGGCGATACGCCTGGGGGCCAATCTGATCGGGCAGGCGGCGGCGGTACTCAAGAGTGCCACCCTCTCCAGCGAGGCGGTGATCGAGCACTTCGAGGTGGTGATACGCCAGCTGCGTATTGCCTGTTTCTGTACCGGTAGCGCCGATCTGCAGGCATTGCGTCAAACGCCGCTGACCCATCGGGACAACGCGAGCCCGAGTGGCTGACATGAGCCGGATCGCGGTGATCGCGCCACTCTATCCCAGTCACTTCCGCACCCTGCGCCTGGCAACCAACCCCGGTGGCCCGCTGGGCTTGCGTCGTGTGATCGACGATATGGGTCGCACCACCGACATGCTGTGCCGGGAAGTGCCCGCCATGCTCGATGCGCTGCACATCGACGTACTGATCTGCGGCCACGGCGCACCATGAACGAGCCACTGGTCAAGCACGCCGCCGCAACGATACAGGCCGGCTCGAAAAGCTTCGCCACCGCCGCGCGCCTGTTCGATGCAAGAACCCGGCGCAGCGCGATAATGCTCTATGCCTGGTGCCGCCACTGCGACGACGTGATCGATAGCCAGCAGCTGGGGTTCGCCCATGCGCAGCAAGCGCCTGACAGTGCGGCCAGGCAGCTGGCCGACCCGCGCCACCGGCCAGCGCTGGCCGGTGTAGCGGCACGCCTGATCGAGACCGCCGAGCCCTATTACCGCTCCGCCCTTGGTGGGTTGCCAGCCCTGCCGCTGCGCTCGGCCTGGGCGATCGCCACGGCCCATGGGGTCTATCGCGAGATCGGCATGAAGGTGAAGGCGCAAGGCGCGAGGGCCTGGGAGCACCGTGTATCGACGAGCAAGGGAGAGAAACTTCGGCTACTCGCCCAAGGCACACGACTTGCACTCAGCTCTCGCGGCGAGAAATCCGATCCGCGTCCGGCCTATCTCTGGCAGCGGCCTCTTTAGTCAGCGGTCCGCCATGTTGCTCACGCAGTTGTCGCTTGAGGGTGGCTACAGGAGGAGAGAACAGAAAGCCGAACGACACACAGCCCTCGCGGCCATGCACCACATGGTGCATCAAGTGGGCCTGATAGAGCCGCTTGAGGTACCCCTTGCGTGGCACGTAGCGAAACGGCCAACGCTGGTGCACCAGGCCATCGTGAGCGATGAAGTAAAGCGCGCCGTAGGCCGTCATGCCGGCACCGATCCACTGCAGCGGATACCATCCCGCAGTGCCAAGCGCGATCAGGACGATGGCCACACCGGCGAACACCACCGCGTAGATATCGTTCTTCTCGAACCAGCCACGTCGCTCGGGCGAGTCGTGCGGCTCATGATGCGAGCGGTGCCAAGCCCGCCACCTGCGCCGGGGGCAGCAGCGCGAGCGAGGCTTTCATTTCACGCACCTCCTCGCCGGGAGGCCGACCGAAGAAGCGCTTGAACTCGCGGCTGAACTGCGAAGGACTCTCATAGCCCACCCTGGCGGCGGCCGCTGCTGCGGGCAGGCTATCCCGGATCATCATCAGCCGGGCCTGATGCAGCCGCGTCGACTTGATGTACTGAAGCGGTGAGGTCTGCGTCACCGCCTTGAAGTGGACATGAAAGACCGCGGTACTCATGCCGACTTCACTGGCCAGACGCCCCACCTCCAGGGATTCGGCATAATCCGCGTGGATACGATGTAGCGCCTTGGCGATCCTGCCGAATTGCCCTTGATGAGCCAGAGCGGCGCGTACGCTTCCTCCCTGCTCGCCGACCAGTATGCGGTAACAGATCTCCCGCACGATCCCCGGCGCCAGCACCTGCGCCTCCATGGGCGAGGCCAACGTCTCGAGCAGTCTCAGCGTTGCATCTGCCATGGGCGCACCAAGCGGTGTGGAGAGTATGCCCCGCGGCGGCGCCGTCGAACGCGCATCCGACTGATCCAGCATGAACACAAGTTCCGCCACCACGGCCATGTCCAGGCGAATCGAAATGGCCAGCATCGGCTCCTCGGGGCTTGCCTCGGTTTCCGAGGTAAACGGAAGCGGCACCGACAGCACGAGGTAGTGCAAGGCATCGTAGAGATACACCTCATCGCCCAAGTAGCCCCGCTTTCGCCCCTGGCACACGATCACGATGCTTGGCTCATACAGCACCGGCGTATGCCTCAACGAGCGGTTCGAACGCATGAAGCGCACCCCTTCCAGCAGTGACTGGGTATAGCCTTCGTGCGGTGCGAGCCGAGACAGCCGCTCGACCATTCGCTCATGGGGAGGGGAGAAAGGTCGTATCGTCATGGCGAGCCCCTTCGCACTGTCTGTGCGCTTCATGTTTAGGCAACAATATTTGATACAAAACCGATTAAATAAAAGCCATCAATAGAAACAGGCAAGACTTCAAGAGGAATGGCGCTATTGCCCCTGCTCCCTCGCCTCTAGGCTGGTTCCAACGACGCTTTCGATCCACATCGTATGGGACTGCCGTCCGAGCACAACGAGCACGTCGTCATGAATCACCGATTGGAGTCCATACCATGAGCAAAGTCATTCTACTCACCGGCGCTAGCAGCGGCATTGGCGAAGCCACCGCCCGCCTGCTGGCAAGTCACGGCCATCGACTGGTCATCGGCGCTCGCCGCACCGACCGGCTGGAAGCCCTGACGCAGACCATTCGCGCCGCAGGCGGCAGCGTGGAGTACCGCGCGCTGGACGTCACCCAGCGAGAAAGCGTGCAGGCCTTCGCCGATGCGACGCTGGAGATCCATGGCCGCATCGACGTCATCATCAACAATGCCGGCGTCATGCCGCTCTCCCCCCTGGCCTCGCTGAAGGTCGATGAGTGGGATCGCATGATTGACGTCAATATCCGCGGCGTGCTGCACGGCATCGCCGCCGTGCTGCCCACCATGCACGCCCAGGGCAGCGGGCAGATCATCAACATCTCCTCCATCGGCGGCCTCTATGTGGTACCCAGCGGCGCCGTCTACTGTGCGACCAAGTACGCGGTGCGCGCCATTTCCGATGGACTGCGCCAGGAGAACGACACGCTTCGCGTCACCTGCGTCTACCCCGGCGTAGTGGAGTCGGAGCTGGCCGATACCATTACCGATGCCACGGCCGCCGAAGCGATGGCGAGCTACCGCCAGATCGCGCTCAAGCCCGAGGCCATTGCCGAGGCCATCGCCCACGTCATCAATCAGCCCGACGACGTGGATACCAGCGAGATCGTGGTTCGCCCCACCGCCAGCGCATGAGCCCAGCCGGTGGCCAAGCAGATCCGAGCGCTCATCGCGCTCGGTGCCAATTCGCGCCTGCGACGTGGCTAGAGTAAAGCGCTTCATTGGGGCACCATGTGAGCCTGCGCTCGCCTCTCCAAGGATTCGCCATGCATGCCAGCTCCTCCCCGCTCACCCCCGGCTTCATGGTCGTTCACGGCAACCGCCTGGAGGACCTGCGCGGCGTGGCGGTGGAGTGGATGAAGCGCCATCCGCTGGCGCCGCTGGAGAACGAGACGATCCTGGTGCAGAGCAACGGCATCGGTCAGTGGATGAAACTGGCGCTGGCCGCCGACGAGGCCGACGGTGGCAGCGGCATCGCCGCCGCGCTGGACGTCACCCTGCCGGCGCGCTTCCTGTGGCAAGCCTACCGCGCGGTACTCAACCACGTGGAAGGTGACCCCAACGCGGTGCCGGCCACTTCGCCCTTCGACAAGTCACGCCTGCTTTGGCGGCTGCTGCGTCTGCTGCCGGCGCTGATGCCGCGCGCCGAATTCGCCCCGCTGCGCCGCTTCCTCGAAGGCGACAGCGACCTGCGCAAGCACCACCAGCTCGCCGAACGCCTGGCCGACCTGTTTGACCAGTATCAGGTCTACCGCGCCGACTGGCTCGAGGCCTGGGGCCGCGGCGAGAACATGCTGATCGACGCCCGCGGCCAGGCCCGTCCGCTGGACGACGCCCAGCGCTGGCAACCCGCCCTCTGGCGCGCGCTCATCGATGACGTGGGCGACGACGGCGTGGCCTCCAGCCGCGCCATGGTGCACCGGCGCTTTCTCGAAGCGACACGCTCCCTCGACTGCGACAACCGCCCCCCCGGCCTGCCGCGGCGAGTGATGGTGTTCGGCATCTCGTCGCTGCCGCAGCAGGCGTTGGAAGCGCTGGCCGCCGTGGCCCGCTGCAGCCAGGTGGTGCTGTGCGTGCACAACCCCTGCCAGCACTACTGGGCCGACATCATCGAGCACAAGGACCTGCTGCGGGCCGAGCGCTACCGCCAACGGCGCAAGCAAGGCATGCCGGCACGACTCGACGTGCTCGGCGATGGCGACGGCGACGGCGAGAGCGCCTTGCACCTGCACGCCCAGCCGCTGCTCGCCGCCTGGGGCAAGCAGGGCCGCGACTACCTGCGACTACTCGACGAACACGACGACGCCCAGCAGTACGAGGCATTGTTCAAGGCCGACTCGCTACGTATCGACCTGTTCGAACCCTTCGTGCGCGAGGGCGATGGCTACCTGCTGCAGCAGCTGCAGGACGACATCCGCGAGCTGCGCCCGCTGCACGAGACCCGCGACACCTGGCCGGCAGTGAACCCCAGTCATGACGACTCCATCGTCTTCCACGCCGCCCACAGCCCCCAGCGCGAAGTGGAGATCCTTCACGACCAGCTGCTCGCTGCCTTTAGCGCCGACCCCAGCCTCAGGCCCCGCGACGTGATCGTGATGGTGCCGGACATCGACCACTACGCGCCCCACGTGCAAGCGGTCTTTGGTCAATATCAAAGGGGGCAACTCGACCGCGACGACCCGCGCTACATCCCCTTTACGCTCTCCGACCAGGGCAGCCGCCACCGCCTGCCGCTGCTGATCGCCCTGGAAACCCTGCTGCGCCTGCCGGAGCTGCGCCTCTCGGTGAGCGACCTGCTCGACCTGATCGACGTGCCCGCCCTGCGCGGCCGCTTCGGCATCGGCGAGAATGACGTACCCACCCTGCGCCGCTGGATCGAGGGCGCCGGCATCCGCTGGGGGCTCGACGCCAGCCAGCGCGGTAGCCTCGACCTGCCACAGGGCATGGAGCAGAACACCTGGGCCTTCGGCCTGCGCCGGCTGCTGCTGGGCTACGCCGTGGGCGAGGCCTCAAGCGGCCCGTGGCAGGGCATCGAACCCTTCGACGACATCGGCGGGCTGGAGGCGGCACTGGCCGGGCCCCTGGCCGCCCTGCTGGAAACCCTGGAGCGGCAATGGCGCACCCTGCGCGAGCCCACCGACGTGGCCGGCTGGGTGCAGCACCTGCGCGCCCTGCTGGAAGCGAGCTTTCTCGCCGACGCCCCCGAGGACAGCCTGATGCTGGCCCAGCTCGAACAGACGCTGCAGGCGTGGCAGGAGAGCGCCGAGGAGGCCGGGCTGACCCGTACGCTTCCGCTCTCCGTGGTGCGCGAGCACTGGCTTGGCCAGATCGACGAGGCCAGCCTCTCCCAGCGTTTCATGGCCGGCGCGGTGAACTTCGCCACGCTGATGCCGATGCGCGCCATCCCCTTCAAGCGCGTCTGCCTGCTGGGCATGAATGACGGCGACTACCCGCGCAGCCAGCCGCCGATGGACTTCGACCTGATGAACGGCGACTACCGCCCCGGCGACCGCTCGCGCCGAGAGGACGATCGCTACCTGTTCCTGGAAGCGCTGCTCTCCGCCCGCGAGCAGCTCTACGTGAGCTGGGTGGGAAGCAGCATCGTCGACAACAGCGAAAAACCGCCCTCGGTGCTGGTCGGTCAGCTGCGCGATCATCTCAAGGCCGGCTGGAACACGACAGACGGCAGTGATTTGCTCGCGCAGCTGACCACCGAACACCCACTGCAGCCGTTCAGCCGCACCTACTTCCCTACCGCCGCACAGCAGGCCGAGCGCGACGTGGCGGCCCGGCGACTGTTCACCTACGCCCACGAGTGGCACGAAGTGCATGGCGAGGCGGCCAGGGATGAAACGCCCCTCGATCTCGGGGAGTACAAACAGGACACACCACTGACGCTTATCCAGCTCGGGAGCTTCTTGAGAGACCCGGCCAAGGCCTTCTTCACCACCCGTCTCAAGGTGTTTCTCGAGCGCGAAGACATCGTCAGCCTCGACCACGAGCCCTTCGCCCTGGACGGCCTCGCCAACTGGCAGCTACAGGACCTGCTGATCCGCGAGCAGCGCCGCGCTGTGGACGAAGGCTGTGAGCGCATGCCCGCCCTGTTCAGCGCCCTCGACCGCCTGCAAGGCCAAGGCGTGCTGGCCATGGGCGCCTTCGGCGAGCGCATGCGCGCACAGCTCACCGAACCGATGGAAGCGCTGTTCGAGGCCTACGAGGAAGCGCTGGAAACGTGGCCCCACGCCATCGAGGAGCCCGAGCCGGTGCAGCTCAGCGTGCCCGGCGCCCCGCCCCTCGAGGATTGGCTCGACGAGCTGCGCCGCGACGCAGACGGCAACCGCTGCCGCCTGGTGCTCACCAGCAGCAGCCTGGTAAAGAAAGGGAAGTACCGCTGGTCGCACATTCTGCGCCACTGGGTCGCGCACCTGGCCGGTCATCTGGAAGGCCAAACCATGACCACCCGGCTGCTCTCCAAGGCGGGCCACGTCACCCTGCCGCCCCTCGACCCGGAACTCGCCCGTAGCCACCTGCGCGAGATCGTGCAGACCTGGCAAGCCGGCATGCAGGCGCCGCTGCCTCTGGCCTGCGACACCGCCTTCGTGTGGCTGAGCAAATTGGGAACGCCGGAGAGCGAACGCGACAACGACGCTTGGCGCGCCGCCGCCAGCGCATACAACGGCGACGACTACAACGCCGGCGAGGCGGGGCGCAACGCCTACCTCGCCCACTGCTGGGCGAGTTTCACAGCGCTCTATGAGACCCGTCAGGACGCCCTCGGCTTCGCCGAGCTGACCGACCAACTGCTCGCCCCGGTGCATCTCGCCGTCAAAGGGGAAAAGAAAGAGGCTGGTAAGAAGTAAGACGGCCAGTGAACACCATGCTAATCGCGCCGTTTTGTCGCTGAAAACCTATGACCGCTTCATGGTTTCATCTAAGAAGCGCCTCAACGGCCGAACATCCCACCGTCCTGCACCGTGGCTCGCAGCCTATGCATGAAGCTTGTCATCAATGGCGTCACGATATCCTTACGATGCATGAAACCGATGCCCATCCCGGGAATTTCCTCATGTACCTCGCGACGAGAGATATGTTCGCCTTCCAGCGACCAGGGGCGAAAGACCAAATCCGACAGGATGGTGACACCTTGCCCCATGGCCACGAAACTTCGGACGGCTTCGATGGAATGGCTGCGTAATACAATCTCAGGACGCCGGATCTGGCCTGACCAGTAACGCTCCCAGGTTCTAACATGCTCATCCATCTCCAACAGCACGAATGGATAGTCGCAGACATCCTGCAACGTGACCCGGGTACGACGTAGCAGGGGATGACCAGCGGGGGCCCAAAGTTTTCTCGGCGTATCGAACAAGCGCTCGCAGTGCAAGGCCGTCGAAGGACTGATGTTATCGATGACCATCAGCCCCAGGTCAACCTCGCCCCGCAGCAACCGCTCCTCTAGACCGCCGATAGTGTCTTCGACGACGTGCAACTGAATACCGGCAAGCGCATCAAGCCGCCATCGCACTAGGCGTGGCAACATGTAGGCCGAGATGGTTTCCGTCACCCCCAACGTCAAAGTGCCTTCCTGTTCATCTTGTGAAGCCTGCAGTCTCTCGCGGGCCATTTTCGTTTCGCGGAGCACTCGCTCGGCATGTTGCTGCAGCATACTGCCGCTCTGTGTCGGCAACAGCCCCTTGGCATGGCGCGTAAAAAGGCTACACCCAAGATCCTGCTCCAAGGCTTTCAAGGATGCCGACATCGAAGGCTGGGAAATATGGCAACGTTGTGCGGCCTGGGAGAGCGTACCGGTTTCGATGATGGCCAGAAAGTGGCGCAACTGCTGCAATGTCATATAGACCAAGCCTATATATAAGCATCATTAATACATATTAGTTTTAGATAGACTCGTAACGCTACGGTAGAGGCAAATCTGAACGACGTCTCGATTATGCCAATAACAACATCTATCCCCGGCTACTGCACCCTGTGCCGCTCACGTTGCGGGACACTCAACCATGTTGCCAACGACCGGCTGATCAAGGTCGAGGCCCTTGAGGGGCACCCCACGGGACGCGGCACCTGTGCCAAGGGTCGTGCTGCCCCCGAACTGGTCGACCATCCCGACCGCCTGCTCTATCCGCTCAAACGCACTCGCCCCAAGGGCAGTGACGATCCAGGCTGGGTGCGAATTGGCTGGGACGAAGCCCTGGACGAGATCGCATCGCGCTTGAGAGAGCTGCGCGACCGGTATGGTGCGGAAAGCGTCGCTTTCAGCGTCACCACTCCCAGTGGAACACCAATGTCGGACAGTATCGAGTGGGTGGAGCGCTTCATTCGCCACTTCGGCAGTCCCAACACCATTTACGGCACCGAGATATGCAACTGGCACAAGGATGTGGCACACGCCTTCACCTTCGGCAGCGGCATGCCCAACGCCGACTACGCCAATGCCCGCCTGGCCATCCTATGGGGACATAATCCCTCCCACGTATGGCTATCCCAGGCAGGGGAGCTGGGGGCAGGCCAGCAGAACGGTACCCGCCTACTGGTCATCGATCCACGGGAAACCGCCCATGCCCGCCAGGCCGATCTATGGCTGGCCCCACACCCCGGAACCGACGGCGCCTTGGCACTGGCGATCGCCAACCAGCTACTGATATCGGGGCATATCGATGAGGACTTCGTGCGCCGCTGGAGCAATGCGCCCTTTCTCGTGGATGATGACACTGGCCGCTGGGTGATGGATCCACAGGCACCCGACTGCTACCTCGCCTGGGACCTCGAGCGACAAACGGCGGTCGCCATCGACACTCGCAAGGCAATCTCGCAGCAGCAAGCCGAAGGCCTGGCTCTTGAAGGCACCCGCCACATCCGCCTCTTCGATGGCTCATTGGTCCGCTGCCGTCCCGCCATGGACCACTATCGCCAGGCGTGTGCAGCCTGGCCGTTGGATCGGGCAGCTCGCGAAACGGGGCTGAGTGAGAATTCGATACTGAAAGCCACGGCGTTAATCGCCAATGCCGGCCAGCACGTCGCTTACCACGGTTGGACAGGTATCGGCCAGCACATCAATGCCACCCAGACCGAACGCGCCATCGCCACCCTCTACGCGCTGACCGGCAGCTTCGATCGCCCTGGCGGCAACCGCTTGTGGGCGACACCCGCCATCAACCGTATCAACGACCACTCGCTGCTTGACGAGACCCAGCGCGCCAAGGCCCTTGGGCTTGACGAACGTCCACTCGGTCCAGCAGCCAGCGGATGGGTGACGGCAGAAGCCGTTTACGATGCCATAGAGCATCGGCGCCCCTACCCCGTTAAGGCGCTATTCGGCTTTGGTGGCAACTTTCTCCTCTCGCAACCCAATCCTCAGCAGGGTGAGCGAGCCCTGCGACAGCTCGATTTCCACGTACACTGCGACCTGTTTCACACGCCGACCAACGCCTTCGCCGACATCTTGCTGCCCATCAATACCCCATGGGAACGCGATGCCCTGCGCACTGGCTTCGAAATCAACGCCGCTGCGGCCTGCCATATGCAGTTTCGGCCCGCCATGATCAGTGCGCGCGGCGAATCTCGCGCCGATTACCAGGTTGCCCTCGACCTGGCCTGTCGCCTCGGTATGGCTGACGATTTCTTCGGCGGCGATATCGAGAAAGGGTGGCAGCACATGCTGCAGCCGTCGGGACTCGACCTCGAGACCCTGCGCCGCTCCCCTGCCGGCGTGTCACTCCCGCTGACACAATCTCCTAGGCGTCACACCCATGTCGACGAGCAAGGGAACAGTCGCGGGTTCGACACCCCGACCCGGCGCGTCGAGCTCTATTCGCAACGCTTGCACGACCACGGCTACCCGGCTGTTCCTCGGCACCTTTCACCAAGCACGACCGGTACCAGCAGATGGCCGATGACACTGGTGACCGTCAAGAATGGCCTCTACTGCCACTCGCAGCAGCGCAACCTGGTTTCTCTGCGTCGCCGGACACCTGACCCAGGGATGGCACTCTCGCCCACCACCGCCAAGTGCAAAGGACTCGTCGAGGGGGGCTGGGGCACGCTGGTCAGTGAACATGGCGAGGTCACGCTGCGTGTCGCCATCGATGCCAGCTTGCGCGACAACCTGGTCATCGCCGATTACGGCTGGTGGCAGGCCTGTGATGACCTGGGCCGCTCTGATTACACCCTGCATGGCCATGGCTCGGCCAATATCAATGCCTTGATCTCATCGGCGAGACGCGACCCATTGAGCGGTTCCCTGGCGCTACGCAGCGCGCCCTGCGACGTTCGGCAAACCATCCAGCACACCGCCTGGAGCGGGTATCGCAGCATGCGCATCAGCGAGCGCCGTGGCGAGGCCGAGGACACCACCTCACTATGGCTGGAGCCGGTCGATGGGGGCCTGTTGCCGAGCTACCTGCCTGGGCAGCATGTCACCCTGCGCTTCAACGTCGCCGGGCAGGAAACCGTGCGCAGCTACTCATTATCGGGCGCAGCACACCACCAAGCACAGCCTACCTATCGCATTACCGTTAAACGCATCGCTGAGCGAGATGACCAGCCAGCGGGCGTCGTCTCGCACTTGGTCAACCGCGAGCTGAACGTCGGCGACCGCGTCGATATGCAAATGCCAGCGGGACACTTCACCTTGCCCCGGCGGCATGCTCGTCCTGTGGTACTGATCGCCGGCGGCATCGGCATCACACCGTTCATGTCTCTGCTGGAAAGCCTTGCCCACTCAGACGCTGAGCACATGCCAGCGATCACCTTGGTCTATGCCAACCGCAACGGCCGGCAACACGCCTTCAAGCGACGCCTGATACAGCTCGCCAAAAAGCTGCCCCGTCTGAAAGTCATCAACCTTTACAGCGAGGCAAGCGACGCAGAAGCGGCAAGCGGCGATTGCCAGCACATCGGGCATATCAGTCCGGACATACTGGATCCGATATGGTTAACGCAGCGTGCGCGCTTCTACCTATGCGGACCGCAGGCCATGATGGATGACCTACGCCAATGGCTGGAGCAGTGCGGCGTTCGGCCCTTCGAGATTTTCCATGAGAGCTTCGTCACGCCAAGACGCGAGATGAAGGCTCCTGTCCGCCCTCGCACGGTACGCTTGCAACGTTCAAAGCGTGAATACCTGTGGCAACCGGCGCAAGGCACCCTACTGGAAAGCGCCGCAGCCCATGGTATCGAGCTGCCGAGTGGATGCCGTGTCGGCCAGTGCGAAAGCTGTGCCTTGTCGCTCATCGAGGGCCAGGTTCACTCCTTTGTCGAAACCCCCTTCCTGGACCCGCACCAATGTCTGACCTGCCAGGCGATTCCGCTTTCCGATATCGTGCTTGACGCCTGAATAACAACATCTCTACGACACGCCGCCTCAGCCACCCATGCCACCCCGGTGGTATGCATCACTCCATCTACAGAGGGAACAACAATGCTAAAACTCTTTACCAATGGCTGCGTGAGGCTATTCGACCGCTACCTGCCCGACCCCTTGGTACTGGTGGTCATCATTACGCTGCTCGTCTTCGTCACCGGCATGGTCATCGAGGCTCAAACGCCCGTCGCCATGCTGGATCATTGGATGGGCGGATTCTGGTCGTTGCATACCTTTGCCATGCAAATGGCATTGATTCTGGTAACCGGGTTCATCGTCGCCAAAGCCCCGCTGTTCACACGTTTGGTCGCGGTCATCGCCAATGTCGCACATACCCCCGGACGTGCCATCGTGCTCGTCACCCTCACCTCGCTGATCATGACCTGGATAAACTGGGGCATCGGGCTGGTGATCGGTGCCATCCTGGCGCGTGAACTGGCCAGACGGGTCGCCGGCGTCGACTACCGTCTGCTGATTGCCAGCGCCTACTCGGGTTTTCTGATCTGGCATGGTGGGCTTTCCGGGGCGGTTCCACTGACCCTGGCCACCCCTGGCCATTTCCTGGAAGAGAGCATCGGCCTCATCCCCACCAGCGAAACCTTGCTGAGCCCCTTCAACCTGGTGCTGGTTGCGGCACTGCTGGTGGTGCTTCCGGTCACCAACCGATTGATGATGCGTGGTATCGATCACCCGGTCACCCTGCAGGATCACGAGCCCGATGTTGGCAGCGAGGCACCGGCTGAGCATGATCGCCAGAGTGAGCGGCCCGCTGAACGGCTGGAGCGCTCGCCTTGGCTGGCACGATTCATTGCCATGCTGGGGTTTGCCGCCGTCTTCATGTACGTCATCGGTGGTGATGGTGGCCTCAACCTGAACGTAGTGATCTTCGTGCTGCTGTTCGTCGGCATTCTGCTGCATGGCACGCTGCGCAATTTCCTCGATTGCCTCGCCGACGGCATCAAGGGCACCAGCGGCGTGCTGATCCAATTCCCCTTCTACGCTGGCATCATGGGCATGATGAGTGCCTCGGGCCTCGCCTCGCGCATGGCGCAGATGTTTGTCGATATCTCTACGGCCGAGACATTACCGGCACTGAGTTTCTTGTCGGCGGGCATTATCAATATCTTCATCCCCTCGGGCGGCGGTCAATGGGCGGTGCAAGGCCCCATCCTGATGGAAGCGGCCCAATCGCTGGGCGCCGATTTGCCCAAGGTCGCGATGGCATTCGCCTGGGGCGACAGCTGGACCAACATGCTGCAGCCCTTCTGGGCCTTACCCGCCCTCGCCATTGCCGGCCTGAAGGCCCGGGATATCATGGGTTTCTGCTCAATCATCCTGCTCGTATCGGGGATATTGATCGCGAGCGTGCTGTTGATTGCCTGATACCTTTCCTTCCAAAAGCACAGACCTATGCCACAGCCTGGCACTTAGCCGGGCTGTAGTAGGGCAAGTAGATGCCTACCAAGTAGAGTAAAGACGCTGCCTAGTGCACCATATGAGCTTGCTCGAGTTTCTTGAGGACGCCCATGTCTCTTGCCGCTGACTACCTTCCTCCTACGATCACTCAACTCGACCCACTCGAGTTTCCCCTGCACGGGAGCCGTTTGATCGAAGCCAGTGCGGGCACCGGCAAGACCTTCACCATCGCCCTGCTCTACGTGCGCCTGGTGCTCGGCGCCCGCTCGGCCGATGACGGCGCCGCCTTCGAGCGCCCGCTCACGCCGCCCGAGATCCTCGTCGTCACCTTCACCAACGCCGCCACCCAGGAACTGCGCGAGCGTATTCGCGCGCGGCTGGTGGAAGCCGCTGGTGTTTTTCTAGACCAAGCTTCGGGAGCAGAACAGAGCGGAGGTCATTCGACAAAGATGTCGAATGTAGCGCCCAAGGACGGGTTCACAGCGCCTCCGCGGAGTTCTGCTCCCGAAGTACCACCGGACAAAGGCGATCCGCTGCTTATCGCCCTCCGCGACCAATACGACCCCGCCACCTGGCCCGCCTGCGCGCGCCGCTTGCAGCTCGCCGCCGAATGGATGGATGAGGCCGCCGTCTCCACCATCCACAGCTGGTGCTACCGCATGCTGCGCGAGCACGCCTTCGACAGCGGCAGCCTGTTCTCGCTGGATCTGGAAACTGACCAGACCGAGCTGGAGCTCGAGGTGGTGCGCGACTACTGGCGCAGCTTCTACTACCCCCTCAACACCGACGAGCTGGCAAGCGTGGTGCGCCACTGGAGCACGCCCGAACAACTGCACCAGGCGGTGCGCGGGCTGATGCCCGAATGTGCAGCGCTGAACAAGAGCGCGCCGCCCCCGGCCGAAACGGTGACCAACGCCCAGCGCGAGACCGCCGAGCGCCTGGCCCAGCTCAAGGCACCTTGGACCCAATGGGTGGACGAGTGCGAGGTGCTGTTCGAAGAGGCCGCCCAGCAGAAGTCCTTCAAGGGCCAGAGCTTCAACACCAAGAGCCGTGCCAGCTGGCTCGGCACCCTGCGCGACTGGTGCCAGGGGGAAGCCACCTGGCCCGGCCTGACCGATGCCGCCTGGAAGCGCCTCACGCCCCAGGGCATGGCCGATATCTGGCTCAAGGGCGAGCCGCCGAATCACCCCGCCCTGGCCGCGCTGGAAGCCTTGCAGGATGAACTCAACGCCCTGCCCACCCCCTACGCCGACCTGCTCACCCACGCCGTGCACTGGTGCCGGTCGCGGCTCGACCGCGAGCAGGAGCGCCGCGCCGAGATGGGCCCCAACGAGCTGCTCAACCATCTCGACCGGGCCCTTGCCGGCCCCAATTGCGAGGCGCTGGGCGCGCAGATTCGCCGCCAGTTCCCGGTCGCCCTGGTCGACGAATTCCAGGACACCGACCCGGTGCAGTACCGCATCTTCGACTGCGTCTATCGCATCCGCGAGAACCGCCCCGAGTGCGGTGTATTCCTGATCGGCGACCCCAAGCAGGCGATCTACGCCTTCCGTGGCGCCGATATTTACACCTACCTGCGCGCCCGCCGCGACACCGAAGGCCGCCACGTCACCTTGGGTACCAACTTCCGCTCCAGCCGCGAGATGGTCGCGGCCGTGAACCGCTGCTTCGAATTCGCCGAGGCGCACCCGCCCGGGGCCTTCCTGTTCAAGTCGCCTGAAGGCGAAAATCCGGTGCCTTTCGTCAGCGTTGCCGCCAAGGGACGCAAGGACTTACTTACCCGCCACGGCCAGCCGCTGCCGGCCATGACCCTATGGCAGCTGGAGAGCGACGAGCCGCTCTCCAAGACCGCCTACCACGGTGTGATGGCCGAGCGCTGCGCCTCCTACATGGTCGAGCTGCTCAACGAGGGCCAAAGCGGCCGCGCCGGGTTTATGGACGAAGAGTATTTCAAGCCACTCAAGCCCTCCGACATGGCGGTGCTGGTCAACGGCCTGAGCGAGGCGCGGGCTATCCGCCAGGCGCTGGCCCGGCGCGGCGTGAAGAGCGTCTACCTCTCCGACAAGGACAAGGTATTCGCCTCGCCGGTCGCCACCCAGCTCGACGCCTGGCTGCGCGCCTGTGCCGAACCCGGCTCTTCTTCAGGACAGGGGGACCGACTGCTGCGCACCGCCCTGGCCACCCCGGTGCTGGGGCTCGATATCGCCACGCTGGACCGTTTGAACGAAGATGAGCTGGCCTGGGAAAGCCGTGTGCTGCAGTTCCGTGACTACCATCGGCTGTGGCAGCGCCAGGGCGTGCTGCCGCTGGTGCGCAAGATCATCCATCACTTCGACGTGGCCACGCGGCTGCTTTCTAGCGGACCCGCCAGCGAGGGTGAGCGCCTCCTAACGGACTTGTTACACCTGGGCGAGCTGCTGCAGCACGCCAGCCAGGAGCTCGACGGCGAGCACGCGCTGATCCGCTTTCTCGCCGAGGCCATCGCCAACCCCGAAGGCCATGGTGACACCCACAAGCTGCGCCTGGAGAGCGACGCCGACCTGGTGCAGGTCATCACTATTCACAAGTCCAAGGGGCTGGAGTACCCGCTGGTATTCCTGCCCTTCATCTGCAGCCACCGCCCGACCAGGAAGGAGGACTCGCCGCTGCGCTGGCACGACGCCGAGGGCCGCCTGCGCATCAGCCTGGAGGCCGACGAGGAGACCCTGGCCACCGTCGATTGCGAGCGCCTGGGCGAAGAGCTGCGCAAGCTCTACGTGGCGCTGACCCGCGCACGCCACGCCACCTGGCTCGGCATGGCCCCACTCAAGGGCGGCGAAGGCAGTGCCATCGGCCAGCTGCTGGCCAACGGCGAACCGTTGAGCCCGGCAGGATTAGCCAGCGCACTCACGCGGCTCAAGGGCGACTGCGCGGCCATCGAGATCACCCCGGCGCCACCGGCCCACGCCCAGATCGTCACCCAGAGCGCGCACGACGAAATACTGGGCGAAGCGCGCACGCCTACGCGCCCCGCCCGGGAGCACTGGTGGATCGCCAGCTACTCGGCGCTGCGGCTTTCGGGAGAAGTGGTGCTTAGCGCCCCAGTAAGGGCTGACTTACCCACTATCCCGCATGACAGCGAAGCGCAGCGAAACGGCAGCCTGCCCGAGCCGGCCACCGCCATGGAAGCCACCGCGCTGGAGGTATTGAAGGAGCCACGCGACAGCGGCCAGAGCGAACCACTGCCCTCCTTGCACAGGTTCCCCCGTGGCCCCGGCCCCGGCACGTTCCTGCATGGCATTCTCGAATGGGCGGGGGAACACGACTTCGCCCGTGTGGCCCGCGACCCGGCCCTGCGCGAGGAGACCCTGGCCCGGCGCTGCCAGGTGCGCGGCTGGCAGCCGTGGCTTTCCACCCTGCACGCCTGGTTCGACACTCTGCTCGCCGCCCCGCTGCCGCTACCCGATGGCGCGGGCAGCCTCAGGCTCGAAACGCTGACGCGCTATCAGGTGGAAATGGAGTTCTGGTTCGCCTCGCGCCAGGTCGACACCCGTCGGCTGGACGCCCTCGTAAGTGCTTACACACTGCTCAACCAAGATGACAACTCAGGCGCGACCCACCCGCGCCCCGCGCTGGATACCGATACCCTCAACGGCATGCTCAAGGGCTTCATCGATCTGGTGTTCGAGTTTGATGGGCACTACTACGTGGCCGACTGGAAATCCAATCACCTGGGGCCGGACGACGCCGCCTATGCGCCCCAGGCCATGCAGCAGGCCATCGCCGACAAGCGCTACGACCTGCAGTACGCGCTCTACCTGCTGGCCCTGCATCGGCTGCTCAAGGCACGCCTGCCGGACTACGACTACGACCGCCACATCGGCGGCTCGCTCACCGTCTTTCTCAGGGGCGCGAATGCGGAGAGCCGCGGCGTGCATGCCGAGCGCCCCCCGCGGGAGCTGATCGAAGCGCTGGACGCGCTGTTCCAGGGCGACACCCAAGCGGCGAGCGCCGCCACCCAGGCAACGGAGGCGCCGGCATGAGCAAGCGCAGCAAGAACCACGACGACGCCACCCCGGACCTGTTCGCCGACCTAAGCGATAACGGCGAACCTAGCGTTAGCGACGAACAAGCCAAGCCCGAACCGCCCCTGGCCGCGCTCCACGATACCCAAGCGCTGTTCGCCCTGCTCGACCGCTGGGTGGAGCGTGGCTGGCTGCGCGCGCTGGACCGGGCGCTGGCGAGCTTCTTCCAGCGCGAGGTAAGCGACGCCCCGCCCCTGCTGCTGCTCGCCGCCGCCCTTGCCAGCCATCAGCTCGGCCGCGGCCACGTCTGTCTCGACCTCGCCCAGACCCTGGCCGCCCCCGACCTGGCGCTCTCGCTGCCGCCGGAAGGCGACGACCTGAGCGACCCGCCGCCGCTGCCCAGCGACCTGCTTGCAGGGTTGAATCTCGCCACCTGGCGCGATGCCCTGCACCACCCCGCCCTGGTGGCGGACGGCAGCGGCAACACCCCGCTGGTGCGCAGCGAGCACGATGGCAACGTGCGGCTCTACCTGCGCCGCTACTGGCAGTACGAGCAGGACATTCGCGGCCTGATCGGCGCTCGACTCACTGCCCCCACCCAAGACGCGAGCCAGGCCGACGGCGACATCGCCACCCTGGCCCGGGCGCTGGCCGCGCTGTTTCCCCTGCATTATGGAGAGCCGCATGAACTCGACTGGCAGCAAGCCGCCTGTGCCCTCGCCAGCCGCTCGCGCTTCGCGGTGATCACCGGCGGCCCCGGCACCGGTAAGACCACCACCGTGGTCAAGCTACTCGCCCTGCTGCAGGCGTTGGCCCTGGGCGAACCCGCCCAGGCCGGCTCCGGCGCCCCGCGCCCGCTGCGCATTCGCCTGGCCGCCCCCACCGGCAAGGCCGCCGCCCGGCTAAACGAATCCATCGCCAAGCAGGTGAGAGCTCTGAAGTTGGGTGGTCTTGTCGAGGCGGTAGGTTTTACTGATCAGGCCGAGCGCGTAGCGAGCGAAGACGAGACAAGGCGGAGCCCGACGAAAACGCGGAGTTTACAAGCCGTAAATGAGCAGTTTGAGAAGGGCCCCAACGCAGTATCGTCGAGCGCAGTAGCGCTGCTCCAGAACAGCATTCCCACTGAAGTGACTACGCTGCACCGGCTGCTGGGCTCGCGACCGGACACCCGCCATTTCCGCCACCATGCCGGCAACCCGTTGGCGCTGGACTCCCTGGTGATCGACGAAGCCTCGATGGTGGATATCGAGATGATGGCCGCCGTACTCACCGCCCTGCCGCCCAGGGCGCGGCTGATCCTGCTTGGCGACAAGGACCAGCTCGCCTCGGTAGAGGCCGGCGCCGTGCTAGGCGACCTGTGCCAGCGCGCCGAAGGCGGCCACTACACCCCGGCCACCTGCGACTGGCTGCAACGGGTAACCGGCACGTCGATACCCGAGCAATACAAGGACGAGATAGGCCAGCCGCTGGACCAGGCCATCGCCATGCTGCGGGTGAGCCACCGCTTCGATGCGAAAAGCGGCATCGGCCAACTCGCCGAAGCGGTCAACCGCCCGCTTGGCGCCCAGGATAAGAACGAGGCCCAGAACGAGAAAGAGGCGCAGAAGGAGAAGAAACGCGTCGTACGCGAGATCTTCCAGCAGGGTTACGCCGATATCGCCCGCCTCGCCCTGGCGGACGCCGACGACCCGGCGCTGGATCGCCTGGTGGTGAACGGCAATCCAGCCGGCTTCGCCAACAGTGGCGAAGGCCGCCACGACCGCCGAGGCGAGACCATCGCCCCGCCGGTCGGCTATCGCCATTACCTGGAAGTGATGAAGGCAGCGCGCCCCGCGCAGCCCTACTTCGGGGAAGGCAAATCGCGCCAACCCTATGACGACTGGGCCCGCCAGGTACTCGCCGCCCACGGCCACTTCCAGTTGCTGTGCGCATTGAGGAAAGGCCCCTGGGGGATAGAGAGACTGAACCCGCGCATCGGCCGGGCCCTGCGCCGCGCCGGCTGGCTCAAGGCCAGCGACCTGGAACTGGAACAGGGCTGGTTCGAAGGCCGCCCGCTGCTCGTCACCCGCAACGACTACGGCCTGGGGCTGATGAACGGCGATATCGGCATCACCCTCGCTGTGCCCGAGGCCCGCACCGCCACCGAATCGCCCGGCCGCACCCTGCTGCGCGTTGCCTTCCCCGCTAGCGACGGCAGCGGCGATATCAAGTGGGTGCTGCCCAGCCGCCTGCAGGCGGTGGAAACCGTGTTCGCCATGACGGTACACAAATCCCAGGGCTCGGAATTCACCCACACTGCCCTGCTGCTCCCCGACGCCCCCAACCCCATCCTCACCCGGGAGCTGGTCTACACCGGCATCACCCGCGCGAGGGACTGGCTCACCGTTGTGGAGACTGCACTTGGGATGTTGGATGAAGCAGTGACGAGGGAAGTGGTGAGGGTGAGTGGGTTGAATACATAATCCACTCACGCTTGGCCCATACTTAATTAGTTCTTATTTACAGTACGCTGTCCTCTTGAACGCTTTGGCGATGCGCTTTTTTCATAACCCACGAACTCAAGCCCCAGTATTCGTACCTTCTGATCGTAATCTCCTATAGAAAACCCCCATCGTTTTTCCATAAAATCCAATAGACGCACACCACGCTCAAGAATCTCGACTGCTGTCCACTGTGACTTCATAGCTATTTCATTTTCAGCGTAACTACCATACCGGAAACCAACCTTATTTTTCTCATTCCCTTTTTTATCTTCAAAACACTTATTTTGGAAAGATGAATTTTTGGGCCTAGAAAGCGGAACTAAGTTTCCTAAAGAATGACGTAAGACCTTCCGTTCTTTTGCAGAAAACTTGTTATATTTATCCTTCCAACATGGCTTCATGGGTTTTTGCGGATAAATATGTTCGACTGTATTGTGGTCACGCATATCCTCAGAAAACTCTTCCCAACTAATCTTTTCTCTATATGTTTTTGACTGCTCTCTTAATGAAAGATCGTATTCGTATAAAAAATATTTTATTCCAGACCACTCATAAAATCCACCACCTCGAAAGTTTTTCTCTACATACTTCCATGTATCTTTTTCCATTCTTGCCGAATCCAAGGATGAACGCAAATTCTTAAGAACTTTAACAGGAGGCGCTTGATCCAAACTGACCTTAGTAGCCATGCCTATGAATGTATATGGATCTAAGTCCATATAGTGTCTATATCTAAGCAAGTGATTAAGAAAAAAACAAATCTTTCCACGAGCTGAAGAAGTTCGACGCGAGAATCTTTTTTTTCTCCTTCTGGAAAAAAGCCATCAACAGAGGAGCAACATAGTCTATGCCTAGCCTATTCAGCTTTTCAAGCCACTCCTTTTCTTTATTTGAAAATCTGCTATCCTGCGGATTTAAAATTTGATACCACAGCTCTACTGATTGCTTAAGATTCTGAGAATACCGATAAACATCGCGAACAGTAAGCCCGCCATCCGCCCCTGAAGATTTATTAATACTTTTTGTCGTAAAGTGCTTCTCTAAAAGAAACTCTTTATAGTCGGCGGCGAACCCCCTTCTCATCATCCGATATCCTCGAAGGTGGCCATCCCCCTCTCCTATAAAATCTTTAGCAAAATAAAGTAAAAAATGGTTTCTTAAGAAAAAGTCGTCATCTAAGGGCTTGTCTTTATTTTTTCCAAGACAATGATATACTGATTTCCAACTCTCATTTATCGCAGTACGAAGAGCAGAACGCTCATAGTCTACAACATTAAATTTTGTAGAAAGGTATATCAGCCTGTTTTTCAACAGCTCAAGATGAGACAGCGGCTTCCCTCTGTTATTCATAGTCTCAAAAGCGACAAAAACATCTATTTCTTTAGATATTGCATATATATTGAATAAAAACTGTTGAGCGACCTTCCTGTAAACCACTTCTACTTCTTCAAAAGTCAACTGAGAGAGCTGCTCTTTAAAGAACCTTTCTGCTCTGGCCAAGTTATGGGTATAAATAGTTTATTGAGGTGTAGAGCTGGAGCTTGAGTCCTCTAAAAACACATGAGTTTTCAGAAATTCTTAACTCGGATTATCTTTCTCATAACCAAATATATATGATCTTGATATACCATCATCTTTCGAATCCCAGAGAAATTTTCTCTTTATTTCGCTTATGCTTGTGTAATTAATCCTGGCATCAGGATCAACGCACTCTGTAATCCCCTGTATGAGAATAATAGTTGTAGTTAACCTTTGCTGACCATCAACAACATAAAAGGGAGAATAACCTTTTGAACGTATTATCCAACGGTCCTCCTCCCACTCAACCACTCTTTCTTCAGGGACACCTTCAAGAGTCAAAACCCCGAGATAATGACTTTTATTACCTTCAAGCTGTTGAAGATCAGCCCAGTAGTCTTTCAATTGCTTCTCAGACCAAGCATAGCCTCTTTGGTAATCAGGTATTCTAAAGAGCTGCTCAGTAAAAAGCTTAGACACTGTAAAAAGATCAGTTTGCATACAAAATCTCAGTTAAAAACCATCATGATAGAAATTAGCAATTAAAACAGCCTCACTTCACCCCTATAAACAGGGTAAAATAGAACCAATTCTCTATAAAAAGCATATCCAAAATCTTCTCCTTATTACTTTATGGAAGCAAATCCCGCCACGCCACACTAATATTAGCAAACCGAACATTATTATTTTAACGAGACAGATGGTCATCATCCCGGAAAGCCTCAGCCAGTCCATCTTTACTTCTTCGTAAGGGTGGTAAAGACGTGATAGATAGCCACATACCGAAATATGATAGAGACAGTAGTATCGGGCAAGCAGTGTCGCCGCCCATTGTATTCATGCAACGCTCAGCTGAATGAAGGGGAATACGAGGCTCGGTGGATTCCTTTCCCATGCAGGCTGTTCTGGGCGTATGCTGTGTCGTTATGTGTTTTTCCGTTTCAGACTAGCACTCTAGCATGGTTCGCCCCATGCCCTGAGTCAACGCAACCTAACGAAAGGAGGAGCGCTACGGGGCTGGAATCCACACCTCCCCCTCACCCGATAGAACTGAAAATACGCCTCCGTGCCGAAGTGGTTTCCCGCCTCGACCTTAGTAGGCAGGGTGTAGCCTTCGACGCTTTGGATGTCGTCGAGGTGGCCACCGAAGGGCTGGAGCCGCCATTCCTATTCGGGGTTGGTGTCGCTCGAGCGTTGGAATTGCACCCAGCGCGGGCGGCCATCTTCTGCCACGGCGATCTCTATCGCAGAACGCTCATGCCTTGTTGGCTTCCGGCCATGCTCGTCAGGGAAAAGGCCCCGAGTGTCAAACCGATCAGTACTGCACGTCCCTTTTTCATCGACTCCTCCAGATAGCTTGAACGGCCTTAGTTGGCCCGCTTCATAAAACGACAGCGACTATTTAGCCCCGTCAGAGCAATTTTTAGCCCTATTTACTGCACAAACTTCTCAAACTTGGGCAGCTCGTCGGCAAGCCCGAACCACTCGGCCTTGGACGATACCCAGGCGTGGTAGCGCTTGCTAGGTGACACCGGGGTATCCAGGCTGCCGAGCCGCAGCCGCTTGGTGTCAGGCAGGTCGTCGCGGGCGCTGTAAAGCGGGCTGCCGCACTCGGCACAGAACACCCGCGCCTTGTTCGGTGTGGCGCGGTACTCCTTGAGGTACTGCGCGCCCTGGGTGATGCGAAAGTCGGCCGAGCGGATGTGCGCCACGGCGGCGAAGGCGGAGCCCTGGGCCTTCTGGCACTGCGTGCAGTGGCACATGGAGACTTCATCGATCTCGCCGCTGACTTCGTAGCGGACCTTGCCGCACAGGCAGCTTCCCTGGTGCATCGGCATCTTCTCCCCGGTGGCTTTCGCTTACGATACCCGTTTCGCTATCGAGCGCCACTCGGTAGCGCGTGCTGCGCCCGCCCCCGGCGTCAAGCAAGGTCCATTTGCCGAGGTTGCCCTGGGTAGCTAGGCTGATTCTCGTCATGTTCGGCACTGCCAGCGTGATGACCCATTCGCCGCAGCGTATTCAACAGGAGGTTGACCCCATGTCCAGCCCTGAGCACAAGCAAAAAATATGGAAGATGATCAAGGAGATCCAAGTCGGCATGCTGGTCACGCTGGACGACGAGATGCCTCGCGCCCGGCCGATGCATCTGGTGCAGAAGGAGTATGACGGCACCCTGTGGTTCTTTACCCGGCGCAGCGCCGAGAAGGTGTCGGAAACCAACCGGGATCACGACGTCTGCCTGAGCTTTTCCGATCAGGACGAGGGTGTGTACGTGTCGCTCTCGGGCACGGCCAACCTGACCGATGACCACGAATTGATCGAGAAATACTGGAACCCGTTCGTCGCGGCCTGGTTCACCGAAGGCAAGGACGACCCGGACCTCGCCCTGCTGGAAATCAAGGTGACCATGGGCGAGCACTGGAAGGCCAAGGAGAGCAAGGTGTTCCAGCTCTATGAATTCGCCAAGGCCAACGTCAAGAAAGACGCCAAACCGAACGTGGGTGAGAACGAGAAGTTCGGCGGCTGACCGCCTAGAGCATCAGCCCCCTCTATTTCATCTCGAAGCCGCGCTTGGTCAGAAACTCGCGCATATGGGCGCGCAGCTTGCTGTCGAACAGCGGGCTCAGGTTCCGGGACCAGTTGGTGTCCTTGTTGCCGCCCGTGCGCTGGCCGTAGTAGGTCTGCATGGCGTCGTCGAAGGCGGCTACTAGTTCACTGTCATCGGTGTAGACATCCTCTTTGAGAATCGCTTCCATCGGCAGGCGCGGCTTGACGTCCGGATCCACCGCCGGGTAGCCGAGGCACATGCCGAACACCGGGTAGACGTGCTCGGGCAGCTGCAGCAGGTCACTGATCTCTTGGGGGTTGTTGCGGATGCCACCGATGTAGCAAATGCCCAAGCCCTCGGATTCCGCAGCGATGGCCACGTTCTGGGCCATCAGCGCAGCATCCACGCTGGCCACCAGCAGCTGCTCGGTCATACCGCGCACGACGTTGGCGCCGGTACGCTCGGAGGCTTCGGTGGGGCGCTTCATGTCGGCGCAGAACACCAGGAAATCGGAGGCGGTCGCGACGTACGCCTGGCCGCCCGCCAGCTCGGCGATCTTCTGCCGATTCTCGGGGTTCTTCACATGAATGACGGTGTAGGCCTGAACGTGGCTCGACGTCGCGGCGGCCTGGCCGGCGCGAATCAATTCCAGCAGCCGCTCGTGCGGGATCTTCTGGTCGGTGAATTTGCGAATCGAGCGGTGGGATTTCAGCAGTTCGATGGTGGGATTCATGTCGCCTCGCACAATGCGTGTCGATAGTTAACCTGCTTAGTATCTTTCATTCGGCGAGGTATTGCATGCCACCCAAGGTAGCGGGCTCCTCAGGTCCACCGAGCGACGCTCACACCTCGATGACCAGGTCGGGTATGAACAGGGACGGCTCGAACTCTCCCGGGTAGCCACCGGGGTTTGCCAGCACCCGCGTGCCGGCGACCCTGCGATCTACCGGCTCGTGCACGTGGCCATGAATCCACACGTCCATGCGTCCCATCATCGCCGGCAAGTGCGAAGCGAAGGCTGGCGACAGCGCATCGCCTCGGTAGCGCGGCGGGATGCACTCGGCCAGCGGCGCATGGTGACTGATCACCACCCGCGGTCCAGTAAATGGTTCGACCAGCTCCTGGCCAAGCCAGGCGAGAGCCTCGGCATGCAGCCGCTGGCTCCCAGCGGGGGTGAAGGTCTCCCCCTCCGGTTGCTCGATGTTGCTGAAGTCCGGCATCAGCTGGTGGGCCTGCTCTTCGGTCAGCGCGGGGTCGTGGTCCGGCTTATCGCGATAGAGGGCAAAGTCGGTCCATAGCGTCGTGCCATGAAAGCGCACGCCTAAGAGGGTGAGCGAGCGGTTGTCGAGCAGATGAATGCCAAGCCGCTCGGCCTCGTCTGACAGCGTCTGGCGCAGCTGAGGCATGCAAGCGGCATAGAACTCGTGGTTGCCTGGCACGTAGAGGATTGGCAGCCCTTGGAAGCGTTCGGCGGCCCAGCTCAGCCCCTGTACATGGTGGTGGATGTCCCCGGCGAGAATCACCGCATCCGCTTCCGCGTCCGGCAGCTCGCGGCCCTCCTCGAAATGTTCCAGATGCAGGTCCGACAGCACCCTGAGTCGCATGGCAACCTCCTTACTTGGAAGCGCCTTGCCAGGCGCACCGCCCGGATCGGGCGACTTCATCATAAGCGAGCGGCAAGAGGCTTCGCCAGCGCATCGAGGCCACACTATCGTAGCGGGCCCTCCGTCTCGACACGCCTGCCGCACAGCCCGGAACCGTCAGCCTGTCATGATCCGCGCCAGCCGTTGACGTTGAGGTCGCGGGTCATTGGCAGCGTTTCGGCCCAGGGCGCAGTGTCGATGTTGCCACGCACCGCAGCCCGCCAGCATGTCCAGCGCCTCGGGGCGCAGCAATCCATGGGTATCGCTGATGACACCGATCGGCCGTTCGGTGGTGATGGCCTGCATGGCGACTTCCCTGTTCGGTGATGTCCGCAGGTGATGCTCGCCGCCCTCCCAGGCGCGGCCTTTACCCGGCACCTCGTATCGCCTTGCCCCACCGCGCCGGAGGTGTCATCGTCACGGACGCAATTGAAATCAGACCACAAGGAGAACCCACCATGTTCATTGCCATGAACCGTTTTCGCGTCAATCCCGAGAGAGTCGAAGAGTTCGAGCAGATCTGGCTGGAGCGGGAGACCCACCTGCAGGGGCTGCCTGGCTTCGTCGAGTTCCACATGTTGCGTGGCCCCGAGGAGAAGGATCACGTTCTCTATGCGTCTCACACCATCTGGAAGTCGCGGCAGGATTTCGAGGCCTGGACGCACTCCGAGGCGTTCCGCGCCGCGCATGCCAACGCCGGCCAGAGCCGCCGCGAGGGGCTCTACCTGGGTCCGCCAAAGTTCGAAGGTTTCGAGGTCATCCAGACGATCAGCGATGCAGACAAGGCATAAGCGCGGAGATGTACACCTTCCCTACACGTTGGGTTCGGTGAGACACGCGGCGCGCCTAAGCGCGGTGCCGGCAACTGCACGGTCCACTACTTCATGAACGTGACCATGAATCCACAACTCCATGCGCCCCATCAGTCCAGGCAGGTGCGATGCAGTGTAAACGGCTGCATTCTCAAGCCCGATTCTGACAGACACTGCCTGCCCCCAGCACGGCCCGCCCCCGCTGCGTGAGGGTAAGCTGTCGGTGAGACCACTCTTGGTGAGTGTCGCTGATATGGAGCAGCGCTTGCGGTGCGGTGGCAAGCGGCTGGAGTAACCACCAGAACATCAGATCGCCCAGGTAAGGCAGCGGTTCGTACTCGCGCATCAGTAACGAGAACGCCTTACCCACCGGCAGCGGTCCGTGGTCGCGCACGATCTCTAGCGTGAGTCGCTCCGTCAGGCCGAGGCCAGTGTCCGGTGCGCGCCGCTCTTGCAGGTGGCGTGCCAGAGCACGGCCCATCATCGGCATTGCCGGCGTGCCGGTGTCGACTAATACTTGCAGCGGCTCGGGTTCCTCCACCGTGAGGGCCTGCCAGGCTTGAGTGCCCAGCTCGAGCAGCGGCGTCTTTACAAGGCGGCGCTGGTGCCACAGCCAGGCGAGCAGGTCCGGGGCGAGCTGGCCGAGGCCGATGAAGCGTTCCACGCCGGGCACCGACTCTACCGCCACCAGTTCGATTCTGGCCTTGGGCGGGTTCGCATGCAGGCGATGCAGCAGGTAGGCGAGTATCAGTTGGTCGTAGCTGTCGTGTTCGAACCACAGCACGAGGCGCTCATAGCGCTGGAGGTCGTCCAATGCTGCGTAGCCCTTGCGTAGCCGGGCCAGGGCGTCGCGCTCGGCCATGCCGGAGAGCTCCGACAGGAAGCGGGCGCGCAGCCGCATCAACTCCTCGGACGGAAGATTCTGCAGCGGGCCGATGCAGAAGGGATCGGAGAACTCCAGGAAGTTGCCCTGAAAGCCGGCGCTGCGCAGGGTGTGCTCGATATCCGAGCCGCAGCGAACATGCAGCGTGGCCATATCGCGGTCGCCGCGCTCGGTTATCTTGCGCCGAGAAATGTCGAGCGATTCGATATGTGACTTGAGTTTCGGCCAACTGGGAAAATCGTACTCGCGGGCAATGATGAACTGGGCATCGGCGAGCTTCAGCGGCGCCTCACGCGGCGGGATGTGCTGGAGAACACGTGCTAAAGCGGCCGGCTCGTCGGCGCGGGCGGCCTTGAGCAGCTCCTTGGCGCGCTTGCGCTGCTGTTCAAAGTTGTAGCGGCCGTGCAACCGAGCATCCGACCGGGGAAGCGTGGTCATACGAATCCCTCCATATGCCTGCGTCCGCCGGACAAGATGTCACACCGTCGGCATGATAGTCCTAGTAACCGTGCACTCGAGTATTTCAGCCCCTGGGACAAGAAGCCCCTGCCTTCTTCGTAGCCCCGCTACCTGCCTTGATACGCAATGGCCCTCATGTAGTCAGGCTACAACGACTCCTGCATCTAATGGCGCTTTGTGAGATGTCTCGACCTGGATCATAGTGAAGTCACGGTTCAGGACAGGGTATCGCTATCTCGATTCACTAGCCTGCCCCCGGCTACAGACAACCTGAGCGCCATGCATGTCTTTGATCCAGGCGCCAGAAGCGAAGGTCTTGGAACGCCTGTGACCCTGTCGCAGTTGCAGCATTGGGCACTTACCCGGCCCGGCATGAGTAGCTAAGGCACCAGAACGCCATCATAGATGGCAGCCCCAATACGCATGAGGATTGAACCATGAACTGCATCCAACTGACCCAGCAAGCCGACCTTATCGCCAACTCCTTCAGCAAGCTGGATCTTGCCAAGCTGGTGGTTGCCCTGAAGGGCAGAGAGTCCCTGCAGTATGCCGTCCAGGTACTTGACACGATCGATGCCCGCCAGGGCTACACCCTCGCCCAGGCTTGGGATGAGGTGCGTACCGGCGAGACTCGCTTCATGGCCGTCAACGACGACTGATATTCCCTAGCTTGAGCTTACCCCTCCCCAGCGGGAGGGGTTTTTCTTGTCATGACTACCGGCGCTATGACCCGCCACTCCTCGAGGTTCGACTCGGATGTGCGGAGTGAGGCATCGGCCACCCAATCGTACCGCCTAGCCGGTATTCTCGACTGCTGAAAGACCAGCATGCCCGCCACGGCGACCAGCGTCATGCCGGTGAGCGTTGCCGCGTCGGGCACTTCCGCGAAGAGTACCAAGCCCCATAGCCCGGCGAACGGCAGATAACCGTAATCGAAGGCACCAACTAGAGGGGCCGGTGCCGCCTGGTACGCCCGGGCCACGGCGATGCTGACCACTACGATCAATAACCCCAGTACGATGAGCAGACCCCATTCGCGCAGGCCCAGCGGTTGCCAGCCGGAGAGCAGGAACGGATGGCTGGCCACGTCGCTTGGCGAAGGTGGCCAGAGAGCCAGCAGCGTTGAAACGCCAGCGCCAACGATCAGAAACCCCAGGTTCAAGCCCAGCGAGAGCACCACTGGCCGCTCGTGGTGACAATAGCGACGCGTGACGATCGACACCAGGGAGTAACAGACCGCCGCCAGCAGCGGCAGCAACAAGGCCGGGGAGAACGCGTCGCCATCGGGGCGCAGCATCACCAGCACGCCACAGAAGCCGATCAGAATACCCGCCCAGCCCTTGGCGCCAACGGCTTCGCCCAGCAGCAGCGGCGAGAACAGCGCCATGAACAGTGGCGAGGTGTAGAACACCACTGCCGCCACGGAAAAGGGCATGAGCGGTAGCGCCGCGTAGTAGCAGAGCCACATCGTGATCAATAGTGCGCTGCGCAGGGCCACCCAGCGAAACGAGCGGGGTCGCAAGCGCTTCACCCCACCATGGCGCAGCAGCAACCACAGCAGCAATGGCACGGCGATGAACGAACGTGCCAGATAGAGCTGCCAGAGCGATACGCCGTCACTCAAATACTTAATCAATGCATCGGAGAACGAGAGCAGGAAAACCGCCCCAACGATCAGCATGATACCGATCCGGGAATCATCTTCGTCTGCATAAAAGCCTTTCATGGCGGCCTCCTCAAGGTAGGATTCCGCGCTAGAATGTGGCTGAGTGCCACTTCGCCACAAACGACTTCTCGGTCGCCATACATGAGCTCAGGTTATGAATCGTCTCAGCAAGCGCATGCCCCCGCTCGCCGCCCTGCTGCCGTTCGAGGCCGCGGCCCGGCTGGAGAGTTTTTCGCGGGCAGCACAGGAGCTTCACATCACCCAGGCGGCCATCAGCCGCCAGATCCGCGCCCTGGAACACGACCTGGGCGTGGCGCTCTTCGAGCGTCGCAACCGCGGAGTGTTCTTGACGCCGGCCGGGCGTGAGTTTGGGCGCACGGTGAGCAGTGCGCTGGAGGGGATCGCCAGCCAGGCCTCGACGCTACGTGGCGATGCCCGAGCGGACGAGGTGGTGCTGTTCTGCCAACTGTGCGAGGCGTTCTACTGGGTGACGCCCCGGCTGGCATCGTTCAGCCGCCGCCACCCAGAACTGGCGATCCGGTTGGCCACGTCCAACCATCCCGTCACCACCTTTGGCGATTACTTCGACGTGGCACTGCAGAGCACCGGTCGCCCCAGCGGCAATCACCCCTTGGTCTTCACGGCCAGCGACGAAATCTTTCCGATCTGCGCTCCGGGCTACCTGGCGGAGGGCCAGCGACCGCTGAGCATCGACGCCCTGCCCCGCTACCGCTTGTTACATCACAAGGCGGAGTCGCCTGACTGGATGGACTGGCCTGGCTGGTTCCAGGCCATGGGCCGTGTCGACATTGCCGGCGATACGGGCATGGTCTTCGATAGCTACCCGCTGATGCTGCAGGCCGCGCTCGAGGGCCACGGCATCGCGCTTGGTTGGCGGCGTACCGCCCAGCGGCTGATCGATGCCGGGGAACTGATCCGCCCGGTCCGCGAAAGCCTGCCGCGCAGCGATGCGCTTTCGCTGTATACCCGCCAGGGCACCTTTCTGCGCCGTGAAACGCAGGCGCTACTGGCGTGGTTGCACGATGAGTTCGAGAACGACCCGGCGGTGTGAGAGGCCAAGGCCTCCCTCCCCGGCGCATTCCAATCCCGCAACGCCACCTCGACGGCGACTCCTGTCGTCTGTCCGCCAGCTTGCGCTTTCCGCTCGCCGCTCCAGGAGCGGATAGACCAGCAGCGCCACCACCAGGGGAACCAGGAAATAGAGGGCGCGGTAGCCGATCAGGGCGGCGAGTATCCCACTGGAGGCCACATGGTGCTGGGCGTGACCATCTGGTAACTGCTCTCGATGAGTTCCGTCAGGTGGGCGGGGATCTCCCGGTTGAGCCCGGCATCGCGGATGAACAGGTTGGCTTCCAGGTTCAGGGAGAGGCTGAGCGGGTCGAGATTGCTCGAGCCCACCGTCGACCATTGGTGATCGACTATCGCGATCTTGGCGTGCAACGGCCGCTCCTTGTACTCATGGATGCAAATGCCATCCTTGAGCAGGCAGCCGCGCCGGCGACTCAACCGCGTGCCGCGCGCAGGGCCGCCAAGTCGAATTTCTTCATGCCGAGGAACGCCTGGGTGAGACGATCCAGCGTTGCCGGGTTGGCGTCGCGCAGCATCTCCTCCAGCTCGGCCGGCACGATCTGCCAGGAGACGCCGTACTTGTCCTTGCACCAGCCGCACTGCTCGGCCTCCGGCACGGCGGAGAGCCGTTGCCAGTAGGCATCGATCTCGGCCTGGTCGCGGCAGGGCACGACGAAGGAGAGCGCCTCGTTGAAGCCGAAACCGTGCTCGAAAGCGCTGTCCATGGCGGCGAACCAGGTGTCGCCAAGGCGAAAGTTGGAGAACATCAGCGTGCCTTCCCGATCGGACGCTTGCCCCGCCGGGTAGCGCGCGACCTCCCCCGCCCGGGAGCCGGGAAAGACGGAACGGTAGAAGGCGCCGGCTTCCTCGGCCTTGCCGCAGACGCCTCCCGTGAACAGCAGCGATGGCACCAGTACCGGGTAGGGCTCCATTGCCGAAGGGCAATCCTGCGTGATCAGGATCAATTGCCAGGAGAGTCCGTAGCGGTCCTGCACCCAGCCGTAGTGCGGACTGAAGGGATATTCGTCCAGTGGCATCAATACCTGCCCGCCATCGGCCAGCGCCGCCCAAGTGGCATCCAGCCGCTTGCGTGCATCGGCGTCACGGGAAGGGACGAAGTGGACGATAAAAGAGAGACTGGGGTTGAAGGTAAAGAAAGGCCCCGCCGAAATCGCCTGAAAAGGCTGCCCGGCTAGGGTGAAGGAGACGACATCGACCTCCCCGGAGGGCGTGCCGCGTAGCGTCGAGACATGCTCGATGCGCGACTCGGGAAACAGCGAGCAGTAGAACGCCGCGGCTTCCCGGGCCTGGGTATCGAACCACAGATGTGGGGTAATGGGTTTGAGCATGACCTCACCTTTTCATGTTCGTCGTCCGCCATGGCACCCGCATGGTGGCATGAGCCATTCACCGTGACGTTGATGGCCTTGTCATGCCGGCTTGACGGCAGATGCCAGATGCCAGATGCCAGATGCCAGATGCCAGATGCCAGATGCCAGATGGATGATGTTGGACGGGCTGGATATCCAGAACGCCTCGACCCCTGCCGGCAGGGGCTCGATCTCGTCGCGGCGATGGCATCTCTTCTCCTTCAAGCATTCGGACGCTCGCTCGATATCGTCGGTCACGACTTCCAGCCAGATCTGTACGCCTTGCGGGCCATCGGCGAACTCGACCTGGGCCGTGCGATCGCCGAACGCGTATTCGATCCGTTCATGCGGCACGATCCGGGTATAGAGGCCGGCGAAGTCGAATCCCATGCTGCCGTCCTTGGCCAGCGGCGTGTTCTTGATCCTATAGCCCCAGGAACGGCTTGAATCCGCCCCAGATCATGCGCTTGCCCTCGAAGGGAGGATCCTGCTCGAACGCTTTGGACAAGCCGCTGCTCTTGAACTCCTCCATCACTTTGGCATTGATGGCGTCGCGCGCCTCGCGGGATTCGTAGACGATCCAGGAAAAGACCACGACCTCGTCATCCTTCACCTGGACAGCGCGCGGAAAGGAGGTCACCTCGCCGTAGGGGGTGTCGTCGGCTACACAGGAGACGTACTCCAGCGCGCCATGCTTCTTCCAGATCTCGCCCGCCTTGCTCTCAAGCGTCTTGTAGTCATCCAACCGGCCGTTGGGTACCGGGGTAATGAAGCCATCCACGTATGTCATGATGCATTCCTCCATAGCGCTTCCATTATCGAAAAGAGAAGTGCAAACTGCGCACTGAATCCCTTATAGGTTGATATCAACATATTTGCAAGATGACCGACACCACATTTTCTCCTAAGCACACCCTCGAGGTCGCCGGCAGTTGCCTATGCCTCCATGCCCAGCGGGCCGCGCGGGCGCTGGCGCGGCACTTCGACGATGCATTTCGACCGCTGGAGCTCACCAACGGCCAGTTCTCCCTGCTGATGTCGCTCAATCGTCCGGAGCCGCCGACGGTGCGCGAGACGGCGAGTTTTCTCGCCATGGACCGCACCACCCTGACTGCGCTGCTCAAACCACTGGAGCGGCGCGAACTGGTCATCGTCACGCCCGACGAGAAGGATCGGCGCAAGCGCCGCCTGCGCCTCACCCCGGCGGGCCACGCCCTGCTGCACGAGGCCTATCCCATCTGGCAGCGAGCGCATGCCGAACTGGAAACCCTGATCAGCGATGCGGAGGCGTTACGCATCGGCCTGAAGGCGCTGGTCGCGCATATCGATGAGGCTGTTTCGGCATGGTGAGCAGTAGCTCGGCCAGGATAGTGGTATCGATTCGCAAGGCACAGGCCAGGTAGGGCGACTCGGGACTGGCCTCGAGCACTTTGCCACTGATCGGCAGATCGACCGAGGCGATCAGATAGGATCGTGCAATCTTTGAAGAGTATCCGGCTATATGCCAGGCGCCATGCCTCCTCAGAGTGACGAAAACATACGGCTGCCTGCGAGCACGTCAGCCACTGGACATGGCGCGACCTGTCCCTGCATCGAGATCGATCTGGCCAAGATCGAGCACAACGCCCGCACGCTTGTCACCCGCCTGTCCGGTCGCGGTATCGATGTCACCGGGGTCACCAAGGCGACCCTGGGCTCGCCAGAGGTGGCAAAGGCCATGCTCGCGGGTGTTCACTCATGGCCTGGTGCTGATGGTGGAACTGGGCGACCTGCGCGAGGGCGTGCTGCCGGCCAACGTGCTCGACTTCGCCCGGCACATATCGCGGACCCCGCATGTCATGCTCGCCGGCCTGGGTACCAACCTGGCATGCCGTGCCGGGGTCGTGCCGAGTGTCGCCAACATGGGCGACCTCTCTGCGCTCGTGACTCTGCTCGAAAGCGAGCTGGGGCTGCATCTGGCGATCGTTTCCGGCGGCAATTCGGCCAACCTCGCCTGGGCTCTTGCAGCACCCGCTGGCCGTATCAACGATCTGCGGCTCGGCGAGTCGATCCTGCTGGGCTGCGACCCCCTCACACGAATACCGCTGAGCGGCCTGCACTCCGACGCCTTCACCCTGGTGGTACCCGTCATCGAGTCGCTGGCCAAGCCAACGGCACCACACGGGGCTATCGGCGAGGCCGCATTCGGTGTGCCGGCAGCGATCACCTGGTGCTGGAAACCCGGCACCGCCTGGCACCCGGCACCGAACTACGCTTCGGGCTCGATTACTCGGCGCTGCTGCGCGCAATGACATCTCCCTTCGTGGCGATCAGCAGCACAGCGACGGCGAAAGGCCTCAATCCACAGCGCCGAAGGCCAGAGTAGATATCGATGCCCTGTGCACACCGCCGCTCTACACGCCGAGACCGCGACAGGACTTGCGTGCCCTAACCAGCCACTGTCGTGAGAACTCTTCGGCAGACAGCGGCTTGGCGTAGTAGTAACCCTGCGCCTGCTGACAGCCAAGCTTCAGCAACGCGTTGGCCTGTTCACGCGTCTCGACTCCCTCGGCAATGCTCGCCAGCCCCAGGCTGCGCGCCATGGCGATAATCGTGGAGACGATGGCGTAGTCGTTTTCGTCTTCGAGCATATCGCGGACGAACGAGATATCGATCTTGATCTTGTCGGCGGCAAAGCGCTTCAAGTAGGCAAGTGACGAAAAGCCGGTACCGAAGTCGTCGATATGGAGCTCAAATCCCATGGCCTTGAGCGATTGCGTCATGGCGATGGCCTGCTCCGGATCGCTCATGAAGCCACTCTCGGTGAGCTCGAGCCCTAGCTGGCCGGGGGCAATGCGGTGACGTTCGCACGCATTCAGGAGCGTCTTGAACAGTTCGTCGTCATCGAACTGCTTCGAGGCAACGTTGATCGCAAGCTTGCCGGGTATGCTCAGTCCAGCGGCACGCCAGACGGCCAGCTGACGGCAGGTGGCATCGATCACCCAGCTACCCAACGGCTTTATCAGACCGCGCTCCTCGGCCAGTGGAATGAAGTCCGACGGGCTGACCTGGCCCAGCTCCGAGTCGTGCCAACGGCACAGTACCTCGGCTCCTACCAGCCGCTGCGTGGCAAGCTCGACCTGGGGCTGAAAATTCAGGCTGAGGGTGCCCTCGGCGACCGCCAGGGCCAGGCGTTTGGCCATCGATAGCCGTGAAGCCAGGGCATGTCCCATCTGCGCCTTGTAGAAACAGTACTTACCGCCCTGCTGCTTGGCCTCATACATGGCGATATCGGTGTGCTTGAGCAACTCGCGCGCTGTATCGGCATCGTCTGGGAAGAAGGCGATACCGATGCTGGCACTGATGTCGAAGACTTGCTGATCGATATGCAGAGGTGCATCGAGGGTCGCCAGCAAGCGCTCGGCAGCGTCTTGTGCCGTGGCTTCCTCGGCGGGATTGAGCATGACCACGAACTCGTCTCCCCCCAGGCGGGCAATGCACTCATTGTCGCCAAGCGATTGCTGGAAGCCCTTGGCCACCTGGTGCAGCACCTTGTCGCCGACATCGTGGCCCTGGGTGTCGTTGATGTCCTTGAAGCCATCGAGATCGACGAACAGCAACGCCAGCCGCGTCGGCTCGGTGTCGGCCAGGGCGCTCTCTAGACGTCGCATGAAATTGACACGATTGGGCAGCCCGGTGTTGGGATCACGGAAGGCCAGGTAGCGAATGTGTGCTTCATCCTGCTGACGCTCGAGCTCGGCGGCCACCCCGGCGGCAAAGATCTTGAGCACATTGGAAACCATGCCCACGCCCTGGAGTGGCTCGCGAAACATCACACCCAGCAGGCCGAACGGCTCACCGGCTGAGTTGTCCAGGCGCCGCCCGGCATAGCCCTGGACCCAGTGCAGCATGTCACGACCCTCTACCGGTAGCCGCTGGTGGGCATCCTGATGGACGATGCACTCGATCTCCTTCATCACATCTTCGCAGGGCGCACCGGGCAGGTAGTAGCTGAAGTTGGTCTGGTGCCGACCCTCCATGACGAGACTCAACGTATGAGCCCGCTGAGGATCGTCGGGGTCGAGCCGAGCGATGAACGCGAGGTCAGCATTCAGTGCCTCGGCCATGTTCATGGTCAGGTGATCGAGGAACTCTTCGCCACTGCGCGTCGAGACTCCCGAGGCGATATGCATCACTGCGCGCTGAATGCGTTGCTGCTCGAGACGGGTACGCAGGATATCGATGCCGAAGGCCAGGTCATCGGCGAGATGCATGAGCAGTTGCAACTCGTCGCTGCGTACGGGATAGCCCTTGTGGTGATACAGCGTAAGAATGCCGAAGGTGCGCTCTCCCTGCTTGAGCGGCAGGCAGATGATCCCATGATAGCCTTGGCTTAGCGTCATACTGCCCCACGAGACACAGGCGGGATCGCTGGTCAGATCGCTGATGACCGTGGGCTTGCCACTGCGCACCGTCCTGCCTCCCGGCCCGCGTCCATTGGCCTGATGCTCCGACCAGCTCAGCTGTAGCCTGGCAAGAAACCCCTCCTCGAAACCGGAGCAGGCCTGAGGCACGATGCTGCGCGACTCGTCCTGCTGAGCATAGCCGACCCAGGCCATGCGATAGCCGCCAATCTTTACTGCCAGATGACAGACCTCCTCAAGCAACTGCTGCTCGTTGTCGGCACTGATCAGCGCCTCGTTGCAACTTTTCAGCAATTTGAGCGCACGACGGATAGTGAATAACTGCTCACGATTGAGGGCTTCAGCCTCCTGGCGTGCCAGTTCGGCTCCGATACGGACGGCCGTGATACGCAGGATTTCCTCGATATGGGAGACGGTATCGATGGCACCCTCATCCATCGCCGCGATCCATCCCAGCGCTCTCCCATCGGGCGTGGCTATCGGCATGCCGATATAGGTCTCGACCTCTAGCCCGGCAAGCGTGGTGTCGTCAGGAAACTGCTGACAGACATCGGAAAAGTAGTATGGCTCATGGCCGGTCAACTGTTCGCCGGGCGTCCCCGCAAGCGGGTAAACGAAATTCTCGATCAGCCGACCCCTTGACCACATGGCCAGTGTACGGGCATGGGCACCATCGGGTTCGAAACGTGCCAGCATCACGTGCCTGACCGAAAGAATCGTCGCCAGAGACTCGGCCAGACGATCGTAGAAGTCATCATCCATGACAACGGAGAGACTATCAGCCAGGTGGCGGTAGATCTCTTGAGACGTGGCTGGATGATACAAGGGGTGAGCTCCATCGAAGGCATTTGAGAACACATTGACTGACCGGCCATTATGTCATGTTGGTCGGGACGGCGATAACTTAAGCATGGCAGGACTTGGGGAACGGAGAATTCAGAATTCCTGGAGATCGTCCTGTCGTCAGGCGCACAAAAACACCCGTGACCTGCACGGGTGCTCGATCATCTTGCCTGATGACTACCGAAACATGACGAGTTGAATATTAGGCGGATCGTACGTACCCGTTCCAGCCTTGGCCGGTGCCCAGATGCGTTGCCACCCCCACCACATCGGGGCGGTGTTGGGACGGATTTGCCCTGCCCTGCTGCGTGCCCAGATGAGTCGCCACCATCCGTTGCGGCGCTGCCTGCCTTGCCGCTGCCAGCGCCTCGCCTTGGCCTGCCGTGCGGTAGTTGGCACGGTGGCGTTGGGCCTGCTGGCTCGCCTTGCGCTGGGACATGAACAGCCACCCAAGCCCGACTCCAGTCACCAGGAACGGTAGCGGGTGCTGGCGTATCTCCTGGCCAAGATTGGAGAAGAATTCATTGATACCATTGTGATGGCCATAGTGATAGGCCCTTTGCTTGACCCGCCTCGGCGAGAGCCGGTCTTCAAGCGCATGCATGGTGTCGTTCAGGTGGGCACGCGACTGCTTGATCTCGGCTTCGATCTGTTCCGGGCTGCGTTTGCTCTGGCTCATGTCATTGCCTCCTTGGCCTCATCTGCACTCTGCTGGATGAACTCCTTCCTGCTGCTTTTCGGTCTATTTCATACCCACTCAATCGTACCAACCTAGGACTTTGGAGCTTACCTATCCTCTTTAGGCTGGCTACCGTTTCGTCAGGCGTCAAGTCGTGGCTCGGCTGCCCTTCACCATCGCGAGGATGATCTACACTTAGGCAAGGCTCTTACCCGGGGCCGTCCTGGCTACCGGATAGCCAGCTGAAAGGAGTCGCAGCCCAGCACGACAATAAGGAGATTGATCATGATGTCTCAAGCGTTTCTGAAGCGGATCGGGATTCTCGGCATATCGGTCGGCCTGGCAGTCAGCCCCTTCGCATTTTCGCAGGAGGAGAATACCGAAGAGGAGTACGAGCCTGCTGCCGGTCAGATGGAGAGTGACGATGCCGATATGGAGCTGGATACTGAAGCTGCTGAAAATGGAGACGACGCCGAAGACTATCCCGGCGCTGGCGAGGAGGAAATCTCGGCCGATACCGACGAAGCCGGTGCAGCGGGTATTGAGGGCGCCGAAGGGACTCAAAGCGGGGATGAGCCCAATAACCAATGACAAAGGGGAATTCACTCCAGACTGACACGACAAAGGCCCGCAGCCGCGGGCCTTTGTCGTGTCTTGTCCCTTCTTCGATCAACTCTGGAGCTGCGGGGCGTCGTAATCGAGCGGCTCATCGCTATAGACGCAGACATTGGCATCTTCGATGTCTCCGTCCGACGATTCGAGCTGGGAGGCGAAGAAGTCACGAATCTCGCTGCGCTGACAGTGTGCTTCGAAGGCGCCGCGATTGGCCCATATTTCGTGAAACACGATGGGATAACTGCGGCCTTGGGCTAACGGATTGTCGATATGACGCGTCACGGTGTAGAGCAGGCAGCCATCCTCGCGATGGGCATTGGGCTCTAGACTCTGTAGTGCCTTGAACAGTGCCTCCTCCCTGCCGGGCTTGGGCTTGAAGCTCGCTGTGCAGTAGATCTTCCGGGACATGACGCTTCCTATCGAGTGATTGAAGTACCGACGATACCATCACCCTTGTTCTGTCTCACCTCGCTTTGGCAATGCGATAACGCCAGCCATCCAAGCCCGATGCCCGTTACCAAGAATGGTACGGGGTTCTCCTTGATCGTCTTGCCGAGGCTGGCAAAGAACTCATTTGCTCCACCATTGCGGAAGTGATGATAGGCAGAGTCCATGATCTTGGCTGGCGATAACCTGTTTTCCAATTCAGTCAAGGTGTTGTCGAGCTTGGCACGCGTTTCATGGATCTCGGTCTCTATCTCATCGGGACTGCGTCTGCCATTGTTATCACTCATCACTCTCTCCTTGGCCTGCTGCCTAACGGACAACTCCTTGTCAGTTCTAACATTGGCCAACGCTCATTAGGCGTCAAGTTATTTGCACAGTCATGGCCGATGCACTTTCTGGCATGACGCTTGCTTGTCTATAAACATTGATGCTTGGCAATACCTACCGTGGCGCGACGCGAGCCGTCTATCATGCTTGGGAGCACTCATTGCGAGAAGGAGATGCAGATGGCTGAGCTAGCGAGCGAATTTCTGAATGACGAGGCAGCAAAGCTGATTGCGCTACGAAGACGGCTGCACAGGAACCCGGAAGAGGGGTTTACCGAGTACTGGACGACCTTTCAGATATACGAGGAGTTGAAGCACCTGCCGTTCGATTTTCACTTCGGCAAAGAGGTTCTGATCAGTGACGCACGCATGGGCGTCCCGCCCGACGAGCTCCTGCAAGAGAATGAAGCACGCGCACTCGAGCAGGGGGTGCCGGAGGATTTCCTGGCACCGATGCGGGGCGGCCATACCGGACTCATCGCCCAACTGGATACCCACCGGGAGGGTCCCCACTTCGCCTTCCGTTTCGATATCGACGCGCTCCCAATAATCGAAAGCCAACAGGAGTCGCACCTCCCTTACCGGGAAGGATTCTCTTCCACCCGAAAGGGCGTCATGCACTCCTGCGGCCATGATGGTCACGCCACGATCGGGGTCGGCCTGGCTCGCTATCTGGCAGCGCACCGGGAGCGCTTGAAGGGCACCTACACGATCATCTTTCAACCTGCCGAAGAGGGGGGGCGAGGCGCCAAGGCGATCGTCGAGAAGGGCTGGCTGGATTCGGTCGACTACTTCATGAGCGGCCACCTAGGCATTGTCGATGCCGAGGAGGGGGTCATCGGCGCCACCAGCCATGGCTTTCTGGCGAGCTCGAAACTGAATGTCGAATACCACGGCAAGTCGGCCCACTCGGGCCTTGAGCCCAACGAAGGGAAGAATGCCTTGCTGGCGGCAGCTTCCGCCACGCTGCATCTGCATGGCATCGCACGTCACAAGGGCGGCGCGACCCGCGTCAATGTAGGCAAGCTGGAAGCGGGTACCGGCCGCAACATCATTGCGGACCATGCCAGGATGCTGATCGAAACACGTGGGCAGACCACGGCGCTCGATGACTACATGCAGCAGGAAGCAAAACGCATGCTTCAGGCCAGTGCGGACCTGCATGACGTGAAGGTCGATATCCAGTTCGTCGGACGCGCCATCGAGGCGACCTCCGATGAGATCTGGAATGACATCGTCAAGGCGGCCACTGCACGGGCGAGCCGCGTCAAGGATGTCAGGACCTACTTGCCGCTGGGCGCCTCCGAGGATGTGACCTACATGATGAGGCGCGTTCAGGAGCAGGGCGGGGTTGCCACTTTCATGATCTTTGCAAGTCCGCTGCCGGCCGGGCACCACCACCCCCAATTCGATATCTCGGAAGCGTCGATTCTTGCCGGTATCGAAACGATCATAAGCACGGTCGATTACTTGAACGAAGGTAACGAAAGCCGGTCGTGATGGATAAATAAATCAAGCCACTACCTGAAACTACCTGAAAAGGAACGTAAGCATGGCACAACAACAAGAAATGTCGGGCTGGTTAGGGTTTATCGAGAAATGGGGCAATCGCCTCCCTGATCCATTCTTCATCTTCGTCTATCTCGCCCTGATCGTCATGCTGCTCTCCTGGGGTATCAGCCTGGTAGGCACGACCGTCGTTCACCCGGGCACGGGCGAGGAGCTGGCGATCAGGAGCCTGATCTCCGGGGAAGGAATTCAGTACATCCTGGGCAATACCCTGAGCAATTTTACCGGCTTTGCCCCCCTTGGCCTGGTGCTGTCGATGATGCTGGGCATTGGCCTGGCGGACAAGGTGGGACTGATGGAGGCGGTGATCAAGAAGTCGATCCTAAACGCGCCCAGGTCATTGATCACCTATGCGGTCATCTTCATCGGCATCATGGGCAATATCGCCTCGGATGCCGCCTTCGTTCTGGTACCGCCGCTGGCGGCCATGGTCTTCTATACCGTGGGGCGCCACCCGTTGGCGGGGTTGGCAGCGGGGTTCGCCGGCACTGGAGCAGGCTTCACGGCAAATATTCTGATTGCCGGCACCGATGCGCTCCTGTCGGGCATCTCCACGGAAGCCGCCCGCGCCATCGACGACACCATTGTCGTCACCCCAGTCGCCAACTGGTATTTCATGTCACTGTCTGTCTTCGTGTTGGCCTTCCTAGGCGCTCAGATCACCGAGCGACTCATCGAGCCAAAACTTGGAAGCTACAAGGGGGAGCTGAAAAACAGCTTCGAGCCGGTCTCGGCAATCGAGAATCGAGGGCTTCGCAATGCAGGCATCGCCGCGCTGGTCTTCAGCGGCCTGGTCGTCCTCATCCTGTTCTGGCCGGGCTCGGCGCTCCGAAACGAGGATGGCGGCATCATCCCCTCGCCGTTTCTGAGCGGTATCGTACCGGTCATTCTTTTGTTCTTCATCATCGTGGGCGTCGCCTACGGCAAGACCGTCGGCACCATCGAGAAGTCGAAGGACATACCGGCATTCATGGGCTTGGCGATGAAGGACATGTCGGCTTATATCGTGCTGATCTTCGCGGCTGCGCAGTTCATCAATTACTTCAACTGGAGCAACCTGGGCATCTGGGTGGCGGTCAACAGCGCCGAGTTCCTGATCAATATCAACATGACAGGACTCCCCGTCATCATTGGTTTTACGCTGTTGGCGGCCCTTCTGAACCTGCTGATCTTCAGCGGCTCGGCGCAGTGGGCATTGATGGCGCCGATCTTCGTGCCGATGTTCATGCTGCTGGATTACGACCCCGCCTTCATCCAGCTGGCGTATCGCATCGCAGACTCCTCGACCAACATCATCACTCCACTCAACCCTTACATCCTGATCGTGCTGGCCTTCATGCGCGAGTACAACAAGGAGGCCGGCATCGGCACGCTGATCTCGCTGATGCTGCCCTACACGCTCATCTTCCTGTCCGCCTGGATCGGGCTGCTGGTGTTGTTCGCGGTGCTGGGCTTGCCGATCGGACCAGGTGCGGGGATCTATCTATGAGACAAAGCGGGCCATCAGGCTGAGCTCGCAACGCAGGGAGCCCCTAGCGATGCCGGGACATCGCTAGGGACATGGTCATGTCATTGCTTTCCCGATGACGAAGGATGCTCGTTACGTCGCAAGCTCAGATAGAGCCCCATGCACATCAGTAGCAGGATGAAGGCGAAGGGCAACCCGGAGATGGTGGCCACCGACTGCAGGGCCTCGAGTCCCCCCGCCATCAGCAATATGCCGGCCACCAGCCCCTCCATGGTTGCCCAGAAGATGCGCGTGATCTTGGGCGGGTCCTGATCGCCACCGGAACTGATGATGTCGATGATCAACGAGCCGGAGTCCGACGAGGTGACGAAGAAGATCGCCACGGCGGCAATCATCAAGGTCATGCTGGCCAGTACCATCCACTCCGGCACCTGGAAGTTCTCAAGGAAGACGAAGTACCCCAGCGCCGGATCCTCATCGACGGCATCGATCAGGGCGGTGCCCTCATAGAGTTCGCTGAACAGCGCCGAGCCGCCCATCACCGTCAGCCACAGCATGGAGACGAGGGTCGGCACCAGCAGCACACCAAGCAGGTACTCGCGCAGCGTGCGCCCCTTGGAGACACGCGCGATGAACATGCCGACGAAGGGCGACCAGGAGATCCACCAGGCGAAGTAGAAGAGGGTCCACTCGTTTTGCCAGTTCTCCTCCTCCGGCGGCTTGAAGGCTTCCGTATAGGTGCCCAAGCTAAAAATCTGTTGAAGATAGACCCCGGCGCTCTCCAGCAGGGCATGAAACAGGAACTGGGTTGGCCCGACGATGGCGACATAGAGCAGCAGCAAGGCACCGATGATCAGTGCCAGCTTGGAGAGCCGCTGGATCCCCTTGGCCAGGCCCGAGAGGACCGAGAGCATGGCCACCCCGGTAATCGCGGCGATCAACCCAAGCTGGACCCCTATGTTATCGGGAAGACCATAGGCATGCTCGAGGCCGGTGTTCATCTGTCTTACCCCAAGCCCCAGCGATACGGCCACACCAATCAGGGTACCGATGGCCGCCATCGCGTCGATGCCGTTGCCGATGACGCCCTTGACGCGATCCCCAAGCAGCGGCACGAACGCCGAGCGCACAGTCAGCGGCAGCCCACGGTTGTAGCAGAAGTAGCCCAGGGCAAGGCCCACCAGCCCGTACATCGACCAACCGTGCAATCCCCAATGGAAAAAACTGTGCGCCAGTGCATCTCGGGCGGCCTGCTCGGTTTCGGCCTCGCCAAAGGGCGGCTCGCCGAAGAACGAGATGGGCTCGGCCACGCCATAGAAGAGCAGCCCTACCCCGGTGCCTGCCGCGAAGAGCATCGAGTACCAACCCCAGTTGGAGAATTCCGGACGCTCGTCCTCACCCCCCAGGCGGATACTGCCGAAGCGACTGAAGATCAGATAGAGCGCCAGGACAAGAAAGGCATTCATCGCCAGCAGGTAGAACCAGCCGAGGTTGTTGGCGATGGCATCCTGCACGAAGCTTGCGCCTGCCTCCAACTCGTCGGGATAGAGCGTACCAAATGCAACCAGTAACAGAATCACGAAGGCTGCGGGTAGGAAAACGGCTCGCTGAACCGGAACCCCAAACAGGTTGTGTGTCTTGGAACTGCCGTAGCGGTCCTCGTCCGAGGGTGTGGGCATATCCGTTGCCTCCAGTCTACGCCAATGGCGGGTGTCCTCACTTGACTCTATGGAACGCAACCAGGCGCGGCAAGTTTTATCCGGACAGGGTGACTTTCGACATCCAGTCTATGCAGTACTGGTGATGGGCTCATGGGTGGCCTAGCTTTATCAGGCATACCCAGCGTTCGAGTGAGGCTGCCGCGGCACCGGACAACAATCCAGATAACGATCCAGACGACAGGGACAGCCATGAGTGATCAACCGCATCGAGGATTCGCTGGCTGGGCGCTCCTTGCCCTCGCTAGCATACTGGCACTACTCAGCCTGCCCATGATTGTGGGCGGCGGTTATCTCGTCTATTTGGGCGGCTCGCCCTATTTCATTCTCGCCGGCATCGCCATCCTGGTGTCTGCGGTACTGGTATTTCGCACCGCCCCCGTGGGGGTCTGGCTCTACGTAGCCACCGTGGTGGCGACCTTCGCCTGGTCGCTGTGGGAGATAGCCGGCAAAGGTTGGATGCCGGTATGGCAGGTGGACCTGCTGGCACGGACAGGCCTGCTGCTGGGCCTGATGATCGTGGCGCTGTTGTTGCTACCGGCACTCTATCGGCGTGCCGGCGCCTTGCCACCTGCAGTCTCGCGCTATCTGGGCATCATCGTGCTGGCCGGGCTCGCCGTGGGCATGGCGATGCTGCTGATGGATGCGCATGTCGAGGTAGGCGGCACTCATTCGACGGTCGCCGACGCCGGTGACGCCGAGACGCCTGACTCCACCGACTGGATCGCCTACGGTGGCAGCAACCTGGCCCAGCGCTTCTCCATTGCCAACCAGATCACCCCGCACAACGTCTCGCGGCTGGAGAAGTCCTGGGAGTTCAATACCGGCGACGAGCCGCCCAGCGAAGACGCCCCGTATGCCTTTCAGAACACTCCCTTGAAGATCGGCGACTCGCTTTACGTCTGCTCGCAGAGCAATCAAGTCTTCGCCCTGGACCCCACCACCGGTGAACAGCAGTGGCACTTCGATCCGCAGGTCGACGAGGATGCCCTGGAGCATGTGTTCTCGACCACCTGTCGCTCGGTGGCCTACTTCGAGACCGCCGAACCGGTGGAACAGTGCCCGCGACGCATTCTGCTGGGCACCTTGGATGGGCGTCTGATGGCGCTGGACGCCAGCGACGGCAGCCTGTGTACCGACTTCGGCGAGGAGGGGACGGTGGATCTCTACGATCGCATGGACCCCCAGGCGCCCGGGCTGCTCTCCAACACCTCCGGGCCAATGGTGGTCAATGGCGTGGTGGTAGTCGGCCATCAGGTCACCGACAATCAGCGCCGCGATGCCCCTTCCGGTGCCGTGCGTGCCTTTGACGCGATCACCGGTGAGTGGCAGTGGACCTGGGACGCGGTATGGACGACGCCCGGAGAACAGCCCCCCGAGGGGGAGGTCTATCCGCGCGGCACGCCCAACGTATGGGCCGCCATATCGGCCGACGATGAGCTGGGGCTGGTCTATCTGCCCACCGGCAACCCCACCAACGATCAATACGGCGGGGATCGCAGCCCCGAGGAGGATGAGTTCACCGCCACGCTGGTCGCCGTCGAGGCCGATACCGGCGAAGTGGCCTGGAAATTCACTACGGTGATCCACGACCTGTGGGATTACGACCTGGGCGCCCAGCCGGCACTGGTCGACTTCCCCACCCCGGAGGGGCCCCGTGCGGCCGTGGTACAAGCCACCAAATATGGTCAGGTATTCGTGTTCGACCGCGCTACCGGCGAGCCCCTGCTGCCCCTGGAGGAGCGACCGGTGCCCCAGGGCACCATCGAAGGCGACTGGACCTCGGAGGTTCAGCGCTTCTCGCCGCAAATGCCCGACTTCGGTTCGATTCCCGGGCAGGCGGTGGAGGAGTTCAGCGGTGCGCATACCTGGGGCACCACGCCCATCGATCACCTCTACTGCCGCATCCAGTTCGAACGCATGCGCTACGAGGGTATGTTCACGCCGCCAACGCTGGATCATCCCGGCGGCATGCTCCAGTTCCCCGGAATCCTGGGCGGCATCAACTGGGGCAGCGCCGCCTTCGATGGCGAACGCAACCTGATGATCGTCAACAATAACCGCATGCCGTCACGAGTGGTGCTCTACCCGCGCGAAGAGGCCGAGGCGATGGACAACATCGCACCGATTGGCGAGGAGGATGCCAGTTATATCGATCAGCAAGCGCAGCCGATGCTCGGCGCCCCCGTGGCAGCGATGCGCAGCGCCTGGCTCTCGCCGCTGGACATGCCCTGCGCTGCGCCGCCCTGGAGTTTCATCAGCGCCACTGACCTGAGCAGCGGTGAAGTCATCTGGTCCAGGCCGCTAGGCACCAGCTTTGACCAAGGGCCGCTGGGTATCCCGTCACGCCTCAAGATGACGGTGGGCGCGCCTACCAGCGGTGGCCCCGTGGCAACCCAGGGCGGACTCACCTTCATCAGCGCCTCCATGGACAACTATATCCGCGGCTTCGACAGCGCCACCGGCGAGATGCTGTGGGAGGATCGCCTGCCTGCCGGCGGCCAGACGATCCCGCTGACCTACATGCACGAAGGCCGCCAGTACGTGGTCATCGCTGCAGGCGGCGCCTACCAGGCCGATACCACCCTCGGCGATAGCGTGATCGCCTATGCCTTGCCGGAGGAGTGATCCTGTGCTCGCCAGGCCTAACACAGGCGGGGCACCAGGCCCCGCTTTCCATTTTCGCTTTACCTGGCCGTCAGCAGCCTAAGGCGTTGTGATATCGCCAAGCTCGCCGAGGAACTGCTGACACCAGTAGTGAACATCACGGCGACGCAGCACGTCGATCATCTTCTTCCAGCGCTCCTTGCGCTCCTCGAGGGGCATCACCAACGCACGATCAAGCATGTCGGCAACCCCCTCGACATCGTAGGGGTTGCAGACCAGTGCGCCCTCCTGCAGCTCCCAGGATGCCCCCGCCAAGTGGGAGAGCACCAGCACGCCGGGATCTTCCGGGTCCTGGGCCGCCACGAACTCCTTGGCCACCAGGTTCATGCCATCGCGCAGCGGGGTAAGAAAACCGACACGGCTCATGCGCAGGAAGCCGAGGATCGACTCGCGGTTGTAGCCTCGATTGAGATAGCGCAGCGGCGTCCAGTCGTAGTCGGAGAAGCGACCATTGACGTGCCCGGCGACCCGCTCGAGGGTGGTGCGCAACTCTGCATATTCAGGCACGTCGGTACGCGAGGGTGGTGATATCTGGATGAACACCACATGGCCATGCTGATGCTCGGCCTTCTCCAACAGCCGTTCAAAGGCCTGGAAGCGCTTCTGTACCCCCTTGCTGTAGTCGAGGCGATCCACCCCCATCACCAAGGTGCGATCGCGCAGCGAGTTCGCCAGGCGCTTGCCGGTATTGCTCTCCATGCCCTTCTTGGCCATCTCCTGGGCCGAGTCGACGTCGATCGAGATCGGAAAGGCCTGTGCCTTGAAGCGCCGTCCTTCGGCCTCGATGATGCCGTCTTCATGGAACGTCGCATCTAGGCCATGCCGTATACAGTCCTGGAAATTGCGCAGGTCGCACTCGGTCTGGAAACCGATCACGTCATAAGCGCTGAAGTAGCGCAGCAGCTCTTCATATTCAGGCAGGATGCGCAGCACGTCCCAGGGCGGGAACGGGGTATGCAGAAAGTGGCCAAGGGGCGCCTCTATCCCTGCCTGGCGCAGGAAATGACCGAGCGGAATCAACTGATAGTCATGCACCCAGATGCGCGACTCGGGCTCGACGAGAGTGGCGACATGGCGGGCATATCGCTGGCTGACCCGCAGGTAGCCGTCGAGGTTGTCGCGATCGTACTCCACCTTGTCGGTACGGTAATGGAACAGTGGCCAGAGCACTTCATTGGAGAAGCCGACATAGAACGTCTGGTGATCCTGCTCGGTGAGGGGAAAGGTCGCGAAGCGTACATCCTCGAAGGTGTAGTGGTGGAGCTGTGCATCACGATCCTCGTCGATCTCCCCGCTCCAGCCAACCCACAGCCCATCGTTGCGCTGCAGAGCGTTCATCACGCCGACTGCCAATCCACCCTGGTTCCCCCCCGACTTCTTGGGAGATGGTACTCGATTCGAGACCACGATCAGTGTATTAGCCGGTTCCTTGGACATTAGACCACCTTTGAAGAAATGATGTTTTCGGTCATGGGAACATCCCTTCCTTCATGACCTATGTACGCCCCTTTAGGCTTTAGAAAGTTGTTCCAGACAGGCTTTCAACCACGCCTCGACAGCCTGTATATCGCGCATCCGGTAGGTTGCAGCCGATGCGCCCTCTCCCACCTTGATCGAAAGCCCACCGCGGGCATTGACGGCCGCAAAGCCATCTTCGTCGGTCAGGTCGTCACCGATGAAGGCGGGAAGTCGCGATGCGAAGGGTGGCTCCTGCATGAAACGCTCGATTGCCTCGCCCTTGTTGCAGGATGAGGTGCGCAGCTCGAAGACGAACTTGCCCCCGTGCATGATCAATGCCTCGCCCAGCGAATCGCGTAGCCGTTGCAGCTGGCGTTCGATTGTTTCGCGCTTGGCGGGAGCATTGCGATAGTGTAAGGCGAGGCTGATCCCCTTGTCCTCGAGCAGCAGGTCGGGATGCGCTTCGAGAAAGCGGTTCAGTTCCGCTCTCGCCCGCTCGAGTACCGCATGGTCGGGCTCATGCAGCGAATAGCCATTGACGGTATCGCAGCGCTCGGCACCGTGCTGGCCGGCCAGGGGCAGTTCAAGAGGCGAAAGCAGTCGTGACAGGTCATCGATGGAGCGGCCACTGATCACCGCCAGGGCCCCATCCAACCGCTGATGCAAGGCCTTGAGAAGCTCCAGCAGTTCCTTTTCGAGAACGACATCTTCTGGCTTGGCAACGAGAGGGCTCAAGGTGCCATCCAGGTCGAGAAATAGCGCCCATGCCTCGCCTGCCTGGGGCAAAGGGCATGCAGGGCAATCTTCTGAACTCGACATGGAAAGGCGAACCTCCGTGTTGAACAATCTCACTATCGATAGACCAAAGCCTTACTCAACTGTAAGTAACAACAGCGTTTTTCGCCAGTGCTTAGCGTGCATCGGCTTGCCGAGACGTTGTTGCTAGCCGATATGTACCTGTCCCGTGGCATGCTTCAGGCTGTGGGGCTGACGGGTGGCGATGAAGTAGCCCAGCGAGATCGGCCCGACGCGGCCGAGCAGCATGGTCAGGATGATGATCAGCTGACCCGGCAGCGAAAGCTCGGCAGTGACGCCGCGCGACAGCCCCACGGTGCCGAAGGCGGAAACCGACTCGAAGGCGAGATCGAGAAACGCCTTGCCCGGCTCGGTAATGGTCAGCACGAACAGGCAGGCAAATATCAGCAGCATGCCGGCAAGCGCCACGGAGACGGCCTTGAGTACCGTCTCCTCGGGGATCGTGCGCCCAAAGGCGACCGGCTGCTGGTTGCCTCGCACGAAGGAGCGGGCCACCAGCACCAGGATGACGAAGGTGGTCACTTTGATACCGCTCGCCGTCGAACCGGAGCCTGCACCGATAAACATCAGCAGCATGGTCAGTAGCGTCGAGGGGTCACGCAGCGCCGCGGTATCCAAGGTATTGAAGCCCGCAGTGCGTGGCGTCACGGCCTGGAACCAGGCCGCCTGCAAGCGCGCGCCGATCGACTCGAGCCCACCCAGAGTATCGGGGTTGCCCCACTCAAGCAGCAGCAGCGCCAGCATGGCTATCAAGTTCAGCCACAGGGTGGCATACAGCACCACGCGGGCATGCAACGAGAGCCTGCGGCTTCGCCGATGCTTGGTGAGCTCGGCGATGACCGCAAACCCCAGCCCGCCGATGATGAACAGCAGGCTGACAACGCCATTCACCAGCGGGTTGGCGACCTCCTCGCGCAGGCTGTCCGGCCAGGTGGTGAAACCGGCGTTGTTGAACGCCGAGACGGCATGGAACACGCTGAACCACAGGCCCTCTGACCAGCCGTAGGTCGGCACCCAGGTGATGGCCAGCAGCAGTGCGCCCAGCGTTTCGGCGATCAGGGCAAAGAGGATGACCAGGCGCACCAGCGGCACCAGGTTCTTGAACGAGGTGTGGTTTAGCGCTTCGCGAATCAGGTTCTGCTCCTGGAGCGGCATGCGCATGCCCAGCAGCAGTAGTGTCAAGGCGGCAAAGGTCATGAAGCCGAGTCCGCCAACCTGGATAAGGACGAGCACTATACATTGGCCGAAGCGCGTCAGCTCCGCCGTCTCGACCACGTTGAGCCCAGTGACGGTGATCGCCGAGGTGGCGGTGAATAGCGCCTCGTTCCAGCGCAGGGTTTCGGTGGCGGCGATCGGCAAGCGCAGCAGCAGCGTGCCGACGATGCTGAGCAGGACGAGACCGAGCAGCAGTATCTCGGGGGGCGATAGGTGGATTACCCGGCCATGCGGATAGAGCCCAAGCGGCCGGGCGAGCCGCTGGCGCAGGCTCATCGTTGTCCGCTCTCCCGCATCGGCACGCTAGCGCTTCCTGCCCAGCGTGCGCAGATCGTCCAGGTTTCCTATCAGCACCAGGTGATCATGCTCTTCCAGAGACGTATTGCCCTCGGGCGACTTCAGCAGCTCGTGGCCGCGCTTGATGGCGATGAGCGAGAGGTCGAGCTTGCTCAGCTCGAGGTCATCGACGGTCGCGAATTCGCTGCACAGCCGCTGTGTCACCTCCAGGTCGACGACGAAGTGGCGATCGCCCAGATCGATGTAATCGAGCATGGCATGATAGTGGAGGCTCTCCGCCACGCGCATGCCACTGTCGAATTCGGGATAGACGACATGGTCGGCGCCCAGATGCTTGAGCAGACGATAGTGGGTATCCGAGTGCGCCTTGACCCAGATCTCACGCGCCCCCTGCTCCCGGGCCAGCAAAGTGCAGGTCATGCTCGCTTCGATATTGTCGTTGGGGTCGATGATCACGGCGTCATAGGCATCCAGCGAGAGCTCGGAAAGTGCCTGCTCATCGGTAATATCGGCGACCATGGCATGGCTGAGCAGATCGGACAGGGCATTGACGCGCGCCTCGTCAGGGTCGACCCCCAGCACCTGGTGATGGCGGTGACGCAACTCCTCGGCAACGGTCACGCCGAAATAGCCCAACCCCAGAATGGCGAATTGCCGAGACATTCTTTCTCCTCGATTCCGCAGATGGCACGCATACGCCTTCAAACCTAGGGGGGATGTGGTGAACGGTCAATCAATCGGCAATTCTCTCGAGCGCCAGGCGAACTGCCTCCGCGCTGGCCGGCCGCACGACCCGCGTTACCTCCTCACCATTGCTCATAAAGATCAGCGTCGGCCACAGCTTGACCCTGAACGAACGCCCCAGTCGGCGCCCGCGCCCATCCTCGATCTTGAGGTGACGTACGTCTGGGTAGGCGGAGAGCGCCATGTCGAGCTTCGGCTGGGCATCGATGCAGAAGCCGCACCAAGGTGTGCCGAACTCGATGACGGTAGGCCCGTGCATGGCATCGACTTCCTCACGTGCCGGCTCCACTGAGGCGTAATGGGTATTCATTGAGCGCGCGCTCCTCCTGATGGGTCATGGACTTGATTCGACCCCTCACGGCGACTTTTTCTCCCTGCTTTCATCTTCCCTCTAGCCAGCCGGCCACTTTTTCATTGTCTGTCTTAGCTGCTACGTTGGGGGAGTGCAAAGACTAAGGAAGGCACGACGATGAAGGTATTACACGGCACGCTGGGGCTGCGTAACTCACTTCGCGCCATGACCCCGCTAAGTGCAGCACCGCCGAACACCACGCGACGCCGCGCAGCTTTGTCGCTTGCTGGCCTACTACTGGCAAGCTTGCACGGCACGGCGGCGGCAGAGCCTGAGCGGGTAGGACTGCCGCGCTTTCCCTCGGTCAGTCCGGATGGGTCCGAGATCGTTTTCTCCTGGGGTGGCGATCTATGGCGCGCCTCGAGCGAAGGCGGCCAGGCTACGCGCCTGACCCGCCATCGCCTGGATGATCTTCATTCCAGCTGGAGTCCCGATGGTGAGTGGATCACCTTCGCCTCGATGCGCGACGGGTACATGAACCTGTGGCGAATCCACCGCGACGGCTCGCGATTGACCCAGCTCACCCATAGCGACCAGCACCTGCGCCATCCCGCCTATGCCACGGACGAGGATGGCGAGCCGATCATCACCTTCTCCGCTCAGCTCGAGGCCGATGTCTACCGCAGCGAGCGCCCCTATTGGATCGCGCCGGAGGGGGGCGAGCTCCTTCGACTGCACGACGCCTTTGGTTCGAGCCCGCAACTCTCCCCCGATGGACGCCATGTCGCCTTCACTCGCGACGGCTATTACCACGGCTGGAACCGGCGTCACTACCATGGCCCGGATGCCATGAACGTGTGGCTCTACGACCGTGACGAGGAGCGCTTCATGGCGCTCACCGAGCGTGATGGGGACGATGGCGATGCCCAGTGGATCGATGACGATAGCCTGCTGTTCATGTCCGACCGGGAGCTCGACACCGTCAACCTCTATCGTGCCGATCTCGACGACCGTGACACAGACGAGGCGGCCTTCGCGCGGCTGACCTCGTTCGATCGTCGCGACCTGCAGCATTATGATGTATCGCAGGACGGCAGCACTGCGGTGCTGCATGTCTGGGACACGCTCTATACGCTGGATCTCGACGATCCGTCAGCCGAGCCGCAGCCGCTGACATTGCAGGCCGCAGACGATGGGCGCGACGACATGGAGCTGCGTCAGATCGACAGGGACGTGAGCGAGGCGGCCCTAAGCCCTGACGGCAAGACCATGGCCTACATCGCCTACGGCCGTGTCTACGTACGCCATACCGACGAGCACAGTCCCACTCGGGCGGTGACGCCCACCACCCACGCGCGACATCGCGACCTGGCCTGGTCGCCGGATGGCCTGTATCTCTACTTCACTAACGACGAGGATAATAGCGAATCGATCTATGCGGCGAGCGTGACGCTTACCCGCGACGACATTCGCCGCACACACGACCGTCGCCCCAGAGAGGAGCGGCGATCCGAACCGGGCGAGCCTTTTGAACCGGCAAACGACGAGGCCCCAGCCATGCAGCAGGAGCCTGCAACCGCCCCCGAACCGGGAAGCGATCCCGAAACGCTCGACGAGCCGGACCTCGGTATCCCGCAGGCAGACCCCGACGACCCCTTCGCCCCGGTGGACCCGGGCATGCCCGCCGATCCTCAAGCCCAGCCCGGCCCCGACGACCCCGGGGTCATTGTCGAGCCAATGCAGGAACCGGTCGCCGAGCCGGAGAGCATTCCCGAAGCCCAGCTCGACCCCGAGCCGCCGGAGCAGGACCTGCCCGCGGATCGCGATCCGGCCCGCTGGCACGAGGCGGTGCAGTTCGCCATCGAACCCGTGGTACAGAGCGAGCACAACGACCGCAATGCCAGCCCCTCCCCCGATGGCGAATCGCTCGTCTTCCGGCGCGGGCGCGGTGACCTGGCGATTCTTGACCTCGGCTCCGGCGAGACGCGCACCTTGGTCGAGGGGTGGGACAGCACTCTGCGCTGGCGCTGGTCGCCGGATAGCCGCTATATTGCCTATGCCCAGAACGACCTGGATTTCAGTGCCAATATCTTCATCGTGCCGACCGACGGCTCACGCGACCCCGTCAATATCACCCGGCATCCGCGCAACGACATCAACCCGCGCTGGTCGGCCGACGGCCGCAAGCTGACCTTCATCTCCAACCGCTCGGGGGACAGCTACGACCTCTACCGCGTCTATCTGGACAGCGAGCTCGACACCTATACGCCGCGGGAGATCAGCACCTACTATCGTGATGCGAGAGTGGCCGCATCGGAGCGCCGCCCCTTGCCTGTGGATGCCGAGGATGAGGTCGGCTCGCGCTCCGAGACAGAGGTGGAGCTCGATCTGGAGAACGCCTGGCGCCGCCTCGAACGCGTCACCGCCTCGCCCTCGCATGAGTTCGCCAACGAGATGACACCGGGCGGCGATCGCTACGTGTTCAACGCCGGTGACGAGGGGCTGTTCGTGATGGATTGGGACGGCAGCGACCGGCAGCGTCTGGGGCCAAGCGCGAATGTGCAGCATCTGAGCACGACTGGCGAGCATGTCGTCTATGTCAACGAGGGGCGTGTCGGCATGATCAACCTCGCCAATGGCAACCAGCGCCAGCTCGATATCGCGGGACGTATCAGGGTCGACCTGCACCAACAGTCGCTGCAGAAGTTTCACGAGGCGGCGCGCATGATCGGCGAGAGTTTCTATCGCCCCGACATGAAGGGCCTGGACTGGCCTGCGGTGGTCGAGGAGTACGAGACGCTGATCCAGCGTGCCCGCACCTCGAGTGAGTTCAGCGATATCGCCAACCGCCTGATGGGGGAGCTCGCCGCCTCGCACATGGGCGTCTCCAACCCCGGGCCGGGATCGGCACTACGCGAACCCGCGGGTCGCCTCGGCATTCAGCACGAGCGTGTCGTGCTGGGCGATGGCCGACACGGCTATCGCGTCACCGAGGTGATACCTGACGGTCCTGCCGCACGCGGGCCAATGCCGCTCGAGCCCGGCGACGTCATCACCGAGATCGACCTGCAGCCCTTCGAGGAGCGCGAGACGCTGATGTACCGGCTGCGGGGTCGCGTCGACCAGGAGGTAATCGTCAGCGTAGTACGTCCGGGTCAACGCCAGGCATACCGCACCCTGCTCACCCCGGTGAATTACGCCGAGCTCTCCCGACTACGCTACGACGCCTTTCTCGAGCGCCATCGCCAGCACGTCGAGGAGCTCTCCGATGGCCGGCTCGGCTACCTGCACATCCAGGCGATGAACCAGACCTCGCTGGAGGGCTTCCAGGGCGATCTCTACGCCGCCACCGAGGGCAAGGAGGGCCTGATCATCGACGTGCGCAACAATGGTGGAGGGCATACCACCGACCGGATACTGACCTCGATCATGGCCGGCGAGCACGCCTATACGATCCCCTCGGGCGCCGACTCCTCAGCCGCCGGCCACTATCCCCAGGACCGGCTCGATGCGCCGCGCTATATCCTGCCGATCAACATGCTGGCCAACGAGAAGAGCTTCTCCAACGCCGAGATCCTCGCTCATGCCTTCAGTACCTTCGAGCGTGGCACCCTGGTCGGCCAGCAGACCTACGGCGGGGTGATCTCCACCAACAGCCATACGCTGATCGATGGCGCCACGGTACGCCGCCCGTTCCGCGGCTGGTATCTGCCCGACGGCACCGACATGGAGCATAACGGCGCAATGCCCGACCTGGTGGTGGAGCAGACCCCCGAGGACGAGGTTGCCGGACGCGATCGCCAGCTCGAACGGGCGGTGGAGGACATGCTGGAGCAGCTCGACGAACAGGCAAGGGCGGGCTAGAACCAGCCCTTTCGGCGGAACAGCCACACCAGTCCCACGCCGATGCGATCCACTCCTCACCGCCGATCTGCGCTTCTCCTTCGGCGGTGACCCACAGCGTGCGAATCGTGTTCCCTCTCGCGATTGACTGGCCTGCCCCAGTAGGCCCTATCGCCAACGCTACGACATCAGCGCTGGCCTGCCGGGGCTCGGTAGCGCCGCTTGCCAGGAGCTGTCGCCAGCCAGGTGATCGCTGACCTTGAAGCGCCCGACCAGGTCGTGCATCTCCGCGGCGCGTTCGTCGAGCACGCGGCTCGAGGTAGCCGCCTCCTCGACCAACCGGGCGTTCTGATGCGTCACCTGGTCGAGTTGCGAAATCGCCTGGTTGATCTGCTCGATGCCGATCGACTGTTCTTGGGTGGCATCGGCGATATCGCCCACGAAGCGGCTGACCTGCTCGAGGCTGCCGACGATCTCCTTGAGGTGATCACTGGTCGAGCCCACCAGCTTGGCCCCCTCGCCCACCTTGGTCACACTGTTCTGCACCAACTTGCGGATCTGCGCCGCTTCGGCGGCACTGCGCTGTGCCAGATTGCGCACCTCGCCGGCCACCACCGCGAAGCCACGGCCCTGCTCACCGGCACGCGCCGCCTCGACCGAGGCATTGAGCGCCAGCAGGTTGGTCTGGAAGGCAATGTCGTCGATCGCCTTGACGATGCTGGTGATCTGCTCGCTGGAGTGACGGATATCGCTCATCGCCAGATTGGTGCGCTCGGCGACCTCACCGGCCGAACGCGCACGCAGATCGACACCGCTGCTCAGTTCGCGTGCCTGGGTGGCGTACTCCGCCGTCTGCTTGACCGTCGCGGTGATCTGCTCGAGGCTCGAGGCGGTCTGGGCGAGCGACGAGGACTGCTGCTCGGTGCGTTGCGAAAGATCCTCGTTGCCCGAGGCGATCTGGCGACTGCTGGAGGCGACGCCGAGGGCGCCATCGCGAATCTGTGCCACGATCCGCTCGAAGGAATCCATCATCTGGTTAAAGGCCTGCGCGGTTAGCCCGATCTCGTCATGACGGCTGATCGCCATGCGCTTGGAGAGATCGCCGCTCTGCCCCGCCGCACCGCTGATGTTCTCCATCTGGCTACGCATCTGCGTCAGCGGGCCAAGCACGCGTACCAGCGTGCGCCAGCCAAATACCGCCAGCAGCACAATCACGATCAACGTCACCACGATCAGCAGGATACGCCCCGCATTGGCGAGCTCTTCGGCCTGAATGGCGGCTAGCTCGGCCTGTTCGATGACGTGCACCTCGACCTCGGCCAGAGCCGTGCGCAGGCCAGCCATCGAAACTTCCACTCCCGTCAGGGCCGACGCCATCCGCGCATGCAGCGCAATCTGCTGTTGGCGCAGAGCATAGACGGCATCCTCGCGGCCTACCATCAGGCCATCGAGCTCGACGATGACCTCCTCAAGGGCATTCGCCAGAGCGACCTGCTCGGAGTTGGCGTTCGGTGCGGCAATAATGGTGCGCAGCGACTGGCGGGCGAGATCGATCTGCTGGGCAATCTCGTTGTCGCGCAGATTGGCCAGCGCGTCGCCATCTTCGATCTGCATCAGCTGCCAGCCCATGTCGGCGAGCAGCGCCACGCCAGTGCGCACTTCCCCACTGATCTGGCCGATATCGACACGATCCTCAAGCAAACTATCGAGCAGTGACGTCGGCAGGCTCGTCATCCCATCTTCCCGCCAGGCATCGATCTGGTCGAGCAATGCACGTCGCTGACGTACCTCGGTAATCATCGTACGCCCGGCCATATCTTCCGCACTAACCATTACCTCGGCGATATGGGTTTGCATCTCAGCGATACGTGTTGCCATATCGGCCTGCAATGCCAGCTCCTCCTGACGCACCGCTTCGAGGGCGGCATCGGCATCGAGCAGTGCCTGGTAATTCTCGTCGAGACGGGCCAAGCGCGCGCTCTGCGATCCATCGTTGGCCACGCTCAACCGCTCACGAGCCTCGCCAAAGCGCTCGTTCAGCGTGGCGCGGGGCAACACGCCCTGCAGAGCCGCTTCGCTGTCGGTAGCAAGTAGGTCGGTATGACGTTGGCCGAAAGCGCCCAAAGAGAGAATCATGCCGCGGCTGGCATCCTGCTGAGGCAATACCTCGCCGGTGATGAAGCGCTGCGAATCGATCAGGCGCTGATTGGTCGTCCATCCGGTGGCGGCCAGTACGACGGCACCGATCACGGCGGCCAGAAACAGCCCGATCAGCATCGCACGCAGACTGAGAGTTCTTTTCATATCGTCTCTTTGATTGGGTCAAGAGCGATATCGCTCTGGCCGAGCAGGCCAGATGGCCAAGCGAGGCCGATATCGCAGTATGAAGCCTGTAATGGGCTAAACCGCAATATCGGCACCAGCGCGGAAACATTGATGCAAAATCAATAAAAAAACTAAATAAATCAGTTGAGCGAAGCGGCAAGGGAAGGAAACACGGTGATGCGATCACCCCCTTCATGTTTCGACTGGTACATGCTCCGGTCGGCCGCCTCGAGCAGTTCGGTCATGTGGTCAAACGGGGTATCACATGCGACCGCGGCGATACCGTATGAGGCGGTGACGAGTATCGGCGTACCCAAGACATGGGCAAGAGGTTCGGCCCCCACCCGGCAACGCAGGAGCTCGGCGAAGCGTTGCGCCTCATCCGCCGGCTGGTCGGGCAGCAGGACGAGGAACTCTTCGCCTCCATATCGGCCCGCATGAAAATCATGCTCCTTCACGCTTTCGCGGAGGATGTCGGCAAAACGCTTCAATACCTCATCACCCACATTATGCCCGTAACCGTCATTGATCTCCTTGAAGCGGTCGAGATCGATGAAGATTACCGACAGAGGCCGGCTCGTCTTGCCGGCTCGCTCGAACAACGTCTTAAGACACCGCTCCAGATGCAGGCGATTGTCCAGCCTGGTCAGCGCATCGGTATGCACCTGACGGCTCAGTAGCTCCTGTTGGCGGCGCAACGCCTCGATCTCCTGCTGCTGGCGGATGACGTCCTGCTGCAGGCGCGCATTGCGTTCGGCAAGCAACAGCTTGGCCTCGAACATCAGCTGGTTGGGATCGAGGCGCTCCGGCAAGCTGATGTTGTAGAGCGTCGCCACCGCCGGAAGCTGCTCCTGGAGCGTCATGATCTTGGCGATCATCTCGGCGGACTCGAGCCCGAAGTAGGGCTCGAGCGATGCCATCGTCTCACTCAACGCGGCTTCACCGCTCAGCCAGGCATCGGCGAGCAGTCCCGCTGCGATGATGCAGTTCTGTGCCTTCTGCTCGCGGCTCTCGGGCTTGATCAGCGAGCCATGACTGTGGCGAATCCATTGCGAGGTTCGCGCCGACAGCTGCCACTGCTCCGTCAGCCAGCCGCCCACCTCGGCGTGATCGGTTTCATAGGTTCGCGTTTCGAGTGCGACCAGAGCCCGGTGGTGGTCCGCCTGATCGAGCAGAGGCTGGTATTGTTCGCCATCTACCGCGTGTATCGCCAGCATGCCGATATCCTGCAGCAGCGAGGCCGTGAACAGCACGCCACTCTCTGCCTCCAGGCCAAGCGACTCCGCCAGTGACCTGGCATTGAGGGCACATAGCAGCGAACGCTGCCAGTAGTGCTCGAGATTCAGCCCCTGCGCAGACTCGTTATCGCTTGCCGAGACCAAGCTGCACCCCAGGGCAAGCGACAGCGTCCGTTCGATACCGATACGATTGACCGCCTGCTGCAGATCCTCGACTGGAGTATGATTGGCGTAATAGACGGTATTGGCCAGCGAGAGCAGGCGCACCGCGAGCGCCGGATCGCTGCCGATGGTAGTGACGATATCCCTGATGCAGGCGTCGGGATCGCGGGCAAGCTCGATAACGCGCAGCACTACCGTGGGCAGGGAGGGTAGTTGCGTGCAGTTCTCGAGAGACTGACGAAGCGCGTACGGTAACAAAATGTATTCTCCTTTCCCCAAATCGCAAGCGTTCCGCTCGACGATGCGGGGCTATCTACGTACCGTTTTTTTAAACAGCTTGAATTGAAAACGCCGTTTTTTAATTATGGTGCGCTGACATGGTAGGCGAGCAATAATCCTTTTTTCAGCGCCCTACTCAGGATGGTTACAATAGTTGACGTTTACGCATGAGACGTCAAGCAGCAAAGTAACAAAACCTAACAATTTTTGCGGGATAGCACCCACACCAAATGCCGACATCCACCTCCTACTCGGAGATCGTCAATTGGCTGGGGCCCTGGGTATGGCGGAAGATGAACTCGAGTGCGCTGGGCAGGCTGGCGTTCCAGACCCGCCAGGTATGGCCTCCTCGAAAGATTTCCAACGTCATGTCGTCCGCCTGATACCACTGCAGCGCATCGTAGATCTGCTGTGCATGGCGCACGGCATCGTAGCGGTCACGATTGCCGGCACTCAGGTAGAGCGGCACGCGCTGCTGTTTCGTCATGTAACTGTCGAGGTGGCTGGTATAGTTCAGGCGGTCCCATAGCGCGGCGTCGAACTCCCCTTCAGGGGTAAGGAAGGCGGCGTGGCGGCGAGCCGATGAGTTGGCCGGGGGCAAGGGGGCATAGCTGGCAGGACTAAGCACCGCGGCTGCCGAAAACAGCTCGGGACGCTCGAGGATGAAATTGAGGGTACCGTATCCCCCCGCCGATATTCCGGCAATGGCCCGTCCCTGCCTGTCATCACGGACGTGCCAGTGAGTTTCGATGTGCGGCAGCAGGTCATCGAGAAAAGCGGTACGGGCGGGTTCATTGTGCCCATCCACCCACCAGCTGCGACTGCTGGGCATGATGATCACCGTCGGGGGAATTCGCCCCTGGCTCATCAACCATTCGACGGTCTCCTGAATCCTGCCTTGATGAATCCAGTCGGTGCCATGGCGGTTGGAGCCGTGCAACAGGTAGAGTACCGGATAGGCTTGCTGAGTGACGGCATAGCCATCAGGCAGATAGACACTATAGGGATAATGGCGGCCCAAGGCGTCAGAAAAGAAGTGATGGTGGGATACCTGCCCTGCCAGAGTGGGGCCGGCGAACAGCAGTCCGATCAAGGCCCCAAAGGCAAGCCTGAGACGCCTGATTGTGCTTACCTGCTGCTTACCCAATGGACACTCCGATCAAGCGCCCAACCCAGGACAGGCGAGACATGCCATAGCCTGGAGTGGGGAAAATTGGTGTGCAATTATTTTAGTATATTACGCTATGACAGCGGGTCGAGCATGTTTCGTTCAACGTTCATTGAATACTAGCGCATATGCCATCCATCCTAGCCAGTATCCGGGGAGCCCATGAAACGAATCGAGGAGATCTACTGGCTACGCTTTCATGGCTGTATCGCGGTCTTTTTCTTTCACTTTCTTGATCGAATCAACCTGCGCATCGACAACGTCTATGTCGATCTGGCTCGTATCCCCACCGTGCTGGGCACCCCCACGTTCATCTTCATTTCGATTTTCCTGTTCTCGGTGCGCTATGGAAATACGATTCCCGAGAGATTTCTGGCCAACCGAGTCAAGTATGTGATGCTCCCCTACCTGGTCTATGGATTGATCTACTCCACGGCGGAGTATTTCCGCGTCAACCTGGGCGGCGGCGAGCTGGGATTTCTTCACAACCTTACCATGTACCTGGTCTATGCAGGCTGGCATGGTTACTTTCTTATCATCGCCATGCAGTTCTATGCCTTCTACTGGTGCTATACCCGCTACCACCTCGAGCGGTGGCTCAAGCCCGGCCCATGGGTCGTGATCGGCAGCATCATCAGCATTCTTTATTGGGGATTGACCCGCTGGCTGGGTATCGATCCACCCGGCTACTTGCTATGGATTGCCCCGCTTGGCTGGATCTATCTGTTCTTCCTTGCCTTGCTGTTGGTAAGCCACTATCCGAACCAGGACCAGATACCGTGGTTGCGTACGTTGGCAAGGCCAATCTGGCTGGTGGCGTTCGTCGCTCTGGTGGCACTGCTCACCCTGTTCGGATGGCTCGAGCATTCGTCGAAAGAGACCTGGGTCGTACCGCTATTCATCCTCTTCACGCTCTGCTCGATGCACTATTTGAAGGACAGGAGCGCACCGCCAGTGGTGAAGAAGATCAATGAGTACTCCTTCGGTATCTACTTGGCGCATCCGCTCTTCTTCGCGGTAGTGGACTTCGTCGACCAGTGGGCAGCCTTCCCCTTGCCGGTCTATGCATTGTTACTGATCGTCGTGGGCTTCAGTGGATCGATCGGGCTCAATGCCCTGGTCAATCGCGTCCCCTGGGGAGGCATGCTCTTTGGCAAGAAGCTGGCGATCCGCTAGACAAGAGAGCCGCCATGTAGCGATGAGCGGCTAAACGGCAGCTGCTTCATAGCGGGACTTGAGCCGATAGAATTCGGTGACGATCGCGTCCATCTCCTCGGCGTCGTACTCACGCAAGCCACTGACCACGAGCTTCTTGGAGCCGTGGCCGATCTCCTTGCCCTGGGCCGTCATGCGGAACTCCAGCAGGGCATCGCCACGCTTTCCCGCCACGTCAAAGGAGGAGTCGGAAAGCTCCAGACTGAGCGCCTCGGCATCCAGACGTTCGAGCGAAAAGCCCATGCTGTCATAGATCACCAGGGGGCGCTGCGGGTTGAACATGACTCCCTGCTGCTCCATGAGCGGCTTGAGATAATGCGGAAAGTTCTTGCCGGAAAACGCCACATAGCGACGTGCGAACGCCTCCACCACCGCCTCCTCATGGGTGATGTCACCGCTGCGCTCGACTTCGAGATAGACCTTGCCATTCGCATCGACGACGCTCATCTCGCCATCGTCATGCTCATGGAGACTCAAGGGCACGCTCGCACCCACCATGCTCAGGAAGCGGAAGCTCATGTGCTGCGACAGCCCGAACCGCATCAGCACCAGCGAGAAGAGCAGATCGCCAGGCACGCAGAATCGCCGCGCTTCCGGATTGTGAATCGGGTTGTAATCGCCGGCAATGCGCTTGGCGAAATGACTGGCCTGATCCGCCGAGATACAGATTCGGCCATCCTTGACCGTGTGAAAATCATCGAGAAACATGCATTCCTGCCCGCGCAAAAAATAAAACGTATTAATTATCGTGCCAATGCATCATCAGTGCAGATGATGACGATGGAGCCCCTTGTCCAGGCAGCAGGTTGTACCATACCCGAAGTCATAGTCCACCGCGCTCACCGCCAGACACAGGAGATAGCATGCATCGGATGCTAGAACAATACGCATGAGGTCCATGGGTCGAACCCCAATACGCTGGATGATCAGGATTCTCATGCTGTTGGTCGTGCTGCAGCTGCTCTACCTGGTGCTCGCCAATGCTCTGCTCAATACCGATCGGCTACAGGCACGAATCAACCAGGCGCCTGCGCGCTTCACGTTGACATGGACCTCTGCATGGACGGCCTATCCAGGCCATTTACGCTTGCACGATCTCAGGGTCGAAGTGCTCACGGCGCAACGCCACCTCGCCCTTGCCCTGGATGAGGTCGATACCAGGATTGCACTATGGCCATTGGCGAGGCGCACCTTGCAACTCACTCGCGCAACGGCACACGGCGTCGAGCAGGCACGCTTCGATGGCTACCGAATGACCGGCAGCGGCGCGTTGCGGCTCGCCAAGCTGCGCTGGCAGCAGGGTCGCCTCTCACTCGAGCGGCTTGCGCTGACGCTAGACGCCGGTACCCTCGCGCATGACGAACTGACACTTACCGACGATATCCAGCTCGATGCCCGGTTTCGGCTTGCTCCCTTTACGCTTGCCGAACATCCCGGCGCCAGCGCGATGGAATTCGTCACGGGGGAAATGGCCTTGACTGGCCGCAGCGATGCCTACGATGTATTCAACCGCTACCTGGCTGGCATCGACTGGCTGACGCTCGAGGGGCACGGTCAGCTCGAGGGGCATCTCGACATCGTGAGCGGCGAATTCATGCCCGGCAGTGAGTTGCGCCTGACCTCCCCTACCCTGGGGGTAACGCTGGATGAGGCCCACTTCGCAGGTGACGGCGAGCGGTACCGTTTGAGCGGCGCCGGCACGATCCGTGCCGCCCAGATGGCCTCTCGAGCCTCCCGGGACGAAGGGGAGTCAGCGCGGCAAACCCACCTCTCGGTGACCCTCGATGACATGCAGATGCACCAGGGAGAGCGTCACAGGCCGCTTCTGAAAGGCAATGGGTTTCACTTGGCGCTGACCACCTCTGCCGTTGCGCTCGCCCCTGCTCCCCTGCAGCTGCATGGCGCCTCGCTGCAGTGGCAGGACGCCCTGGTACCCGATATCTCGCTGCTCAATCGCTACCTGCCCGAGCCACTGCCGTTCGACTTCAGTACTGGCGAGGCGCGCCTACGCGGGGAGCTTGAGCTTGTCGATACCCAGCTCGCCGGCGAATTCGACATTACCGGCAGCCACGTCACGGTGAATCTTGGCGATAATCCCATCATCGGAACGCTAGGGCTGCACGTGGCGATCCCGATGCTCGACATGGCCGCGCGGCGGCTCGACCTCTCCGGTACCCGGCTCGAGCTTCAGGCGGCATCGAGCGACGACGATCCGCTTCCGCTCGCCACCTCACTCACCCTCCCCGTGGCACGCTTCGATGCGCCAGACGCCATGGCCGAGGAGACCCTCGATGCCAACCTCGACGACACACCGCCGGCATGGCAGGTAGAGGTCGAGATCGCCGGGCAAGTCGCCAACTTGGGCTGGCTCGACCCGTTCCTGACGGAGTCGTTCGATGGCCAGGGGCTCTCGCTGGAGGGCGGAGGACGCTTACAGGCAGCACTGCGGCTCGACCGAGACCTGCTCTTGCCGGGCAGTCGGCTCGAGGTCCGCTCGGAGCAGCTCGCCGGACGCTTTCTCGACTTCCGGGCCACTGGCGACGGGCGACTGCGCATCGACATCCAACAGGGTGAAGCCCATCCCGAAGCCCTGCTCTCGCTCGATGTCGACGATGCCACGCTGCACCGCCTGTCGGATGATCGTCGCGTCTTCCAGGCCCGCAGCCTGGCCCTCTTCGCCCAGGGCGATGCTCCCCAGTTGGACAGGCCACTAAGCCGACCGCGCCTGATAGCTGAATGGCAGGAGGCGCAGCTGCCCGATGTCGCCGTGCTCAACGCTTATCTCCCCGGGCAGGCGCCACTGCGCCTGCTCGCCGGCAGCGCGCGCAGCACGGGCGCGCTCTCCTATCGCGACCATACCCTGAGCGGTCAGCTCCAGCTGTCCGGCGATGCCATCTCCGCTCAGCTGCTGGAGGAGCGGCTCACCGGGCAACTGGCACTCGAGCTGCAGATACGCGAGGCCGACCTGGCCAACCGGCAGCTGGATATTTCCGGAAGTCGACTCTCGGTGCAAGCGTCGTCGACAGACACCGAGGCGCCGCTGCGTACCCTACTGCTGGCCCCGCGTGCTCGATTCAGCGGCGGCTTCGACTGGTCCGGACCAGCCGATTCACCAAGCCGTGCGCCCAGCGGCATCCTTCAACTCGAGGGCTCACTCACCCATCTCGGTTTCATCAATGCCTTTCTTCCCGACGAGCATGGCTTGAAAATCACGGGTGACGGGCGACTCTCCGCCGAGCTGACGCTCGATGAGGGCAGGCTTGGCGAGGGCAGCCGGCTGCGCATCCTCTCGAGCCGCCTCGGGGCACGCTTTCTACACTACGAGGCGCTGGGTGACGGCTCACTGACGCTCGAGATACTTGGCAAGGGGCAGCGGCCCTTCGCCAGCTTGACGCTCGATCTACCAAGCTTCGGCCTGCGCCGGCGCGATAGCGATGGTGAACTCATTGCAGGACGCCTGTTCACTCTGCATAGCCAGGCGCGACGCTTCGATCTCGAACAGGGGCTGCAGCAGCTCGATACCCAGATCGAGATGCCCTATCTCGTCGCGCCCGACCTGGCGCTCTTCAACGCCTACCTTCCTGAAGATGCCGGTATCGAACTGCTCTCTGGTCGGGCGGAGCTTGCCACGCAGCTGCGCCTCTCGGGCCTGTCGGCCAGCGGCTCGCTGAGCCTTCGCTCACCTGACGCAAGTCTCGCTATCGAGACGCAACGGCTGCACGGGGCCTTGAGTCTGGACACCCAGCTGACCAATGGCGATCTGGAGAGCATGAGGTTCGACCTCTCCGGCTCGAGCCTGCGTCTCGATAATGTCCGCCTCGAGAGTGAGGATGGCCCTCGGGTACATGGCTGGTGGGCACACCTGAGGATTCCGCGAGGCGAGATGACCTGGCAGCAACCGCTGGCGCTGGATGCCCAGCTGGACTTGGCCCTGCGCGATAGCGGCCTGCTGGTCGACCTCTTCGTGGATGCCGCCAGGCAGCGGCAGTGGTTGCGTCAAAGACTTACCGTAAGCGACGTGTATGGAGCGGCAAGTGTCGCTATCGATGAGAGCGCCATCCACCTGCGCGACCTGGCAATTCGGGCCGAGCCTCTGGAACTGCTCGCCGACCTGGCACTTCAAGATCGCAAGCTCGAGGGTCGCTTGTTCGCCCGCTACGGCCTGCTAAGGCTCGGGGTCGAGCTCGAGGCGGGACGACGACACTGGCATTGGCGTCGGCCACGTCAATGGTATGAGCGCAGCCAACGCGCGGTAAATTCGCAGGAAAATCGTGAGTGGATCGATTCGCTCGACGCAATCAGTGCTAATTTAGAGGAATTACTAGCACCAAACGATTAAGACAACCCTGCTATGATAAAAATAAACACTTGCATCGGCTAATTATCGCAAGGAGGCACAATTATTACATACTTACTTACTTATCGACCTCTAGCGAATTCGAGACCACACTCGACGTTGCCAAAGCCACTACCCGCAGCGAAGTGCGTCCGAATGGCCGACACCACCACCGGGCGTAACGACTCGTGGCGTGTCTAGGCCCGCTGGCCTTGGTATTGCTTCTCCTGCTTGATACCCGCGAGAGCGTCGCCGAGGAGTCGTCGATTCTGCTCGTTGCCAATCGCGATGTCGCTCCCCTGAGCCTCAATCGCGACACCGTACGGGCAATCTTTGCCATGCGTCAGCGAACCTGGCCCAATGGCCAGACGGTGCGTGTCTTCGTGCTACCCAACGATCACCCCGTCCATCGGCGTTTTGCCAAAGAAAGGTTGGCGATCTATCCCCGTCAGCTTCAACTCTCCTGGGACCGTATGGTCTTCTCGGGTATCGGGCAGGCCCCCAACAGGGCCGATACCCAACCCGAGCTGCTGGAGCGAATCGCCACGACCTCCGGCGGGTTCGGCTACCTGAACAAGGAATATCTGGATGAGCGCGTCCAAGTCATACCCATGGAGTAGGTCCATGGCGCGCTTTGCACTGGCCGGTCTCCAGTCAGCAGCGCAAGTCGGACGTTTCAAGAACCCGCTGGGCTTCTACAACCAGACCCGTGACGTGGAGTTCACCCGCCTCAGCATACTGCTGCCGCAATCGATCTACTTCGACCGCATCCGCTCCCTGGGAGTAGCTGGAGATGGCATCAGCCTCTATCTGGAGGAGCGCATGAAAGGCGGCAACCTGCGCGCCCAGGTCGGTATCGGCCAGCTTCGCCATGAACACGATGGAGGACGCTTCGTGGGCGCCTTGAGTGCGGCCAGCGCCACGGCCAGATTCGACTCGCAAGACCCGGCGTTTGGTGATGGCGAATTCGTTTTTCAGCCGGCCATCCTCTCGCTGCAATGGAACGAGGAGCTGTGGAGCTTGACGGCGGAGTATCATCATGTGGATGGTACCGGCTGGCTCCCGCTAAAGGACAACCCCGATCCGAGCGAAACACAGCGCCGCTGGAGCATGTTGCTCTTTCAGCTCGCCGTGCGTTTCTAAATGGCATTCCGATGCCGCTCACGTCACCATCGCGCAGGGACGCATGACATGACGACAGTCTTACCCTCCGACAGGCGCCACCGCATGAGCCTGACCTGGCGGGTGATTTTTCTCAGCAGCCTGCTGCTGTTGGCGCTCGCCACACTTTTCACCTGGCTTGGCCATGACACGCTGGTACGCCAGTTTCAAGCGAGCCGCGACGACCACACCGAGCGCCAGCGCCGCGAGATCGCCCTGGCCTTGAGCCGCTCCGAGGAGAGCCTTCAGCAACTGGCCGGCGTGACTGCAGCCTCTCCAAACCTGGGGACGGCGCTGGAAATGGACCAAGAGCAGGCCATCCAGACGGCACTCGCCTCGCAATGGCCCACCCTCCAGATCGAGGCGGGCATCGAGGAGATCCTGATCTTCGATATGGCCGGCAATAGCCTGGCCACGCTAGGGGGACATCAGCAGACCAGCGACGCACCGATTCGCGACTGGGTCCAGCAGGTCATCGCTACCGAAACGCCTCTGACGGATCTGCGCTGCTGGAGCGACTGCTATCAGTACGCTGCAGCGCCGATCCTGGTCGAGGGGGAGAGTGTGGGCATGGTGATCGTGACTCGATCGCTTGCCGATGTCACCCGTCATGCGCAGCAGGTCTCCGGCAGCGATATTGGTCTGCTGGTCACCGCACCGGAGGACGAGGCTCCGCCTGCCGCCGAGATGCGACGCCTGCCTGAATGGAGCAGCCACTTGACGACCTTGACCCATCAACAAGCGACCCTTCCCCTGCTGCAGGAGGCATCTCGCCAGATCACACTGGAAGCGTTGCTTCAGGCCCCCTATCGCCTGGAGTACGAAGACCGCCAGATCGAACTCTCTGCGGTGCAGCTGGCTGAAGAGGGCAATGAGAGCAGCAGCTATTTCCTGCTGCTCTCCGACATCACCGAATCGCTGGCGGCGATCGACCGGGATACTCGCACCCTGCTCATCGCGGGTCTTGGGGGATGGATGACCGCCGAACTCATGCTGCTGTTCATCCTCTGGCAGCCGATGGTCCGCCTGAGACGCCTGGCGCTTGTGCTGCCGGAGCTTGCCAAGGGGGGCTTCGCCAGCACCCGGGATCGCATCCCCTTGCCAAGGCGCCGTCTCAGCGACGAGATCGATGTCCTGGAGGACACCACACTCGAGCTCTCACATCAGTTGGAAACCCTGCAGCAGGAAGTGCAACTACGCGGCGAGCAGCTCGCCGTGCGCCTGGAAGAGCTGGGCCAGGAGCGCGATTTCGTCGGCAGCATCCTGGATACCGCCCATGCGCTGATCCTGACTCAAGATGATCAAGGTCTGATTACTCTGGTCAATGACTATGCACTGGGCCTGCTGGGACAAAGCGAAACCCTGCTTCTCGGTCGCCATTTCGATGAGGTCTTCCCTCCGGAGTATCGTCTACTCCCAACGTCACTGGAGGAGTCCCCGCCACAGGATGAGCGCACGCTACAGACCCTCGAAGGCCAACGCATCATCGTCTGGTACCACTCGCCATTGGCCGCCACTCACTCCCCTTCGCTTGCGCGCATTTCAGTGGGGCTGGATATCACCGAGCGCAAGTATGCCGAGTCACGACTCACCTGGTTTGCCCATCGCGATCCGCTCACCGAACTCTATAACCGCCGCTTCTTTCAGGAGGCGCTGGATCAAGCCCTGATCCGAGGAGGCCACGGAGTGGTCATGTTCATGGATCTGGACCATTTTCGCGGCGTCAATGAGTTGAGCGGCCATCATGCCGGCGATCAGTTGCTGCGCCTGGTAGCCCATAACCTACTCCAGGAGATAGGCCACCAGGCCGTCATCGCCCGTCTGGGCGGGGATGAGTTCTCGTTTCTCTTCGAAGGTATCGATGCCGACCAGGCGGTACAGACAGCCAAGCAGATCGACAAGTTGATGGATGACATCAGCCTGCATCTAGATGGCAGATGCCATCGCGCCAACGCCAGCATCGGTATCGCCTGCTACCCGGCCCATGGCGATAACCCCACCGATCTGATGGCCAGTGCCGATGTGGCCATGTACAAGGCCAAGGAGAGCGGCGTACAACGCTGGCATCTGCTGGCCACCCTCGAGCACACCAAGGATGAGCTCAAGGAGCGCGTCTATTGGGTCGAGCGGCTGCGCACGGCACTGCAGGAGGACAAGTTCGCCCTGATGGTTCAACCCATCGTAAGACTCTCCGATCTCGATACCCGCCATTACGAGGTGCTACTGCGCATGCGCGATGAGGATGGCAGCCTCATTTCCCCTGGCCGCTTCATCCCGGTGGCCGAGCGCAGCGGCCAGATCATTCAGTTGGATCGCTGGGTGCTGCGCCATAGCCTCAAGGCGCTTCAGACGATACAGCACAAGGGCATCAGCCTGGCGGTCAACCTCTCCGGCCAGTCTCTGCATGACAGCGGGCTCAAGCAGTTCCTGATCGATGAGCTGGCCGCCACTGGGGCCGACCCTCGTCACCTGATACTCGAAGTGACCGAAACCGCTGCCGTCACCGACTTCTCGACGGCACGCGGCGTGATACAGGCGATGCGCGATCTGGGATGTCGCACCGCTCTGGATGACTTCGGCGTCGGCTTCAGCAGCTTCCACTATCTGAGCCAGATGCCCGTGGATTACATCAAGATCGACGGCTCGTTCATCCGCAACCTGGCCCACAACGCTGAGAGCCGAGTCATCGTCAGAGCCATCGCCGACATGGCCAAGGATTTCGGCAAGCAGGCGATTGCAGAATTCGTCGAGGAGGAAGCGCTACTGGCCCTGCTGCAATCCTATGGAATCGAATATGGTCAGGGTTACCATTTGGGACGGCCGATGCTGATGGAAACGGCTTTCTTCGAAGATGCCGTGAAAGGTCATTAAACCGGCCGGCAAGATGCCAGCCGTATGTCAAGGAAGCGAGATGCCGCAGGACGACGCCTCCCTCGAGGAATCCCGTTCAGCCTCGAAGAGTGGCAGACTTCTCGCTGATCGTCATCGGCCTGTTTCTCGCCACCTATGCCCTGGTAGGGCTTACCGAACGGCGCCATGTCTTCACCATGATGGAACCCGTGCTGCCAAGGTTGCTCGGCAAGTCGGGGTTCCATTTCTGTCCAGCAGCAACTGGCGCCGCAACTCGAGGCGGCGGCCGAGTTGGCATGGACGCCAGACCCGGCAGCACTAACGTCAGCGGCTAGTGGCCGTGGCGTTCAAGCCACTGCTTCAGAAAGGCGATCTCCTCCTCCTGGGCATCGATGATCTCGCGTGCCAAGGCCTTGAGCTCCTCATCCTCGCCATGCTCGAGTAGCACTTCGGCCATGTCGATGGCACCACGATGATGAGGAATCATGCCGCGTGCGAAATCGACATCGGGATTGCCGGTAAAGCCCTGCGTCATGCCGGCATGCATTCGCTCGTTGGCCTCGAGGTAGGCTTGCACCGCCGGATCGTCGGCATGCTCATCCTCGACCGACTCGCCATGGTCATGTCCGTGGTCCGCATCGTCATGGTCGATGTCGGCGTGATGCTGACTCGCATCATGCATATGCCCGCTTGCTTCGCTCTCGGGCTGATCCCCATGCCGATGCATCTCGGTTTCGGCCAACGCAGTGGACGCCTGCATCAGGGCGGCGGCCAATAGACACCCAGCAAGCTGGGGACGCAGGGGTAAACGAAGAGATGAAAGACGAACTGACATTAGCGTGTACCTCCAAAACGGTTGAAGCTTGACTGTAAAACCCATGGGCAACACATGGGTCAATGTCGACATCAATCTTCGCGGTCTTGGCCGACGAATGACTGATCTCGATCAACTCTGAAAGCGCCCCACCCCACCTTCAGTGGACGTGAACAGTGGGCGCTTGGCATGCACACCTGCAAGAAATGCTTGAAAGGAGAGCCCAGCCCCACCCATGCTGTCGACATAACGATCACTGGAGAGCACGAATGCGTCACCCTCTTTCCGCAAGGCGAGCCGCTCTTGTCAGCCTCTTGGCCACCCTGCTACTGGGAGGCTGTACGGTCAACACCTACCCCGATGGCAGTCGCGAAACGATATGGGGCGCTCCCCTGGAGAACGACGAGCGCGCCCAGCACCGCCCCGGCACCTACCGAGATGAAACCGGCGAAACCCGCGGCCAGACCCAGGTCCCCGAACGCTAAGCACCCAGGAGTCGAGAATGGATTGGAACCCGGCCTATGGCTGGCTCGTCCTTGCCCTACTGTTGAGCCTCGCCGAGCTCACCTCGGGCGGCATGATACTGCTGGCACTGGGGTTTGCCACCGCACTGACCGGCATGCTGGCCTTCCTGGGCGTGCCGTTTGCCTGGCAACTCCTGGGTCTTGGCGTCTTTTCCGGCGTGCTGATACCGCTCGCGGTCAAGGTGATACGCCCCTACTTCTCGCCACGGGGAGTCGCTTACGGCACCACCGGCACCGGGGTGGAGAAGGGCCAGACCTACCGCACGCTGAAGCGTGACTACGACAACGCCACGGGCATCAAGATCAATGGCGACTTCTACCGCCTGCAGGTCGAGGGAACGACCACCAGCGAGCTTCCGGTGGGCACCTCGGTCACTTTCAAGGCATTCGACGGCACCACCGCCATCGTGACGCTGACACCACCACAGGAGCATTGAATATGGATTTAGCGATCAACCCGGGCCTGATCATCGGCCTTATCGTAGTCCTCATCGGCATCATCATCGTCATCAAGGGATTGGTGATCGTGCGCCAATCCGAGGTGATGGTGATCGAGCGGCTGGGCTCGTTCAATCGCCTGCTGGAGAGCGGCATCAACATCATCATCCCCTTCGTCGAGCAGCCCCGCGCCATCACCATGATCCGCTACCAGAAGATGGGCGAGGAGTACCACCCCATCACCAGCAACGAGACACGCATCGATCGCCGCGAGACAGTCATGGACTTCCCCGGCCAGCCAGTGGTGACCACCGATAACGTCACGGTGCGTATCAATGGGGCGCTCTACTATCAGATCATCGATCCGCGCCGCGCCGTCTATGAGATCGAGAACATGAGCCAGGCGGTAGAGGTGCTGGCCAAGACCACGCTGCGTTCGGTGGTCGGCAAGATGGAGCTCGACAAGTTGTTCGAGTCGCGCGCCGAGGTCAACAACGAGATCCAGACCGCCATGGAGGAGCCTGCATCGAAGTGGGGGGTGAAGATCTCGCGGGTCGAGGTGCAGGACATCGCCATGCCCGAGGAGGTCGAGACCGCCATGCGTCTGCAGATGGCCGCCGAGCGCAAGCGCCGTGCCACGGTCACTGAAGCCGAGGGCGAGAAGTCCGCCGCCATCGCCAAGGCCCAGGGCCAGCGCGAGTCGGCAATCCTCAACGCCCAGGGCGACAAAGAATCCGCCATCTTGCGCGCCCAGGGCGAGCAGGAGTCGATCAAGCTGGTGCTCGGCGCGATCGGCGAGAGCGAGGAGGACAAGCGCACCGTGGTCGGCTACCTGCTCGGCCAGAGCTACATCAAGGGACTGCCCAACATGGCCAAGGAGGGCGAGCGAGTCTTCGTGCCCTATGAATCCTCCGCCCTGCTCGGCTCGATGGGCATGTTCCGCGAGCTTGCGGGATCGCCCGAAGAGAGCGTGGCCTCCCACCTCAGATCCGGCGGCCACGCACGGGGCAATCAGAGCAGCCTGCGCGAAGGCATCTTGGGGGGCGCGGGAGGCGCATCCTGACACACGCTACGCCTTGGCATTCCCCATAGGGCATCTATGCTGGGATGACACACTTCAAGGAGAGTCACTCCTGCAATGCAGGAGTGAGGCAAAGGAGCGCAACCATGGCACTGCATCTCAAGCAGCTCGACCAGCAGATCATCGTGATCACCGGGGCGACTTCGGGCATCGGCCTTGCAACGGCACGCCTGGCCGCCCGGCGCGGCGCCAAGCTGGTGCTGGCGGCACGTCACGAAGGTGCGCTGAATCAGCTTGTCGACGAGCTTCGCAAGCAGGGGGCCGAGGCCGTCCACGCCGTGGCCGACGTCGGCGACCCCGATCAGGTACATGGCATCGCGCAGACCGCCTTCAACCACTTCGGTGGCTTCGATACCTGGATCAACAATGCCGGCGTATCGATCTTCGGACACCTGCTCGACGTTCCGCTGGAGGATCAACGACGGCTGTTCGACACCAACTTCTGGGGTGTCGTGCATGGCTCGCTGGAGGCGGCACGCTACTTTTCCAGTCGTACCCTCGGGCCTGGCGGTGCGATCATCAACCTCGGTTCGGTGGTGTCGGACCGTGCCCTGCCGATTCAAGGCATGTACTCCGCCTCCAAGCATGCCGTACAGGGCTTTACCGACGCCCTGCGCATGGAGCTCGAGGATCTCGGCACGCCGGTGTCGGTGACTCTCGTCAAGCCCGGCAGCATCGCCACCCCCTTCGCCAAGCACGCCCAGAATTACATGGAGCAGGAGCCGACCCTGCCGCCGCCACTTTATGAGCCGGACATTGTCGCCAAGAGCATCCTGCACTGCGCCGAACACCCGCGTCGCGATATCCGGGTCGGTGGCGGCAGCAAGGCGATCGCCATGCTCGGACGCTACGCACCGCGCCTTGCCGACCTGGTGATGGAGCGCTCGATCATCGATCAGCAGAAGTCGGGACGTGAAGCGCAGCCCCATGAGGTCTCTCTATACACCCCAGGCGGCGACGTCAGGGAGCGCGCCACATACTCGCATCACGTCGCCAAGAGGAGTCTCTACACCCAGGCCTCGCTACATCCCCTGCTGACCACGACGCTGGTTGCCGGTGCGGTGCTGGGTGCCTTGGCGCTCAGCGAGCGCGGGCGCAAGCTGCCCGCCTCCCATCATCACTAGGCAAGTCGACACGCCTCAGGGCTTGCTGCCCTGGGGCGTGACATGCCTCGCCCCATAGTCGCCACCCAGCCGCCGCAGCCCGTTCGGTGCCGCGATACGAAAGAAGCGCTCCACCACCTCTTGCGAGGTCGGAGAGGTAACCAGCGACACCGCCACGAATACCGGCAGGTTGAGCATCAGTCCCCAGAAGCCGGCATGGATGCCCAGCGGATGCGACCACAGCGTGGTGAACGTCACGGTAACCACGAAACCGACGACGATCCCTGCCATCACCCCGAGGCGCGAAGCACGCGGCCAGAAGAACATGCCGATGAACGCCGGCAACACCTGGGAGGCGAAACCCAGCCCCACCAGCAGGATCATCACCAGGCTGCCCGGCTCGGCGATCGCCAGCGGTGCGATCACCAGTACCATCAGCGGCACGATCAGCAGGCGTGCAAGCTGTCCGGTACGTGCCTCGGAGAGCTTGAACAGTGGCTGCAGCACGTCCTTGCTCCAAGAGAGCGACACCGAGTGGATGAAGGGTTCGCTGGAAGACATCGAGGCGGCTAGGGTGCCAGCGCCGAGCAGCCCCACCAGCACCACCGGCAGATGCTGCATGGCATACTCCAGCGCCACGGTATCGGCGCGCGCCAGGTCCGGCAGCGAGAAGATGCCGATGAAACCCACCACCACCATCGGCAGGATCACCACGTAGTAGGTCGGAAGCCACGTGGCGCTGCGGCGGATGGTGCGCGCCGAGGCGGCGCTCATCCACTGAGTCCACACCGGCGGCATGAAGGAGAACATCGAGACGATGATCGAGGTAGTCCAGAAGCTGAAGCTCATGTCACCGCCCGCGCCCGGCAGCGTGAGAAACTCGCCATGCTCGGCCTGGATGCGCTCGAAAACGCCAGCGAAGCTCACTCCACCGGTGGCGCTGTGTACTGCCCATAACCCGACCGCCCAGGCAACCACCAGCATCAGCACACCCTGGAAGGCGTTGGTGCGCCCGATCGCGCGCTGTCCGCTGACATAGAGATAGACGGCGATACACGCCAGCACCAGCAGCACTCCGGCCCAGATCGGGATCAGCCCGCCGCTCATCACGAACAGGATGTAGGCCGAGCCGATCGTCTGCAGCACGGCGTAGGCGATCGAGCCCACCGACATCACCAGCGCCGCCAGGGCACCAAGCGCCGGGCTCTGGTAGCGGTCGGCAATGGCGCTGGCCTGGGTGACATGGCCAAAGCGCTCGCCGAAGGCCCAAACCTTGGGGCCGAAATACCAGGCCACTAGCGCCAGGTAGGCGAGATAGACCGCCACGTAGAACACCGCCACACCCTTGGAGTAGGCCCAGCCGGGAGCACCCATGAAGGTGTAGGCGCTGACGCTACCGGCGGCGATCAGCAGATAGAGCGTCACCGGCCCCATGCTGCGCCCTGCCACGCCCCACTCCTCCAGGCTATTCATGCGTCGCCCACCCCGGGCGCGCAGGCCGATGACCATGGCGATCGCCACGTAGACCAGGGTGATGGCCAGCGGCCAGGGGCTATTCATCGCGCGTCTCCTCCCGCTCGACGACGCGGTTGGCGATCAGCATCACCGCGAAGCAGGCAAAGATCACCACGTAACTCCACACCGCGAGCATTGGTAGACCGAAGATCAGCGTGGCACGATTGACCCAGCCAATCACCGGCCAGATGCCCGCGACGACAAGCAGCACGAAAGCAGCCAGCAGGACCCAGCCGGCCCGGGTAGTGGGAAGCACGACAAGACGGTGCATAACTCCTCCTTGTGGTTTGTTGGTATTGTCCACGAATCACGCCACGCTGTGTTACGCCACAGGCGGTGAAGGCCAGCGCTGCTCAGGCCCACGCCAGGTCTCGAACGCCTTGGCCAGCTTCAGCGTCAGCAGGTCGGCGAAGCGTGGCCCGACGATCTGTACGCCGATCGGCATGCCACTGCAACTGAACCCCCCATTCAGCGAAATTGCCGGCTGTTCGCCCATATTCCATGGCACGGTATAGACGATGTGTTCGAACGGCCGCCGAGGGTCGTTGGTCGGCGAGGCCCAGTCGGCGGGAAAGGCGACATTGGGCGTAGTCGGCGAGATCAGCGCATCGACCTCATCGAACACCGCCTCGGTTGCCCGCCGCATGTTCATGGTCTGCTGGAAACCGCGTACCACCTCCACTCCGCTCAGGCGTGCGCCATCGTCGGCCCAGGCGAGAATCGCCGGCAGCACCCGGTCGCGCTGGGCTGGCGTCAATCGCTCCAGTTCGTTCCATTGCCGCGCCCGCCAGAAGTGGTCCAGGCCATCGAGCATTTCGCGGGTGAGTACCGGTCCCAGCGGCACCAAGGTCGCTCCGGCAGCCTCGAAGTGGCGCGCCGCCGCCTCCACACAGTCACGAATCTCATCATCCAGTGGCAGGCCGCAACCCGCCTCGAGCATCACGCCAATACGCATACCGCTGACGCCGCCGGCGAGATCATGCCAGTCGATACGCTCCGGGGGCAGTCGCATGGCATCGCGCCGGTCGCTACGCGACAGGCATGCCATCATCAGCGCGGCGTCGTCGACGCTGCGTGTCATCGGCCCGGCACAGCGCCCCACATAGTAGGGGTCGATGGGAATCCGCCCAAGCGTCGGCTTGAAGCCCACCACGCCACACCAGGCCGCCGGTAGACGCACCGAACCGCCGATATCGGTACCCACATGCAGCGGCCCGTAGCCAGCAGCCGCAGCAGCCCCCGCCCCGGAGCTCGAACCGCCGGTATTGCAGTCGAGGTTCCAGGGGTTGCGGGTCAGGCCATGGAAGGAGGAGAGTCCCGAGGAGAGCATGCCGAAATCCGGGCAGGTGGTCTTGCCCAGCAGCAACGCACCATCCTCGGCGAGGCGTGCCGCGGGAGGGGCATCCCGCTCGGCCGGCGTGTGGTCGCCAAGATCGACCCCGCCAGGCACCGGCAAGCCTCGCGTGGCGATCAGCTCCTTGAGCGTCACCGGTACACCATCCAGCCCGCCCTTTGGCTCGCCCCTGGTCCAGCGTTCGGTCGACTCTCGGGCCGCAGCAAGAAACGCCTCGGGACGGTAGGCATAGAGGGCATTGAGACGCGGCTCCCAATATTCGATATGGGCAATCAGCGCCTCGGCGTACTCCAGTGGCGAAAGCGTGCGGCCGCGGTAGGCAGCAAGCAGCTGGGTAGCGGTCAGGCTCAGGCAGTCATGCATGGGTTCCTCACTGGCAATTGCGTAAACGATGCCTTCAGCATGAGGCCTGCCGGTGATAGCGGCTATTGCAATTGCTGCGCCATGGCGTCCACTTTCTGTGTGCAGCTATTCACTCACCGGCATCGATCCGATCCAGCGATTCGGCCAGCAGCGCGAGACAGGCCTGGGTGGCAAAACTGCGCTGGCGGTGGCGATAGAGGCATAGATCGACCCGCGTACCATCCAGTTCGGTACTCTCCAGAGGAACCGTTACCAACTGACCCGCACGACACTCTCTGGCAACGGCCATGGGGGGCAGCACCAGAATGGCAGCACCACTCACGGCCAGCGCCTTCTGGGTCTCCAACGAAGCGGCATGAAAGTTTGGCGCGAGCACCACTCCCGCCTGCCTGGCGGAGCGCTCAAGTGCCTGGCGCATGCCATACGAATCATTCGGCAGCGCCAATGGGTGGCTGGCAAGCTCCTTGAGTGACAGTCTCTCTAGCGTGGCCAGTGGGTGGTCCGGCGCCATCACCGCATGGTGGCTGAGTCGGCCACCGGCGAACTGAATGATATCGTCATGGCGGGGAATGAAGAATGCCAGGCCAATGTCGGCATCGCCCTGACGCAACGCCTCGACGATCTGGCTGGCGCTGGCGATATGAATATCGAAGCGCAGTCGAGGATGTTGACGGCTGAGAGCGGCCAGCGCCGGAGCCAGCAGGCCCGTCACCACCCCCTCCGAGGCCTGGATGGAGACACGCCCGGTGCGCAACCCCTTGAGATCGGCGATATGCTCCTGTACTCGTTCGAGGTCACGCAGGGTGCGCTGCGCCTGGGCAGCCAGCAGCTCGCCAGCGGCCGTCAGGCTGATGCCGTGGGGGCCGCGCTCGATCAGCGGCGCACCAAGCTGATGTTCCAACAGGTCGATCTGACGGCTGATCGCCGTCGGTGCGATATGCAGTTGCGCCGCCGCCTGCCTCAGCGAGCGGCAGCGCGCCACGGTGTCGAAGTAGCGCAGGGCTCGCCAGTGCATGAGCACTCCTTGGTTGGATGATGACGCGGCTAGCCCCCCGCGCCGAAGCGCGCGAGTTGCATTTCGCCTAGTCGGCTCAAGGCACGCTGGAACGCGAACGCGAGATAGCCATCATGGGGATAAAGTGCATCCATGGGGACCTCGGCCTCCACATAGAGAGGCGTGCGCCGGTCATAGCACTCATCGACCAGGGCGATGAAGCGGCGCGCGCCATCGTCGTGCCGAGAAAGCGGCGGCAACTGCCGTTCGCCGGCCTCGATACGTGCCGCGCCATCCTCGGTGCCACAAGCGATATCCTTGCCGGACGCTCTATCGCTCAGCCGCGGTACGTCGCTGAGCAGGATGGACGAGAAACCCTCGACCAAGGCAATGAAATCCTGCGCGGCCAGGGGCTGCTCGCAGAGGTCAGCATAGCGACACCACACGGCCCGCTGGTTGCGTCGCTGCACCGCGATATGACGGTGCCCAAGCTCGATGGGGGCGGCGCTGACCTGCTCACCCAGGCTCAGCTGCTCGAACACCCCCTTCAGTGCACTGCTCCGACCAGGCTCGGCCACCCAGTAGCGCTGGCAGGACTGGCCAGGATGCTGTCGGTGGTCTTGGCCCCCATCCAGCTCGACGACCTGCATATGACGGTCGATGGCCGCAATGGCCGGCAGCAAGCGCTCCCGATTGAAACCGCCGGCATAGAGCTGCCCCGGTGCCTGGTTCGAGGTGCACACCAGCACCATGCCGTACTCGAAAAGTGCCCGAAACAGACGACCGATCAGCATGGCATCGGCGATATCGCTGATGAACAGTTCGTCGAGGCATAGCACTCGCACTTCTGCACAGAGCTCGCGGGCAACGTTTGCCAGCGGGTCGGCGGTACCGGACAGCTGAAACTGGCGCTGGTGGACCCAGCGTATGAAGTGGTGAAAGTGCAGGCGACGTGACGGCACCTGGAGCTGACGATGGAAGCCGTCCATCAGCCAGGTCTTGCCGCGTCCCACCGGCCCCCAGAGATAGACGCCCGCTATCGCCTGGCGCTGTCCCGATGCCGCTTCACGCTGGAGGGCCTGAAAACAGTCGTCGAGGCGACCTGCAGCGTTGCGCTGGGCCTCGTCCGGCACAAAGCCATTATGCTCGACCGCCTGTCGGTAGAGTGCCAGGGGCGACGAGGCCATCATGCGCTCCTCTCCCGGTGGATGCATGAGGTCATATCGGCGCTCAGCCGAATACGTTCGATACGCTCAATCACGTAGATGCTCACAGTTATCAATGCTGGAACGGATACACCGAGCCGATCTGCAGAATGCCGGTCAGTTCATCGAGGGCGGCCAGCGTCTCTTCGGCAAGTTGCGGGTCGGCCAGATCTGCAATGGCCAGACGATCCCGGTAGTGGCGCTCGACCCAAGAGGTGAGCTCTTCATAAAGCGCCTCGTCGAGCAGGACCCGCCCCGAGAGCGCCTGGCGCTCTGTCGCCGAGAGCGCGACGCGCAGGCGCAGGCATGCCGGGCCGCCACCGTTGCGCATGCTCTGCTTGACGTCCTTCACCACCACCTCATTGATCGGATTGGCACCGGCCAGCAGCAGATCATGAATGGTGCGCCAGACATCTTCGCTCTCCTGGCACTCCCCGGGAACCACCAGGGCCATCGAACCGTCGGGCTTGGAGAGCAGCTGAGAGTTGAACAGATAGGTGGCCACGGCGGCTTCCAGGCTCACCGCTTCGCTGGGCACGCGTACCGCAATCAATGGCGTGGCCAGCCTGGCGCGCAGCTCGTCGAGGGTGGTCTGTTCGTCGAGGAAGGCCATCTCGTGATAGAGCAGCAGCGGACCGTTGCCCACGGCGATCACATCGTTGTGGAATACGCCGGCATCGATGGCCTCGGGATGCTGCTGGGAGAACACCGCCTGGCGATTGGCTAGGCCGTGCTGACGGGCAATTGCCTGGCTCGCCTCGAGTGTCTGGCGGGCCGGGTAGCGCTTGGGCTCACGACTGGCATCGCCGCCAAACGCCTGGCGGCCGTAAACGAACAGATGCACACCGGGCTCGCCATGTTCGCCGGCGAGCCGGGTATGGTTGGCCGCCCCCTCGTCGGAAAAAGCGGGTGTCGCCGGCAGCGCCGGATGGTGGCAGAAGTGCCGCTCATCACGGAAGATCGCCTCCATCACACGGGCGGTGGTCTGCGGCTCCAGAAAGCGATGGAAACTCGACTGCAGGTTGGCCGGGGTGAAGTGCATGCGCCCATCCGGCGCATCGACGCTCGGCGTCACCGTGCCGGCGTTGGCGGTCCACATCGAGGATGCCGAGCAGACGGCACGCAACAGCTGCGGCGCCTCGCGCGCCGCACGCTCGAGGACTTCAGCATTGCTGCCTGAAAACCCCAAAGCCCTGAGGGCGCCAAGATCAGGCCGCTGCTGAGGAGGCAGCACGCCCTGGGCAAAGCCGGCATCATGCAGCGCCTTCATCTTGGCCAAGCCCTGCAGGGCCCCTTCGCGGGGATTGGCGATCGCCCCTTCGTGCAGCATTGAGGCCACGTTGCCGTGCGCCAGGCCGGCATAATTGTGGGTCGGCCCGACCAGACCGTCGAAATTGACTTCGCGCACGTCGTTCACAGGCTCACCCCCGGCGGCAGGCTGTCGGGCAGCGTCAGGCTCTCGGCCTCCATCGAGGCCACCGGATAGGCGCAGTAGTCCGCCGCGTAGTAGGCGCTGGGGCGATGGTTGCCGCTGGCGCCAATACCACCGAAGGGCGCATCGCCGGAGGCACCGGTGGTCTGACGGTTCCAGTTGACAATGCCGGCACGGATGCGCAGCAGGAAATCGTTCCAGTCGGCTCGTTCGCCGCCGATCAGGCCGGCGGCGAGGCCATAGCGAGTGTCGTTGGCAAGCGCTATCGCCTCGTCCCAGTCACGGTAGCGATGCACCTTGAGCAGCGGCCCGAAGTGCTCCTCGTCGGGAAGAGTGAGGCCGGTGACGTCGATCAGCGCCGGGCTCACCAGGCTGGTGCCCTCCTTGAGTCGGCGCATGCGCGACAGCACCACGGCCCCCTGATCCTCGAGCGCTTCCTGGACTGCCAGTAAGCCATCCGCCCCCTCCAGGCTGACCAGCCCGCCGTAAAAAGGGGCCGGCTCGTCGAATTGGCCAGCCACGTGCAGCTTGTCGATGGCAGTCACCAGGGCGTCGATCAGCAGGTCGCCCACCTCGCCCTCGGGCAGCAGCAGGCGCCGCGCGCAGGTGCAGCGCTGCCCGCCGGAGAGATAGGCCGACTGCAGGATGGTCAGCACCGCTGCCTGCTGGTCGGAAACGCTCCTGACCACCAGCGGATTGTTGCCGCCAAGCTCCAGCGCCATGATCTTTTCCGGCTGCTCGGCAAATTGACGGTGCAGCAGGCCGCCGACCTTGGCGCTGCCGGTGAACAGCAGGCCATCGATCTCAGGGGAGCTGGAGAGCGCCTGGCCGACCGGGGCTGCCCCCTGCACCAGATTGATCACGCCTGCGGGTAGCCCCGCCTCCTGCCAGCACTGCAGGATCAGGTCGGCAGTCAGGGGAGTCTGCTCGCTGGGCTTGAAGACCACCGTATTGCCGGCCAGCAGCGCCGGCACCATGTGCCCGTTGGGCAGATGCCCGGGAAAGTTGTAGGGGCCGAACACCACCATTACGCCATGGGGACGATGGCGCAGCACGGCCTGGGCGTCGCCCACTTCGCGACTGCGCTCGCCGGTGCGCTCCTGATAGGCACGAATCGAGATCGCCACCTTGCCGATCATCGCCCCGACCTCGGTGAGCGCCTCCCACAGCGGCTTGCCGGTCTCCTGGGCGATGGCGCGTGCCAATATGTCCCTTCGACTCTCCAGTACCTCGCAAAAACGCTCGGCGAGGGCCTGGCGTTCGGCAAAGGCAGTCCGGGCCCAGCCGAAAAAGGCCTGGCGGGCGGCAGCCACGGCGGACTCGACCTGGGCCGCGCTGGCCGAGGCGCCCTGCCACAGGCGCTCGCCCGAGACCGGATCGTGCTTGGCAAAGAACGGCGACTCACCCTCGATCCAGGCGCCGCCGATCAGAAGTTGCTGCTTGGCGTACATGGCGTGCTTGCTCCTATGTCTCGAGAACGCGCAGGGTATCGCCGGTGACGACATCAAGACGCCGCGCCTCCTCCTCGTTCACTACGATGGTATCTCGCTCGTTGGGGCCGCGACCGATCCAGGCCGCACGAAAATCGCGCATGCCCACGCTCGCGGCGAGCCAGTGCGGGGAAATGTCCGGCGTGGTGTGTGTGCCCTGGACGGCGACCTCGACCCGACACTCCCGGGAGAGGCGCACACCGCGCACATCATCGATATAGGCCTCAACCGTGGGGCCGCCATCGAAGATGTCGATATAGCCCTCCCAGCGCAGCCCCTCCTTCTTGAGCATCTCCAGCGCCGGACGCGTCTGCTCATGCACCTGGCCGATGCAAGCGCGCGCCTCCTCGCTGAGGAAGGTCGTATAGATCGGGAACTTGGGCATCAGCTCGCCGATGAAGCTCTTCTGCCCAAGCCCCGTCAGGCGATCCGCCTCGTTGAACTCCATGGGAAAGAAGTGGCTGCCCAGGCACTGCCAGAAGGGGCTGATGCCATTACGATCGATCACTCCGCGCATCTCCGCCAGCACCTTGCCGGGAAAATGCTCGCGAAACTGCGCCATGAACAGCCAGCGCGCCTTGGAGAGCAGCGCGCCGTTGCGGTTACGGCGGTACTCGGGACGCAGGTAGAGCGAGCACACCTCGGCGTTGCCGGTGTGGTCGGAGCTCAAGAAGAGGGTGTCGATGGTGCGGTGCAGGTCGAGCTGCACCGAGGAGTGCGCAAGGGTCCCGAGCCGGTAGTGGTAGAACGGTACTTCATGGCCGACCCGCGCCTCGATGGCACAACAGCCTGCCAGCTCGCCATTGGTCTCGTCCTCGAGCACGAAGAAGTAGAGGCGGTCGTGATTCTCGCCGCTTCCCTCGAAGGCGCGTGCGGCGGATTCGATCTTGCCGATCAAGAACTCGCGATTGTCGGGCAGCGACGTGAAACCGACACCGGTCTCCTGCGCCAGCGCCAGCAGACTATCGATATCGCCACGCGCGATGGGACGAATATACATTACAGCTCCCCCTCGTCATGGCCCGGGTCGTAGCCATCCATGGCCATCGGCAGCGTGAGAGGCGCGGCCAGCACGGCGCGCCCCTCCTCCACTCCGAGGAGTTCGGCATCCCTGGCCGTGAGCATCAGCTGACCGGTGGGCGAGAGCGCGTAACGTGCCACCACGCAGCGGAAGTCGCCAAGCTTCTGGTTGGCGATCATCGCCGGCTCGGCATCCGGCAGGGCATGCGCCGGACGGACTCGCACCGGGTGCCAGTTGGCGCTGCGTACGCTCGCCAGGCGCTCGCGCTCGCCCTTGAGCACCGGCCCGGCATCGAAGATGTCGACGTGACGCGAGCGGCTGAATCCTTCGGCCAGCAGCTCCTCGAGGGCGAGTTCATGATCGGGATGCTCGCGGCCGATGGCGGCGCGGGCCTGGGGCGTCAGCAGCGCCAGATAGAGCGGGAACTGTGGCATCACCTCGGCGATGAAGCTCTTCGAGCGCACCCCGGCGATATGGTTGATCTCCTGGAAGCCACGCACGAAGAAGTGCCGGCCCACACTGTTCCAGAATGGCGATTCGCCGTCGCCATCGAGATAGCCCGGAAAGGCCACCGACAGCAGCTCGGCGAAACGCTCGGGATACTGGGCGATGAACATCAGCCGCGCGCGACGCAGCAGGCTCTCGCCGCTGGTACCTTTGTAACGGCGGTCCAGCGAGAAGGCGCACAGCAGGCTCGCCTCGGAGACCTCATGGGAGAGCGCCAGGGTCTGCACCTCGCGGCGCACGTTGAGCTGCTGCGAGGCGTGGATCAGCGTCTCCTGGCGATAGGTGTAGTAGGCTTCGGTCGCCCCAGCCTGGGCACGAATGGTGGCAGTACCCACCACCTCGACGCGCTCGAGATCCTCGAGCACGAAGGTGTAGTGTTCGTCGCCGGGAAAGTCGATCTCGGCGCCGAAGGCGCGCTGAGAGCGGCTGATGCGCTCCTCCAGCCGGTCACGGTGCGCCGGGAGGTTGGTCAGGCGCGGCGTGGCCGTCGTCGCCAGGCGCTCGAGGGCCGGCAGGTCCGCCATCCGCGCGGGCCTCACGACCAGCATGGCATCGCCCCCTCGGGGTGCGCCTGGGCGTGGCGCCGCTCTCATCGCCTCGCTCATGCCTGGGCAACGAGCCGGGCGATGGCCCGCTCGAGCCGCGCCATGCCCTCCTGGATATCCTGCTCGGGAATCACCAGCGATGGCGCCATGCGCAGCACGTTGGGCCCGGCGATCAGTGCCATCAGCCCCTCCTCGATGGCCAGCGGCAGGATGTCCTTGGCACGCCCCTCGTAGCGCTCGGACATCTCGGCTCCGATCAGCAGCCCCATGCCGCGGATCTCCTTGAATACCCCATGCTTGCGATTGATCGCCTCGAGGTGCTCGCGCAGCAGTGCATGGCGCGTCCTCACGCCACCCAGCACCTCGGCAGTATCGATATGCTCGACTGCCGCCAGCGCCACCGCACACGCCAGGGCATTGCCGCCGTAGGTGGAGCCATGGGTACCGACCGCCAGGGCCGGGGCGATGCGATCGGTGGTGAGCATCGCCCCCACCGGGAAGCCGCCGCCCAGCGACTTGGCACTGGTCAGGATGTCCGGCGTCACGCCATAGTGCTGGTAGGCATAGAGCGTGCCGCAGCGGCCGACGCCGGTCTGCACTTCATCGAAGATCAGCAGCGCCTGGTGCTGATCGCACAGCTCGCGCAGCCCCTGCAGGAACTCGGGCGTGGCCGGCACGATCCCGCCCTCGCCCTGCATCGGTTCGACCATGATCGCGCAGGTGTCGTCGCCGACGAGTGCCTTCACGCTCTCCAGGTCGTTGAAGGTGGCATGCAAGATACCCCCCGGCACCGGGCCGAAGCCCTGGGAGTACTTGGGCTGACCGCCCACGCTCACGGTGAACAGAGTGCGCCCATGGAAGGACTGGTCGAAGGAGATGATCTTGTCCTTCCGCTCGCCATGATTGTCATGGGCCCAGCGCCGCGCCAGCTTGAGTGCCGCCTCGTTGGCCTCGCCCCCGGAGGAGCACAGGTAGACCTTGTCGGCAAAGGTGCGCTCGACCAGACATCTGGCCAGCTTCAGCGCCGGCTCGTTGGTGTAGATATTGGAGAGGTGCCACAGCTTGTTGGCTTGCGCCGTCAGCGCATTGACCAGCACCGAGTGACAGTGACCCAGCGAGTTGACGGCGATCCCGCCGGCGAAGTCGATGTACTCGCGCCCTTCCTGATCCCACAGACGGCTCCCCTCGCCACGCACCGGAATCACCGCCTGTGGCGAGTAGTTGGGCGTCATGTACTGGTCGAAATCGCTGCGGCTCGGGGTGTGGCTCATGCTGTTCTCCATCGGGGGGACCATTCGATCCCTCGAGTATAGGGTTTGGCGTCATGCAGGGTTTTCAGCAATGGGACAGCGAATTACGAAAAGCGGTTAGACTGGGACTCCGCTCCCTGCGAGGCGTCAAGACAATGTTCAACACTACCATCTGGAATCGCCTGCGCTACACCCTCTACGCCCCGGTCTACGATCTGGTGGCCGATCGCGCCTTTCGCCTGGCCCGCCGCAAGTCGCTGGCCCAGGTGCAGTGGCAAGCCGGGCAGCGCGTGCTGCTGGTGGGGGCCGGTACCGGCCTCGACCTGCACTGGCTGCCCCGCGATGTCGAGATACACGCCACCGATCTGTCACCGGCCATGGTGCGCCACATCGCAAGCCGTGCCGATGCCCTGCATCTCGATGTGACCCAGCGAGTCATGGACGCCGAATCGCTCAGCTACCCGGACGAACACTTCGATGTGGTGGTGATGCACTTGATCGTGGCAGTGATGCCGCGCCCTGAGCTTGGGCTGGCCGAGGCGCATCGCGTGCTGGCGGCCAATGGCCAGCTGTGCGTGATGGACAAGTTCCAGGATGATGCCCAGGCCGCCCACTGGGGGCGGCGCGCGCTGAACGTGCTGACCAGCGCGATTGCCACTGACATCACCCGCCAGGCCCGACCGCTGCTGGAGAACGCCGGCTTTCTCATCGAACGCGACGAGCCGTTGATGATGGGCAACCTGTTCCGGGCGCTGCTGGCCCGCAAGGCGTAGCGATAGCTAGGATGCTAGCGTCTAGCCCAGCCGCTCCTCCCGTGGCGTCATGCCGAAATGGTTGCGGTAGGCGGTGGAGAAGTGCGCTCCCGAGGAGAACCCGGTACGCAAGGCGATATCGCCCACCGGCTGGTCGCTCTCGCGCAACCACTTGCGCGCCTCCTGCAGACGCAGATCAAGGTAGTAGCGGCTGGGGACCGCTTGCAGGTACTTCTTGAATAGCCGTTCGAGCTGACGCCGCGAGACCCCCAGGTGCTCGGCCAGCTCATGGGTGGTCAACGGCTCCTCGATATTGGCCTCCATCAGCGTCACCGCCTCGAGCAGGCTCTGCGGGGCATGGCCCAGGCGTGAACGCAGCGGCACCTGCTGCGGCTCGTCGGCCATGCGGATGCGCTCGCAGACGAAGTGCTCCGAGACGCGTTCGGCAAGGCGCTGGCCGTGCTGCATGCCGATCAGCGTCATCATCATGTCCATGGCGGCGGTACCACCACCGCAGGTGAGCCGATTGCGATCGATCTCGAACAGCTGCTGGGAGAGATTGACCCGCGGGTAGGCACGGGTGAAGGCATCGAAGCGCTGCCAGGGCAGCGTCGCCCGATAGCCATCCAGCACCCCGACCCGGGCCAGCACCTCGGTGCCACCGGCGATACCGCCCAGCATCACACCGCGTGCCGCCAGCTGCAGCAGCCAGCGCTCAAGCGCGCACAGATCGATGGCCGGTAGCGGGCTTGGGGCACAGATCAGCAGCATGTCCCAATGGCGCTTCGCCACCTCGCCTATCGCCCCATCAGGCACAAGCGTCAGTGTCGCGGCGCTTTTGACGCCACCCGCATCGAGACTCAGAGTTGCACAGCGATAGAGGCAGCGACCGGCCAGTTGGTTGGCAACGGCAAAGGACTCCATGGCGCAGGCCTGAGCGAGCAGGGAAAAGCCGGGCAGCAGCATGAACCCCACCTGGCGCGATACGCCATCGGTAAGCTCTGGGGGGAAGTCGTGCATGTCGCCAATCGCTTGCGTGAGGAGAAGCTCTCCATCTTAACCAAACACGCCACAAACGAAAGCCCGCCAAGGCGGGCCGTCAAAAACGTGCCGGGCATACCACCCGACACTGGTTTACCTGAATGCCGTCATAGGCGCCCGAAGAAATGGAACGCGAGCCCCGCGATGAGCGGCAGCACGATGACCAATAGCAGCAGGCGCGACATGCCCCCGGGCTTCTTCCTTGCTTCCGGCTGAAGATGCGGTTTGGCCTCGTCGTAGTCCTCGGGAAGCCGCTGACCCATCACATGCTCTTTCTCTTCTTCTCGGGTCTTGCTCTCCTTGGTATCCATGACACCTCCTTGCTTGCCCGTGAGTGTTGATGCGCATCGGCCTACGCGTTCGTATATCTATAACGTTACGACATCGAATTCCGCCACAGGGTCCACGTCGGCGTCATAATCGACGTCATCGCGCTCGAAGCCGAACAGCTTGAGGAACTCATGCTTATATCCAGCATAGTCGGTGATCTGGAACAGGTTGTCGCTGGTCACCTCCGGCCACAGGTCCTGGCAGGCTTGCTGGATATCGTCGCGCAGCTCCCAATCGTCGAGACGCAAACGCCCCGCCTCATCCGTCTGTGGTGTCCTGCCGCCATAGAGCTGGTCACCGAACAACCGGTTGAGCTGCTCGATGGTACCCTCATGCAGCCCCTGCTCCTTCATGATTCGGTAGACCATGGCGATGTACAGCGGCATCACCGGGATCGCGGCACTGGCCTGGGTGACCACCGACTTGAGCACCGCCACGTTGGCGCTGCCACCGCTCGCCTTGAGCTTGGCATCGATCTCGCGCGCGGCGCGGTCAAGATCCTCCTTGGCCTTGCCCAGCGCCCCGTGCCAGTAGATCGGCCAGGTGATCTCGGTACCGATATAGCTGAAGGCCACCGAGCGGGCACCCGGTGCCAGCACGCCGGCCTCATCCAGCGCCGCCATCCATAGTTCCCAGTCCTCGCCGCCCATCACTGCGATGGTGTCGTCGATCTCCTCCTGGGTTGCCGGCTCGACTTCGGCCTCGATGATCACGTCCTTGTTGGTATCGATGGCGGTGGCACGGTAGGTCTCGCCGATCGGCTTGAGTGCCGAGCGCTTCACCTCGCCGCTATCGGGCAGCTTGCGCACCGGAGAGGCCAGCGAGTAGACGACCAGGTCCACCTGGTCCATCTCCTGCTGAATCAGCTCGATGGCCTTGGCACGGGCCTCGTGAGCGAAGGCATCGCCATTGATCGACTTGCTGTAGAGCCCTTCGGCCTTGGCGAACCTGTCGAAGGCAGCGCTGTTGTACCAGCCGGCGGTCCCGGTCTTCTTCTCGCTGCCGGGCTTCTCGAAGAAGATGCCCAGCGTGTCGGCACCATAACCAAAGGCTGCGGTGATACGCGCCGCCAATCCGTAGCCACTCGAGGCACCGATCACCAGCACCTTCTTCGGCCCGGCGGCCCTGTCCAGGCCTCGGGCACGGGTCGCCTCGATCTGCTCGAGCACGTTCTTCTCGCAGCCGACAGGATGAGTGGTGGTGCAGATGAAACCACGAACCTTGGGTTTGATGATCACGACAGACCTCGACATTGCATAAGGGCACCCGGCTTGGCCGGTGCATCGGTTACGTTAGCGATAGTCTAACGGCTGATGCGTCTTCTGTCCGCCATTGAGCCCTGACCTTGAGTCCGACCCTTGAGCCAAAGGCCCGCCTGGGACAAGATGCCCGCTCGGACGCCATGCAGGCGTCACGATGCAGGAGAGAGACGATGGACGCGCAAACGCTGGTCGATGACCGTGGAGAACTATGGCTGGCGCTGTCGACCCTATGGCTCGAGCGCGAGCCTCGTGAGGCCGACTTCAATCGCATGGTCGATGCCATCGAACGCCACGATCTGACCATGAAGGAGCTCGAGTGGGTATTCCGCCTGGAGCTTGCCCCGGTGCTGTCACGCCATCAGCTGTCGGTGGCAGGCGAGTGGCGCGCCTTCAACGATGAAAAGCTGATGCGACAGCTGGTCGGGCATAACCTGCGCTTGCAAGGCTGGCGGCGCAAGATGTGGCTGCTGTTTTCGGGGCTTACGACATTGATGGTACGTCACCGCTGGAATGAGCTGATGTCGCGGGTCATGGTTCGCCGCGGCATGTTGTGAGGTCCCGCTAGGCAGGATAGGGAATATCGAGCGCCTCCTCGATCTCGACGCGCATGCGCCGAGCATCGCCGCTCGGCGCGAAACGCCGGAGCACGCGACCATCGCGGGCAATCAGAAACTTGGTGAAATTCCACTTAATCGAGGTACTGCCCAACACGCCGGGCGCCTGGTGCCGCAAGGCGCGAAACAGCGGATGCGCCTGCGCCCCGTTGACTCGCACCTTCTCCATCATCGGAAAGGTCACGCCATACTCGCGCTCGCCAAACTCGCAGAACGCCTTGGCCGATTCCGGCGACTGACGGGCGAACTGATTGCAAGGGAACGCCAAGATAGTAAAGCCCTGGCTATGGTAGCGGCGATAGAGGCGCTCGAGCTCCTTGAGCTGAGGCGTGTATCCGCAGCGGCTGGCAACATTGACGATCAGCAGCACCTGGCCGCGCAGCGCACGTAGATTGAACGGCTCGCCGCCATGGGTACGACAATCGAAATCGTAAAGAGAGAGTTCTCGTGGCATGTCCGCTGGCATTGCTGCATGTACGTTCACGATGCCATGTCTTCCGAGCGCGCGCCAGCCTCATCAGGCGTAATCGCGTAGCGACGCTTCGAACGACCTTTCATGCGACAAATGGGTGCTTGGCTTTTGCCACGACTCCCTTAAGCTAATGCGAAATCATTGTTATTTCGCGCTCATCAAGGAGGTTAAATGCTCGCCCGACGCGCCCCGTTCGCCCTCGCCCTGCTCTTCACCGCCCTGGCACCTCTATCTCTAGCCCTGGCTCATGACTATCAGTTGGAAGAGGTGCGCATCGCCCACCCCTTCGCCACCCCCACCCCGCCGGGAGCGCCGAATGGCGCGGCCTATCTCGATATCACCGCGCATGGTGAGAGCCCGGCAACGCTGGTCGCCGCATCAAGCCCGGCCAGCCGTGCCGTGGAGATCCACGACATGCGCATGGATGAAGGTACCATGCAGATGCGCAAGCTCGACGAGCTCAGCGTGATGCCCGGCGAGACCCTGACGATGCGTCCCGGCGGCGGTTACCATCTGATGTTGATCGGCCTTGAGGCACCGCTGCGGGAGGGCGAGAACTTTCCGCTGACGCTTGAGTTCGCGGGGAGTGGCGCGATTGAAGTCGAGGTCTGGGTGCAGCAGGCCGACGAAGGGGGCGAAGCGGCCGATGGCCATCACCACCACCACTGAATCACGCCTGCCAGCCTGCCCCGTCTGACCGGCTACCCCAACGGGCCGATCACCACGCGCAGGGCCAGCGCCAGCAGCAGCGCACCGGTGATACGGTTGATCCAGTGCGCCTTGGCCTGCAGCCAGGGCAGCACGCTCGAATGCGACAGCACCATCGCCACCAGCACGTACCAGCCGCCATCGATGACCATCGCCGTGATCACGATGAGCGCCTTGGCCGCTACACTCATCTCGGGAGTGACGAACTGGCTCAGCAGGGCAATGAAGAACAGGATCAATTTGGGGTTGCCCAGGGCCACCAGCACCCCCTCACGAGCGGCCTGTGCATGGGTAGTACGCACACCGCTTGCCTGCAGCGCCCCGGCACGTCCCGCGCGTAGTGCCTTGATCCCCAGCCAGGCGAGATAGCCAGCCCCAACCCAGGTGATCAACTGAAACAGCAGTGGCTGACGCGCGATCAACGCCCCCAGGCCCCATACGGTCAACAACGCATAGAACCCGACCCCCAGCATGTGAGCCAAGGCCGCCGTCACCCCGGGTAGCCGCCCACCTCCCAGCGTATGGCGCAGTACCAGCGCCAGGCTTGGCCCCGGCGACATGGCACCCATGGCGCACACCGCAGCAAGCGACAACCAGAGTGACAGCGGCATGGCATTTTCTCGTTGATAATCAGCAACACATCAAGGGATCAGCGGTGGAACTGCTTTTCGCGCTCGGGTTGCCACAATACGGCATCGATACGCAGCCGCGCCGGGCTGCCACCGGGCAGGGCCCAGTCGATCACGTCTCCCTCGCGAAGTCCCAGCAGCGCAGCGCCGATCGGCGCCATGACCGACAGGCCGTCGGGAGTGTCGGCAAGCGAGCGCGGATAGACCAGGGTACGGATCAGCTGCTTTTCACGCGTCAGATCGGTGAACTGCACCTGGCTATTCATGGTCACCACATCGGCGGGCATCTCTTCCGGATCGACGATCTCGCCACGCTCGAGTTCTCTTTCCAGCACCTCGGCTACCTCCTGATCCTTGTCGGTGGCGGCATCGATCAGCCGCTGCAGTCGTTCGGCGTCAAGACGGTTGATGACGATGGTGGGACGAGACATGCGACCTCCTTATCTCCAGTGAGACATGAACCAATAAAAACAGTCCTCCCCCTCAATGAGGCGAAGGACTGTATGAATTGTCATCATAAGCCCTATGAGCGGGCTTGGATAGCGTGGCGACACTATCTCCGCAGGCTTGTCATCCGCGTCATGACATCCTGGCCACCAAGGCGCTTGTGCAGGATCGCCATGCCGACATGGCCGACGACCAATGCCAGCAGCGTCCATCCCAGCAGGCCATGGAATTGGCCGCCAAGGGCGACCATCCACTCGATCCGCTCGCCCTCGAAGCCCGACATGAGCGGTACTCCGAATGGCGAGAAGGCTCGCCCGGAGCCGTACTGCCTGATCAAGGCGATGAGAGGCACTGCAATCATCAGTGCATAGAGGGCCAGATGCCCCAGTCTGGCCATCACGCTCAATGCCGGTGGGCGGCGGCTGGCATTGATTACCCCCCAAATCCCGCGCACCACGACCAGCAGCATCAGTAGCGCGCCAAGTTCACGGTGCGTCGACCACAAGAATTCGTCCAACGCCGTCTCGCTGGCAAGAACGCGTGCAATGGCGCTGGCAAACTGCCACATCAACAATAGCGCCATGCTCCAATGCAACAAGCGACTGACACCTCCATAGCGCAGTCCCGAGTCGAAAATCTGCATGTTCTGTTCCTTTACCGGATAGTGCGGCCCTGACTGGCACCACTGAGACGATGATACCTTGATGAGCAAATAGAATGCAGACATGACTGGAAAAGCACTATTCACATCAAGTGAATAGTGCACACTACCTGGCACTGGGCGCATCCGATGTCTACGCTGTGACTGTTCATGGATAAGTTGGATAAAGGAGATATCCCGATGGGTAAACGTTATCAGGTAGTTCAGGCATCCGATGTCGAAGGTGGACCGCAGCCGAGCGAACACACCTCGTTTCGCATCAAGGATACCGAAGCGGACAAGATTATGCCCGGCGAGTATGAAACGCGCGACCTGGCCGAGGATGAGTGCAACGACCTGAATGCCAAGTTCGATTGATCCTGTTTTCGCCACTCCCGCACATCGGGAGTGGTCTCTGCTCAGGTGATCGCATTGATATCATCTACGATTGCGACACCCGCTTGGCATGGTAGAGCGCAGATCGGCCAGGTGCAGGACCGTCTCCCACTGCTGGCCGTGGGGCGGGTAGACCGCCATACCCAGTGACGCGTTGTTGGGTGGCAAGGCCCGTCCTTGGATTGCTTGAGCTTGGCCCGTGGCAATACCAGCAGGAACTCCTCTCCACCATAACGGCAAACGATGTCCTCCCCTATCACGAAGTTGCTCAAATAGTCGGAGTAGCTTGCGCTGAAGGAGGGACGTTGAAATAAAGTTATTACTGCGATTAGATCGCTAGTCTCTCGTAAACCCCAGCTAGGTCTAAAGAGTGAGTTTCAACGAGAAGTATCGAGAAATAAAAAAGCCCCGGCCGAAGCCGGGACGCGATGTGTGACGCGCGAGGCGAACAATCCATGTTCTAGGGAACGCATATCTGCGTCACATCTTCAAGATATCACGGCTTACAATGTAATCACATAGGAAATAAGTGTTAACTTATGTAATAGAATACCGATAGACAAAGGTAGTGTGCCGAGGCGGCACAAGAGCATTGCATGCACATCGCCGGCGGCGATAGACATGATTTCTATAGGAAATGTCTAAACCGAAGGAAGAATCGCGAGGTAATGCTGAAAGCTTGATCTGAGTGGTGCCGGTGGTCGGACTCGAACCGACACACTGTTTCCAGCGGCGGATTTTGAATCGATAGCAAACCCGTTCATTGACTGCCAAAACCGCGCTAGACCGCGCCCTACAGGCCGCTTCTCCGCCTTATCACGCCTTTGCCCGACATGCGTGTAGACCTTTCGTGGACACCGTAGAGAGTATGCCCTCGCTCTTACATTAGTCACTGCCACCTGGTACCAGCCGATCCCCTGCCAGCCAGGCTACCGCTACCCTATCCCCTGACGCTCTCACGAGCGGGACTTTCCGGTTTCCCCAGCCCCGGCACAAGACTGAGCAGCACCAATTACTTAATCTATGTTATGTTCTCTGAAAAAAGCATAACTGCAGGGAACACGTACATGATTCACTTACTGGTAGCAGCAATGCTGCTTATGCCGTTATGGGCGCATGCCCAGGTCTACCGATGCGATATCGGTGGCCGTGCCACCTTTCAAGACACACCCTGCGGCGAAAACTCAACGCGAGTGAACCCAAACAGCGTGATGACGATTCGGCTCCCCCAGGAACAACGTCAGCTTCGCCCCGCGCCGGCTCAAACCCGAACGCAGCCACAAGCGTCTCGAAACCAGCAGTCGACCTATCAGAACCACACCAACCAACGAAACGCGATGGCAAGAGCTCACGGAGCGGGTCTGCTTGAGATCGGCATGAGTGAAAGCCATGCCATCACGATTCTTGGCCACCCTGATAACTATCGTCAGTACCGATTGACCCGCGATACCTGCAAGTATTACTACTGGCGAAACCCTCGCTTATCTCCTGGTCTTCATAACGCGACGATATGTGATGGAAGAGTCACACAATATTCAGGACCTAGGCGAAACTAACCTGTTAACAAAATCAATTTATAATAACACGAAGACAACTTTAACTATGAAATCCTAGCCCGCCCTCTCTTTTCAATCAAGACTCGGATATAAAAACAATGTAATCTTTTTCATACTTTTCTGCAACCCTCATCATTTCCTCGTGTAAATCCTCCTTAGTAACATCATGCGTTTTTTCGAGGATTATGGGACTCTCCAGCTTAACTTCTCCCCCTTCAATTTTATATTCGTTATCTTCAATATTTGTTAACTTCCCCTTTAACGAAAACAGCCCCCCAAGATAGTGATCGCCCACCCATGCCCCCATGGAAAAAATAGAAATAGCAATTTCAGCATTATCGACGCCGATTTCTAAAGATTTAAAACTAGCTCTAAAAACATATGTTCCGCTCTTTAACAGCCTATTAAAATCCTGAATATTATTTTCGAATCGGTCAAGATCTGATACTGAAGCGGTAATGTTATTGACAACATCAAAATATTGACATAGTTCACGTGCAGCTTCTACCAAAAGCATATCGCGCTTATAGTCAAAATCGCAAGAGACACCTTTTAAATTCTGCCTAACCTTAGGGCGGCCATCAATAGCAATATCTAATATAAAGTCCCGGCCAGGCGACAGAATAATATCCAATGCATAAAAAAAATCTTTTAACTGGCCTAAAGAATAAGGCCTGTTGTAATTGATGTTGAAACTTATAACCATTTTATTGGAGTAAGGAAATATTTTTATGCTGAAAAACTCATTAGCTATTCTTACAGATCTATCACTTTCATTAGCCAAGGCATTAAAAACTGTAGAAAACAGCTTTACTGGGAAGCTAGCCCCATGTGAAAGCTTGTTACCCCTGATTAAAATCACACCTTCTGAGTCAGCAGAAACAGGAAAAATTGATAATTTTCCTGGACCTTTTACAAATGAGTTTTTATCTTTTACCCCAAACCTTTCTTCATAAAAGGTTGCATTTTCAACTTCAACACTTCCTTCGACACCAAGAGTCATATTTATCAATTCAGAAACATCAGACCCTTTTTTTAAATTGAATGTGAATTTCCTGCGCCCTGTTTCGAATCCTGTAGATTCCAAGTGTTTTTTCTTTTTATCAATGTAATCCAAAACATTATTGCCTATACATTTCAACAAATATTCTTTTAAACAAACGCCACTAACAATAGCTAACCTTGATTCTTCTCCATATCTTATTTCCATCTTTTTTTTGTGTAGATTATTAGCATCAAACCCTTCGCTGTTAAGTTTATATATTCTTTCTAAAACTTTAGTTATCAATGTGCTATCGAGATGCACAACATATACATTTTCAGGTTCATCTTTATTGTCAAATTCTATGAACACATAGAATGCAGGCATAGTATCAGTAGCCAGCCTCCTTAAATTAGACAATTTAACAGCAAGTCTTTTCTTCTTCTTTTTTGTGGCTTTAACTTGAACCTTACAAGTAGCCGCTGGCTTATGCACCTCGCTTGCGGTCGTGCCTGATTCAAATGGAAGCTCTAAAATATAGTCCCAGCCTGTCGTATCCTTATAAGCTTTATTAACAAAAAAACCAGCTTTCTCAGACAATAACTTGAAATTAGTTTCGCCCAAATCACCTAAATCAACCATAGCATGACCGTCACTTATAAAATACTATAAAATTATATTAAACATCTGTTGTTTCTTGTACATCGTAGGCTTTATCGCCGTAATGCGATATCAAACGATGATCCAAAAGGGCTTGAAATATATCTCTGCAGGCTTCTTTAGAAACAACAATTTTGCCATCATCGCTTACTTTTATTTGAAATTTTAAGCGTTCTAAATTATCTATTAAGCTTTGAATAAATAACGGGTCACGATAATAACCCTTTTCTTGTATAACCGCAGCTCGTCTAAGGTGAATCTTGTTATTTCCTACATATTCTTCTATTAGCGCCAAATCGTCAAAAAGAGATACAAACTCTTTGTCGGCGCAAAGAGCATCAAAATTTTTTATATGAGCTTTCTTATAATTAAGTATGGTTTCGCATCTGTTTTTATCGAGAGCGAAAATGCTATCTCCGAACACTAAAACATCAAAATTTTTACTCATGTAAAATGAGTTGTCTTGTTCGATCTCTAATTCTTCCCCATTGAAATTAACATTAAATAAAGTTTTTCTTTTAATTCCTTTCCAGCTCGAGGACGTCTGCTTAAGCCCATAAACCGTTTGACCATTTTTGACATATACAACAACATAGAATTTTGCGTTTTGTATGTCCTTAACCTTCATTATCCTTTTTTTATCATGCTTTTCACGACATGCATCTAATATTAATCCAACATGAGTTTCTTCGTAGCTTATATACAAAGCAGAAGTCTCATGATTTTGAGCCAGGGTTTGAAATTCTTTAATTTCTTCGACCTTGTCTATTTCATCGCGCACAACTTCAATTAGATTTTCGTCTAATTCCTCACCGGTCTCTACCCATCTTCCGGTATATCTCGGTAAATTTTTATTCTTAACATCCGCTCCCGATTTAAATATCCATAAGCTTACAACTGAACCTTCGAAATCGAATTCCTTCAATTGTTTAAAATTATCCACCATGTTCCCTCCGCGCGATCATTACATCTTGTATTTTATTGTGCCTAACATATTCCACAGGTGCTAGATCGGAGTTAGAAAGCATAACTCCTGTTTTAACTGCACCTTCCTCATATACAGTATAAGAAACCTCATATAACCTCCATCCAAAAACCGTCATCATAGGATTAAGAATTGCTCTTCCAGACTTGTAGGTTATCCAAAAAATCCATACCAAGAAAAAGCCATACCCAATCAAATCTTGCCCATTAGAATAATCAATTGTTATAAAAGCAACAATATAAGGCAACACGTAATTCATAAGATCTACAGGCACATGCTTAACCTCCAAAACCTTGACTTCGTTCTTACACCGTATAGATTTTAGTAAGAATAAAGACAAAGCTAAGCATGTTAAGCAGAAGCAAACAACACCTAAGCTTGAAATAGGATTATCAAAAGGCAAATAGCAGCTAACTTCTTTTCTGTAAAACTGCCAACAAACAGGATCATTTATCGCCTCTTGATCAAAGTCTTTAATAAGCAAAATCACACTCAGCGGAAGGTAAGATCCGCAGAATATTAAAAATGCAGAGGCTGTTTTTAATTGCATAAGCAGCCTAGACTAATCTCTGCATAAAGCATACAGGAATGATAATTTCTATTTCTATTATATCACCCACTCCCTTACTCCTCCCTTATCCCCCGGGCAACCTCGGTTTTATCAAGAAAGGCTTATCAAGTAAGCCAAAAAATTATAAGCCAAATCATGGTTTATACTAAAAATAATTATCATACCAATGAGAGCCGTAAGAAATCCTAATAAAAAGAAAACAGCAGGAGTGAGTCTTATCAGCCTGATTGGCACATCGCCAGGCCAGCCATCTATATTATATTTTTTAACATTCCGACTAGGGAAGCGAAAGCACTTTTTTATATTCCGCCTCCCAGATGTAGGAACATTCATATCTTCAATCGTGCTATTAGGATTATTCTTTCTACTGGTTTTCCTTTTAGCTTCACGCCGATCTCTATTTTCCCAGTAGTAATCTCTATCTTGGATCCCCATTACGCCCCCTAATTCTTCTTGGTTAGTAGAAAGTCGTCAGGGGCGTTCCCTACGCACCCAATTTATTATTCTCGTTATCCCCACCGGCTCGATACCAATTATCCACAATCCGTTTCGCTAATCGGTAGCCGTTCCCGTTTTCTTAAACGCTTTCCGTGCCTTTTCTATTTCCGGGCTCACCTGGCCCGCTTCTTCGCTTACCTGGTCGGTCATTAGCCAAAGTGTGTATTTAGGCCACTGCTTGCAAATCGCCTCAAGCAAATCCCCTTTAGGTACTCGCCCTGTCTGCTCAATTCCTTCAAGTGTTTTCTTAGCAATACCAATCACTTGAGAAAACTCAGCACGACCTGAGGTTTCAGCTTCGCGAATCTCCCGGATTTTTCTCGCTAGCTCGCTTGACATGCACTTAACTCTGAGTACACTTCGATCAAAGGTGGCCTCTGTTATGAGTACACCCACCAAAAACTTGATAATACTAATCGGAGCCTACCACAGGCCAACACAGTGCAGGGAATGACAAATGGAAACGAGCAACGCGCCCCAGGTCCCGGCCACCGTGCCCACCATGACCATCGAACGCTTCTCGCAGCTTTCCGGCCTCGATGAAGGCGTGATCTACGGCCATATCCGCCGTGGCTACCTGCCCACCATCAAGATCGGTCGCTACCGCCTCATCAACGTCGCCCTGCTCAACGCGCAGTGCCTGCAAGCGGAGGACTGGTCATGATCACCTTCCGCACCGTCACCGACTCCCTGGGCACCGCCCGCTTCTTCCAGGTCGAAGGCCGCGAAGCCGGCTACATCTATCAAAGCCGGATCGACGGCACCTACACCGTCTACTTCGCCGACATGGCCGACGCCCCGCGTGGCGTCTCCCTGGAGCGCTCCATCGTTCCCGGCAGTCACGGCGTCTTCGTGCCCGGTATCGCCTCCCTGGAAGCCGCGTTGGCCCTCGTCCGGCGTGCCTACACCGCCCACGCCACCAGCGCCTAAACCGCCGTTTACCCCCGTAGCGTCCCCAAGCCTTCGGCCCGTGACGCCGTTCGTGTCGCCCTTCCCTTCTTGTCCACAACGACCGAACGGGCCGCTTTTTTCCACAACGCTACTTATCCCCAACCCCTCAACGAGAGGAACACCCAATGACCACAGGCAAGAAACAGCCCATTCGCGTGTTCCTGGAACAGGACACGCACAGTCGGTACCTGATCCAGGCAGGTACCCACGGCCTCACCCCCTCCGCCCTGGGGGAACGGCTGCTCCAGGCCGGGCTGGCACGCCTCGAGGCCGGCGACACCAGCGCCCTCGAAGCCACCAACGACGCCCGCTCCCAGGGCTCGGAGCGCTAAACGTGTTCATGCCTGCCCGTCACCCGTCGCCCATCGGTCGCACGGCTCCCCGAGTCGGCGACAGTGTCCCGGTCAAGGGCGAGGGTGCTCGCGCAGCGAGCGCCCTTGACCGGGGCGCTGGCGTCGGCTGCCGTGCGAGCCGACCGATGGGCCAGGGTACGGCGCAGGCACACGCCTGCCCGGAGCCCCGAGCCTTGAGGGAGCGGGCAAGCCGTTGCCTCCAAGGCCGCGAGTACGGCAAGGCCGCGCTGCTCTACGCCCTGGCCGAATATCACCACCGGGTGACCGAAGGCCTGTCACCCCTTACCACTGAGCTCGCTGTTCTCGCTCGCCACTGCGAAGCACAAGCAGCCAGAACCCAAGCCAACGAAGGAAGGACCACATCATGATCAACACCATTCAAGCCCGCGTGATCGGTGCCATGCGTTACTCCATGGACGGCGGCATCAAAGGCGCCAAGATTACCCTCATGAACGAAGCCGACCCCAGCAACGACAACCGGGTCGGTCATGACGTCATGACGATGTCAGCCCCGTACGAAATTCTCGACCAGCTGCGCCCCCACGCCGCGCACCTGCCCTGCAACCTCGAGATTGACGCTGAAATGCGCGTCTCGGGCGGCAAGATGACCATGCACGCCATCGCCGTGCGCAAGCCCTCCGCCATTGCCACCCCAACCGCTGCGGCCACCAGCAATGCCAGCAGCAACAGCAAGGCAGCGGCCAACTAATGCACGTTCAAGTCTGCCTCGATTGGGATGACGCCCTGGACACCTGTGCCGGTGCGCTCCAGTGGGTCGAGGCAACGGATTTAGCCAATGCTGCCGCTGAGCCTTGGCTAGATGTTCCCGGCGCGATCCTGATCGCCGGGGCAATCGGTACCGTCTGGGCCACCGCCTGGGCACTACGCGCAGTCGCGCAACAACTCCACTCGTTCATGAGGTAACAACCATGCGTCTCATCAAGCAAGCCAAGAAAGCCATCGTCGTCGCTCCCGCTGCCTTCCTCGCCTCCGGTGCTGTCATGGCCCAGGAAGTGGATACCGCCGGCCTTGTCTCCACCATCGAAGGAGCCATGGGCCCGGTCGGTGCCGTAGGTCTCGCCGTACTCGGTGTGCTGGCCGCCATCATGGTGTTCAGCCTGATCCGTCGCGTGATGCGCTGATCGCCACGATCGGACACCACCCCGGCCCCTTCGGGGGCCGTTTTTCGTTCAGCCACTCACACCAGGACACGAGGCCATGATCAATGCTCGAACTCTCCCCCGGTATGTTGGTGCTATTGGCCTTGCTGCCTGCCTTCTGGCTCCTGTTCAAGCACTAGCGCAAGGCGCACCTGATTACCCGCCCTATTACTCTGCCAATAGCCGCGCTTCGATTGCCGCCCTTTCCGGTATGAATGCTTCAAAGCAGTCGGGTACTGCGATGGTGACAACAAACTATCGTGCGGTGCATACCAATTTACCGGGCGCGGTTACACGTTACACCTCTGGTTCGGTCGCTGTTCCTGCTGCAACATATCGTAATGCTGCATTATCAGCGCTTCGGCGTGGTGTTATGCATCCGGGTCTACAGGTTGCTGTTTTGGCCGCAGGTTATTTGTTATCAGAATCGGGCGAGGTTGTTAAGATTGATGAGACGGCGCCTACTGCTATTACCAATGTTCCTGTTTATGATGTTGGGCAAGGCGGTTCGGGGTCTCTTTATATTAGTCCTCCTTACGGAGAATATTGCAGTTATTCTAGGTCAGAAACATCAAATGCTGTGCATTGCCAAAACTTTGCACACACTGCGAGCTTAACGCGAACGTATACACAGTCGGGTTATTTGTGGACTGGATATGCTTTTTGGCGATGTAATGATCCTGTTTATTCAATCCCCGCTGCTGTTAAAACGTCTTCTGGATCATATCAGACCAGGTGCTATCGTAATTTGCCAGATTTTGTTCCTATTGATCCTAGTATTGCGCCTACTTTGCCTGTTACATCCGAATCTGATTTTGAAAAAATAGATGAACATCTACCGCCTGAAATAGCAGAGCAGCTATTTGATATGGGCATTGATGTTCCCGACTGGCGCGAACAAATCAGTGTTATCCCATTTGCCGATAAGCTGTCGTCTTCTTCGGGTTCCTCTCCTGGTAAGAACGTATCGCCAGAAGTGGCAAAAGAGGTATTGAAGCAAAACGAAAATCTTTACCAGCAATTAACCGGGCGACCTATCTCGCATCCTGATACTGAAACGGATGCTAAAGAAGCCCAGGATGAAATGCTGGATAGCTGGACTGGCCCTATTCAACCGTTTCCTGATACCGAACCCCAATGGCAAGTCGAAACCATCGAGTCGCTGCCCGACTACTCCATGGGCCTTGGCTCCGGTGTTTGCCCTGCGCCGACTGTGATCAACCTCCCCTTTCCCATGAGCGGCAGTGTCACCCTTGAATGGCGCCCGTTCTGCGATCTCGCCGGGATGATTCGCGGTGCCGTGATCGCGCTCTCCATGATCCTGTCCCTATACATCGTCCTGGGCAATCGCTCGGCTGCATGAGGATATCGCCATGCCTGCAATTCTCGTCACCATTCTGACTGGCTTCTCGACCTTCCTGGTCGGCTCACTGATCGCCCGCGTTGCCTCCCTGGTCGTCTTCACGACCATTGGCGCGGTGCTGATTACCGGCATCCTCAATCAAGCCAGAACCTACCTGGGCTCGGTCGGGGAAGCTCTCTGGTTCATCCAGCTCGCAGGGTTCGATATTGGCCTTTCCTCCCTCGGCTCGGCGTTGCTGCTACGGGCCACGATGAACGCCTGGAGCATGAGCCCCGGCGCTGCGATCACCGGGGGGCGCTGAGCATGGCCATTCATCTCATTTCGGGCGTCCCTGGAGCGGGTAAGACCCTGCGCGCCGTTTACACCATGATCAACCTGCTACGCAGTGAGGAAGGTGCCGACCGCCCGTTTTTCGGCAACGTTAACGGCCTGCGCAATCAAGCGCCCATCCCCGATCAGTGGATGGACTGCCCGGATGGCTCGCTAATCCTCATCGACGAATGCCAGCAGCGTTGGCGGCGCTACCGCAACACCGGGGAGCCACCCGCCGAAATCGCCGCGCTTGAAACCCACCGTCATCGCGGTGTCGATTTCATCCTGACCTGTCAGAACCCCTCACAGCTCACCAGCGACGTACGCGCCCTGGTCGATACCCATGAGCACCTGATGCGCAAGGGCAAGCTCAACGGGGCCATCGTGTGGCGCTGGGAAGGCAACTGCCACACCAACCCCGCGTCACACGCTAAAGACGCCGATTGCGAAACGACAATCTGGCGTTACCCCAAATGGGTCTTTGAGCAATACACCTCGGCCAGCATGCACACCGGCAAGAAGCGCCTGCCGCGTATTCTCGTCATCGCCCCGGTGGTGCTGGTCGGTGCGATTGCCTCGATCACCTTTGCTGTCGCCCAGGTCTCGGGCTATTTCGGCAAGGGTGACGACACAAGCGCGCCCCTGGTCGAGCAAGGCACCACCACACCACCCGAACCTATCGCCCCGCCCACGGTTACCGCCTATGGCGGCGCCGTCTTCGGGGATAACTGCCGTCTCTACGATCAGTCCGGTCGGCCGCTACTCGTCTCGCAGCCCATGTGCAGGGAAGCGCTGGATATGGGACTGCCCTACGACGTGCAGGTGCTCGACCTATGACAGCACGGAATCACACCGCTCAAGTGCGCGTCGCGGGAGAGGACGCTTGCGCCCGCATCCCCGCGACGCGCGCGCCGAGCGAGGCGAGACCCTCCCTGTAGCACGTCTCGCAGACTAACGAGAAAACCGGCGGTAGCTGGTCAGTAAACGCCTATAAGGGGTATTAGAAAAATGAAGCGTTGGGAACGCTATTCAATGCAATCCTTGGCACGCGGTGAGCGAGACGCCCGCGGCCCGATTTTCATCAGTGCCAAGGGACAACGGGAGCTGCACGGTATCCGCCTGCTCAATGCCGGCGTCGACACGGTACGCCAGCTCTATATCGGCATGCCGTGCATGTCACTCTTTGACCAGATCATCGAGACCTATAACCAAGGCAAGGGCGCGACCATCGCGCTATTCGACACCACCTGGATCGTCGCCCCCGGCTCGTCCAGCTCCGGCTTTCGCTATCGCCTGCAGAACAATGACCTCGGCGTCATCGTCCTGTTCTACGCCCGGCACCAGAAGGTCGACACCCTGGGCACGCACCTCAAGATCGAGCTATCGCCCCACTTCATCCAGGAGCGCAGTCCCAAGCAGTGCCAGGAGTACCTCGACACCATCGCCAAGCACCTACTCGCCAACATCGAACCCGCTGGCTGTGCCGTTCACCTCGCCCTGGACGTGCAGGGCTGGTCACCGCCCAGCGATTTCATGGAGCGCTTCGTTACCCGCTCCAAGCGCGTAGTACGCATGAACGCCATTGACTCATTGGAGATCACCTCCGGCGAAGTCGCCGCCCAATACGGCTATGGCCAAAGCTACCTGTTCGGCACCGCCGGTGCGCTCCAATGTGCCATTTACAATAAGACCCGCGAAGCTCACCGCCGCGATAAGCTCCACTTCTGGCAAGGTATCTGGCAACAAGCCTCCGGCGATGAACCCTTTACCAGCGCCTACGATCCCGAGCAAGACGTGTGGCGTATCGAAATGCGCTTCCATCAATCCGTGCTGCGTGAGTTCGCCCAGGGCATCCCCTGCAACGTCGACACTGGCGAAGTCATCGACACCAGCCACGGCTTCCATAGCTTCATCGACACCATTCCCCACCTCACCGGCCTATGGCGGACTGCGCTGCAAACCTACCGTCTGGATACCTGCCGCAACCTCATCGACCCCGCCTGGCAACTGCTCCAGGATGACGCCCGTTTCTATGCCCATGAACCGCACTGCCTCTACAAGCGCGCCCGCAAGGCCCCTGGCCTAGGAAACGAAAAAAACGTCTGCCTTGCCTTCGGCAACCTGGTGTCGATCTATGCCCGCCAGGGGTTTCGCACCCATGAAGCCATCCGCTACCTGCAACGCTCCGGCATGTGGGACGACCTCGCCGAATACTACCGACGCCGAGGTGTCGACTCAGCAGGATTCCGCCAACTCGTCGAACAAAAACTCGTCGAGCGACGACTGATAGGGAAGGCCGCGTGATGGCGATCAAGAAGGTCAAAACCGGCTGGCAGGTAGATATGTGGCCTCAAGGTCGAGAAGGTAAACGGCTACGGAAAACCTTTCGCACCCAGGCCGAGGCAAGACGCTTTCACGATTACGTGCGCGGACAAGCCGCGATGGGCGAGCCTTATCAAGCCAAGAAACGTGACCCTCGTCGTCTCTCCGACCTCATCGAGCAGTGGTATCAATTTCACGGCAACGGACTCAAAGACGGCGTTCGTCGCCACTCTCAGTTAAAAACGCTTGCCGAGAAAATGGGCAATCCCATCGCCCGTACTATCACACCGATCGATGCCGCAAAACTAAGGCAATCTCGACTTGAGGCAGGCGTTACACCAAATACGGCAAACCATGATCAGGCGCACCTGCGCGCAGTTTTCAACAAGCTCATACGGCTAGGTGAGTGGGAAGGTGCGAACCCATTTGCCAAGATCCAGCCTCTGCGACTCGACGAAAAGGAGCTTTCCTACCTTACAGAGGAACAGATACACACCCTGTTCAAAGTACTGGAACGCTCACGTAATCCCGATGTGCTATTGATCACCCGTCTATGCCTCGCCACTGGAGCCAGATGGAGCGAAGCTCAAACCCTACGGGCTGAAATGCTACGCAATGGCAGAGTCACCTATACCGGCACCAAGAACGGCCGAAACCGTACTATCCCTCTCGATAAGGCACTCTACAAAGCCCTGACTACTCACGGCCCCAGGATCGGCAGGGTCTTTCGTACCGCCGCCTACAACCCATTTTCCGAGGCCATCATAGAAGCCGGTATCACCCTACCAAAAGGCCAGCGCACACACGTTTTGCGACACACCTTTGCCAGCCACTTCATGATGAACGGGGGTGATCTGCTTACACTGCAGAAGATCCTGGGCCATAGAACCATCACGATGACAATGCGCTATGCACATCTATCGCCCGATCATCTGGCAGACGCGATCAAATACGCACCGAAAATACCGAGCGTAGACAAGATGTAGACACTTGAGAAAAAAAGAAGATGGGAGATGAACGAGGAATGAAGCTAACTAGTTGATTGGAATGGTGCCGGTGGTCGGACTCGAACCGACACACTGTTTCCAGCGGCGGATTTTGAATCCGCTGCGTCTACCAATTCCGCCACACCGGCAACGCAGCGCATTATACGGGCCTCGCCGCCTGCGTCAATCACGGCGCGCGGCGGCAAGGCCTTTTCCGGACTTAGAGCGCCTCGGGTGAGAGGCGCCGCTCGATCAGTCGTGAAAACAGGCTGGCACCGATCGGCAGGATGTCGTCGCCAAGCACGAAGGCCGGATTGTGTACTGGCACATTACCGCTGTGGCCCACCCAGCAGTAGGCACCGGGCACCACCTTGAGCATGTCGGCGAAATCTTCGCTGCCCATCAGCGGCGTATTATCCGTAGAGACGTTCGTTTCACCGACCACCTCACGGGCCGCATCGGCGAGTATCTCCGTCTGCAGGGCGGCGTTTTCGAGTACGCTGAAAACATCGCGTATCTCGATCTCGATCTCGACGCCATAGCTTGCAGCGATCCCAGCCACGATCTCACGCATGCGCTCGCGCGTCAGCTCCCGCGCCTCGTCGGAGAAGGCCCTGACGGTTCCGGCAAGTGTCGCGGCCTGGGGAATGACGTTGTAGGCCGAACCGGAGTGCACCTGGGTGATCGACAACACGACGGGATCGTGGGGATTGATGTTGCGGCTGACGATGCTCTGCAGCGCCTGGATCAATGCACCTGCCACCACTACCGGATCGCGCGAGAAGTGCGGCATCGCGCCGTGGCTGCCGCGTCCGGTCACACTGATATCGAAGAAGTCGGCACCGGCCATGGCACTTCCCGGGCACAAGGCGATCTCCCCAGGAGCATGCTGCGGGGAATTGTGCAGCCCATAGATCTCATCGCAGGGAAAGCGCTCGAAGAGACCTTCGGCAATCATTCGTCGGGCACCGCCAAGCCCCTCCTCCGCCGGCTGGAAGATCAAGATCACGCTGCCGGCAAAGTTACGGGTCTCGGCGAGATAGCGCGCGGTGCCAAGCAACATGGTGGTATGACCGTCGTGACCACAGCCGTGGAAGCGTCCAGCGATCAGCGAGCTGTAGGGCAGTCCGCTCGCCTCCTCCATGGGCAAGGCGTCCATGTCGGCACGCAGCCCGATCCGCTTGCCCTGGCCATGGCGGCCGTAAATCAGCCCCACCACGCCGGTGGTGGCGATACCGGCATGAACCTCATCGACGCCATACTCCTCGAGCAAGCGAGCGACGATCGAGGCAGTGCGCTGCTCCTCGAACCCGATCTCGGGATGCGCATGCAAGTCATGGCGAATGGCGCGCAGCTTATCGCCATACTCTTCTATGCGGGCAATCGTGGTCATCGTGTTCTCCATGTGAAAGGACGGATTCGCCGTTGTCAGTTCGCCTCGACACAGCTCATCGGCAACGCCACCGGCGCCCCGGCTATGAAATCCCAGCCACGCCCCGGGGCCGCCTCCATCAGTCGCCGCTGGCGAAATACAACCAATTGGAAAACTCTAATCAGCAGTGCAACTAAAAGCGGGAGCTTTACACCCGCCGTAGGTGACGTCATAGCTTCCATCGGGCAACGGAGTGCCCAGCACGGAAGACGTGCGAGGGAATGCTCAGAACTAGGAAGCTTGGGCAGGATGACTAGGGTTGGTTTGATAGGGAAGCGACGATGAGAGGCCCGGCCCATGCGGTCGGGTTTTTACGTACGGTAGCCAGCGCAGTCAAGCGTGAGAAGATAATCCGCTAGTTTTCTTGCATGCATTAGCTAAATTAGCTTATGACAATATAGATTCGGTTTGGTATGATAATTTTGTGGTAGGGTGCCGATCAATCTGTACCTGATGGACCTCCTGAAGTGGGCATCTCACCAAATGGCCCGAACCTTGAGCTGGGTCGCGAAACTACTAAACCTCTCGTGTAGCTTAATAAATCGCTGGTATCGGGACGAAACGACTCTTCAGGCTGAGTGAGGTCGTCCTCGTGGGCCCTGCTGCGCTAACCTATGCACTGATCTGCTTGCCTGCCGACGACCAGTCATTGAAGCGCTTATAGACTTAAGTTCCGGCACCCGAAGTCGCGGGGAAGTTCCAACCATGGGCTTCCCACGCGCATCCTTAAGAGGTTGTCTTCAAACGTCGTTCGCAGAGCGGGCTTGCGGAAAATGGCTTGCTGAAGCAACATTTTCCAGCTTCGACCAGAGCTCGTCACTGTATATCAATCGGGGCGTTGCAGATTCGCAGGGTTGTCGGTATAGGAACCTTAATTCAGCGGATTTGTCTTTTCCTGCAAAATCTCTGCCCCGAAACGTCAATAGTCCTAGCGCTAGTTGACATTATATCAGGGGCCCAGGCAATCATTTGTTCTGACCAGCGGCTGGGCATCCAGCGTATCCACATGCATGGCGCATAGCCCGAGGCCTTGCTGAGTGATAACAGTGTAGTTGGGGCCAGTGCCGGAGCTCCACCAAGGCCCAAATCCTCGGGTTCGACGATGAATTGTTGGCTCGAGGCACGGCCCGAAGTGTAGGAGATGCCACACTCGGTGACGTCAGATAGCGAAATATGAATATGGCCGAAGAGCAGGTGTTGCACTCCGGCGGGATGGGAGTGCAGCGCTTCCAGCAGAGGCTCCGGACTATGGAAGCCGATGTGCCGAAAATGGGCGAATCCGGCATTGAAGGGCGGGTGGTGGACAAAGACCACTACTGGTATTTCCGGCGCCTTGGCCAGTTCGGTGGCCAGCCAGTCGAGGCGCTCTGCGCAATATTTGCCACCGATGGTTGCTGGTTCGTAGCTGTCGAGAAGAGCAACCGCAGCTTGCCGTCCAATGGGGTGAGCGAGGACTGCACGAAGCCGCGCGAATCGATCGGTGCGTCCGGGAACACGCGGTGGAAGCAGGTCCGATCATCGTGGTTGCCCAAAAGCAAGCGCAATTCGCAGGGCAGTGGCGCCAGTGTATCTCGCAGCAGCCGGTAAGCCTCCTCGTCGCCATCGTTGGCCAGGTCGCCAGTGACGACGACGAGGGGGCATACGCCACGGGCGGCAAATAGCCCAGCGAGCTGTGCGGTCTGACATGGTTGTAGTGGGTTTCCATTGACCGATTTCATGTCCTGCATCGGCAAGGCTCAGAAACCAGTGCTGATTGAGACAGCTGTCCCGGAACTTGCCGTTGAAGCTCTCGATGAACTCATTCTGCGTCGGCTTGCCTGGCTGGATGAAAGCCAGCGCCATCTTCCGCTCACGTACCCAGAAGAACATCGCCTTGCTGGTCAGCTCCGGCCCGTTATCACAGACAATCGAAGCCGGCAGGGAACGTTGCTGCGCAATCTCATCCAGGAACCGGGCCAAGCGACGTCCGGGAATGGACGTGTCTACCCACTGGCCGACACACTCTCGGCTGAAGTCATCCACGATGTTCAGCACACGAAACCGACGCCCTGAGGCCGGCTGGTCCGAAACGAAATCCATCGATCAGCGCTGGTTGGACCTCTCCGGTAGCGATATCGGCATCCCGCTTGCGCCGGCGGGTGCTGACCTGAAGCCTATTTTCACAGTACAGCCGGTAGGTACGCTTGCGATTGATCACCAGGCCCTCCTGACGCAACAGCGTGTGTAGCAGCAAATAGCCGTAGTGGGATAGCAGGTCGCCAAGGCTTGTATCTTTTGCCTTGAGCACGAGAAGTTGCTCGACCTTCAATACCTCCACGCCGCTTTAGTTGGATTTCCAGCGGTAGAGGACCTGTTCAGCAATCATTCTGATGGGCCAGTTCGGTAACCGATACGCCGCGCTCCGTGACCTACAGGAAGGTAAAGGTCTGCTATCGAATTATCGGTTGCGCTTCATCCCGAGATCCCCTCAGGAAGTAGTGGGTAACACACATTGGCGGTGACCCAGTCTCTGGGGTGAGGTCACTTTCGCTACGCTGACATTCGCTGTCTGCTAATCAAGTCTTCAATCGACTATCAGCCACGCGGAGATCGCTGATTGTTCCGGTTAAGCGCTCATAGAGCTGCATCATAAAGATGCATTAACTGCTTTATATGCTTTATTTTGGTGATTTCTATCTGTCAGATTGTATGCAATTCGTTTGTAGGTTTTTTTTAAAATCTTGGACTTTAAATTAATTATTTAATAAATCATTGTAATTAAAGATATTTTTAATTTATGGATCAGTTATTGCATTTTGTATAGAAATTTGAATTTTTAAGGGAGGCTTCATGCCAACCATCATCGACCTCACTCTGCCTTTGTCTGATGGCCTGCCCGCGTTGGGTCGGCTGGCGCGGCCCGTGATCATTCCTCATACCACCCACGAAGCCTCCAAGAAATTCAAGCAAGGCACCCCGGACGATCTGCTCACCTTTAGCACTTGCTACATGGGGATGCTCGACCATACCGGCACCCATGTGGATGCGCTTTTTCATAACAATCCGGAGGGCGCCACCATCGACGAGATGCCCATCGAGATGTTCATGGGTAAGGCGGTATGCCTGGACCTGCGCCACGTGGGTGACCGCGGCGATATCACCCGTGAGGAACTGGAGGCTGCCGAGCAGGCCGCCGGCATGCGAGTGGATGGTCATATCGTGCTGATGTGCACCGGCCTGAACGCCCGCCACTGGCCCAATGACAGCATCTGCGTCAACAACGCCCAGGTGACGGCGGATGCTACCCGCTGGCTGTATGAGCGCGGCTCCATGGTCCACGGCGTGGAGGGCCCCTCCACGGATCGCGTCGACGAGAACCTTTTCGAGAACCACCGCGTGTGCCGCGACTTGGGCATGGTGCATTACGAATGGCTGTGGAACCTGGAGGCGCTGCTCGGCAAGGGCGAGTTCACCTTCCAGGGCATTCCGCTGCGCATCGAGGGCGGTACCGGCTCGCCGGTACGGGCGCTGGCCTTCGTCGACTGACACATACATTGATAACAACAGGAGAATTCCCATGACTCGACACACCCTGACCAAGGTCGCTGGCGTCACTCTGGCGGCGCTGGCAGCGGCTCCGCTGGCCGCGGAGGAAGTGCGCCTCAACGCCATCGGCATCGTGTCCACTCACCAGCACCACACTGCGCTGGAGCGGGAGTTCTATGACACGCTGGGAGAGCAGACCGGGCTCGACGTCACGGTCAACTTCAACCCGCTGGACGTGGTAGGCGTGAATATGCAGGACACCCTGCGCATGGTGCGCACCGGCAGTTTCGACGTGGTGGAGACCACTATTGGCGCCGCCTCACGGGACGACCCTTTCCTGGAAGGGTTGGACTTGATTGGCGTCTCGCCGGATATCGAAACCCTGGGGGAGGTGGTAGACGCCTACCGCGAGGTATTCGCCGAGCGGGCTGCCGAACGCTTCAACGCCCGGGTGATGACGCTATTCCCCTTCGGCCCGCAGGTCTTCTACTGCTCCGGCGAACTGGATGGACTCGCCGATCTGGCCGGCAAGCGGGTGCGCACCTTCACCCCCAGCATGTCGGCGCTGCTGGAGTATCTCGATGCCACGCCGGTCACGCTGCAGTTCGCCGAGGTCTACCCGGCCTTACAGCGCGGCGTGGCGGAGTGCGGCGTCACCTCGCCCACTTCGGGCAATACCGGCAACTGGCCGGAGGTGACCGACTCCCTTTACACCCTCGGGGTGAGCTGGTCGGTGCAGGCGCACATGATGAACCTAGACTCCTGGAACGCGCTCTCGCCGGAGGCCCAGGAAGCGCTAGACACCGCTTATACCGACCTGGAGGAACAGTACTGGGATATGGCCCGTACCCTGACCCAGGATGCGGTGAACTGCTCCACCGGCGACGAGGCCTGCGAGCACTACAATCGTTTCGACATGACCTTGGTCGAGCCCAGCGAGGAGGACGTCGCGCTGCTCAACGAGGCGGTGTCGGAAGTGATCCTGCCCACTTGGGCCGAGACCTGTAATGCAAATTACGCCGAGTGTTCCAGCCTATGGAACAGCACCGTAGGCCAGGCTCGCGGCCTGAGAATCGAGTAACGGTATGCGTAACGACAGACTATTCGCCCCGCTGGAGCGGTTGACCAACTGGATGGCGGTGGCCTGCGGCTACGCCTGCCTCGGGCTTTGCTGCCTGATCGGCTACGAGATCGTCGCACGGCGGCTGCTCTCCCACTCGGTGCAGGGGGTCGATGAGATTGGCGGCTACGTGCTGGCTGTCACCGGTGCCGTCGGGTTCTCGGCAGCACTATTGAACCGCATGCACACCCGCATCGAGTTAGGCTTGCACCGCCTGCCGGCAGCGCTGCAGGGGGGGCTCAATTGTACGGCGGCGGTGCTATTGGCAGGGTTTGCCATCTTCATGCTGAGCCGGGTATGGGATGCCTGGCAGGAGAGTATTAGCTACGGTAGCCGCGCAAGTACCCCGCTGCAGACACCGCTGTGGATTCCCCAGGGGATCTGGCTAGCCGGGATGGCGCTGTTCGCCTTGGTGGCGGCGGCCCTGGCGCTGCATAGCATGTGGCTATTGATACGGGCGCGGCATGCCACGCTCAATACTCTCTATGGTCCGCCCTCCCTACAGGAGGAAATCGACAAGAGCATGACTGAGGCGGAGAGCCAACTGATGGGCAGCAAGGGTAAAACATCATGATCGATATCACCGGCGCCGCTATCGGCTTTGTCGTCATGCTGGTAATGATGATGCTCGGCGTGCACGTAGCCGTGTCGATTTTCTTGATCAGCATTCTCGGTGCGGTGGTTTATTTGTCACCGGCCATGCTCGGTACCTTTGGTATCCAGCTCTGGGCGGTGATGAACGACTTCTTGCTTACTGCAATTCCGTTGTTCATCTTGCTTGGCGAGCTGCTGCTGCGTAGCGGCGTGACCCAACGCATGTACTCGGGCCTAGCGGTATGGTTGGGCCGTCTGCCGGGCGGCTTGCTGCATACCAATATCGGTGCCAGCGGGCTATTCGCGGCGGTTTCCGGCTCCTCGGTGGCCACAGCGGCAACTATCTCCACTGTGGCGCTGCCGGAGTTCAAGCGGCGCGACTATAATGAGCGACTGGTGCTGGGCTCCATTGCCGCCGGGGCGACCCTGGGCATCCTGATTCCACCTAGCGTCAACCTGATCATCTACGGCGCCCTCACCGGTACCTCTGTGGGCAGGCTGTTCGCCGCTGGGTTGGTGCCGGGACTTTTGCTGATCACACTGTTCATGCTTGCCATCGCGCTGCTTTGCACGCTGTTTCCCAGCCTGGCAGGCAAGGCGGAGGAGAAAAGTTCCTGGGGAGTAAAGTTCACCAACCTCAAGCATTTGGTTCCGCCGCTGTTGGTGTTCGCGGTGGTGATGGGCAGCATCTACCTAGGCTGGGCCACCCCCACCGAGGCTGCCGCTGTGGGCGTGCTGATGGCGCTGGGACTGGCGATCTACAACCGCGCACTGAGCTTCGCCATGCTGCACGAGGCGTTCCTCTCCACGGTGCGTACCACGGCAATGATCCTGTTGATCATCGTGGCCGCCTTCTTCCTCAAGTTCATCGTCGGCGTGCTCGGTGTGCCCCAGGCGCTGACCAGCTTCGTCGCCTCCATGGAGCTCAGCGTGCTGGGCTTCCTGCTGGCGCTGGTGGTGTTCTACCTGATCCTCGGCTGCTTCATCGAGACCCTCTCGATGATGGTGGGGACCATTCCCATCGTCTTTCCCATCGTGGTGTTCATGGGCATCGACCCGGTGTGGTTCGGCATTTTTCTAGTGTTGATGATGGAATTGGCGTTAATTACCCCACCGGTGGGTATGAACCTTTTCGTGGTGCAAGGCGTGCGCCGGACAGGCTCGGTGACCGATGTCTTTTACGGCATCGTGCCCTTCGTATTAGTAATGCTGCTGGCCGTCGCGCTGATCATCGCTTTCCCGGGGCTGGTCACTTGGCTGCCCTATAGGTTGATGTAATGGATATGTTGAATCATTCCGCCACCCAGCTGGCCGAGCTGGTGCGGGAAGGCGAACTGAGTTCGCTCGAGCTTGTGGAGCTATGCCTGGGACGAATTCAGCTCTTAGACGATGAATTACGGGCCTTTATAAGCATAGATGGCGAGGGAGCCCGCCGTCAGGCCGAGAAATTCGATGCGCGCCGTAGCCGGGGCGAACCGATGGGGCCTCTACATGGCTTGCCGGTAGCGATCAAAGATGTGACCGCCACCGCCGGGCTGCGCACCACCCAGGGTTCGCTGTTGCTGAGTACCCACATGCCCACCGAGGATGCTCTCAGCGTGGCGCGGCTCAAGCGGGCCGGGGCCATCGTGCTGGGCAAGACCAATACGCCGGAGTTCGCCTTCGGCGCGGTGTGCACCAATGCCCTGCGCGGTCCCACCGCCAACCCCTGGGATACCCGGCTCACCTCAGGCGGCTCCAGCGGCGGCTCCGCCGTGGCGGTGGCCACCGGGATGGTGCCGCTGGCCCAGGGCACCGACTTCGGCGGCTCGGTGCGCACGCCGGCGGCCTTCTGCGGCTGCGTGGGGCTGCGTCCGACGCCGGGTACCATTGCCGAGCCCTCTCGTCCGCTAGGCTGGAGTACCCTGGCCACCCAGGGTGTGCTGACTCGCGGTATCGAGGATGCTTCCCTGATGCTCGCGGCGATGGCCGGTGAGCATCCCGATGACCCTACCTCTCGCGGTATGCCCTGGACCGCGCCGTCTAGTGTCGAACGATCGTTGAAGGTGGTTGCCTCCCTGACGCTGGGCGATGCCTATCCAGTCGAGCCCGAGGTGAGGGCAGCCTTCCAAGATGCCGTGGCGGGGCTGGAAGCTGCGCTGGGGCCGGTGGCCTTTGAGCATCCCGATGTCGGCGGCGGAGTGGAGGCCTTCAAGACGTTGCGGGCGGCGGAGTCGTGGCTGAAGTTTGGCGCGCTGGTGCGCGACCACGCCGATCGGCTCACCCCATCGTTCGTATGGAACGTCGAGCAGGGCCGCCACATCGGTGCAGAGGAGTACCTTCGGGCGGAGTGCACCCGCACGGCGATCTACCGCCGCTTTTTCGCCTTCCTCTCGCGCTTCGACGTGCTGGCGCTGCCCGCCACCAGCGTGCTTGCCTTTCCCAACACGCAGGAGGAGGTGGGGGAGATCGACGGCCAGCACTGCGAGTCGATCATCGACTACCTGGCCTGCACCTTCCTCGTCTCGCTAGTGGGTTTTCCGGTCATCACCTTGCCGGCGCCCCGGCAGCCCGGCGAGAAGCGCTTCGGCATCCAGCTCGTGGCTCGCCCCGGCAACGAGGCGCTGCTGCTCCAGGCGGCCCTGCATCTGGAGCGCCAAGGCTTCCGACACCACTGGCCGCCGCTCGCGGCGCCGAACGAAGGAGAATCCTGATGCCTTCGGCCATTCGCTTCGACCTGTCCGAGCGTCTGAACGACCTGCGCGGCTACGGCGAGACGCCGCCCCACGCCGCCTGGCCCGGCAACGCCCGGCTGGCGCTGTCGCTGGTGCTCAACGTCGAGGAGGGAGCGGAGCGCCATGTGATGGATGGCGACGCGGCCGCCGAGCACCTCAACGCTGACATGGTCTGCCCGCCCTGGCCAGGGCGGCGCAACCTCAACCTGGAGTCGCACTACGAGTACGGCAGCCGGGTTGGCGCATGGCGGTTGCTTGAGCTGTTCCGGCGACGCGGTGTGCCGATCACCGCCTTCGCCGTGGGCCAGGCGCTGGAGCGCATCCCGGAGCTCGCCGTACAGCTCAAACGCGACGGCCACGAGGTCGCCGCCCACGGTTGGCGTTGGATCGACTACCGCGACGTGCCGCCGGCGGAGGAGGCCGAACACATCGCGCGCACTATCGATACCATCACCCGCCTCACCGGCGAGCGCCCGCTGGGCTGGTACACCGGGCGCGGCAGCGAGATGACCCGTAAGCTGGTGATCGAGGAGGGCGGCTTTCTCTACGACTCTGACGCCTACAACGATGACTTACCCTACTGGGTACGTCATGCCCAAGGCCATCATCTAGTGCTGCCCTATGCCTTCGACACCAACGACATGCGATTCGCCTCCGCGCCCGGTTTCAACGGCGCCCGGGAGTGGCTCGACTATCTCGTCGATACCTTCGACTGGCTCTACCTCGAAGGCGAACGCCAGCCTCGCATGATGTCCGTGGGGCTGCATTGCCGACTCGCTGGGCGGCCCGGTCGCGCCCTAGCTCTGGAGCGCTTTCTCGAGCATGTAGCACGGCATCCAGATGTATGGGTGGCGCGCCGGGTGGATATCGCCAGGCACTGGCGGGAGCGCCACCCTGTGCCGTAAGGCTTAGATCACTCTTATTGAGCCCAAGTGCCGATCCACATGTGAAGCGACTATTTGCAACGAAGAGGTAGAACTCCATCGCCTGTTCTGAGGGCGGCCAGCCAGGGTGTCGAACGGCCTAACTAATATAATTTTTCAAAATTGAGTGGCCTAGATAATCACAACGAGTGGCTCCGGCCCGGCTGAATTAGGCACCGCTTTCTTGCCAAGGTGATTGGCGGAAGACTCATTATCCACTTATTTGGCAGAGCAGTACTCTATCTACTGAAGAAGGGCGGTCTCAATGACCAAGTGCAACACCTAACCCATTCGGTATGGTATTGCCATGACTCACTGCTACCGCCACCTTACTGCTGAAAAAAACGAGTTATGCTGATGCGAGCTCACCACTCGATCCGGACCATAGCGCGGCAACTGCGACGTTCACCTAGCACCATCTCACGGGAATTGGCACGGCACATGATCAGGGCTGACAAGGCCTATGATGCCAGTCTCGCCGGATACCGAGCCGGACTGACTCGCTGCCGGCCTCGCCGGCGACCCAAGCTGCATCCCGAGGGGGAGCTGTTCGAACTGGTGGTCTACCTGCTGCGCAAGTACTGGTCACCACAGCAGATAGCTCGCACACATGAAACGCATGTTCCCTGATGATTCTGACCGCCAGGTCTCACATGAAACGATCTATAACGCGCTCTACGTCATGCCTCGCGGCTCGCTCAAGAGGGAGCTGATCGCATGTCTGCGACAGGGTAAAGGTAAGCGACACCCTCGCAGCCGTGGCACGGATCGACGGCAACAGATTCCGGACCTGATCAGCATCCACCTGCGGCCTCCTGAGATCGAATATCGGCTGATGCCGGGTCACTGTGAAAGGAGTCCTCATCAGGGACCTGTCGGTCTACAGCCAGGAAGAACTCGATGAGATCGCCGACTCACTGAATACACGGCCGCGTAAGACACTGGACTGGCGAATGCCGCTAGAAGTCTACGCCGAGGTGCTCAAGAAATCTGTCGCCGGTCCGAGCGCCCTTCAATAGCGTTGCGCTTGGAACTTGAGACCACCAAGCCTTGGCGAGTCGCGAGCATCAACCGTACAGCGATTCCCAATGGATATCACGGCTAGGAGTAGCGTCAAGTTTCAGTTCGCGTTCGATATGATCCAAGTGATGCAGCATCAGATGGATGGCGGTAGCCTCATCCTGGGCGTCTATGGCATCAACGATCCGGCTGTGCTCGTCTTCCGGACAAGCCGGTGTCTGCGGCGCGTCGTAAAGGGCGATGATTAGGCAGGTGAGGGGGCATAGTTCGGTCATCAGCTTATGAATGAAACTGTTGCCGGCCAGTTCGGCGAGCAGAATATGAAAGCGTCCTGAGAGACGAATGATGCGCCGTCGGTCACCCTCCGCTCGGGCCTCTGCCTCTTGTTGAAGATGCTCGCGAAGTCGGGCCATGTCTAGTTCGCTGGCGCGGGCGATCACGCAACGGACAATCTCCGGTTCCACTAAGCGGCGGGTGGCGAATAAATCGCGGGCCTCGTTGGCAGTGGGGCGGGTAACAAAGGCGCCGCGGTTGGGGTGGAGCGTAACCAGCCCCTCCTGGGCAAGCAGTGTAAGCGCCTGGCGGATCTTGGTTCGACTAACCCCAAAGACGCTGGCCAACTTCTCCTCAACCAATTTAATCCCCGGGGGAAGCCGGTGCTCCATCACGGCATCGGTGATGCGGTCGGCAATCTGCTCGATAGCGGGTTTGTTGGGCGAAGCATCCATCGTTGATCCTGTCCTATCAATGTTGGCTCCAGTATGCCGCAGGCCAACGTGGGTCAATAGTGTTGTTCTGAACTAGCTGGTTAAGCGTTGCTTTCTTTGCCTAATGCACTGAAATTGCGCATCCATCCACATGAGTGCACTTTTTTGGTGATTATTATTCGAACTAATTGTACACAATTTGGTGATCAATTAGCTTGTGAAATATTATATACGAATTTTTTCACATTAAAACAGTGATTTGGAGTCGTAACTTACAGAGTAGAGATAGGAGTTATTCGGCATGGCATGAGGCTTGCTGATTCATCTGGGGTAAACGACGGCCCGGCATTTCGGCTGCTGCTAATGACAATCCCAAGAGAGGCTCATATGACCAAGATAAAAACCCTGAAACTGGCCGCGCTGGCGGCGGCAGTTATGCTGCTTTCATCCTCGGTACTGGCGACAGAACGGCTTAGGGTCGCCGGTAACTTCCCGACCGACCACTCTGTGTCGCGGGCCATGGAAGTGTTCAAGGAGCAGGTTGAGAGTGAGTCCAATGGCGACATCTCTGTCGAGCTGTTCCCGGCGATGCAACTGGGCGGCGCTACTGAGAATGTCGACCAGGTACGTTCGGGCAGTATCTTTGCGGTATTTACCTCGATTGCCTACTTTACTCGATCGGTGCCTGAGTATGAGGCGGTCAGCCTGCCATTTTTGTTCGATAGCCGCGATCAGGCCTTTGCAGTAATGGATGGGCCCGTTGGCGAGCATCTTGATGAAAAGATGGCTGAGCTGGGATTTGTCAACCTTGGCTATGGCGAACTGGGTTTCCGTCATGTCACCAACAATCTCCGCCCGATTACCTCTGTCGAGGACTTTGAGGGGATGCGCATCCGCCTGCAACCTAATGAAGTTCACCTGCAAACCTTCCGCGCATTGGGTGCGAATCCGGTGTCGATGGACGTTTCTGAGCTTTACTCGGCCCTCCAGCAGGGAGTGCTTGATGGTCAGGAAAACCCTTACAACATTATCGCAAGCCGTCGCTTCAATGAGGTCCAGGAGTACCTATCCGACAGCGGCCACTTCTATGACTTCATCAATGCTGTTGCCAATAAGCGTAGCTACGAGCGGCTCTCGGAAGAGCATCGTGACATCGTCGATGAGGCGATGGTGGCGGCCATGGAGTGGCAGCGTGAGGCAGCGGCAGAAGAGGAAGAGTCCTGGCGCGAGCAACTGATCGATGCGGGCATGGAGTTCACCCCTATTTCCTCGGAGCTGCGCGCCGAATTGCGTGAAGCGACAATGGAAGTCGCGGAGAGCCTCGCGGACCGGATTGACCCAGCATTCATCGAGCTGGTGATCCAGGAAGCCGAAGCGGCACAGTGAGGTCAGGCATGACACACACTTCTGCACCACACGCAGATGAACAGGTGCGGGGGTCTAAGCCCCCGCCACGTTCAAGCGCCTTTAGGCGAGCCAAGCGTATCGTCGAGCTGCTCGATACCACCACCTACTGGGGCATCGTGGCGGTGATGGGGCTGATGGCAATCATCGTCTCCCTGCAGGTGTTTTGGCGCTACGTGCTGGGGTCGTCGATTGATTCTGCCGATGAGCTCTCGCGTCTATTCTTTGTTTGGGCGATTTTCCTAGCAATTCCCCATGGCGTGAAGCACGGGGTTCATGTGGGTATCGATCTATTTGTCTTGCTGATGCCCGAATGGCTGAGAGAGTTGCTGTTTCGGCTGATGGCGGGTGCCTCGACGACCTTGATGCTGATGGTAATGCTCGGCGCCTGGGTGGCGACCCTTGATCGCTGGCCTGAACTGATGCCGACGCTGCCGGTCACCTCGGCGATTTATTACATCGCGGTGCTCATCTGCGGCGGACATGCCTTCCTGCATCTAGGCCTGCTGGCTTGGGGTGGGTCTCGGACCTGGGAGGAGCTGACATGACCTGGATTGCCATAGGGCTATTTCTGGGACTAGCCGTACTCGGCATGCCGCTAGCCTTCGCCTTAGGGTTTGGTTCACTGGCTGGCCTGTGGATGCTCGATTTCGAGCTGGTAGTGATGCCCCAAAGAATGTTGCACGCCGTCAACAGTTTCCCGCTGATGGCTATTCCGCTTTTCATGCTCGCCGGCGAGCTGATGGTGAGAGCCGGGATCATGGACCGGCTTATTTCATTTGCCAACAGTCTGGTGGGCAGGATGCACGGCGGCCTGGCCCACGTGACCATTACATCCGGGACTATTTTCGCGTCGGTGAGCGGTGCCGCAGTGGCTAGTGCCAGCGCGATGGGCAGCACGTTGGTTCCATCGTTGCGCAAGTATTACCCCGACGCCTACTCAGGGGCAGTGATCGCCTCCGCAGCCAATCTGGGGCCCGTGATTCCTCCCAGCAACGCAATGATTGTCTATGCCCTGATGGCCGGTTCCTCGGTGTCAGTGGGCGGTTTGTTCATAGCGGGAATCCTGCCCGGACTCTTGTTGGCCGTGGGCTTCATGGTCATTGCCAGCTGGATTTCATGGAAGCGTGGCTATCCGCTGACTGGCGAGCGCTTCAACCTCTGCAATGTGGCACGGCAGGCGCGGCGCGCCATCGTCATCATCCTGATGCCGGTCATCGTGGTGGGCGGCATCGTGGGTGGCATCTTCACCGCGACCGAGGGGGCTGCCATCGCGGTGGTTTACTCGGCCTTCATTGGCTTCGCCGTCACCCGTCGTCTGCGTATCGCCGATCTGCCGGGCTGTCTCTACCGTGCTGCGGTGACCTCGGCAATGGTGGGCGCGCTCATCGCGTTTGCCTCGGTGCTGACCTTCATTTTCACCATCGAGATGGTGCCGATGATGTTGTCATCGTTCATCCAGTCGCTGACCAGCGATCCCATGATCTTTATCCTGTTGACTATGGCGCTGCTGGTGGTGATTGGCATGCTGATCGAATCCAATGCCGCTTACATAATGCTGGTGCCACTGTTCGCGCCCGTCGCAGTGCTGTACGGCATCGATCCACTCTATTTCGGCTTTTTGTTCATGTACAACCTGGTGGTCGGCATGATGACGCCACCGGTTGGCGTGCTGTATTTCGTCATGAGCGGCATCACCAAGGTGCCAATGATGACGCTGGTCAGAGAGTCTTTTCCGTTCGTCGCCTTCCAGTTCGCGATCCTAGGGCTGTGCATCGCCTTTCCCCAAATCGTCACCGCGCTGCCTCGTGCACTCGGTTACTGAATCCTTGAGGAGCAGACCATGTCGACATACTCTCTGTTCGACGCCGAGCACCCAGCCGACCTGGTGATATACGGCGCGCGATTGCTGACTGTGGATCCGGAACTCGGTGAGATCGCCAACGGTCGCTTGGTGATTCATGAGGGTCGCCTGGTTGAGGTGGGGCCACACGATGTCGCTGAGCCGTTTCCCCCAGCCCGCCGCACTCTGGATATGCATGGACGAGTGATCATCCCAGGCTTCGTCAACGTTCATACCCATACCATCTTGAGTATGGTGCGTGGGGTGGCTGAAGACATGGGCTTCGCCCCGGCCTATACCCCGGGCGTGCCGCATGGTCATGAAGTCAGCGAAGAAGAATCGGTAGCATTGGCTCGACTGGGCGCCGCCGAGGCGCTGCTGTTCGGCTCGACCCTGATCAATGATAGCTATGTGCATGCCGATCTGACGCTGCCGGCGATGGGCGAGCTGGGTATGCGAGTGATCACCTGTGGTCGCATTCATGACGTCGATTTTAGTCGTGTCCATGAAGGGCTTTGGGAACATCGAACCGCGATTGGCGAGAAGACGTTGGGTGAAGCGGTGTCCCTGCATGAACGTTGGCAGGGCAAGATGGATGGTCGTTTAGGGGTCGAGCTGGCTGCCCATGCTCCGGACACCTGCTCTCGCGATCTGCTGGCGAAAGTTGCCGAGACCCGTGATGCCCTGGGAATCCGGGTCAATGGTCACCTCTCCCAGAGCCTCAAGGAAAATCGACGCGTCGAGGAGCGCGACGGCATGAGCCCGAGCGAGCTGCTCGAGGATGTCGGGCTGCTCGGGCCTCGCTTCACCGCTGCCCACTGCATGTACGTAAGCGACAGCGACATTGCTCGTATCGGTCGCTCGGGAACCAATATCGCCCACGTTCCGCGCGGCAACGCCACCGGCGGGCGAATCGCCCCCACCACCCGGCTACGTCAAGCCGGAGCGAATCTGACCCTGGCCACCGACAACATGCACGCCGATATGGTCGAGGTAATGCGCTGGGCGCTGATCATGGGGCGTGTCCAGGAAGGGGAGGTGAATGACATCTGGCAGCCTCACCACGTGCTGGAAATGGCCACTCTGAATGGAGCCAAGGCGCTTGGCCTTGAGCATGAGCTGGGGTCGCTGACCCCCGGCAAGCGCGCCGATCTGGCAATCTTTGATTTCCGTCGGCCGCACCTGGTCCCGCTGATCAATGCGCTTGGCAACCTGGTGCATACTGCCCAAGGGCGAGATGTGGAGATGGTGGTCTGCAACGGGCAGGTGGTGGTCGAAGGGGGCGAGCTGTGTCTGGCGGATACCCCGACGCTGTTGGCCGATGCCCAGCATGCTGCCGAGGCACTCTGGTCCCGTGCCCGGGCCCAGATTTGAACCTGAATGGCTCAGGGGAGCGCCAATGAAGCTGCTAATCGTCAACCCAAACATTTCCCATAGCGTCACCGAGTTGATCGAGGCTGAGGCGCGGCGTGCGGCTAGTCTAGACACCCAGTTGACCATGCGAACTGCCGCACTGGGCGTGGCCTATATCGAGACACGCGCCGAGGCTGCTATCGGCGCTTACGCGACGCTCAACGAGCTTGCCGAGCATTTCCAGGGGCATGATGCCGCCGTGGTGGCTGCCTTTGGCGACCCGGGTCTGGAGGCAGCCCGCGAGATGTTGCCCATACCAGTCGTCGGCCTGACGGAGAGTGCGCTGATGAGCGCCGCCATGCTAGGTGGGAAGATCGGTATCGTAGCTATCTCACGACGCATCCGTGCCTGGTATGCCGAGACCGTTGATCGCTATGGCATGACATCTCGTCTGGCCGGTATCCGCTGCCTGGACGAGCCTCTACCGAATATTGGCACGGTGCAGCAGGACAAGGGCGAACAGTTGGTTGCGCTTTGCGAGGCGGCGATTCGCCATGATGGTGCGGATGTCCTGATCATCGCGGGTGCGCCATTGGCCGGTTTGGCGCGCAGCGTTGCACAGCGCATACCGGTACCGGTGGTAGATGGCGTAAGTTGCGCGGTGCAACAGGCGGAATTGTTGGCAAGTCTCGGCCCCGCCAAGGCGACGGCGGGCAGCTACGCTGTACCGCCGGTAAAAGGCTCCGTGGGCTTGTCGCCGGCACTGGCACAGCTGATTGGCCGGGAGGACGTGCAGTGAGTCAACCTGAGTTGGCAGAGCGTGGCGTACGCCTGCGCCTGGTATCCAACGATCTCGAATTTGTTGCCGAGACCCGACCCGATGCGCCGCACAGCGCGGCGGCCTTCCTGGCGCTGCTGCCCTGGGAGACACAGCTGGTGCATGTGCGCTGGAGCGGTGAGGGGGTGTGGATTCCCCTGGGGGAAAGCGACTTCGCCCTGCCTTGGGAGAACCCCACCCGCTATCCCGCTCCTGGCGACATGCTGTTCTACCCCGGCGGATACAGCGAGACCGAGATACTGCTGGCCTACGGCCCGTGCAGCTTCGCCAGCAAGCTGGGCCCAATCGCCGGCAATCATTTCATGAGCCTGGGCGAAGGCCTCGAGCAGCTCCCGGAGCTGGGACGACGCTGCCTATGGCAGGGCGCCCAGCCGTTGTTCATTACTACCCACCCGACCACAGGAGCCTCCCGGTGACCTTGACCCGCAGCCGATTTGGCGTTCTCACGCCCTCTTCCAATACCGCCCTCGAGCCGCTCACCTCGGCCATGGTGGCTAAGGTCCCAGGGGTCAGCGCGCACTTCTCGCGCTTCACCGTGACCGAAATCGCCCTCAGCGCACGAGCCCTCGGCCAGTTCGATGATAGCCATGTGCTGGCGGCAGCACGCCTGTTGGCCGACGCCCGGGTCGATGTGATCGGCTGGAGCGGTACGTCGGCTGGCTGGCTAGGGTTCGACCATGACGTGACCTTGTGCCAGCGCATTACCGAAGAAACTGGCATCCGGGCGACGACCTCGATGCTGGCGCTGAATGAGATCCTCGCTGAATTCGGGCTGCGCGAGTTCGGTCTGGTGACCCCTTATACCGACGACGTGCAGCAGCGAATTCTTGACAATTATCGCGGCGAAGGATTTGCCGTGGTGGCCGAGGATCATTTGGGCATCAGCGAAAACTTCGCCTATGCCGAAGTCACCCCGGAAACGCTCACCGCCCAGGTACGGCGTGTGGCTCAGGGCGGGGCGCCAGCCATCGTGGTGGCCTGTACCAACCTCTGCTCAGCCTGCCTGGTACCCGAGTGGGAGGCGGAACTGGGGGTGCCGGTGCTGGATACCACGGCCACGGTAGTGTGGAAGATGCTGCGCATGACCGGTCATGGCGACGTGCCCGTGTCCGGCTGGGGCCAACTAATGGAAGGAATGATGGCGCATGGCTGAATTCGATCTGGTGATTCGGCGGGCGCGATGCGCCACCGCCGCCGATGTGTTCGAGGCTGATATCGGCATCCGCAACGGCACCATCGCAGCGCTGGGAAGCGGGCTTGCCGAAGGTCGCGAGGAGATCGATGCCGCGGGCCGCTGGGTACTGCCGGGAGGCATCGATGGGCATTGCCATCTGGATCAGCCCACCTCCGACGGCTCGAAGATGGCCGACGACTTTCTCACCGGTACCCGGTCGGCGGCCTGTGGCGGCACCACGACAGTATTTCCGTTCGCATGCCAGCTAAAAGGTCAGAGCCTGCGTGCCGCAGTGGACGACTATCACCGGCGTGCCGAAGGCAAAGCGTGTATCGACTACGCCTTCCATCTGATCGTTACCGACGCGACCCCCGACGTGCTGGCCAATGAGCTGCCCGCGCTGATCCGTGAAGGCTACACCTCGTTTAAGATCTACATGACCTACGACGACCTGAAGCTTTCAGACCGCGAAATCATCGATGTGCTGGCGGTGGCTCGCGAGCATGGCGCCATGGTCATGGTGCACGCCGAGAATGCTGACTGTATCGCCTGGCTCACCGAGCGCCTGCTCGCCCATGGCCATACCGCTCCCCGATACCATGCCGAGGCGCGGCCGATGTTAGTAGAGCGTGAGGCCACCCATCGCGCCATTGCATACGCCGAGCTTGTCGATGTGCCGATCCTGATCGTGCACGTGTCGGGGCGTGAGGCGATAGAGCAGCTGCGCTGGGCGCACAGTCACGGCCTGCGTGTTTATGCCGAGACATGTCCTCAGTATCTATTTCTGACCGCTGACGACCTCGGCATCGGTGATGATCATCACGGTGCCAAGTGCATCTGCAGTCCGCCGCCTCGCGACAAGGCCAATCAACAAGTGGTATGGGATGGCCTGGAGAGTGGCGCCTTCCAGATTTTTTCTTCGGATCATGCCCCGTTTACCTTCGATGGCCCACAAGGCAAGTTCGCTGCCGGCAGTGATGCTAGTTTTGAACGCATCCCCAATGGCATTCCGGGGCTGGAGACCCGCCTGGCGCTACTGTTCAGTCATGGCGTGGAGACTGGCCGCTTGACCATGCAGCAGTTCGTGGCGCTGACAGCCACCAATGTTGCTCGCATGTATGGGCTCTATCCGCGCAAGGGCTCAATTGCCGTAGGTGCAGATGCTGACCTCGTGATCTGGGAGACCGGCCTGAACCGACATATTCGCAATAGCGACCTGCATCATGGCGTTGACTACACCCCCTACGAGGGTATTTCAGTGTCGGCCTGGCCGGCCCTGACGCTGTCGCGTGGTGAAGTGGTGTGGCGCGATGGCGACTACCTGGGAGTCGCCGGGCGCGGTGAATTCCTACCCTGCGCATTACCCGCACCCGCACGGCCTAAACCACGGCCATCGGGAGGTGGCGCGTGGTAAGCCGCTCGAACACCACCGAGCTCACTGAAGCGCTGGCGACTGTGTGGCGGGGTGGCCCCGTGATAACGCCAGAGACGGCACAGCGACTGGCACCGCAAAGCGATGCCGATGCCTATGCCGTGCAGGCCGCCCTGGGGGCGACAATGGGCTGGTGGACCGAGGGGCGTCCGCGTGCTTGGAAGCTTGGCATAGGTCCGGTAACGGCGGCACCGATTCCTGACCATAGCTTGATGGCCTCGCCGGCACTGCTGCATCAGAACGACTGCTTCAGCCTATTCGGCATCGAGATCGAACTGGCCGTGCGTCTTGAGCACCCGCTCTACTCAGGGTGTCGGCGCAACGATGTCGCTACTTCGTAAGTGTAGGGTTCCGGATGATCAAATGAGCTATAGGAGTTATCCTCTGCTGGCAGCCAGGGAGCTTCTACAGCACTTCATTCGGGAGCAGGTTCATGGACATCAAACTGCATAAGCAGGCGACCACGACACCGAAGATCCGTGCCGAGATTCAGGCAGCACCCGCCAGCATCAGTGATAGTGAGCTGGCCCGTCAGTATGGCGTATCCGACTCGACTATCCGCCGTTGGCGTTACCGCGATGACGTGCTTGATCGGCCGCACACTCGGCATAACCTGCTTGCCACCCTCACGTCTGAGCAGGAAGAGGTGTTGATTGCAGCACGAGAATTCTTGAGACTTGGCCTCGATGATCTGCTGGTCGTGGCGCGCGAGTTCCTGAATCCTCGCCTGTCACGCTCCGGCCTGCACCGCATGCTCAAGCGACGTGAGGTGCCAACGCTTGCCGAGCTGGCCCAGCAAGATGCCGGCGGTGACGAGACGCCCAAGCACAAGCCCTTCAAGGACTACGTGCCGGGATACGTGCACATCGACATCAAGCACCTGCCCCAAATGCCCGGTGAGCAGAAAATACGCTACCTGTACGTGGCCATCGACCGAGCGACGCGCTGGGTGTATCTGGAGATCAGGAGCAGCCAGTCCGCGAAGGAAGCGCGAGCGTTCATGAAGCGGGTGGAAGAGAAGACTCCCTTCAAGATCCAGACGGTGCTGACCGACAACGGCAAGTCCTTCACGGATCGCTTCACGCGAGCCGGTGAGCGCAAGCCCAGCGGCCGCCACCTCTTCGACCAGGAATGCCAGGCCCATGGCATCGAGCATCGCCTGATCAAGCCGGGTCGGCCACAGACGAACGGCATGGTGGAGCGCTTCAACGGCCGTATCAGCGACGTGTTGGCCACTCGGCGCTATGTGTCAGGCGAGGACTTGGAACAAACGCTCAAACGCTATTGTTGGCTGTACAATCACCATATCTCGCAAAAGGCGCTGTACCATCAATCACCGATTGCAGCGATGAAGGAATGGCAGGCTAAACGACCTGAGCTATTTACCAAACGGGTAATCAGTCATGCGGCACCCGACACGTAAGAACTAAAGAAATGCATGGGCGCGCTTCCAGTATATTGGTGAAGCTGGTTGGAACATATGTCCTGTATGTATCGAGATAGAAATCTAACAATGCCAGTCAAAGCGAAGGCTTTCGTTCCGGCTTACGCCTCTACTACAATGCAGCGCTTGCTGGCGGTGTTATATCAAAGTCACCTGAGAATCCGTTTCTGGCCGATAGATGACATGCGCATTATATAGTCGTTTTCTTTACGCGTGGTGACCGCCCCTCTAAAATGCTCTTAAGGGGAAGTTGTCTGTAAAGAAATTACATAAATATTTCTGCTTTTTGAAACAGGTATTTCTTATTCTTAATGGGCCTGTCCCAAGGGATGGCTCTGAGGCAGTGTTCAGGACATTATGTGGAGTGCTGATATTTGGCAATCTCGCCTCTGCGTAGATATTGCCATGCACCTCTGGCCAAGATGCCAAGATGCTTCCCTGTAAGACTCTGCTTGCCTTTGGCGGAGTTCCTGCCACCAGGGGAGAATCGCGTGGGCTCTTTCCTTCCGCCGGTGTGTCCAATAATCCCTCCTTCCTTTGGTTTAGGCCCGACGCTCAGAGCAGCATGTAAGAAAACCAAGATGGCGGCAGGCTGCTAGTAGAAAGTTTTAGGACGCAATCACGATATTGCATATTTAATCAACTACCTGAGAAGGGGTGGGTCTTGGCCCAATGGTTGGCGATATCACATCGGCGTGTGACCCAGACGTCTTCATGACTCATGACGTAATCTAGGAAGCGTTGCAATCCGACAGCCCTAGCGGGATGCCCAACCAGGCGCATGTGCAGACCCACTGACATCATCTTGGGTGTGGTCGCGCCTTCGGCGTAGAGCATGTCGAAGGCATCCTTGAGGAAGCCGAACCACTGGTCGGAGTTACCCATCCAGCCGGCGTACTTGCCGTCGTTGTTGGTCAGCGAGTAGGGCACCACCAGGTGCGGCTCGCCCTCGACTAGCTGCCAGAAGGGGAGTTCGTCGGCGTAGGAGTCGGAGTCATAGACGAAGCCGCCCTCCTCGTGCAACAGCCGGCGGGTGTTGAGGCTGGGCCCGTAGCGGCAATACCAGCCCAGGGGACGGGAGCCGACGCTCTTCTCCAGTGAGGCGACCGCCTTGCGGATATGCTCGCGCTCTTCTTCCTCGCTCAATTCGAAATGCTTGATCCATCGCCAGCCATGACAGCAAACGTCGTAGCCGGCTTCGCGGATCTTCTGCGCCGCCTGTGGATTGCGCTCCAGTGCCAGTGCGCATCCGAATACCGTCATGGGCAGATTTCGCTCTTCGAACAGGCGCACCAGGCGCCAGAAGCCTACCCGGCTACCGTATTCGAACATGCTTTCGGCGGCCAGGTCCCGGCCGGAGTCGCACTGGTTGAGGCCATGGGCTTCGGTGAGGCCGGTTTCGGTGTAGCTTTCGCCGTCCTGGAAGGAGGGCTCCGAACCTTCCTCATAATTCATGACGAAGTTGAGGGCTAGGCGGGCGCCGTTGGGCCACTGCGCCTGGGGTGGTCGGTCGGCGTAGCCGATGAAGTCGCGTTCGGGTGTCCAGCTCATCGCGGGCTCCTGCGTAACTTGAAAAAAGCTTAGGGAAGGTTGACGGTCATGGGGCTCACGTCGACGAATTCTTCATCTCCGCCGTCACCTGTTAGCCACATGAATACGGCAAAGGTGGCGGAGGCGCCCAATACGGTCACGCCGTGATGCCAGATATTGGGCCGGTAGGTCACGCCCTGGTCGCCGCGTGCCATGAAGACTTGCAACTGGTCCATATCGGGAGCGCCGGAGGCATCATGGGGCGCGACGATGACGATCCAGCTATCCACGTCGATAGGAACGAAGGATTGCGAGGAGAACTCGTGTCGCTCCAGCATCTCCACCCGCAGCGGCCGTTTGGGGGAAGGCTCGATGAGACTAATGGAGAGGCTGGGCTTGGCACTTTCCCGCAGGTTGCCCAGGGTATCGCTGTAGAAGTGGCGACCGGGCGACCGTGGCAAGTCGAGCACCTCGCCGAACTGTGCGAAGCTCTCCTGGGTTAGTGGTTGGGCTGTAATGGCTGTCACGCTTGATCTCCTTTGAATGCAGCGTTCAGTCGTTCAGTCGTTCAGTCGTCTGGAGAGGCCGACTAGGCGCTCCATGACAAGCATCAGTACGAGAACGGAAGCGATGAAGATGCCCGATACCGCGGCGATGCGCACGTCTAAGGTGGATTCCATCATGCCCCACAGGCGTATCGGCAGCATTTCGCTGCGGGGGCTGGAGAGGAACAGCGACACAGGCACGTTGTCAATGGAAGCCATGAACGCCATGAAGCATCCCGCCACCAGGCCGGGAAAGATGATCGGCAGCGTGATGCGCCGGAACGAGTACCAGCGCGTCGCGCCTAGACTCGCCGAGCACTCCAGTAGGGTGCCGTCGAGCTGGGCCAGGCTAGCGCCGGTCGTACGCAGTACGAAGGGGGTGACCATCACGATGTGCCCGATGGCGATCAGAGCCAGGGAGGGACGGAAGCCGATCAGGGTAAAGTAGACCAGTGCCGCCAGGCCGAAGGCGATGCCAGGCAGGATCAGTGGAGACATGAATAGCGAGTCCATGACACGCGCACCGCGTCGGCGCGACCGAGCGATGGCGAGCGAAGCCATGCAGCCCAGCACGGCGGCCGCCAGGGAGGACATCAGAGCCACGAGCAGGCTGTTACCGGCCGCCTGATGGATGGGAGCGGACCGGGCGCTGAACAGCTCCTGATACCAGCGCAGGGAGAGTCCTGTGGGCGGGAAGCGCAGCGTCTGGCCGTCGGTCAGCGAGGTGATCAGCATGATCACCACCGGCCCGAGGAGGATCAGCAGCGCCACGCCGGCCACCGTATAGATGCATGCCGAGTAAGACACATCGGCCAGCGACTTGTAGCTTGGCAGGTGTTTGAGAGAAAGCCTGTTAGACATACAGATGCCTCATGCTGCGTTTCCCCACTAGTGTGACCAATGCGATGCACAGGGAAACGAACACCAGGAGGACGATGGCTCCCACCGCGGCCAACGGCCAGTTGTAGAGCACCGAAGCTTGCTGCCAGATCACCAATGGCAGGTAGATGAGCCGGTTGCCGCCGATGATGGAGTGGGAGATGAACGCCGTAGTTGAACTGGCGAACACCAGGATGCAGCCAGCTATCAAACCGGGGAAGCTCAGCGGCACGATTACCTTGAACAGCGTGCCCCAGCGCGATGCGCCAAGGGAGGTGGAAGCATCGATCAGGTTGGGATCGATGCGCGCCATGACACTGATCAGCGGCAATAGCATTAGCGGCATTTCGATCTGAGTCAGAGAGATGACCAAGCCCAACTCCGTCTGCAGTAGCCGGATCGGTGTGGAGGTCAGCCCCAGCGCCATGATAGTCTGGTTGATGACGCCCTGTTCGCTGAGGATCACGATCCAGGCGAAGGTGCGCACCACCACTGAGAGCAGCATGGGCATCAGAATGATGAACAGCAGTATTCTTTTCGCCCGTGGGCCGGCTTGTATATAGACCAGGGCCAGCGGATAGCCGATCAGGATGGTGGCGCACACGGTATAGGCGCCCAGCTTGATGGTGTCGAATGTAACCTTCCAGTAGAAGGCGTCGCCGACGAAGCGTTTCCATGACCCCAGGCCCGGCTGAGTCAGCATTTCGTCATTGAAGAAGCTAACGCCGATGAGCAGCATCAAGGGAGCCGCGAAGAAGGCGATATAGAACAGGCTTAGCGGCAACGCCAGTTGCCACTGAGCCGACTTTGGCAGCCGCATCAGCTAGCCACTTCGCGGTTGAAACGCTCGATCCACTCGGCGCGACGAGGGTTAATTAGCGACCAGTCGTGCTGAATCATGCCGGCAATTTCGCTCATGTCGCTCAGCGGAAGGTCGCTGGCCAGGGTCACCTCGGAGTTGACCGGCGCCATGAAGTAGGGGGCCTGCATGAGTTGCTGCTGGACCGGAGTGGAGAGCACGGTATCGATGTACTTGTAGGCGTTGACGACTTCGCTCGCGCCCCGGGCGATATGCATAGTAGTGAAAAAGGTGATGACACCGCTGGCGGGCCTTACGAATTCGATGTCGATGCCTCGAGCGCGCAGGGTGCCGACGGTCTGAGTGTTGGTGTACATGATGTCGCACTGGCCCTGCTGGAACAGGCTGGGCATGGAGGCCGGCGTGCCGATAGTGGCTACGTGGGGGAGTATGCGCTGCAACTCTTTGAAGAAAGGCTCGACATTCTCCTCGGAACCGCCGAATGCTTTGGCCATCTCGATGATCGAGACGGTACCGAAGGTGGTTTGAAAGCCGGTCAGACCGAGCCGTGAAACGTAGGGCTCCTCGAACAGGTCGGCCCAGTCCGTCGGCGGCGTGTCGAAGCGATTGGGGTTGTAGGCGATACCCACGAACTGGGCAGCGACCGGCACGCCATGCTCGTCGGCCATGCCGGGCTCGAGGTAGGCGGAGCTTTCCAGCCGCGAGGCATCGAAGGTATCGACCAGGCCGTTCTCGATGGCCATCACTCGGGGGCCGGGATCGAGCACGAAGGTATCGAAGGAGGGATTGCCGCGCGCCGCCCGCGCCTGGGCGATCTGGTCGACCGCGAACAACGGCTGCATCTGCAGATCGATGCCATGAGCCTCTCTTAGGGCTTCGGCGACGATGCTGCGATACGCTTCTTCCCAGGCCCCGGGATAGATGGCCGTAGTCGCGCTGCCCTGCTGGGCGAACGCCAGTTTGGGGAACATGGCGAGGGCGCTCATGGCGCCCGCTCCGGCCAGAAGTTGGCGGCGAGTGATATGCGGGTTCATCTTCTTTCTCCTTGTTTTTGTCGGCTCAATCGATGGGAAATACCTTGGGGCTTGCTTCCGGCCTCAGACCGCACCAATGGGGGATGGCGGTATCGATGTCCGACCGGTTTTCGCTGCGTGAGGCGGTGATCTTCAGTTCGGCTCCGTCCCGGGTCCAAGCCTGGTGGATCACCGTCGGACCGATGGGCATGTGCAATCCCAGTTTCACCGGCCAGCTGGCGTCGCTGGGCTGGGGAGAAAGGGACAACTGCTCCGGCCGGACGGAGACCGTCACCCGCTGGCCGGTCGCGAGGCCGTTCGTCGCGGGCAGCGCCAGCCGAACGCCGGCGTCCAGTTCGATTTCGAGACGCTCGGGCGAGGCGGCGATGATCTTGCCCTTAATCATGTTCGTCGTGCCGATAAAGTTGTTGACGAAGAGGGTCTGTGGATCGTCGTAGATCGCGGAGGGAGAGCCCACCTGCTCGATGCGGCCTTGGTTCATCACCGCGATCCTGTCGGCTACGCTCATGGCCTCCTCTTGGTCGTGGGTGACCAGTATTGCGGTAAGGCCAAGCTCACGCTGAAGGCGCTTGATCTCGATCTGCATATCGAGTCTCAAGTTCTTGTCGAGAGCGCTGAAAGGTTCGTCAAGCAGCAGAATGTGGGGCTCGATGGCGATGGCGCGGGCCAGGGCGACGCGCTGCTGCTGTCCACCGGAAAGCTGCTTCGGATAGCGGTCGGCAATATGTGGGAGTTGCACTATATCGAGGCATTCGCGCACGCGCTCCTTCACCTTGGCACGCGACTCGCCCTTGGCGTCGAGGCCGTAAGCGACATTCTGGGCGACCGTCAGATGAGGGAATAGTGCATAGTTCTGGAAGACGATGCCGATGTTTCTCTGATTGGGGCGCAGGTTGTCGATAGCATGTCCACCGACCATGATGCTGCCTAAGCTTTGCGAGACGAATCCGGCGATGATTCTCAGCAGAGTGGTCTTGCCACATCCCGAAGGTCCTAGCAGAGCAATTATTTCCCCGGCTTCGACGGAGAGCGAGACATCGTCAACTGCTAGAAATTCGCCATAGCGGTGCGTAACGGATTCAATGTCCAGCGTATATCCAGGCATGCGCTTGCCTTATATTTTACAAGGGAGGCTAAAATCACTCAATCTAATGCAATCGCCAGGCCAACTAGAGAGGGGGAGGAGGGATTAGGGGGAAAAGACTTTTAATTCAACTTAATGTGAGTGTTGAAAATATTTTGGACGTCATGAGAAAAGAGCGACATTCACCTAATATTGTTCAAGTCGACAGGAGAAATGACGCGGAGGTCCCATTGTGGTGCAAGCGGTGCCTGTCAAGATAGTTGAAGACGTGGTTATGCAGCTTTCTAATGATCAGAATATGACCGCTGATGTAGTGTGCATGACATTGTTAGCGCTCCATGCACTCGGAAACGAATGAATCAGTGGATGTTTAGAGGCTGTAGAGCGGGATGGCTAGGCGCGGGGCTGATGTAACCCCTTACCTAGACGTAGTAATATTGTGTCTGAACTTTTCAGGGCTTCAGCTTGGTTTAATATGTAAAGAAAATAAAGGTTTGTCTGCGAAGGGAGGCATCAGCCAATATGATTGGTGATGTCGAAGGAATAGTCCGCTTCGGCCGATAGCTGCCAAAAAACAGTGACCGCTGGCAAGCCGGCGCCGCCCTTGTTGGGAAGCACCGGCGTTGCGTTCTTGAGTTCAGAGATACCCCCGCTCCGCAAATGACTCGCATCCCTCACTACCGACCACGATGTGATCAATAACCCGGATCTCCACCAGCCCCAGCGCTTCCTTGAGTCGCTGGGTGATGCGCCGGTCGGCGTTGCTAGGTTCGGGGTCACCGCTTGGATGATTGTGAACCAGGACCACCGCAGTGGCATTGTTGATCAAGGCCTGCTTGACCACTTCTCGCGGGTAGACGTTGGCCGCGTCGAGGGTACCGCGGAACAGCTCCTCAAATTTGATCACCCGATGCTGGCTATTCGAGGAAGATGACACTGAACACCTCGTGCTCGTAGTCCTGCAACAGAATCTGCAGGTACTCGAAGGCCAGCGCCGGCTGGGTGATCTTGCGTCCCCTGGCCAGACGGCGGCGGGCAAAGGCCTTGGCGATGCTCAGGAGCTCCACTTCGGTCACCGTGTCAGTGATGCGATAGGTACCGGCGGTCTCGCCGGCACTCAGCTTGCGATGGTGCATGATGTCTCTTCTCAGGCCGCCATCACTTGTGCCATGCGGCGCTCCATTTCCTCGTAGAACGCCTCGACCCGCTCGGCGATGGCGCGGATCAGCACCTCGTCCCGGTAGGCGCAATCCTCAAGGTCATGACTTGCAGACAAAATCCGCCCATTCCTGCCTCATCGCCCGCCGCTTCTCGAACAGGCCACCACACCGATAGGCAGCCTCCACCTTGTTCATGATGGAGTGGGCCAGTGCTATTTCGGCAACGTCTCGGGGGTAGCTGGTGGCCTCGCCGGTCCAAGCTCGAACGGAAGCCATGGGGCACGTAGTCGCCATGGCAAGGCCGAAGCCCATGCCTCGCATCAGCTGCAGCATGGCCATGTTCGACATCGGGCGCCCATATCGTGCCCCAGAAAATATGTAGGGACTACCAGCGATCTTGGTGCTGACAAAAGTACAACCAAGGCTTGCTTGGGTACACAGGGCGCACGGCGTGCCTTCATCTTATCGGCGGAGATTGTTCAGGTCTCATTGTCGAGGTCGATCTCTGACCACCCTGTACGTAGGACTTCCGAAGTGCGTGTCGCTGTCAGGATCAAAAGATGCAGTGCTTTGGAAATGCTGGTGTAGCCATGAAGCTCGGTCATGAAGGCGGCGGCCTCATCGTATGACTGGCTGGAGAGTTTGACAGGTGCCATTGGAGCGCGTGAGAAATTACTGTGGGGTCTAGCTCAGCTTTGAGGCTGATAGTGAAGACCTACCGAACATCTTTGTTGGGGTCGCTGTTGGGGTCGGGATCAAAGGTGAAAAGAGTTCGAGGCGAAGGGGTTGGTTAACTTGTTGATTTTACTGGCGCCCCCTTCAGGATTCGAACCTGAGACCTTCCCCTTAGGAGGGGGACGCTCTATCCAGCTGAGCTAAGGGGGCAAAACGCGCGAGCATTATAAGCGCTTGAGGCGGCAAGATAAACCCGGGCGGGTCCGGTAGGCTGCAGCCCTTGCGCCAGGGTATGGTCATTACATTCACCTACCCTTGGCGGAGCGGCCGATGACCGAGCAGGAGTACCAGGCGCAGGATGCAACATCGCTGGCGGCGCTGATCCGCCAAGGCGAGGTCAGCCGCGACGAGGTATTCGACGTGGCGTGCCGGCTCATCGAGCGCGACAACCCGGTGCTCGGGGCCGTGGTGCGCACACGCTACGAGAGGGCGCGCGAGGAGCTACGACACGTCAACCCGGAGGCTCCCTTCGCCGGGGTGCCGTTTCTGACCAAGGACTTGCTCACGGCGATTGCCGGCGAGCCGCTCGCCTCCGGCAGTGCCGCGCTCCAGCACTGGCGCGCTGAAAGAGACTCGTCCCTGATGCGGCGCTACCGTCGTGCCGGGCTTGCGATACTGGGCCAGACCGCGACACCGGAACTGGGGCTGATGGGCATCACCGAGCCCAAGGCCTTCGCTCATCCGCATAACCCTTGGGATTCAATGCGCTCGCCAGGCGGCTCCAGCGGCGGCGCGGCGGCGGCCGTCGCGGCGGGCCTGGTGCCAATGGCCGGTGGCGGCGATGGTGGTGGCTCGCTACGCATCCCGGCCAGCTATTGCGGTCTGTTCGGCTTCAAACCCTCTCGCGGGCGAGTGCCCCTCGGCCCTCAGCATGCTGAGGTATGGGAGGGCGCGGTCGTCGAGCACGTGCTGACCCGCAGCGTGCGCGACAGTGCGGCCGTACTCGACGCGACCAACGGCATGGATCGCGGCGCCCCCTTCCCTCTAGCCCGAGAGCAGGGCTTTCTCGAGGCGACTCGACAGCCGCCTGGGCGCTTGCGAGTGGCGGTATCGCTGGGCGATCCGTTCGGCAAGGCGCTGGGAACCAAGCTCCATCCCGAGGTCCGCCGGGCCGTGGAAAAGGCGGCGGCCCAATTGGAAGGGCTAGGCCACCATGTTCAGTGGCAGGAGCCGCCGGTGGATGGCGAGCGGCTGTCGGAGAGCTATCTAATGCTCTATCTGGGGCAGATGCCGGCGCAGCTTGCCTGGATCGCCGAGCAGACCGGCGTTCCCGTGGGGCAGCTTGATATCGAACCCACGACCCGTGCCCTCGGTCGGCTGGGACGAAGTCTCAAGGCAGGTGACTATATACACTCGAGGCAATTCTGGAATGCGCTGGCGCGAGACATGGCCGCGTTCCACCAGTGCTCCGATCTGTTGCTGATGCCCGTGGTTGCGGGCCCGCCTCCAGTGCGTGGCGAGCTCTATCCCAGCGCGATGCGTGAACGCATGATGTCGCTGCTGGCAATTCCCGGGCTGCCTTCGCTGGCGCTGCGGTTGGGGGCGCTCAAGTCGCTGGCAAGGGAGGCGCTGCGTCATACGCCCTATACCCAGCTTGCCAATCTTACCGGCCAGCCAGCCATGTCGTTGCCGCTGCATGTCACGCCTGACGGGCTGCCGGTGGGCGTTCAGGTGATCGGGGCAATGGGCGATGAGAGGACACTGCTGCAGCTGGCCGCCCAGGTCGAGGCCGAGGTGCGCTGGGAGCAGCGCCTGCCTCGCTAAATCGTCGGCGGAGCCGCCGGTATTGGCCGGCGGCCAATGGAAATAGGGGGCGAAGATCAGCAGGGAGGTGCCGGCTGGCATCGTGCCGCGCTCCCACTGCGTCGGTGGTCTCGCGCAGGATCATTGGCGTGGTCGGCCACAGACGCAGCGATTCGAGTACGCTGGCGCGCAGCAGGTTCAGCTCGGGGCACGTCTCGCTCTTGTGGTGAAAGATCTCCATTTGTACCCGGGCGGCCTGGTCGGGGTGTGCCGCGAGTAGCGTCAAGGCACGGAAGGAGGCCATGGCCGCAGGGTCGAAGGCGAACAGCCACTGAGGTACTGATTCTCCGGCGAGGTGTCGCTTTTTTCTTGGGAATATTGGCCATGTAGGCCGCCAGGCTGCCCGCTTCCGCCTGCTCCAGGTAGCGGCTCAATTGCTCCAGGAATTGCTCTCTCTTGGCCGTATCCTTGTGCCGCAAAAAGCCCCAGTTGGCATTGGCACGCAGTGATGCCAGCAGTTCGGTGAAGTCATGGTCGTCACGCGCCGAGTCGCCCAGTACCACCCGCCGAACGACACGATCAGCTCAGGCTGCCGTTGCGTTGCTGCACGGTATGCAGTAGCTCTGCCGCCTCCTCTTCGATCAACGGCATGAACTTTTCGGCCATGGAATGAATCGGGCTACCGTCGTCTCCTCCAGTAGCCGGTGTACATGGTCGGGGTCGAGAATTCAGCGCCATGGGCAGCGAATCGTGACCGGACCGGCTTTCCGCTCTTTGTTCCATGCGAGCCTCCTGCTCAAAGGGTAGGTGTTTCGTTGACGATGCGTACCTCGTAGGCCCCGTTCGATCGGTCCAGAAAATCGCTGAATCGGCCAAGCGGCAGGGGCCCGGGAAGGGGATAGCGCGCCGAGACGCGCTTCTTCAGCTGGGTGTGGTAGCGGCTGAAGGAGCCGAAGTCCCGGGGATAGAGCTCTTCGCGCACGCCGATGAAGCGCCCGCTGCGGGTGGCTCGGGAGAGAATCTCCTTCCAGCGCCCGATGCTTGGCAACCCGATACCCTCGACGCCATGATTGATCAGCATGAGATTGATCTCGTCGAAGGCCGGTTCGGTGTCCAGGTAGCGCTCCAGCGCCTCGGCCGAGGGGGTCATGTTGAACTTCATCCAGAAGGGCACCGAGCCGGTCCTGAGGGCCCAGTAGGGTTCGTTGATGGCAAAGGAGCCGACGAGAAGGCGGTTGGCTTTCATGCCTCGCTCTTGATAGTGGCTGCGATAGAAGTTGGCCACGAGAGGGCTGAGATCCTCCGGCTCCTGGAATACGAGGCGCTTCACCTTGAAGCCGTGCTGGGCGGCGAAACGCAGGATGTCCTCGGTGAGCGCCGGCTCGTAGCCCCACTCCGCTTCCGGGCTTTCGCCGTCGGGCTCGGGTGAATCCCATTCGCGTACCGGGGCGTCATAGCGTTCGAGAAACTCACGTACCCGGGGGCCGCCGTGCAGATATTCGTCCTCGGTGGCACCGCCCAGGCCGCCATGCTGGAATACATGCCGCTCGCCGGCCGTGGTGGTCGGCCACTTGCGTTGGCAATCGACGATGACAATGGTGCCGCCCGGCTCGAGCTGGTTTTGCAGAAAGCGCTCGTACGCCTTGCCCAGCGTGAGGCGCTTGACCCGGAAGTAGTCCATGTAATCCGCCATGAGGCGATCCTGGCTGCCGTCATGCATCTGATGGAGCTTGAGTTCCGGGTTGGCTGCCAGCAGGTCCGGACCGAAGCGCTGGCCGAACGCGAGAGCCCCCTTCGGGTCGTCGTTATCGCCGGTGACATGACGTACCGGAATGAAGTGGCTCTGCGGCAGCCAGGGGATATCCAGTAGCGCGCAGAGGTTGACCAGCGCACCGTTGGATGAGCCCACCATCACCGCCTGGTAGCGCCGCCGGGGGTAGCTCGAGGTGACCCAGGACGCGATCGTCTCGGCATCGACTTTATCCAGCCGGGAAGGGGAGAGCGCTTCCTGTAGCCCGCCCAAGGCGTAGATCTCTTCGCGCACGCGCGGCGAGAACAGGTTACTGAGCCGGGTGAGCGGCTCCACCAGGCGAGGCTGCCCCAAGTTGGGGAAATCCTTGCCATGCAGTACGTTCGCCGTGGCCCGCAACATGCCAGTGGCGGAATCGAAGTTGGCAATGGAAGATGTGGCGCTCGGTCGCATGATTTGCTCCTTTTCTCACGACCCTCCATGGGTCATATCGGCGTTGGCGATATGCCGGAACAGCCTCGGCACGTCCTGTGCCACGTACTTGTAGCTGTTCATGCCGAGTATGCCGTCATAGGCGATCCCGACCTGAATAGTGGCTATCGCCCAGCAGCTCGCGCCTGCGCCGCAGTGATCCTTGTCGATCACGATGACATCGGCATCCGCTTCTTCCCTCAGCCACTGTGCCGCGGACAAGCCCGCCATGCCGCCACCGATGATGACGTAATCGGCTTGGGTATCCGCTTCCAGTTTCGGCATGGCCTTGGGCTGCTCGGTGTCGTGCCAGAAAATTTCCTTTTTCACATGCACTCCTTGATTGTAAACCTGCTATTTTCTTTAGTTGTCAAAAGGATGAGCTATCTATCCCAAGGTAGTCATAAAGAGAGTCTCCCCCAGGTAATCTTCGGTATCGCTTGGAAACCGAAGTTGTCGATAGGCAGAGCCTAGTGTCGGAAGAGCCTAGTGCCGAGCTTGGCCACCTCTCTGGCGTTTCACAGCGCGTCGGGCACGGGTAGAATGCGCGCCACACATGCCAGTGCAATGAAGCCATGACCGATTCTGCCCCTTTCTCGCCCGCCGGCGACCGTCACTTCGACGGCCTCGCCGAGAAATTTGCGGGCAGCCTCTACGGTGGATCGCGAGGTGCGCTACGCTTGACGCTGCTCGACGGCCTGCTGCCGAAAATGCTCGAACTCAAGGGCCAGCCGCTGCTCGATGTGGGGGCAGGGCTCGGCCAGATGAGTGGCTGGTTCGCCGCGCGGGGCCATGCGGTGACCCTCGCCGAACCCTCCGCCGATATGCTGGATGCCGCGCGTCAGGCATTAGGGGCGCTACCCGACGGTCAGGCCACCTTTCTGCAAGTGCCGTTGCAACGCTTGCCGGAACAGGCTCCTGGCCCTTGGCGGCTGATCGTCTGTCATGCGGTGCTGGAGTGGCTGGCCGAGCCGCGCCAGGCCCTGGCCACGCTTGCGCGGTTGCTGGCGCCGGGTGGGCAACTGTCGCTGATGGTGTTCAACCGCGATGCGCTGCGTTTTTCCAATATCGTCAAAGGCAACCTCGACAAGGCGTTGGCCGACCGCCTGGCCGGTACCGGCCAGCGCCAGCGCTTGACGCCTATCACGCCGCTCTCACACAGCGAGATTGCCGCCTGGAGCCGGGAGTGCGGCCTGCGTGTCGATGGCGTAGCGGGTATCCGGGTTTTCCACGATTACTTGCGCGAGCGTGATCCCCAGGGCAAGACGTTCGACAAGATCGTTACCCTCGAGAAGCGCCATTGCCAGGCCGAACCCTACTGGCGGCTGGGCCGTTACCTGCTCTATACCCTGACCAAACCCGCCGACCCAACGGCTTACGAGGAGGGGGCATGAGTGCCGAAACGCCGGTCTGCCAACTGCTGGAGCGACAGGCGACGGATTATCGCGGCTGGCTGTGGGTGGCGCCGCCACGCGATGCCTGGCTGGATACGACGCAGGGCAGCCTGCTGAGTAGCGACCATGGCGTGATCGAGGCGTGGCGTGGACGTGGACGACCCGCCTTCGATGTCTTATCGAGCGAGACTATCACGCCGCCCGGTGCGGTGTTGTTCTGGCCCAAGAGCCATGCACTGGGTGAATGGTGGCTGCTTGCGCTATGTCAGCGTCTGCCGGTGGGTACTGCGCTGCAGGTTGTCGGCGAGAACAACGGTGGCATCAAGCGGGCGCTCAAGGCACTGGCTGCCCTCGGGCTTGGCTGTCGCAAGCTCGACAGTGCACGTCGCTGCACACTGTTCGCCACACGTCTCGATCGGGTGGCACTCGAAGCGGAACACGCCTGGCACCTCTTCGAGGCCGAGGGGCTGCGTCTGGCAAGCCATCCTGGCGTATTCGGTCACGGCAAGCTCGACGATGGCACCCGGCTGCTGCTGGAAACGCTCCCCGCGGCACTGCCGAACAGCGCCGGGGAGATGCTCGATCTGGGTTGTGGCGATGGCATCATCAGTGCCTGGATGGCACGACGGGGCGCGACGCTGACCGCCACCGACATCAACCTCTTTGCGGTGGAGGCAACGCGTCGCACACTGGTGGCCAACGCGCTGGTGGGAGAGGCGCTGCCAAGCGATGTCTACTCGGCACTCGGCGAGCGGCGCTTCGATGCCATCGTCAGCAATCCGCCGTTTCACCAGGAACGCGCGATCGACTATGGACCGGCGGGGCGGCTGATACGTGAGGCGCCCGATCATCTGCGTCCGGGCGGTAGCCTGATCATTGTCGCCAATGCCTTTCTGCCCTATCCCGATCTGCTCGAGTCGGCCTTTGGCGGCTTTGAAATACTCGCAGACGATCGGCGCTTCCGCGTCTATCGCGCGGTCAGGCATCAGGGGCGCGGTAAATGATCTCGGTGATGATATAGGTCGTCTCGCCACCAGGGGCCGCGACCGTCACGTCGTCGTCCAGCGCCTTGCCGAGTAGCGCCTTGGCCAGCGGGGCATCGATACTGATCCAGCGCTTGGCGGTGTCGGTCTCGTCGTGGCCAACGATGCGGATATCGAGTTCCTCCCCCGTCTCGTCCTCAAGCGTCACGAAGGCGCCGAAATAGACGCGTCCGGTATCCGCCGGTAGGCGATCGACCACCTGCAGTTCGTCGAGTCGCTTGCCAAGATAGCGAATGCGCGCAATGACGCGGTTGAGCTCCTTCTTGTTATAGGTGTAGTCGGCATTCTCGCTGCGATCGCCCAGTGCCGCCGCCTCGCCGACCTTGGCCGACAGCTGCGGACGCTTGACCCGTGACAGGTGCTCGTGAATGCCCTTGAGGCGCGCGAAGCCCTCGGCGGTGATCAGATGGCTCTTGGCTTCCTGGCGGGGATCCTTGGCGGGATCGCGCCAGCGCGTCATGTTGCGGCCTTTCATCGGTGGGGTCCTGTTGGCTCTACGACACAAGTCGCAAGGTGGTTAATTCAAACGTTCGTTACAGTGCAGGTAAGCGCTGCTCAATGGCGCCGTCCCTCGATTATAACAACGCAGGAGTTCGCCCATGAAACTACGCAACTGCTGGTTGGCCGGGTGCCTGGCCGCTGGGTTGGCGCTATCCCCCCTGGGCCTGGCCGACAGCCATGAAGAGGCGCTCTCATCGCTCAAGGAGCGCTGGGAGCATATCGTCACCGAGATGCCCTCAAGTCAGCGGCGCTCGGCGCTGGAGTCGCTCTCCGGTGAGGCCTCGTCGTTGGCTGGCGCTCACTCCTCCGAGGCCGACGCCTGGCTATGGAAGGGGATCGTGCTGGCGTCGCATGCCCAGGAGCGGGGCGGAATGGGCGCGCTGGGGCTGGCCCGGGATGCCCGCGACGCGCTGGAGCGTGCGATCAGGCTCGATCCGCGTGGCGACAACGGCTCGGCCTACGTCACCCTCGGCGCCCTCTACGACCGAGTGCCGGGGCGGCCATTGGGATTTGGCAACAGCAATACCGCCGAGCAGATGTTTCGCCAGGCGCTGGAGATTCGCCCTGGCGGCATCGATGTGAATTACTACTACGCCGTCTTTTTGGAGGATGAGGGGCGCACGGGCGAAGCGCGCAAACATGCAAGCCGCGCAGTGGAGGGGCTGGCGCGCGAGCAGCGCGAACGCTCGGATGAATCGCTTCGTGAAGAGGCGCGGCGTTTTCTCGCCACTCTGAGGTAGTGCGTCACGGGCGCGATTGGCATTCTTCGGCGCGGGTCGCGATAATGGCGTATCGTCCCGTCCCGGAGAGCCCATGACCGAGCATGCCGCGCCACCCTTCCCGTTGACGCCACGCTTCACCCAGGCGGATATCGAGCGTCTCGACGACGAATGTCTTTACCAAGGTTTCTTCCGCCTTGAGCGACGTCATCTACGTCATCAGCGCTTTTCCGGCGGCTTGAGCAATGAGGTGGTGCGCGAGGTCCACGTTCGTCACGATGCGGTCGGCGTGCTGCTCTACGATGTCGAGCGCGACGCCGTGGTGATGGTCGAGCAGATTCGTGCCGGCGCCCTGGATGACCCGCTTAGCCCTTGGAAGCTCGAGCCTGTTGCTGGCCTCGTCGAGGCGGGCGAGTCGCCTGCCGAGGTGGCACGCCGCGAAGCCGTCGAGGAGGCGGGCTGCGAGATTGGCGAGCTGATCGAGCTGCATACCTACTATCCAAGTCCCGGTGCCTGCAATGAGCAGGTCACGTTGTTCTGCGGCCTGGTCGACAGTCAGGGGGTGGGTGGGGTGCATGGTCTTGAGCATGAACATGAGGATATACAGGTTCATGTGCTACCGTTTATCAAAGCGTGGGAACTCCTCGACGCCGGACGACTCGACAATGCCATGTGCCTGATTGCCCTCTACTGGTTGGCGAGGGAACGGGCTTCATTGCGTGCAAGGAGGTAAGCCTGTGGCGAGAACCGCCTATGTCACCGATCTGAAAACGTTGCAAGGAGAGTGCACGGCCAATTACCTGCGCCTGTCCCGCCTGTTGGGCGAACTGGAGGCAAGCGAGGTTCGCGAGGTGGCGCTCAAGGGGCGTGAGGCCCGCTTCGGCTCGCTATGGCTAGAAGTGCTGGAGCGTGCGCCCTATACCACCATCGTGCGGGTATCCCAGACCGGCGTGCTGGACGACTTCATTGAGCCGCCGCGCATGCAGGTGCATCTCTACCATGATGTGCGCATGGCCGAAGTGACCGATTTCCAGCGTCAGCGCCATTTCGACGGACGCTATCGCTATCCTAACGCGCGCATGCACCAGCCAGACGAGAAGCTGCAGCTCAACCGCTTTCTTGGCGAGTGGCTGGAGCATGCCCTGGCGCATGGTCACTCGCTCGATCTTCCTGCTCTGCGCTAAGGACGCCCATGAGGCTGCTGCAAGTCACCGATTGCCACCTGTATGCCGACCCACAGGGGCGCTCCCGGGCGGGGTTCCCCCTGCGTCAGTTGCACGCGGTAGTGGCGCATGCCCGCAAATGGCGGCCCGATATGCTGCTGGTCACGGGAGATGTTTCCCAGGATGATACCCCAGCCTCCTATCAGCATGCCTACGCAGCCTTCGCCACTTTGGGTTGCCCGTGGTTCTGGCTGCCCGGCAACCACGACCAGCAGCAGCACATGACCGATATCCAGCCACTGCACCGGGAGGTCGATCTCGGCGGCTGGCGCTTGGTGCTGCTCGATACGCAGGTCAGCGGCGAACCCCACGGAGAGCTGGGCGATGAGCAGCTCTTGGCGCTGGCCGAGCGGCTCGAGGGCGACACGCGGCCGACCCTGCTGGCCATGCATCACCCTCCGGTGAAGGTGGGTTGCGCCTGGCTGGATGCCATCGGCCTTGCCGATCGCGAGGCGTTCTGGCAGAGCCTTGCCCCCTTCGCTCATGTCAAGGCGATAGTGTGTGGCCATATTCATCAAGCCTTCGTCGGTCGACAGCCGATCAAGGGGGGGGAAGTGGCCGTTTATGGCAGCCCGGCCACTGCCGACCAATTCCTAGGCAGGGCCAGGGAGTTCGCCATCGATCAGGCCTCGCGGCCCGGCTACCGGGTGATCGATCTCGAGGGCGATACGCTGACCACCTGGGTCGAGCGAGTAACGATTGGACGCACAGTCATCTCGTCTTATGCACTTATGGGCTAAAAAGATAGTTCTTAATTCTTTGACGTTATCATCTTCCTCTCGGTAACCTAGCGCCATCATGCTGCCCTTGCCTTACGATCGTCGGATCAGCAAGGGCAGCTCAGCGTATAGGCGCTGCCGCCTGCTGCGGCGCGCTACGGTCAGCGAGGTTGCCAGTCGCGATGCTTTCCCCCGAACGCCAGACCCACTTGAAGCAGCTCGAAGCGGAGTCGATCCATATCATCCGAGAGGTGGCGGCCGAGTTTCGTCATCCGGTGATGCTCTACTCCATCGGCAAGGACTCCTCGGTGATGCTGCATCTGGCGCGCAAGGCCTTCTACCCGGGCACGCCGCCGTTTCCCCTGATGCACATCGACACCACCTGGAAGTTCCGCGAGATGATCGAGTTTCGCAACCGCATGGCATCGGAAGCGGGCATGGAGCTGCTGGTGCACACCAACGAAGAGGGGCGCGCGGCGAACATCAACCCCTTCGAGCACGGCAGCGCCAAGTACACCGACATCATGAAGACCCAGGCCCTCAAGCAGGCGCTCTCCCAGCACGGCTTCGATGCCGCCTTTGGCGGTGCGCGTCGCGACGAGGAGGCCTCGCGGGCCAAGGAGCGCGTCTACTCGTTCCGCGACAAGTACCATCGCTGGGACCCCAAGAACCAGCGCCCCGAGCTGTGGAACGTCTACAACGCCAAGATCAACAAGGGCGAATCGATCCGCGTCTTCCCGCTCTCCAACTGGACCGAGCTCGACATCTGGCAGTACATCTACCTCGAAGAGATCCCCATCGTACCGCTCTACTACGCCGCCAAGCGGCCGGTGGTCGAGCGCGACGGCATGCAGATCATGGTCGACGACGAGCGCCTGCCGCTCGATGAGGGCGAAGTGCCCGAGCACAAGTGGGTGCGCTTCCGCACGCTGGGCTGCTACCCGCTGACCGGCGCCGTGGAGTCCCAGGCCGCCACGCTGCCCGAGATCATCCAGGAAATGCTGCTGACCCGCACCAGCGAGCGCAGCGGCCGTGCCATCGACCACGACCAGGCCGGCTCGATGGAGAAGAAGAAGCGCGAGGGGTACTTCTAATGTCACACCAGTCCAACCTGATTGCCGAGAACATCGAGCAGTACCTGCACGAGCACGAGAACAAGGACCTGCTGCGCTTCATCACCTGCGGCAGCGTCGACGACGGCAAGTCGACCCTGATCGGCCGGCTCTTGCACGACTCCAAGATGATCTACGAAGATCAGCTCGCCGCCATCACCCAGGCCTCCAAGACCAGCGGCACCACCGGTGATGCCGTCGATCTCGCGCTGCTCGTCGACGGCCTGCAGTCCGAGCGCGAGCAGGGCATCACCATCGACGTGGCGTACCGCTTCTTCTCCACCGACAAGCGCAAGTTCATCATCGCCGACACCCCGGGACACGAGCAGTACACCCGCAACATGGCCACTGGCGCCTCCACGGCGAGCCTCGCGATCATCCTGATCGACGCCCGCTACGGCGTACAGACCCAGACCCGTCGGCACAGCTTCATCGCCGACCTGCTGGGCATCCAGCATCTGGTGATCGCGGTCAACAAGATGGACCTGGTCGACTTCTCCCAGGCGCGCTTCGATGAGATCGTCGCCGATTACCGCCAGTTCGCCACCAACTTGCAGGCCAGCGACATTCGCTTCGTGCCGATGTCGGCGCTGGAGGGCGACAATGTCGTCAACCGCAGCGAACGTACCCCGTGGTATTTTCAAGAAGGATATGGGAACCGAACGCTCATCGAACTGCTCGAGACCGTCGAGATCAGCCGCGATCAGAATCTTGCCGACCTGCGCCTGCCGGTGCAGTACGTCAATCGTCCCAATCTCGATTTCCGCGGCTACTGCGGCACCCTTGCCGCCGGGATCCTGCGTCCGGGGCAGAAGATCAAGGCGCTGCCCTCGGGCAAGCGCTCCACGGTCGAGCGCATCGTCACCTTCGATGGCGATCTCGAGATCGCGTATCCGGGGCAGGCGGTCACCGTCACCCTGGAAGATGAGATCGATATCTCGCGGGGCGACTGGATCGTTGCCGAGGAGGCCGAGGTACCGCTCTCGAATGCCTTCGAAGCGGACATCGTGTGGATGCACGAGGATGCGCTGGCGCCGGGTCGGCTGTATGACTTCAAGCTCGCTACCCGCGATCTCTCCGGCGAGGTGAGCGCCATCGACTACCAGATCGATGTCAACTCGCTGGAGAAGCACGCCGCCGAGTCGCTCACGCTCAATGCCATCGCCCGCTGCCAGGTGGAACTGACCGCCAAGGTACCGCTGGATGACTACCGCAGGAGCCCCGGCACCGGCAGTTTCATCGTCATCGACCGTCTCTCCAACGTGACCGTGGGCGCGGGAATGATTCGCGGGGTGGCTGCGGGTGGCGATGGTGCGAAGAGCGATGTCGACTGGCACGCCTTCGAGGTCGAATTGAACGCGCTGGTTCGCAAGCGCTTCCCGCACTGGGAGGCCAGAGACGTGCGCGAGCTATTCAAGCGTTGAGCCTGGTGAACGGCTCGACCAACGCCTCGCCTTATGGCGGGGCGTTCGTGTTTGAGCGGCTTGACTTGACGGGGCACTGCCGCACACTGGAAGCGTGTGGCGTCCGACCAATGCGACGAAACAGACATCACGACATGGAGGTCACGATGACGCGATTACCCACCGATAGAGCTTCCGTTGACGGTAGCCAGCGCCCCCGTGCTTCACGCTATCCTGGAGGATGGGCCTGATGGGGGCGCGGGGTGGCCTCAAACGCTTCTTCAAGCGTCTACTGCATATTGCGGCCAAGCCCATGAAGCGCGACCGTGGCCGGGGTGGGGTGGTAATACATCCGTACCGCGGCTATGGATCGCAGCAGGAGGCCTTCTTGATGGGCCGGGTGTTTCGCCAGGCGTCGCTGGGGCAGGTCATCCCTCGGCGCGGTGCCTTGCGCGATACCGCCGATGTGATCAGGCGTATCGCCCGACGGGGGCTGGCGGACGTTGCGGTGCGTGTCACCTTGGGCGACAACGTGATCACGGTGACCACTGACCGCGACGGCTACTTCAATGCTCATCTGCCTCTCGATCATCTCCTGCCTGGGCAGCAGACCTGGCACCAGGCCGAGCTGCATGTCGAGGCGCTCAATGAGTCCGTCAGTTCCTTCGCCGAGGTCTACATCCCGCCGCCCGATACCGACCTGGTGGTGATCAGCGATATCGACGATACGGTGATGTTCACCGGGGTGGCCGACAAGCTGCGCATGCTCTATCGCCTGTTCGTCGAGAAGGCACATCACCGCACCGCCTTTCCCGGCGTTGCGGCCTTTTATCAGGCACTGTATGTCGGTCATGATGGTGAGGCGCGCCGGCCGATTCTCTACGTCTCTCGCGGTCCTTGGAGCATCTACGAGGTGCTCGAGACGTTCTTCCAGCTCAACCGCATTCCCGTCGGTCCGATCCTGTTCCTGCGCGAATGGGGACTCTCCTGGCGTCACCCTTGGCCGCGGCGTGCCGAGGAGCATAAGTATGAGCTGATCACGCGCATGCTGGCGCTTTTCGAGGACATGCCCTGCGTGCTGATCGGCGACAGCGGCCAGCACGACCCGGAGGTCTACACGCGCATCGTCAAGGAGTATCCCGAGCGCGTGAAGGCGATCTACATCCGCAGCATCGATCAGCGTGCCAACCGCGAACGGGCGATCGATAAGCTGCGTGACGAGATCCGCCATATCGACTGTGAGCTATTGCTTGCCGCCGACAGCGGCGCCATGGCCGAACATGCTCACCGCCTGGGATATATCTCCGCAAGCGGTCTACAGCAGGTACATGAAGATGCTCGGGAGGAGCTTAGAGCGGAGGCCAGGGAGTAGCGGAGCTTGCAGGGTCAGGGAGCCAGCCGCAATACCGGCGCCCCATCGCTGCCAGCGATGCAGCTCTCGAGTTCCACGCCAAATACCCGGATCAGGCGCGACGCTGTCAGCACCTCGCCTGGCGCCCCGCTGGCGATCCGTGAGCCTCGCTCCAGCAACCAGATGCGGTGGGCGTAACGCGCCGCCAGGTTGAGGTCGTGCAGCACGCAGCAGATCGCCATGCCGTGCTGCTCCGCCAGGCGGCGTAGCAGCCTCATCAGGCGCTGCTGCTGGCCGATATCCAAGGCACTGGTCGGTTCGTCGAGCAGCAGGATGCCGCCGGCGTCACGCTCGCCGGGTTGTCCGAGCTGGCACAGCGCCCTGGCGATCATCACACGCTGTGTCTCGCCTCCCGAAAGGCTCATTGCCCCGCGCCGCGCCAGCGGCGTCAGGTCCAGCGCGGCAAGCGCGGCTGCGACCCGCTCCGGCAGCGCCTGACCGCCCAGCGCCACTAGCTGTATCACCGGCCAATCAAACCCCAGGGCGACCTTCTGGGCGACCAGCGCGCGGCGCCTGGCCAGCGCTTGTGGCTGCCAGTGCTGCAGTGCCTGCCCATCAAGGCTGACGCTGCCCATTTCCGCGCGACGATAACCCGACAGCAAACTGATCAGAGTGCTCTTCCCAGCGCCGTTGGGACCGACGATCGCCAGCAGCTCGCCGGGAACGAGGCGATCGCTGAAGGGGACCAGGGCGGGGGTGGTAGTGAAGCCGGCATTCTCCAGACTCAGCATCGGGCCGGTCCCTTGAGCAGTAGCCACAGGAAGTAGGGTCCGCCGAGCAGGCTGGTGAGCAGGCCGACGGGAATCTCGGCGGGGCTTGCCAGGCTGCGCGCCAGGCTATCGGCCACGATCAGCAGCAGTGCCCCGCCGAGCATCGAGGCGGGCAGCAGCAGCCTGTGCCCCGGGCCGAGCCACAGCCGCAGGCAGTGCGGTACCAGCAGACCAAGAAAGCCGATGATGCCGGCCAGCGCCACGCACAGGCCCACGCCCAGCGCGGTGGCAAGTACCACCCGGCGCTTGAGGCGAGGCGCATCGAGCCCGGCGCCGTGGGCGGTGAGTTCGCCGAGCTGCGACAGGTCGAGCCCCCGGGCGCAGCGCAGGAGTACGGCCAGGGCGATGGGAACGCCGATCAGTGCGCCGAGCGTGGCGCTCCATAGGGCATGGGACAGGCTGCCCATGCCCCACAGGCTGAGCTGCCTGAGCTGCTCGTCGCTGGCGATGAAGGCGAGCATGCCGCCCATTGCCCCGGCCAGGGTATTAATGGCCAGGCCCGCCAGCAGCAGCGTGAACAGCGCACTCTCGCCGGGGTGCCGAGCGCCCATCGCGAAGACCAGCACGCACACCCCAAGAGCGCCGAGAAAGCCTGCCAGAAACTGGCCATAGAGACCGAACTGCCCGGCACTGCCGTCGAACAGCACGATCCAAAGGGCCACCGCCAGACCCGCGCCACTGGCCAGCCCCAGCAGTGTCGGATCGGCCAGGGGGTTACGGAACAGTCCCTGCATGGCGGCACCGCTGCCCGCCAGCATGGCGCCCACCAGGGCGGCGAGAATCAGCCGCGGTACCCGTAGTTGCCACCACACCTGCCAGGCGAGATCGCTGGGTGGCTCGCCCAGCAGCACGCGTGGCGGCAGCCCGACGGGACCGGTCATGGCGCCGGCGAGCAGTGCCACGACGACCATAAGCGTCATGCACCCCAGCACCCTGCCAGGCGAGAGGCGAGCCGCTCGGAGGGGAGGTACGCGACGCTCGGCAAGCAGCGAGGGCAGGTTCATGCCTTGCTCCACCCGCAGAGGGCGGTGGCTGCGTCGCTCCCGGCGTTAACGGTGGAGGCGTCCGGCATGGCCAGTGTCCGATGCAGGTCGAGCAGGGCAGCAGGGGTACGCGGGCCGAAGTTGAGCAGTGCCAGGTCGTCGCATACCAATACGCGCCGGGCCTGGCCGGCCGGCGTCATGGCAAGCCCCGGCAGGCGCCACAGTCCGAATTCGCCGCCCAGCGCCGCCAGGCCGCCATGGGTGGCGATGACCACTTCGGGAGCCGCTGCGATCAGCGCCTCGGCTCCCACCGCCTTGTATCCCTGCATGGTGGAAAAGGCGTTGGCGACACCCAGGGTGAGCATCACATTGTCGGCGGCGGTATCGCGACCGGCGACCATCGGCGTCATTCCGCTGTGGCTGAGCATGAACATTGCCTGGCGTTCACTCGGGGGAGGGAGGTCTTCGAGGTGCTGAAGCTCCGCCCTCACGCTGTCGGCAAGTGCATTGCCTGCCGTTTCGCGCCCCATCGCCTGGGCCACCGCAATCACCTTGTCGGGAATCGCCTCGAGGGATGGAGGAGCGTCGATACGGATCACCTCGACGCCACTCGCCTCGAGCTGGGCGAACACTTCGCGTGGCCCCGCCTGGGCACCGACCAGCAGGCGCTGCGGGCGCAACGAGAGCACCCCTTCGGCGGAGAGGTGGCGCAGATAGCCCACCGAGGGCAGCGCAAGCAGGGAGTCGGGATAGCGGCTGGTGTCGTCGCGCCCGACCAGTGTATCGCTGGCATCGAGGGCGGCGATGATCTCGGCGATGTCGCCGCCGATCACTACCGTACGCAGTGCGTCATCGGCAAATGCCGGCAGTGGCAGCCAGCCACATGCCAGCAGCCAGCAGATAAGCCATGGCAAGGCCGAACGCCGGGCAGGCTTCGTGCTCATGCCGCCGCCTCACGTTCGCCCAGCCGACGCAGCAGTTCGCGCCAATCGGGGCGTTCGGGCTGCCCTTCGCTGCGCTGGGCATAAAGTTGCAGGATCAGTTCGCCCTCGGCGTCGAACGCCTCGAGACTGGTGACGCCACCATCGCGGTTGGGCTTGTGCACCTGCCATACCTCGTCGATACCAGCATCGTCGAGGTGCAGCGTGAACCCCTCGCCGAACAGATTGAGCCAGCCGCGCCGGCGCAGCGGGGGCGGCACCCGGCCGCTGCGGATCTGCACGCAGCCGGGACTGGCGACGAACAGCATCAGCGGCATGGCGTTTTCACAAGCCTGGCTCAGTGTCTGTTCGAGCGCCGAGGTGGTCAGGCTGCGGGTATAGCGCCCCTCCATCAGCGCATTGGCCTCGCGCCGGCTGAGGCCATGACGCTTGAGCAGGGCGAAGAACTGATGCACGTCGCTCATCGCCATCCAGTCGGCGGCCAGTCCCGGGGCGCTTGGGAGCGGGCGAGATGCCGGTTTCGCCAATTGGGTGAAAGCGGGCATGCGCTCGCTGCCCAGCGCCTCCAGCTGCTGCCACTCCTTGAGTGGCCACGGCTCGAGCGAGAACAGCTTGTGCAGTGCGCGGCCGTAACGGTCGAAGATCTGCAGGCTGAAGCGCTCCTGATGCCCCCCTTCGCCATCGGCAAGGCGGTCGCGGATCAGGCAGCTCCAGTGCCACTGAGAGAAGTGCAGACGCAGGTCCAGGCCGCCTGGATCGAGCAGCAGGCCAGCCTGCGACGAGCCGCGCAATACCGGATAGCTGCCCTCCTGCTCGAGCACCGCATGGCGGGATCGGGTCAGAGCCCTGACCCGCCCGAGGCGGTGGAAACGCTCGGCCAGGGCGTGCGGTGTGAGTGGCAGGGTGATCACGTCGCGTCCCAGGCGCGCGGCCTGCAGCTCGCCCTCGCTGATCGACAACCGTTTGGCGACCTCGATGGCCGGCAGGTGTGGCGTGCTGGCACGGGTCGCGTCGAAGGCATCGAGAATGGCTCGCTGGGTCCAGGGTAGGGAATGCATTTCAGGCTCCTTGGTGAACACTCTTCACCATTGCATGCTGATACTGGCGAGCAGGCTGCGCCCGTCGCCGAGGCTGCCGTCGGGGCGGTACCAGACCTTGTCGGCGACGTTGCGCAGCTTGAACGAGGCCGTGAGGTCGGGGGTGAAGCGCCACGCCAGCTGCAGGTCATGCAGGCCATAGCCCGACAGTCGCTCGTCGTCGTCCTGCTTGTCGAAGGCGCGTGCAAAGCGGCCGCGCCAGCCTAGCGTCAGATCCGGCGCGGCGAAGCGGTAGTCGACGCCGGCGAGCGCCTCCAGCGGGGTCAGGCTGCCCAATGCTTCGCCAGTGTCGCGGTCGCGGCCGCTGACCTCCGAGAGGCCGATGAAGGTGTCGAGCCCGCTCACGGCGGCGGGGCTCCAGCCAAGGCGGGCGTCATACCCCCACAACTGCGCGCGGGATACGTTCACCGCCTGGGTGGTACCGGCCATGATGTCGACCTGGGTATCGATGAAGTCGTCGGCGCGGGTATCGAAGTAGCTGGCGCGCAGCTGCCAGTCGCCGATGCTCAAGGCCAGGCCGCTCTCCCAGGTCTTGCTGGTCTCCGGGTTCAGCTCGGGGTTGGGCACCCAGTTGTTGTCGGGCATGCAGAAGAACGGCGAGACGCAGAAGCCGGCGAAGTGACGCTCATCGGCATACAGCTCGGAGAGCGTCGGGGCGCGGAAGGCCTCGGCGTAGCCGCTGTAGAGCATCAGCCCTTCGCTAGGGCGCCAGGCCAGCCGCAGGCGGGGAGAGAATTCTCCTTGGTCGCTCGCGCGCCCCTCGTTGTCCTCGGCGCGGTAGTGGTCGTAGCGCGCGCCAAGGCCGAGGTCGAACTCGCCGGGACCGCCCTGGCCCAGATAGCGGCCAGCCGTCAGGGTGTCGTCGAGATAGATCGCGGCGGTATCGATATCGGCACGGGGAAAGCCCGAGGCATCGAGACCGGGGCGCTGGGTGGCGTGATTGACTTCGGCGCCGAAGGCCAGGGTCTGGCCGAGCCAGCCATGATCGAGCCGGTGATAGCCATCGCTCTGTACGCCAAGGCGCTGCTGAGTGCGCTCGGCGGCGCTCTCCTCGATCTCCTGGCGATTCAGGGTGATGCGGCTGTCGAGCTGGGTGTCGATGTTCGGCGACCAGCGGTGACCGAGCTGCAGGTTGTCGCTGGCGGTGGTGCGATCGCGCAGGCTGTCCGCGTCCAGTTGCTGCGGATTGGCGGGCTGGGTGGCATCCTCGCGGTAGTGCTGCCAGCTGGTGAACAGACGGTGGTCGGGAGCGAGCTGCCAACCCCCCTTGGCCAGCAGGCTGTCGAGGGTGGCGTCCTCCTCGGCACTCTGGCCACCGGCGCGGCGAATGTCGCCCGATTCGCTGCGCCCCAGGGACAGCAGACCATCGACGCGGCCACGCGTGGTATCGCGCTTGCCGAACAGGCTCAGCGAGCCGCCGAGCTCGTCGCTTGCCGTGGCGCCGCGCAATGAGAGGCGAGCGCCGCGGGTCTCGCCGGGACGCAGCAGGTCTTCGGCATCCACCGTCTCGAAGCTGACCACGCCGCCCATGGCATTGCTGCCGTATAGGCTCGAGAGCGCGCCACGAGCGATCTGTACCTCGCGCAGCAGCGCCGGGTCGAGGAAGAAATTGCCCATGTGACCGGTATCGATATCCTGGCGCACCCCGTCGAGGCGTACCAGTACGCCGTTCCTGTCGAAGCCGCGCATGCTCAGCGTCTGGCCGTTGCGGCGCCCCTGGCCTGCGACGTGCAGGCCGGGCTGGTCGGCGAGGATATCCTCGACACGCGAGGCGGTGGTGAGTGTCGCGTCGTCCCGTTCGATGACATCGACGATCAGCGGGGCGCGAAATGGATCCGTCGGTGCCCGGGTACCGGTGATCTGCAACGGTGCGAGTTGCTGATCGTCATTGGGGAGTGGTTCCTGGCCCAGTGTCAGACCGGAGAGAAGGCTCAGCGCGAGGGCGCCGGTGCAGCTCAATGCTCGCTTCATGTTCCTGAAGTTCCCTTAGTATGATCAGGAGATGGCGGCTGGCTGGGTGGCGATGGCTACCTGGCTGGCTGTTATAGGTCTGGTAGTGCCAATGAAAAAACTATCTCTCAGGAGGTGAGAATCAACTTGCCGTTACGTGTCTCGCGCAGCTGGTAACGCTTGCCGCGATGCTCGATGATCAGTTCGCCGCGAGAGTCGAGCAGGGCCTGGCTGTCGATGCGCTTGCCAGCCGTATCCTGGTGGCTCTCTCCTTGTGCGGGTGGCATGCGAGGGGGGAGCGAGCTCATGATCGTCATCCTGAATGAGTTTTTGTATCAAACAAGAACAATTGTCATTTGTTGCAGGGCAAACGTCAAGCGACTACGCATGGTGGAGGTCGCAATCGTCCGATTAACCTGAAGGAAGACGCGCTACTCAGGCCATTGTCGAGGCGCTGAGCTTGCATGATGGATGAACAATTCTTGCCCATTTTGCCGCTATCGTGCTCAGGCGGAGCACGCGCCGAGAGGGCAAGAATGACTTCCTTGCTCTGGGCTAGGCTTCGAGCATTTCGCCGCCACACGAGGTACGCCGCATGACCACAATCGTATGGGACGGAACGACACTGGCGACGGATTCGCTGATCAGCGTTAATGGCTCGACCTACAACCATTCACAGAAACTCTTTCAACTCGACAATGGCGAGTGGGTGGCATTCGCCGGCGAACAGCAGGGCTGGTGGGAGGTGATGGAGTGGCTCAACGCGGGAGCCCCGCGCGCGAGCAAACCCCATGTATCGCGTATCGAGATGATCATTGCAGGCCCGGATGGGGTCTTCGAGATGTTCGATCGACTGGTCAGAATGCCGGTCAAGGGGCCGGTGGCCTACGGCACCGGCTGGAAGTGGGCCCTGGCCGCCATCGATCATGGCAAGAGTGCGGTGCAGGCCGTCGAATATGCCGCGACCCGCGATCACGATACCGGCGGTGAGGTGCAGTCGGTGTGCTTGGCGCCGCTGTTCGAGCGTCCTTTCGATCTGACGGCGCCTGCCGAGGCATTGCCAGCGGAGCCGGCCACCGCCTGAAGTGTACCCATGCCCTCGTAACGATGACGATTGGCCCCAGGCGGGCCAATCGCGTTTCTGTGTGTCAATCGCTCGGGCCGGCCTCTTCCGTTATTCTATCCTGATCAGGTTCCGACCCGGCACGGAGGATAGTCATCGATGTTCGTACTACTGCTGGGGCTGCTGCTGTTGCTGTTCATCCTGCCCAACGTCTGGGCCAAGTGGGCGCTTGAGCGCCACGCCACGCCGCGCAACGATTACCCCGGTACCGGCGGCGAGCTGGCTCGACACCTACTGACGCGGCTCGGCATCGAGGGGGTGGAGGTGGAAGCCACCGAGCGGGGCGATCATTACGATCCCCAGGCGCGCCGGGTCCGGCTCTCCCATGAGCACTATGCCGGACGTTCGCTTACCGCCGTGACCGTGGCGGCGCACGAGGTGGGCCATGCGATACAGCATCATCAGGGCTATCAGCCGCTGCTGGCGCGCACGCGCCTGGTAGGCGTTGCCCAGCACGCCGAGAAGCTCGGTGCCGTACTGATGATGGCGGCACCGCTGCTGTTTCTCCTGACACGCATGCCGGGTGGCATGTTCATCGTGGTGGGGGCGGCAGTGATCAGCTTCGGTACCGCCGCGCTGGTGCATCTGGTGACGCTGCCGGTGGAGTTCGATGCCAGCTTCCAGCGCGCCCTGCCGCTGCTCAAGGGTTACATTCCCCCCTATGACATGCCCGCCGCTCGGCATGTGCTCACGGCGTGCGCGTTCACCTACGTTGCCGCGTCGCTTGCCAGCATTCTCAACCTCGGCCGCTGGCTGGTGATCCTGAGACGCTGATCGCTGCCGTCGCGCTTGCTGAGCTGCCTTGACCTGTTCCGACGTCCTGACTGCGCTACGCTTGTCACTGTGCGTATAGTGGTAACCGTCTAGGCAACGGCTGAGGGTGAACCGGATGTCCCGAGAGTTGAGTCAGCACGCTATCGATATCACCGCATTCCAGGCCGGTGTCTTCGATCTCGATGGGGTCGTGACACGGACGGCAACCGTGCACAGTGCCGCCTGGAAGCAGCTTTTCGACGACTACCTGAGCGAGAGGGCATCGCGCGCAGGCGATACGTTCCAGCCCTTCGACGAAGCGTCGGACTATCTCACCTACGTCGATGGCAAGCCGCGTTACGCAGGGGTAGCGAGCTTTCTTCAATCGCGAGGCATCTCGCTGCCCCAAGGCAGTCCGGAGGACGCGCCGCAGCGCGAGACGATCTGCGGACTCGGCAACCGCAAGAACCAGCTGGTCGGCAAGCTGCTGGCCCAAGGCAAGGTCGAGGTATTCGCCTCGACGGTCACCCTGCTGGAACGCTTGCGCGAGGCGGGGGTGAAGACGGCGCTGGTGTCGTCGAGCGAGAACGCCGCCGCGGTCCTCGAAGCGGCTGGCTTGAGCCACCTGTTCGACGTGCGTGTCGATGGTATCGAGTCGCGCAGGCTCGGCCTCAAGGGCAAGCCCGACCCTGATATCTTCCTCGAGGCCGCCAGCCAACTAGGCGTGGCGCCGGCGCATGCCTTTGCCGTCGAGGATGCGATCTCCGGCGTTGCCTCGGCCTATGCCGCCGGCTACGGGCTGGTGATCGGCGTCGACCGCGTTGGCCAGCGCGATGCCCTGCTCGAGCAGGGTGCCGATCTTGTGGTGGAGGATCTGGCCCCGTTGGAACGCCACGACGAAGCGACGCTGCCGGATGCTCTCGAGCACTTTGCTGCGATCGCCAGGCGACTTGAAAGCGCACGCCCCGCGGTGTTCCTCGACTATGACGGCACCCTGACCCCGATCGTCGATCGCCCCGAACTGGCGGTACTCGACGAGGCGGTGCGCGACACCATCCGCCGGCTTGCCGAGCGCTGCACCGTCGCCATCGTCAGCGGCCGCGACCGCGCCGACGTGGAGCGCCTGGTCGGCCTCGACGAACTCATCTACGCCGGTAGCCATGGTTTCGACATTGCAGGCCCGGATGGCCTGCACAAGCATCATGAGCGTGCCGAGGCATTCCTCGCCGAACTCGACAGCGCCGAAGCGCAGTTGCAGGCACGCCTGGATGGTGTCGAGGGGGCGCTGGTCGAGCGCAAGCGCTTCGCCATCGCCGTTCACTATCGCCTGGTGGCCGAGGCCGACCGGCCGGCCGTCGAGGCTGCCCTGCAGGCCGTTGCCGAGGTCTCGCCCGGGCTGCGTCGCACCGGCGGCAAGATGATCTTCGAACTGCGCCCGCGTATCGAATGGGACAAGGGGCGGGCGGTTAGCTGGCTGCTCGAGGTGCTGGAGCTGCTGGGCGATGGGGTGATGCCGATCTATCTCGGTGACGACGAGACCGATGAGGATGCGTTCAGGGCGCTGCGTGAGCGGGGCGGCATCGGCATTCTGATTACCCGCGAAGAGCAGCCCACGGCAGCGCACTATCGTCTCGAGACCCCCGCGGCAGCCGGCCGGTTGCTGCAGGCGCTGGCCATAACGCAAGAGGCGCAATCATGAGTCGCGGGGCGCTTGAATATGACGACTTCGACCCACGTCAGGAGGCGCTGCGCGAGGCGCTGTGTACCCTGGGCAATGGCTATTTCGCCACGCGCGGCGCGGCGGAGGAGAGCGAGGCGGGGGAGATCCATTACCCCGGTACCTATCTCGCTGGCGGCTTCAACCGTCTCAAGACCGAGATCGCCGGGCGCATCATCGAGAACGAGGACCTGGTCAACTTTCCCAACTGGCTCTGTCTCTCCTTTCGTCACGCGCAGGACAGCCCTCGGGAGGAGGGCGAGTGGTTCAACCCGCTGGCGGTGGAGCTGCTGCACTACCGCCAGCGGCTCGACCTGAAGCGTGGCCTGCTCGAACGCGACATCCGCTTTCGCGATCGCCACGGGCGCGAGACGACGCTCACCACCCGGCGCCTGGTACACATGGACAACCCCCACCTCGCCGCCATCGAGTGGCGGTTGCGTCCGGAGAACTGGTCGGGCAGCATCGTGGTGCGCTCCGCCCTGGATGGGCGCGTCATCAACGCCGGTGTGGCCCGCTACCGCGAACTGGCCAGTACGCACCTCTCTCACCTCTCCAGCGAGCCCGTGGGGCAAGAGTCGATCCGTCTCAATGTCGAGACCTGTCAGTCGCGGCTGCGGGTCAGCGAAGCGGCGCGCACCCGTGTTTACCAGGGAGCGCGCCTGGTCGACGCATGCCGCCGGGCTCTCCAGGAGCAGGGCTATATCGCACACGAGCTCACCCTGGACCTTGCGCAGGGTGAGGGGGTGAGGATCGAGAAGGTGGTCAGCCTCTATACCTCGCGGGATAGCGCCATTTCGGAAGCGGCACTCGCCGCCGAGGAGGCGGTGCTCGAGGCAGGCGACTTCGAGGCACTGCTCTCGCGCCACGTCCAGGCGTGGTCTCGGCTGTGGCAGCGTTGCGACGTGACGCTCAAGAATGGCGAACGCTCGCAGATGGTGCTGCGACTGCACATCTTTCATCTGCTGCAGACCGTCTCGCCGCACAGCATCGATCTCGATGTCGGGGTGCCGGCGCGGGGGCTGCATGGCGAGGCCTATCGGGGACATATCTTCTGGGATGAACTGTTCATCTTCCCGTTCCTCAACTTCCGCATTCCCGAGATTACCCGTGCCCTGCTTCAGTATCGCTACCGGCGGCTGGGCGCCGCGCGTCGGCTGGCACGCGAGGCCGGTTATCGAGGTGCCGTCTACCCTTGGCAGAGTGGCAGTAGCGGGCGCGAAGAGAGCCAGCTCGTGCATCTCAATCCCAAGTCCGGACGCTGGGTCGACGACAACAGCTCGCTGCAGCGGCACGTCAACGCCGCCATTGCCTACAATGTGTGGCGCTACTATGAAGTGACCCAGGATATCGACTTTCTCGGCTTCTATGGCGCCGAAATGCTCTTCGAGATCGCCCGCTTCTGGGCCAGTGCGGTGACCTGGAATGCCGAGCGCGGGCGTTACGACATTCGCGGCGTGATGGGGCCGGACGAATTCCATGACCGCTACCCGTGGTCCGACACGCCGGGACTCGACAACAACACCTACACCAACCTGATGGTGGCCTGGTTGTTGCGGCGCGCGCTTGACGCTCACGCGTTGATCGGCGCCGAGTGTCGCCAGGAGCTGGGCGAGGCGCTTGCACTCAACGACGCCGAGCTGAGCCAGTGGGATGCAATCAGCCGCCAGCTCTATGTCCCGTTTCATGCTGACGGCATTCCCAGCCAGTTCGAGGGCTACGAGCGGCTCGAGGAGTTCGACTGGGAGGGATACAAGACCAGATATGGTGACATCCACCGCCTCGACCGCCTGCTCGAGGCGGAGGGCGACAGCGTCAATCGCTACAAGGCTTCCAAGCAGGCCGATGTGCTGATGCTCTTCTATCTGTTCTCCGCCGATGAGCTGGCTGAACTCTTCACGCAGCTCGACTACGCTTTCGACCTTGAACTGCTGCCCAGAACCATCGACTACTACCAGCATCGCACCTCGAACGGCTCGACGTTGAGCGGCATCGTCTCCTCCTGGGTGCTGTCGCGCTCCGATCGTGCGCGCTCTTTGGCGCTGCTCGAAGAGGCACTGGAGAGCGACATAGCCGACGTCCAGGGCGGCACGACGCCCGAGGGGATACACCTAGGTGCCATGGCCGGCACCGTCGATCTCGTCCAGCGCGGCCATGCCGGACTCGAGGTGCGGGATGGCCTGCTCAGTCTCAATCCCTGCCTGCCTGAGCCGCTTAAGCAGCTACGCCTGCGTCTGCGCTACCGCGGCCACTGGCTGGAGGTCGAGATCGACGGCGACGAGATGCACCTGCACGCCCCGGAAGGTTGGTGTGGCGTCGAACCGATCATGATCCGCGGCCAGCAGCACACCTTTGGTGCCGGCCACCGCCTTCGGCTTCGCTTCGATCATGATCAGGCGCGCTGGGAGGCGTTTTAGTCCGGCTTGCTGGCAATCAGCACCGCACGCCTTGGCGCCGGGTAGCCTTCGATGGTCTTGCTGTGATCGGCTGGGTCGAGGAAGTCGGCCAGCGACTGAAAGGACATCCACTCGGTGGAGCGCTGCTCGTCGAGCGTGGTTAGCGCCTCGTCGACGATGCGCACGTCGCGAAAACCACAGCGTTCGAGCCAGTGGCGCAGGGCGCGGGAGGAGGGCAGGAAGTAGACGTTGGGCATCGCTGCGTAGCGCTCGCCGGGCATGAAGACCGTGCTCTCGTTGCCCTCGACCACCAGCGTCTCGAGCACCAGCTCGCCGCCAGGTCGCAGTGCCTCCTTGAGCTGAACGAGATGCTCAAGCGGCGATGCGCGGTGGTAGAGCACGCCCATCGAGAAGACGCTGTCGAAGAAGGCGAGTCGTTCGGGAACGTCCTCGATGCCCACCGGCAGGAAGTGGGTACGACCGCCATCGGCATCGCCGATGAAGTGGCGCACCGCCTGAAACTGATAGTAGAAGCGCGGCGAGGGATCGATCACCAGCACGAAGCTGGCCCCGGCCCCGGTCATGCGCCAGGCGTGATAACCGCTGCCGCCGCCGACGTCGAGCACGCGTCGTCCGGCGAGCGGCGTGAAGTGCGGTGCGACGCGCTGCCATTTCCAGTCCGAGCGCCACTCGGTGTCGATATGGATACCGCCCAGCGAATAGGGGCCCTTGCGCCATGGCGCGAGCTTGCGCAGCAGGTTGTCGCACTGGCGTCGCTGGGCATCGCTCAGGGCGAGCTTTACCGTGACGCAATCCTCTTCCAAGCTAACCTGGCGCTGCTCGGGCAGGGTGGGCAGCTTGGCCACGGCCTTCTCCCAGGCGGGCAGGTCACCGTGTCGCTTGCGGTCGAGCCCCCGAGCCAGCTGCTCGGGAAGCCGGGCGAGCCAGTGTTCCAGGCCCTGGTCGATAAAGGCGCGGTAGAGGTCGCGGTGCGGGTGCTGCATCTGAAAATCCTTGCATCAGAAGGTGGACCAGCCGCTGGCTTCCATGGCGCGATAGCGCCAGTAGCGCAGCCTCGAGCTGTCGGCGTAAGCGCCATATTCGACGCTATGGCGTTCGCCATCGAGATTGTACCAGTGGCGTTCGAAAGCGGCCTGGGCCTTGGCGATGACCGGATGATCGGCAGGGGCGACGAGCTCGACATCGACCTCGAAGTTGAGATCGTCGAGGCTGCGGCGGGTGTAGTTGGCCGAGCCGAGCAGCAGCAGTGCCGGGCGGGAGCCGCCGCTGCGCAGCAGCAGCTTGCTGTGCGCTTGCTCGCCGTGAGTGTCGCTCCAGCGCACCGTGATGCCGGCACGCACTAGATCTCCTGCAGCCTGCTGGTTGGGCATGCCCGCGCTTTCGCGGCCGAAAGCGCTGTCATTGGGGTCGAGTAATACGCGGATCGTCACGCCGCGCTTTCGCGCCTCGCGCAGGGCGGCGATGACGCGGCGGTGCGAGAGATAGAGCACTTCGAGGTCGATACGCTCGTCTGGCCTCGCCTCGGCGATGGCGCTCAGCAGTGCGTTGCTTATTGCCCCTTCGCTGATCACTCGCAGCCGGGGGGCGTCGGCGAGGAACTTCGCATTGCCGGCGGGGGGTATTGGAAAGGAGACAGGAGGTCGTGCAAGACCCGAGAGCGCGGCGATCTCGAGCTCCGAGGCGAGCAGTTCCAGCACCGCGTCTCCGGAAAAGCGCAGGGCGACGTCGCGATAGGCGCTGCTGCCGTCATCGGCATTGGCCGAGCTGACCACGGCGGTCCACTCATCGCCTTGGTCGACGACCAGCGTCTTACGGTGATTGGCACTGAAGTTGAGCGCGGCGAGATAGCTTCGCAGCGTCACCTTGCCCGGCCCCAGCGGATTGACCAGCCAGGCACCTTGCGGCGAGTTGCCGAAGGGGCGGATCAGTAGCCGCCACAATGCCGTCCAGCTCGGGTTGGCGTCGCGCCCGGCAAGTCTGTCGCTCACCACCACATGGACACCGGCCTTGCACAGATCGTCGAGGTGAGTGGCATGGCGTCCGCCATAGACGCTGTTGATGGCATCCGTGATCACTACGATCTCGATCCCAGGGCAGTCACGCTTGCGTGCAAGCAGGGCATCGCGCAGCTCGATGGAGATCTGGCGGTGGCAGTCGACACGCTCATCGGCCGGGTCGTTGAACTGAAAGATGTCGATTACCACCAATCGCCTGGCCTGGGCGATCAACCGAAATATTTCGTCGAATATCGATTGGCGGCAGCACCGCGTGCCGCTGCTGTCGAGATAGCTCTCGTCGAACAGCAGTGCGAGGTTATTGGCCTGCCGCCACGCCCCGTCGAGATGCAGCCCCGACGGCAGCGGCTTTCGCGAGTGCCACCAGGCTGTGCCCAGATAGAGGAGCAGGGCCAGGCCGAGGGCCAGGATGAGCAGCACGGACATGGCGATTCCAGACGTCAGGTTTTGAAGGCGATCAGCGAGGCAAAATTGAGGTACTGGAACCAGACATGGCTGCGCTGGAAGCCGGCCCTGGCGAGCCGCGCCCGGTGCGCCTTCAGGGTGTCGGGCATCAGCACGTTCTCCAGTGCCGTGCGCTTCTGGCTGATCTCCATGTCGCTGTAGCCGTTGGCACGCTTGAAGTCATGGTAGCGCTCGACGAGCCAGGCATTCTCCTCCTCGTCGGGAGCGACGATCTTCTCGGAGAGCACCAGCACGCCACCGGGTTCGAGGGCGGCATAAAGACTGGCGATGACGTCGTCGCGATCCGTGGGCGGTAGAAACTGCAGCGTGAAGTTGAGCACGATCATGCCGGAAGGCCGGTAGTCGAGGTGGCGGATATCACCTTCGACGATTTCCATGGCATGATCGGGGTATTCGCTGGAAAGCGTCTGGCGAGCACGTTCGACCATCGCCGGCGAGAGGTCGACGCCGGTCAGGGAGAAAGCCTGGGGGGAGAGCCGCCCGGCCAGTGCCAGCCCCACGGCCCCAAGCGAACACCCCAGATCATAGACATGCGCCCCGTGGCGCAGGTGGCGAGCGGCGATCACGCCGAGCATGCCCAGGATCTGGCCGTAGCCTGGTACCGAGCGGCGAATCATGTCCGGAAAGCAGGCCACCACCTGTTCATCGAAGGAGAAACGCGCCACCCGGTCCAGAGGTGTCGAAAAGATGGCGTCACGGTAAGATGCGTTACTCATGATGTAAGAAGACCTGGCAATCGGTTCAGGGTATTTTACGCAAGGCACCGCCATGCTGCACGAAGGCATGACGAGGATTCATAAGTCATCAGGGAGTGAGACACAATGAAAGAAGGTTCGACTATCAGCCAGCGTCCGGCATGGCAGGCCCTCGAGGCGCATGCGCGTGAGGTACGCCAGCGCCATCTGCGCGACCTGTTCAAGGAGCAGCCGGACCGCTTCGCGCGCTTCAGTCATCAGGCGGCCGGCCTGACCCTGGATCTCTCGAAGCAGCGCTGGTGTCCGGAAACCTTCGATCGGCTACTGGAACTGGCACGTGAAGCCGATGTGCCCGGTGCCATTCAGCGCTTGCTCGATGGCGAGCGCGTCAATCTCTCGGAGGATCGTCCTGCGCTGCATACGGCGCTGCGGTTGCCACCCGAGGCGCAACTGGTCGTCGAAGGTGAGGATGTGGTACCCGCCGTGCACGAGACCCTGGCGCGGATGGAGGCGATCGTCGATCAGATGCACGCCGGCCAGTGGCGGGGCGCGACCGGCAAGGCGATCAGCGATGTCGTCAACCTCGGTGTGGGCGGCTCGGACCTCGGCCCGTTGATGGTGACCCATGCCCTGGCCGACTATCGCCCCGAAGGCATCCACGAGATTCATGTGCACTTCGCCTCGACCATGGATGGCTCGCAGCTTGCCGACTACCTGACTCGGCTGAATCCCGAAACCACGCTGTTCATTCTCTCTTCCAAGTCATTCACCACCATCGATACCCTATCCAACGCGCGTACTGCCCGCGACTGGCTCTACTCGCGCCTGGTGTGCACCAAGGAGGAGGGCGACAGCAACATCGACATCGACCGCCACCTGGTGATGCGCCAGCACTTCATCGGCGTATCGGCGAGCCCCGAGAAGATGAGTGAATGGGGCATCGCGCCGGCCAACCAGCTGGAGTTCTGGGAGTGGGTCGGTGGCCGCTACTCGCTGTGGGGGGCGATCGGCCTGCCCATCGCGCTGGTCATCGGCATGCGCCATTTTCGCAAGTTCCTGGGCGGCGCCCACGCCATGGATCGGCACTTCCGCGAGGCACCGCTGGAGCAGAACCTGCCGGTGCTGCTGGCTCTGGCCGGCATCTGGAACGTCAACTTCCTGGATATCCGCGCCCACTCGATCCTGCCCTACGACGGCCGTCTCGAATATTTCGCCAGCTACCTCGAGCAGCTGGAGATGGAGTCCAATGGCAAGTCGGTCACCAACGATGGCAAGCTGACCGACTACTCCACCTGTCCGATCCTGTGGGGCGAGCTTGGCCCCAATGCCCAGCACGCCTTCTATCAGCTGCTGCATCAGGGCACCCAGGCGGTGGTATGCGACTTCATCGCTCCCATGCGCCGCTACGACCGTGTCGAGGACGAGGCGACCCGTGCCCACCTCAAGACCCAGCATCGCCTGACACTGGCCAACTGCTTCGCCCAATCGCGGCTGCTGATGCTCGGCGACGATGCCATCGATGACGATGGCCCGCGTCCCAGCCACAAGCGCTATCGCGGCAATCAGCCTTCGTCCACGCTGCTGCTGGATCGCTTGACCCCCTCGACACTCGGTGCCCTGATCGCGCTCTACGAGCACAAGGTGTTCGTTCAGGCGACGATCTGGGGCATCAACCCCTTCGATCAGTGGGGAGTGGAGCTCGGCAAGCAGATTGCCGGCGAAACCGAGGAGATCCTGACGTCGCGCCAAGGACTCGAGCACATGGACGACTCCAGTCGGGGTTTGATCGAAGCGCTATGGAGTGCCGAGGATCGCGCCCTGCGTGAAAGTCAGCGGCTGGAGAAGGAGTTGTCTTGACCCTGTTGTTTTATACAGGTATTGCGTTATGCTAGGCTCCCGTGGCGAAGCGGTTCCCGTCACGGGGGTGCTCTATCTGCATGGCTTCAATAGTGGTAGCGCCTCGCCCAAGGCTCGGCTGATGAAGCTCGCCTGCCGGCGTCTGGCGCTGCCTTGCCTGGCACCGCAGTTGCCGCATCGCCCCCGGGAGGCCCATGCGCTGGCCGAGGGGTGTCTGACCAGGCTTGGGCCGAGTCCACTGCTGGTGGGCAGCTCGATGGGCGGTTTCCTCGTCAGTTGCCTGGCCGAACGCCATGACCTGCCGGCGGTGGCGATCAATCCCGCGGTGCGCCCGGCCAGGCTGGTCGAAGCATGGCTGGGGCAGGGCTTTGTCAATGCTTATACCGGTGAGCGTTTCAGTGTCGAGGCCGCTCATCGCGACGAGCTAGAAGACCTGACACCGGCTCGCCTCGATCCCAGCCGTTACCTGTTGCTGTTGGGCACGGCCGATGAAACCCTCGATTGCCGCGACGCATTCCATGCCTACCGGGGGGCGCGTATGATTCTGCATCCCGCTGGCGATCATGGTTTCACTGCCCTTGGCGATTATTTGCCGGCAATCCTGGCGCATGGGGGCCACTGCCTGGCGCCTGAAGCGGTTCCCGCCAATTTGGATGGCACATGACACCAGGGATGCTGAAAGCGCTTTTTTCGACTCCTAATTGACAGCCATACCTTGGATGACGCATGACGCAATATAGTGCCAGCTCCATCGAGGTCCTCTCCGGGCTCGAGCCGGTGCGCAAGCGCCCCGGCATGTACACCGACACCAGCCGCCCCAACCACCTGGTTCAGGAAGTCATCGACAACAGTGTCGATGAGGCGCTTGCCGAGCACGCCCGGGAGATCAGCGTGCATCTGCTGGCCGATGGCGGCATTGAAGTGAGCGACGATGGTCGTGGCATGCCCATCGACCTGCATCCCGAGCACGGCGTGACCGGGATCGAACTGATCCTGACCAAGCTGCACGCCGGCGGCAAGTTCTCCTCCTCGAGCTACCGTTTCTCCGGCGGCCTGCATGGGGTCGGCGTCTCGGTGGTCAACGCCCTGTCCAAGCGCCTCGAAGTCGAGGTATGTCGCGATGGTAGCCGCCACGCCATGGCCTTCGAGCATGGCGACAAGGTCTCCGAGCTCGAGCTGATCGGTAGCTGCCCGAAACGTGCCACCGGCACCGTGGTGCGCTTCTGGCCCGACGAGAGCTACTTCGACAGTCCGCGGCTGTCGCTGACTCGGCTTCGCCATCTGCTGCGCGCCAAGGCGGTGCTGTGTCCCGGGCTCAAGGTGACGCTTGTCGAGAGCGACGGCGCCGAGAGCGTCTGGCAGTACGAGGATGGCCTTCGCGACTACCTGGCCCAGACCACCGATGGCTACGAGGTGCTACCGCCATCGCCGTTCGTCGGTCACTTCAACGATGACGAGCAGGGCGTGGACTGGGCGATCCAGTGGCTGCCCGAGGGGGGCGAGCTGCTTACCGAGAGCTACGTCAACCTGATCCCCACGCCGCTTGGCGGGACGCACGTCAACGGCTTTCGCTCGGGGCTGCTCGAGGCATTGCGCGAGTTCTGCGAATACCGCAGCCTGCTGCCGCGCGGCGTCAAGCTCAGCGCCGACGATCTCTGGGAGCGCGCCTGCTATGTGCTGTCGGTGAAGATGCTCGATCCGCAGTTCGCTGGCCAGACCAAGGAGCGCCTGTCGTCGCGCACCGTGGCGGGATTCGTCTCCGGGGTAGTGAAGGATGCCTTCTCTCTGTGGCTCAACGATCACGTCGAGCAGGCCGAGTTGCTGGCCGAGCTGGTGATCAGTGCCGCTCAGCGGCGCCAGAAGAGTGCCAAGAAGGTGGCGCGCAAGAAGGTCACCTCGGGGCCGGCGCTGCCCGGCAAGCTGGCCGACTGCTCGGGCCAGGACCCGGCGGCCAGCGAGCTGTTCCTGGTCGAGGGCGACTCCGCCGGCGGCAGCGCCAAGCAGGCGCGTAACCGCGAGACCCAGGCGATCCTGCCGTTGCGCGGCAAGATCCTCAATACCTGGGAGGTCGAGTCCCACGACATCTACGGCTCCCAGGAGGTGCACGATATCGCTGTGGCGATCGGCATCGACCCGGTGAGCGAGGACCTCTCGAAGCTGCGCTATCACAAGATATGCATTCTGGCCGATGCCGATTCCGACGGCCTGCACATCGCGACCCTGCTGTGCGCGTTGTTCGTGCGCCACTTTCCGGCGCTGGTCGATGCCGGCCACGTCTTCGTCGCCATGCCGCCGCTGTATCGCATCGACCTTGGCAAGGAGGTCTACTACGCGCTGGACGAGAGCGAGAAGGCGGCGACTCTCAAGCGCCTGGAGGGCAAGCGCGGCACAGTGAACGTGCAGCGTTTCAAGGGACTCGGCGAGATGAGTCCGCTGCAGCTGCGCGAGACCACCATGGCGGTGGACACCCGGCGCCTGGTGCAGCTCACCCGCGAGGTCGGCGACGGCACCATGGAGATGATGGACATGCTGCTGGCCAAGAAGCGCTCCGCCGACCGCAAGAGTTGGCTGGAAGATTACGGCAATCTTGCCGATATAGAGGTCTGATTCCCCATGCCCATGGATATCCCGGTGGCGGAGGGCGACGTCGAGCGTCTTTCGCTGCGCGAATATACCGAGAAGGCGTACCTCGACTACTCGATGTACGTGATTCTCGACCGTGCCTTGCCGCATATCGGCGATGGCATGAAGCCGGTGCAGCGGCGTATCGTCTATGCGATGCGCGAGCTGTCGCTGACTGCCAACGCCAAGTACAAGAAGTCGGCGCGTACCGTCGGCGACGTGCTGGGCAAGTTCCATCCTCATGGCGACAGCGCCTGCTACGAAGCCATGGTGCTGATGGCGCAGTCGTTCTCCTACCGCTACCCGCTGGTCGACGGGCAGGGTAACTGGGGTAGCCCCGACGACCCCAAGTCGTTCGCGGCGATGCGCTATACCGAGGCGAGGCTGTCGAAATTCTCTGAGGTGCTGCTGGCCGAGCTCGGCCAGGGCACCGTTGAGTGGACCCCCAACTTCGACGGCACCATGAACGAGCCGGTGGTGTTGCCGGCACGGCTGCCCCACGTGCTGCTCAATGGCGGTACTGGCATCGCGGTGGGCATGGCGACCGATATTCCGCCGCATAATGTCAGCGAGGTGGTCGAAGCGACCTGTCACCTGCTGCGCCACCCCGAGGCGAGCGTGGCGGATCTGCTCGAGTACATCCCGGCACCGGATTTTCCCACCGCCGCGGAGATCATCACGCCGCGCGACGATCTCAGGAAGCTCTATGAGACCGGGCGTGGCTCGGTGAAGCTGCGCGCCCGCTACACCCTGGAGGGTGGCCAGATCGTGGTCACCGCGGTGCCGTATCAGGTCAGCGGCGCCAAGGTGCTCGAGCAGATCGCCGCGCAGATGCAGGCCAAGAAGCTGCCGATGGTCGCTGACCTGCGCGACGAGTCGACTCACGAGAACCCGACTCGTCTGGTGATCGAACCGCGCTCCAATCGTGTCGATGTCGAGTCGCTGATGGCGCACCTGTTCGCCACCACTGACCTCGAGAAGAACATTCGCGTCAACATGAACGTGATCGGTCTGGACGGTCGCCCGAGGGTACTGCCGCTTCCCGCGATGCTCGGCGAATGGTTGCGCTTTCGTCGCGCGACGGTACGCCGACGCCTCGAGCACCGTCTGGGCAAGGTCGAGGAACGCTTGCATATCCTGGCTGGTCTGCTCATCGCCTATCTCGACATCGATGAGGTGATTCGCATCATCCGTGAGGAGGATGAGCCCAAGGCCGCCCTGATGAGTGCGTTCGGCCTCAGCGACCGCCAGGCCGAGGCGATCCTCGAGTTGCGCCTGCGTCATCTGGCCAAGCTCGAGGAGATGAAGATCCGTGGCGAGCAGGATGCGCTGGAAACGGAGCGCAAGCGCCTCAAGGAGCTGCTTGGCAATGATGACGCGCTCACCGACCTGATTGAGGAGGAGATTCGCGAGGCGGGCCGCGAGCATGGCGATGAGCGCCGCTCGCCGCTGGTCGCCCGCGAGGAGGCGAAAGCGCTCTCCGAGGTCGAGCTGATGGGCGCCGACCCGATTACCGTGGTGCTCTCCGAGAAGGGCTGGATCCGTGCCGCCAAGGGGCATGACATCGATCCTCAGGGGCTCTCCTACAAGTCCGGCGACAGCTTCCACCTGGCGGCGCTGGGCAAGACCAACCAGCCGCTGGTGATGCTCGACGATGGCGGGCGCGCCTACACCCTGGCCGCCCACAACCTGCCCAGCGCGCGCAGCCAGGGCGAGCCGATCACCGGACGGGTCAATACCGTTGCCGGCGCGCGTATGGTGGGGCTGATGCTGGCGCCGCCCACCACTCGCTATTTGCTCGCCTCCGATGGCGGCTATGGCTTCATTGCCTCGCTCGAGGATCTGATTGGCAAGAACAAGTCGGGCAAGGCGGTGCTGTCGCTGCCCAAGGGCTGCAACGTGCTGCCGCCCCGGCTGATTCCAGCGGATGAGGGGGCGCGCGTGGCGGCGCTTTCCAACGAGGGACGGCTGCTGGTCTTCGATATCGCGTCGCTGCCGCAGATGGCCAAGGGCAAGGGCAACAAGATGATCGACATTCCCGGGGCGCGTGCGGCGCGCCGTGAAGAGTTCGTACGCGACCTGGTGGTGCTGGGCGAGGGCGCATCGCTGGTGATCCATGCCGGCAAGCGCAAGCTGACCCTCAAGCCCGCCGATCTGGAGTACTATCGCGGCGAGCGGGGCCGCCGAGGCAGCAAGCTGCCGCGGGGCTTCCAGAAGGTCGATGGGCTCGCGGTCGATGAGTGAGTGGCTGGTGACAAGGAAATCGAGATGACAAGACGAGTGCTTATCCGGGCGACCGGCACCGCTCGCCCGGGCCAGCTTGCCGGGCTGGGGCGCGGGTTGGCCAAGGCCGGTGCACGACTGCTGGACATCAACCAGAGCGTGACCTTCGGCATCGTCTCGCTTGAGGCGTTGGTGGCCATCGACAGCGAGGCGGGCCTCGAGGGGCTGCTTGGCGAAGCGGGCGATGCGCTGGGCCTGGATGTCCAGGCGATTCAGGTCAGCGACGAGGATTATCAGCGTTGGAGCGTCCAGACGGGTGAGCCACGGCTGATCCTGACACTGCTGGCGCCGCACCTGCCGGCAGGTATCCTGGCTGAGGTGGGTGGCCTGACCGCCGAGCATGGCCTGACGGTAGAGCTGATCCATCGCCTCTCAGGCCGCGAGCCGCTGGAGGGCGGGGCGTCGATCGAGTCGCCGGCGCAGGGTGCCTGCATCGAGTGCTGGCTGCGTGGGGAGGTATTCGATCTTGCCTCGCTGCGCGAGAAGGCGCTGGCATTGGGGGCCATGCATGGCGTGGACATCGCCATTCAGGAGGACTCGATCTGGCGTCGTCACCGCCGCCTGGTGTGTTTCGACATGGACTCGACGCTGATCAAGGCCGAGGTGATAGACGAGCTGGCGCGGCGCCACGGCGTCTACGACGAAGTGGCCGAGATCACCGAGCGTGCCATGCGTGGTGAGTTGGATTTCAAGCAGAGCTTCCGGCAGCGCATGGCCAAGCTCGAGGGTCTCGATGAGTCGGTACTGGCCGAGATCGCCGACACCCTACCCTTGATGGAGGGGGCCGAGCGGCTGATGAGGCATTTGAAGCGGCTGGGCTACCGCACCGCAATCCTTTCCGGAGGCTTCACCTACTTTGCCCGGCATCTGCAGGAGAAGCTGGGCTTCGACGAGATCCACGCCAACGAGCTGGTGATCGAGAATGGCAAGGTCACTGGCGAGGTGCTCGAGCCGATCGTCGATGCCGAGCGCAAGGCCGAACTGCTGCGTGACATCGCGCATCGCGAGGGGCTCACCCTGGAGCAGACCATTGCCGTGGGTGACGGCGCCAACGACCTGAAGATGCTGGCCACGGCAGGGCTTGGCATCGCCTACCGCGCCAAGCCGCTGGTGCGACAGCAGGCTAGCCACTCGATCTCCACGCTTGGGCTCGATGCGGTGCTCTATCTGATCGGCTATCGGCAGGGCGATCTGGAGCCCTGATCGCCAGGGAAGCTCGTCAAAATTGCTGTGATGTCTCTCAAGCGGAGCAAACATTGGCCGATAATTTGGCTAACGAAAATCCGTCGGGCGCGCCCGACGGTGCCGCTTCCCTTCTCCTCACGAGGCCAGCATGTCGTCTGATGATACCCTTGTGCGCGTCGATCACCCCGGCGAGCTGCGTGAATATCTGGAAGCGCTATGCGAGCCCGGTGGCGTATCGCTGGTCATAGGCGCGCATGGTGAGCCACTTCCCGTCGTACTTAGCGATTTCGTGGAAGCGGATTGCCTGCTGGTCGACATCTCGGCTGTAAGGGAGGTGTCAGGCGAGATTGGCAAGGAGAAGGCGGTGCGTCTGGTCGGACAGGCCCGCAATGCAATGCTGAGTACCCCGCCGTTGATCCTGCGTGAATGGGTCGATGGTGAATCCCGCCGCCAGTGCCGTTTCGAATATCCCGATCACCTGCTGATCATGCACCGTCGCGATGCCTTCCGCGCCGAGCTGGGCGCGGGGATGGGTGTCGCCGTCGCGCTGCGGGCAGCACCGCCTGAGGATGCCTCGCTCGAGCCGGTGGTCGTCAACGGCATGCTCAAGAATCTCTCGCTGGGGGGCTGTCTCGTCGAGGCGCCGCTGACGCCTGCCATGCACTTCTCGCAAGGGCAGCGCATCGATAGCCTCGAGCTGATCTTCCCCAATCAGCAACGCTTCATGATGTCGGCCACGCTACGTCACATGCAGAGCGAGGCGGGCAATCAACTGGCACGCCTGGGTTGCGAGTTCGTCGGGATCCCAGCCGAGACCGAACGGCGGCTGTGGCTCTATGTACGCGAGATCGAGCGCGAGAGTGCCCGCAAGGAGAGTCAGGGCGACAGCACGCTGAAGCCCTCACCACTGTTTGCCGGGAGCTCGCCAGCTGCCCCTGCACCGCTGCGGGCGTATGGCGCGGATTATCCCACGCCGATGGCCCGGCGCTTGGCTAAGGTTGCCGCCTTCCTGAACGCTCAGCTGTTGCAGCTGCTGGAGGAAGGCAAGGTCGATGCCACGCAGTTGTCTCGGCATGCCGATCTGTTGCTCGGGTTGCTCGAGGAGGACCGCGAGGCGGTACTGTTCGCCGTCCCTTGCCTGGTCGACGAACCACTGCTGATCCAGCACGGTATCGGCGTGGCGGTGCGCCTGGCCGATCTGGCCAGGTCCCGCGGCCTGCCCCGCGATATCTGCAAGGCCGTGGCGGCAAGTGCGCTGGTGCATGATCTGGGCAAGGCGCTACTGCCGGCCCCGCTGCGCCAGGCGCTGCGTCAGAGCACCCACTTGAGCGACGATCAGCGTCATGAGCTATGGAGCCACGTCGCGCTGATCCAGGCGCGCCTGGAGGGGTGTCGCTGGCTCGCTCCCGCAATCAGCCAGGCGGTCATCGGAAACATCAACGAGCGCCTGGACGGTAGCGGCTATCCTCGCGCGCTCGCCGCCGACAGTCTGGACGAGGTATCGCGTATGGCGGCGGTGGTCGATGCGGTGGATGCCATGAGCCGGCCGCGTGCCGACCGGCGCGCCCACGGCATCAGCGAGATCTACCGCCATCTGCTGACCCTCGGCGACCGTTACGACCGCAATTGGGTCCAGGCCTACGTGCGCCACTTCGGGCTGACGCCGGTGGGGAGCCTGGCACGCTTCAAGTCCGGCGAGCTTGGCTGGGTACAGCGCCTCGATCGCGACGGTCGCATTCAGCAGGTGCAACTGACGTCTCGGGCCGTGCTGCCGGGTGCCGAGCTCGGCGAGGTGCTGACGCAGGGCCAGCTTGATCGGCTCGGCGCTCCGGAGGCGCTGGTGGTGCCGAAGATGACGCGGGAGATTCCGCTCTTCTGATTTCTGGCCGGCGATGGGCGTGCATCAGCCTGTGCGCTGAAGATAGTCACGCTGGAACTGCGCGGCATTGACCGGCCGGCCGGTGAGAAAGCCCTGCACCAGATCCACGGGATAGAGGCCCAGAGCGTTCCACTGGGCTTCGGTCTCCACACCCTCGGCGATCACTGTCAGATCGAGTTCATGGGCAAGCCCCGAAATGGCCGCCACGATGGCGCCGTCGCGTCGCTTGGCGCTCTCCAGGCGCTGGATGAAGGCGCGATCGATCTTGAGTGACGTGACCGGCAACGCCTGCAGATAGCTCAACGACGAATAGCCGGTGCCGAAGTCGTCGATGGCGATGGGACAGCCAAGCTCGCGTAGCGACTGAAGAGTGGCGATGGCGCATTGCCGTTTGTCGAGCAGCGTACTCTCGGTCAGCTCGAAACCGATCAGGCCCGCTTCCAGATCGTATTTGGCGAGGATTCCGCGAATACTCTCAGTCAGACCTGCCTGCCAGAACTGCCGGGCGGAGAGGTTGATGGCCACCGGCACCGGGGCGAGCCCCGCCGCTTTCCACTCCTTGATCTGCCTGCACACCATATGGATGACCCGCTCGCCGAGCGGCACGATCAGCCCGGAGCTTTCGGCCAGTGGGATGAAGTCGTCAGGCGAGATATCGCCCCGTTCGGGGTGGTGCCAGCGCAGTAGCGCTTCTGCTGAGTGGAGGGCGCCGCCGTCGCGCTCGAAGAGCGGCTGATAGACCACTTCGAGCCCTTCGCCACTCTCCACGGTATTGCGCAGTGAGGTCTCGAGGGCCAACTGGTTGTTTGCCTGGAAGTTCATCTCCGCGGTGTAGAGTCGGTAGGTGTTGCGCCCCTCCTGCTTGGCGCGATACATGGCAGCGTCGGCGTTGCGCACCAGGCCTTCGGCGCCGCTCTCGTCATCGGGATAGAGGCTGATGCCGAGGCTGCAGCCAACCCTGAACTCGTGCGGGCCGATCACGCAGGGCTCGCTGATCGCCTCGATCAGCCGGCGGGCAACGCGAGTGACCTCCTCGACCGCATGGATGTCCGGCAGCAACACCACGAACTCATCGCCACCGAGCCTTGCCAACGTATCGTCCTCCCGCAGCAGGTGCCGGAGCCGTTCGGCGAGCAGCAGTAGCAGCTCGTCACCCACCGCATGGCCGAGCGTATCGTTGACCTGCTTGAAGTGATCAAGATCGAAGAACAGCACCGCCAGGCGTAGCTGGTTGCGGTGTGCGTGGCGGATCGCCAGCGACAGTCGATCCTCGAGGAGGCGGCGATTGGGCAGCCGGGTCAGGGGGTCGTAGTAGGCGAGCTGACGGATCTGCTCCTCGTTCTCACGGATATGGGTGATGTCGCGAAACAGGCCGGCGTAGTGGGCAGGATTGCCCTGCTCGTCACTGATCGCGGTGATGGTGAGCAGCTCCAGATAGAGCTCGCCGCTCTTGCGCCGATTCCAGATCTCGCCACGCCAGTAGCCATGGCGCTCGATGACGTCCCACATCTGACGATAGAAGGCACGGTCGTGACGACCCGAGGCGAGCACCTCGGGGGTACGCCCGATGATCTCGTCGAGGCGGTAGCCGGTCAGGTGGGTGAAGGCGGGGTTGACGAATTCGATGCGGCTATCGGCATCGGTGATGATGATCCCCTCGAGCGAGGATTCGATCACCCGCTCGGCGAGCTGCAGGTTCTGGCGCGACTGCGCCAGGGCTCGGTCGCGCTGTTCGAGGGCGTCACGCAGATCCTTGAGATAGAGGTGCTCGCTGCCGACGAGCATGTCCTTGAAGCCGAGCAGGCCGATGACGCGCTGGTTGTCGTCGACCACTGCCAGGTGTCGAATGCGTCTGTCGAGTAGCAGGTCGCGGGCGTGAATGAGTACGTCGTCGGGCTTCACGGTGAGCAGCGGCCGGCTGGCCAGATCGCCGATCGGCGTGTCGCCGGGATGCCTTGCGACGAACCGCACCAGGTCGCGTTCGGTGATGATCCCAAGCCCCCGCATCTCGCAGTTCACCACGGCGGCATCGCAGTTGACCTGGCGCATGGCGCGAGCGGCTTCCGAGAGGCGCAGGGTGCCCTCGATAATGAGTGGGCTATCGCGCATCGCCCCGCGCACTTCACGCAGCTTCAGGTACGACTCGAGGCCCTGATTGAACGCCACATCGGTCTGCGACAGGATGCCGAGGGGCAGCCCCTCGTTATCGACGATCAGAAAATGGCGCCGCCCCTCCTCACGAAAGCGTATCGACGCTTCGCCTACCGGGGTGTCGCTCGGCAGGCTGGCCACAGGTGAACTCATCACCTCGCGAATCGGGATGCGCACCGCCTCGGGAGAGGCGAAATCCACCGACAGCGTGTCGTGTTCGGTCCAAAGCCCGACCGGCAACTGCCCCTCGCAGATCAGGATGGAGCTGCAGCGGCGCTCGGCCATGCGCTTGGCCGCTTCGCATAGCGGAGTATCCGGCGTGCAGGTCAGAAGGCCGGCCTGCATGATGCGCGCCACGGGAAGATCTTGGCTCATGCCATCCTCGTTATCGTAATCAAGCCAATGGAAATGACAGGCGAAAGGGTGCCAAGGATACCCCCGAGCATGTGGCGTTGGCCTGGGCTAGATCAAGACTTGCGCAGATCGCTCGTTCATATCTGAGGCTAGATTCTCGGCCGCACGGCCTCGCACTGATAGGTCCAGACGTTCTCGCGGGGCAGGGTGGCGCCATGTCGCGCTTGCCAGCCGGCGAGCTGCTCCTGGTCCAGATAGGTCGTGTAGTGCATCTCGCCGGTGATGCGGTTTAGGAAGAACCTGGCCCCCTCACGGCTGTAGCCATGAATGCCCGCCTCGGCGATGGTGGCGTTGTCGATGCCGAAATGGATATCCTCCGGCGAGCTGATGGTGTTCATCCGTGGCGAGATGACCCAGGTGCGAGGCGGTGGCGTGATCCAGCCGGCCAGGTCCGCCATCAGGATGTCGCTCAGATAGCGTTCGCGTATGTTGGCCCCCGGCGGCTGGCGGTAGAAGCTCGCCAGCGGTCGGCTAGGTTGGGATGTCATATGACACTCAACATAGAGCGTCTCCGCCTGCGGACTGGTTGAGGTGTCGGCCATCAGCAGCGTGGAGGTCACGCTGGTGGGCGCCATCAGGCACAGTGCGACGATAATCCGCTTCACGACGACTCCTTCACTGTTGCATCGATAGACAATAGGGGCATGGCTCAGCATGTCGCTGCGTTGCGCTCCTCGGTGGCATTGAGGTCATGATAAGATCGCCTCGCTTCCGGTTGCGCCGGTCCCGCGTCGTAGGACGGGCGGTGCAAGATGAAGTCGGGTCGTTTCAATTTATCATGTCGTCACTTGCGGATCTTCTCCATGGCAGAACCCTTCAACAGCTGGCAGGCCCGCTTCGAGCGCCTGCGCGCCAACAAGATATTCGAATTTTGCGTCATCTCCATCATCGTGCTATCGGCATTGCTGATCGGGGCGCGTACCTATGACGAGGTGACGCGTTTCGAGCAGGTCCTGCGGATCTTCGACATGGCGGTGACGGTATTCTTCCTGGTGGAGATCGTGATTCGCATGGCCGCCGAACAGCGGCTTCGCAACTTCTTCAAGAAGGGCTGGAACGTCTTCGACTTCCTGATCGTCGCCGCCAGTCTGATCCCCATGGACGACTCGGAGATGGTGCTGCTGGCTCGCCTGCTGCGGATCTTCCGTGTGCTGCGCCTGGTGTCGATGATTCCCGAGCTGCGCGTCCTGGTGGCGGCGCTGTTCAAGTCGATTCCGCGGATGGGCTACGTGGCGCTGTTGATGTTCATCATCTTCTACATCTACGGCGCCATCGGCAGCTTCCTGTTTCATGATGTCGACGAGCGGCTGTGGGGCAATATCTCGCTGGCGATGCTGACGTTGTTTCAGGTAGCGACCTTCGAGAGCTGGGCCACCGCCGTGCTTTATCCGACCATGGAGCACTACCCCTACGCCTGGATCTACTTCCTGACTTTCATCTTTCTCAACGCCTTCATTTTCCTCAACATGATGATCGGTATCGTGCTTGACGTGATGCAGAAGGAGAACGCGATCATGGATCTGGAGAATGGTGAGGGGGACACCGCGCAGATGAACGGCCTGCGCGACGATGTTCGCGCGCTGCGCGAGCAGCTTGGCAGGATGGAGGCGATGCTCGAGCGTCGCGAGCGCTGAACTCGCCGACCGTAGCGCCGGGATGAGCCATACTCAAGCCATGACATAGCGATCCCGGGAGGGGACATGGCCATGACGCACTCGATCCGGCGCTTCCTGCCGCCTTACCTGCTCGAGAACCTTGCCGCCAACGGCAGCCCCAGGCTAAGCGAAAGCGCCCGGCACACGTTGCTGGCCGACCGCCAGTTCCGGGCTCGGGCGGGTGGTGCGGTGGCGCCGGAGGCCAATCCCCAGCGCGGAGAGATTGCGCGCTATGTCCACTCCGCCGAGCACCGACAGCAGCTTCCCGGACGCCTGGTCAGGCGCGAGGGCGAGGCCAGCAGCAACGATCCGGCAGTGGACGAGGCGTACGAGGGTCTGGGGGCCACCTACGACTACTTCTGGCGCGTCCATCGTCGCCACTCCATCGATGACAAGGGTATGGCACTGCTGGCCACGGTCCATTATGGACAGGATTACGAGAACGCCTTCTGGGATGGCACCCAGATGGTCTTCGGCGACGGCGACGGGGAGCTGTTCAACCGCTTCACCATCGCGGTGGATATCATTGCCCACGAGCTGAGTCATGGCGTGATCGAACGCGAGGCGGCGCTGGTCTATGCTGGGCAGGCGGGAGCGCTCAACGAGTCGCTGTCGGACGTGTTCGGCAGCCTGGTCAAGCAGCATCAGCGAGGCGAGAGCGCCGACCAGGCCGACTGGCTGATCGGCCGGGGGCTGTTCACCGAACAGGTCGCGGGCGAGGCGCTGCGCTCGATGGCTGCACCCGGTAGGGCCTATGATGACCCGATACTGGGTCGCGATCCGCAACCGGGGCATATGCGCGACTTCGTCGTCACCCAGGCCGACAACGGCGGCGTGCACATCAATTCCGGCATTCCCAATCGGGCCTTTCACCTCGCCGCAGTGACACTGGGCGGTCCCGCCTGGGAGCGGGCGGGCAGGGTGTGGTACGCGACACTGCTCGATCCTCGCCTGGCTGCCGACAGCGACTTTGCCAACTTCGCCCAGCTCACGGTCGATCATGCGGCACGTATCTTCGGCCTGACGAGCCCCGAGCGACGGGCGGTGGAGCAGTGCTGGCGTGAGGTGGGGGTGCTGTCATGACTCAGGTCCCGAGACTGACCCGTGCCAGCAGGCTGTCGCTGAGTCGCGAAGGCGGGGTCGCCCACTTTCCCGGACTCGCCAAGGCGCGGCATATCGTATGCGCTGAATGCAGCGAAGAACAGCGGCGTTGGCTGCAACGGCTACTCGAGGAGGCGGCTCGCGATGTATCGCATGTCCCCGGTAATGCACCTGACCAGCGCATCTTTCGTCTGCAGGTCGATGAGAGCGGCGCGGCAGAGGCAGCCGGGGGTGAATGCTGGAGCATCGAGATCAATGAAACCGCGGCGCCGCCTGGCCTGGTGGTGCTGTGGCGAAGGGGCGAAATGCCGGGCGACGGAGCGTGCTCTGCATCGCCAGGACTTGACAAACCCCTCTCGGACTGATTTTCTGTTGCTATGAAAACGACATTTCTCACCCTACGCCTAGCCCTACGACTACTAGCCGATCGCTGATCGTGCCGGGCGATGTACTGCGCATCGCATTGTTGAGTCAAGCTAAGCCGAGGTCGAGAAATGTCATATTCCACGCGTTGCGCTACGTTCAAGCCCGCTGTCACTCCTGATGTCATTGCCATCCCTGATGACACTGCCGTCGGTAAAAGCCGTACCGATGTGCGCTGTAACCGTACTCGTCACCCACGAATTTTCGACGCCCCGGCCTGCCTCGTGCAGCCGGGGCGTTCTCGTATCCGCATGACCCAAGCGCCCAGCCGGAGATAACGCCATGATGCTCACCGATCCCGCCATCAAGTACCGCCCCTTCGTCGCCGTCGATCTGCCCGATCGTCAGTGGCCGTCGAGACGCATCGAATCGCCACCGATCTGGTGCAGCGTCGATCTGCGCGACGGCAATCAGTCATTGATCGATCCGATGGACATGGAGCGCAAGCGACGCTTCTTTGAAATGCTCGTCGAGATCGGCTTCAAGGAGATCGAGGTGGGCTTCCCCTCGGCGTCGCAGATCGACTTCGACTATGTCCGCGAGCTGATCGACAACGACCTGATTCCCGACGACGTGACCATCCAGGTGCTGACCCAGGCACGACCGCACCTGATCGAGCGAACCTTCGAGGCGCTCAAGGGGGTCAAGCGCGCCATCGTCCACGTCTATAATGCCACCGATCCGATGTTCCGTCGGGTGGTGTTCAACGTCGACAAGCCCGAGTGCATCAAGATCGCCTGCGATGCCACCGTGCAGATCAAGCAGTTGATGGAGCAGAATCCCGGCACCGACTGGACCTTCCAGTATTCGCCGGAGCTGTTCACCTCTACCGAGATGGAGTTCGCGGTGGAGATCGTCGAGGCGGTGATGGAGACCTTCGGCCCCACATCGGAGAAGCCGATGATCGTCAACCTGCCAGCCACGGTGGAAGTCGCCACGCCCAACAACTACGCCGACCAGATCGAGTGGTTCTGCCTCCACGTCAAGAATCGCGACCGCCTGATCGTCAGCGTACATCCGCACAATGATCGCGGCACCGGCGTGGCCGCGGCGGAACTCTCGGTGATGGCGGGCGCCGACCGCGTCGAGGGTACGCTGTTCGGCAACGGCGAGCGCACCGGCAATGTGGATATCGTCACCCTGGCCATGAACCTCTATACCCAGGGCGTGCACCCCGCCCTCGATTTCTCCAACATCACCCCGATCATGCGCGAGGTGGAGCACTGTAATCAGCTGCCGGTGCATCCGCGCCACCCCTATGTCGGCGATCTGGTCTTCACTGCCTTCTCCGGCTCGCACCAGGATGCCATCAAGAAGGGCATGGCCGAACGTCGACAGAATCCCGATGCGGCCTGGGAGGTTCCCTACCTGCCCATCGACCCGCTTGACGTGGGGCGCAGCTACGAGGCGGTGATCCGCGTCAATAGCCAGTCCGGCAAGGGTGGCGTCTCCTACCTGCTGGAGAGCGAGCATGGCATCGAGCTGCCGCGCCGGCTCTCAATCGAGTTCAGCCAGGTGGTCCAGGAGGTGGCGGAGCGCACGGGCAAGGAGATCACTTCGCAGATGATCTTCCAGGCCTTCTCCGACGAGTACCTGGCGCGCACCACCCCCTATGCGCTGATCAACCACCGGCTCTCCTCGGAAGCCGACAGCGCGCGGGTGCGCATCGAGGCGGCGATCGACAAGGCAGGTCGCCGCGAGAGCATCGGCGGCGAGGGCAACGGCCCGCTGGCGGCATTCATCAAGGCGCTGGTGGCGCATGGCGTGGATGCCGAGATCATCGACTACCATGAGCACTCACGTGGACAGGGCGCCGATGCCGAGGCGATCGCCTACGTGGAGGTGCGCCTTGACGGTAAGGCGGTGTTCGGTGTCGGTATCGACGAGAGCATCACCAGCGCTTCGATGAAGGCGGTGATCAGCGCCATCAACCGGTACCTCTCGAGCCAGGCGCCGGCCCCCAACGTCACCGCCGAGAGCCTTGCCGAGGCCAAGTAGGCCTCGCAGCGTCTATAAGGGTGTCTTGCTGGGCGCGCCGGGTATTTCGCGTACCAGGCGCGGCACCAGAAATCCCGGCAGCACCCGACGCAGGCCCGCGACCAGTTCGCGGGCCTCGTCGTCTGGCACGTCGAAATGGGCGGCGCCGCGTACCGCATCGAGCACGTGCAGGTAGTAGGGCAGGATGCCCGCCTCGAAGAGGCGCTCGGAGAGCGTTTCGAGCGCCGGGACGGTATCGTTGACGCCGCGCAGCAGCACGCTCTGATTGAGCAGCGCCACCCCTGCCGCCTTGAGTCTCGTGCAGGCTTCGATCACGGCTGCGTCGATCTCGTTGGCATGGTTGATATGCAGTACCACGACCTTTTGCAGACGCGTTGCGCTGAGCCAGTCGAGCAGAGCACCGTCGACCCGGTCCGGAATCACCACCGGCAGGCGCGTGTGGATGCGCAGCCGCGAGAGATGGGGGATGGCATCGAGCTGCGCCACCAGCCAGGCGAGCTGGCGATCACTGGCGGCCAGCGGGTCGCCGCCGGAGAGAATGACTTCCCGGATGCTGGCGTCTTCACGCAGGTAGTCAAGTGTCGCCTCCCACTGTGCCCGTGACGGGGCGTTATCGGCGTAGGGGAAGTGACGCCGGAAGCAGTAGCGGCAGTTGATTGCGCAGGTGGGGCTAGCGATCAGCAGCACCCGCCCGTGATACTTGTGGATCAGGCCGCGCCGGGGGGTATGGTCGCGTTCGGCCAGGGGGTCGTCGACAAATCCGGGGGCGGCGTGCCTTTCCGAAGCCAGCGGCAGTACCTGACGTAGCAGCGGGTCGTCAGGATCCCCCGGGCGGATGCGCGACAGATACGCCTCGGGAACGCGTACCTCAAACAGCGCGTGACCCTGCATGGCCCCGCTCAGCCAGCCCGGATCGAGTGCCAGGCGCCGGCAGAGTTCGGCAGGGTCGCGTACGACTCCCGCCAGCTGGCGCTGCCAGGCGCTCTCGGCCGTCGGCAACCTGATCGGCAAGGTGTCGCTTGCTCTCTGCACTTTGACGGGGCTTCGGGTTATCATGCGCTCATACCATTGGAAGGCGAAGGGCTGACCTTCGTGGAATTTTCATTTGCGCGATCCGGCGACCGGTCCGCATCAGTACCACAGTGAGGAATCATGGCGAACTATTCTACCAACGAATTCAAGGGCGGTCTGAAGGTCATGCTCGACGGCGACCCCTGCTCGATTGTGGAGAACGAATTCGTCAAGCCGGGCAAGGGCCAGGCCTTCAACCGCGTCAGGCTGCGCAACCTGATCACCGGCCGGGTCTGGGAGCGTACCTTCAAATCCGGCGAGTCGCTGGAGGGTGCCGACGTGGTGGACCTCGACATGGAGTATCTCTACACCGATGGCGACATGTGGCACTTCATGAAGACCGATGGCTCCTTCGAGCAGTACGCGGTGGAGAGAAAGGCGCTGGGCGACACCGAGAAGTGGCTCAAGGAGCAGGTGCCCTATACCGTGACACTGTGGAACGACAAGGCGATCAGCGTGACGCCGCCCAACTTCATCGAGCTTGAAGTGGTCGAGACCGACCCGGGCCTCAAGGGCGATACCGCCCAGGGCGGCTCCAAGCCGGCCACGCTCTCGTCCGGTGCGGTGGTACGTGTCCCGCTGTTCATCAACCAGGGCGAAGTGTTGAAGGTCGATACGCGCTCCGGCGAGTACGTCAGCCGCGCATAATCGCACCACTATCTCCCTCTACGCCGAGCCTCGTGCTCGGCGTTGTCGTTTGCCGAGGTGACTATGAGCGACTGGCACCCCTCCGCTACCATCGAGACGCTGCGTGCGCGTGCCCGCCTGCTGGCCGAGATTCGAGGCTTCTTCACCGAGCGCGATGTGCTCGAAGTGGAAACACCGGTGCTGGGCCGTGGCGGCAGCACCGACGTGCATCTCGATTCGCTGTCGTCGATCGCGACCACGCCGGCGGGGCGTGAACGCCTCTGGCTGCAGACCTCTCCTGAATTCCACATGAAGCGGTTGCTGGCGGCGGGCAGCGGACCGATCTTTCAGCTGGCGCGAAGCTTTCGCAACGGCGAGGTGGGAAGCCGTCACAACATCGAGTTCACCATGCTCGAGTGGTATCGGCCGGGCTTTACCCTCGATGAGCTGATTGACGAGACCGAGGCGCTGATTCGTCTCTTACTGCCCCAGGCTGGCCCGCGTCGGCTGAACCGCTATCGCGAGCTGTTTCGCGAGCAGTTGCACGTCGATCCCTTCTCCACCTCGCTTGACGAGTTGCGCCGGCTGGCTGGCGAGCGGGGTGGCTTGAACATGGGCGAGAGCGACCGTGACGGCTGCCTCGATCTGCTGATGAGCCTGGCCATCGAGCCGACCCTCGGCCGGCAGGGTATCGACGTGGTGACCGACTATCCTGCCAGCCAGGCGGCGCTGGCGCGGCGCCATCGTGATCCGGAGGATGGCGAGTGGGTCGCCTCTCGCTTCGAGGTCTACGTGAGCGGACTTGAGCTGGCCAACGGCTACGATGAGCTGACCGATGGCGACGAACAGGCCGCGCGTTTCGCCGCCGACAATGCCGAACGCGAGCGCGCCGGCAAGCCGCTTGTCGATGCCGACAGGCAGCTGGTGGCGGCCCTGTGCGCGGGTATGCCGCAGGGGTGCGGTATAGCGCTGGGCGTTGATCGCTTGATACAACTGGCGCTGGGCAAGCACAGCGTGGCGCAGGTGATGGCGTTTGCGACCCCGGTGTGCTGAAACGCTAATCGATCACCGCTGCAGGAACCATGATGGCGATACATGAACGCCTCCTTTCGATAGCTCCACTCGGCATGGCACTGGGCCTTTCCCTTGTCAGCCAGATCACCCATGCGCAGCAGCTCAGTCAAGACGCCTTGATCGAGAAGGGCGAATACCTGGCGCGCGCCGGCAACTGCGTGGCCTGCCATACCGCCGACGAGGAGAGAATGTCCGCCGGTGGGCGGGCCATGAAGACGCCGGTCGGCACGATCTACTCGACCAACATCACGCCGGATCCCGAGACCGGCATCGGCGACTATTCGCTTGCGCAGTTCACCCGGGCGATGCGCGAGGGAGTCACGCCGGAGGGCCACACCATGTATCCGGCAATGCCCTATCCTGCCTATGCGCGGATCACCGACGAGGACATGCAGGCGTTGTATGTCTATTTCCTGCATGGCGTCGAGCCGGTCCATCAGCATAACCGCGCGCCCGACATTCCCTGGCCGTTGAGCATGCGCTGGCCATTGAGGGTCTGGAGCTGGCTCTTTGCACCCGATGAGGCGGGATTCACGCCCGATCCCGAACGCAGCGACGAATGGAACCGTGGCGCCTATCTCGTCGAGGGGTTGGGCCATTGCGGAGCCTGCCATACGCCGCGTGGCATGGCCTATCAGGAGAAGGGCTACAAGGCGGGTGAGAGCGGCTTCCTGAGCGGTGAAACAGTGGGTGGCTGGCATGCCTTCAACATCACCTCGGATGTCGAGCATGGCATCGGCGGCTGGAGCGACGACGAGATAGTGGCCTACCTGCGCGATGGCGCGGCGCCCGGCAAGGCCCACGCTGCCGGCCCGATGGGCGAAGTGGTTGGCCACAGCCTGCGCCATCTCGACGAGGCCGATCTCTACGCCATGGCCACCTATCTCAGGAGCGTACCGGCGGTGAGTGCGCCGGAGCCCAGCCGCTTCGGTCAGGGCGAACCCGCCGATGACATCGACCGCATGGACGATCCCGCGTTCGTCGAGACGCCAGAGGGGCAGGCGGCCAGACGCTATCTGGTCACTTGCGCCCATTGCCACGGTGACCGCGGCGAAGGGTCGCGCCGCGGCGACCCTTCACTGTTCCATAGCAGCGTGGTGGGCTCGGCGGACCTGACCAACCTGGTGCGGGTGTTGCTCGACGGGGTCGAGCGTCACACCAACCAGGGGCGGGTCACCATGCCGGGCTATGCCGATGAGCTGGATGACGAGCAGATGGCCGATCTGACCAATTATCTGGTCGAGCGCTTTGGCAATCCTGCGGCCGAGAGGCTCGGGCCTGAGGATATCCGGCGGTTGCGCAGGGAGCGCTAGTCATGCCTCGACCTGGATCGGGGAAATCTGACCGAGGCGTCGCCCCATCGAGACCATGCTGTCGAGTGGCAGATCGTCGAAGTCGACCTCGCGGCTGAAGCAGGTGACCACCGTGGAGCCGAGGCGGAACAGTCCCATTTCGGCGCCCTTCTCGAGGACGATGGGGGCATCGAAGCGGATGCGCTGTACATTGCGCGATAGCGGCGTGACCTGCCCGCCCCACACGGTCTCGATGCCGGCGACGATCATTGCTCCCACCAGCACCATTGCCATGGGGCCGAATTCGGTATCGAAGATGCATACCAGGCGTTCGTTGCGGTTGAACAGGCCCGGCACATGCTTGGCGGTCGCCTGATTGACCGAGAAGATTCGCCCCGGCACGTAGACCATCTCCCGCAGCGTACCGGTCAGCGGCATGTGCACGCGGTGATAATCCCGAGGCGAGAGGTAGACGGTGGCGAAACTGCCCTGGCGGAAGGGATCGGCCCGCTTGGGGTCGCCGCCGAGCAGGTTGGTCAGCGAGTAGAGCTGGCCCTTGGCCTGTACCAGGGTGTCGTGATGGATACGCCCATACTGCGAAAGCTGGCCATCGGTGGAGTTGACCACGCCACTGCCGATGGAGCGTGCACCCTCCACCAGTGCCCGGGTGAAGAAGGCATTGAAGTTAGGATAGGCGGTGGGATCGGGCTCCACGGCCTGGCTCATGTCGACGTCGAAACGGCGTATGAACGTCTGGATGAAGAGATTCTTCACCCAGGGAATACGGCACTCGGCCACCTTGCCCACCAGGCGTGAGATCAGGTGGTGGGGCAGGGGGTACTGAATCGAGGCGAAGAGCTTGTCGCGGGTCACGTTGGTTGATCCATCGGCATGTGTTCTAGGTTAACGTTCAATCGGTGTATCGTCGCGGTTGCCCCACTCCTTCCAAGAGCCGGGGTAGGCGCGAATCTTCTCGAAGCCCAGCGCCTTGGCCACCAGCCAGGTAAAGCCGCTGCGGTGATGGCTTTGGCAGTGGGTGACGACTTCCATGTCAGGTGTCAGTCCCATCGCCTGGAGCTCGGTGATCAGCTCGGCATAATCGCGGATGCGCAGTGAGCGCTCGCGGTCCATGGCCTCGGTCCACTCCATGTTGACCGCGCTGGGAATATGCCCCAGGTGCTTGTTCTGCCCCTTTTCGCCGGCGTATTCACCGGGGGAACGGGCATCCCAGATGGCGAAGCCTCTCTCGTCGAGGCGTGCCATGATCTCCTCGTGCCCGATGCTAACCTGAGGCTTGAGAATCTCGGCCCGATAGGTGCTGGGCTTGGGCTCATGCGTCTCTCGGGAGGTTTCAAGGCCCGCATCGCGCCAGGCATGGATGCCGCCATTGAGATAGGAGAAGCGCTCATGGCCGATCAGCTCGAGTGTCCACAGCAGGCGCCCGGCCCAACCGCCTCCTTCGTCGTCATAGGCAACGACATGGCGATCGCGAGTGAGCCCCAGCGATGAGAACAGTGCGGAGAGCGCGTCGACATCGGGCACCTCGTTGGGCACGTCTCCACTGCCCCGCATCAAACGCTGATGATCGAGGAAAACCGCACCGGGCACGTGCCCTTCGTTGTAGCTCTCCGGCTTGAGCGGCACATCGATCACCAGCAGCGTGGGATCGTCGAGGTGCGCGTGGAGTTGCTCGGGCTCGATGATTAGAGGCAACAGGTTGGCTTCGGAACTGGCTTCGACACTCATTGGGGACTCCTTGCGGTCAGCGAGGCGTACAGGTCATGCAATGATGACACAGCCTTGGCGATGCCTGCGAGCTAGCGCCCGTCGCTTTCGAGGCTGTCGACGATGCGCCGATAGCTGTCGAAGCGCGCGGGGTGGATGTCGCCGCGCTTCACGGCGGCAAGCAGGGCGCAGCCAGGCTCCTGGCGGTGACGGCAGTCGCGGAAGCGGCAGCGACCGAGATGGTCGCGAAATTCGATGAAGTTCTCGGTCACCTGCTGTTCGTCGAGGTGGATAAGGCCGAATTCGCGAATGCCGGGCGAATCGATCAGCTCGCCCCCTGCGGGCAGGGCATAGAGCCGGGCAGTGGTGGTGGTATGGGTGCCCTTGCGCGAGTCCTCGGAGAGTGCCCCGATGCGCAGGGTGTCGTCGGGCAGCAGGCGGTCGATCAGCGACGACTTGCCCACGCCGCTCTGCCCGACGAAGACCGAGGTTCGACCGGTCAAGTGAGCGTGCAGCGCATCAAGGCCATCGTCACGCTTGGTGGAGGCGTTGATCACGGGATAGCCCAGCGCTTCGTAGCGCTCGAGCAGTTGCCGCAGTTCGCCACCCCGCTCGGGCAGTAGGTCGATCTTGTTGAGTATCAGTGCAGGAGCAATGCCGGTCGCCTCGGCAGCGACCAGATAGCGGTCAATCAGGTTGGGGTGTGGTTCGGGCTCGGCGGCAAAGACGATCAAGATCTGACCAATGTTGGCGGCCACGGGCTTGAGCAGGCCGCGGGCATCGGGGCGCTCGAGGACATTGTCGCGCTCGACGCGGGCGACCACCACGCCACTGTCATCGTTAGCCTGACGCCAGATCACCCGATCCCCGGTCACCAGGCTCTCGAGATTGGCGCGAAGATGGCAGCGATGGCTGGCGGAGGCGCCGGGCGGCCTGACGTCGAGTGTACGGCCGAAGTGGGCGATCACCCGGCCTGGTTGTTCCGGGCCGTATTCGCCCGCCTCCAGCTTGTCGCTATCCTGCGAGTCACGCCGTTCGGCGCGTTGTGTCCGCTCGGCCTGGATCTTTTCGACGCGCCAGCGTTGCTGTCGCGATAGCTTACGTTTGCTCATGCGTGCCCAAGGCTATGTACGATGCGCCTATTGTACGCAGCGCCGCTGCCGCTGTCGCGAAGCGTTCGGTTTGCGCGCAGTGAGCATGCCCACGTTGAGTGGCGGCAGCGTTTATCGCATCAGCCGTGCTCATCGAGTTGCGGTATGGCTCCTTCCACGTTTTGCACGAAGCGCTATCTTGGCAGGTATTCTCTTGAGCTTGGCGGTTACCCAGGAGGAGGCCACGGCAGGCGCCCATCGATACGCCTCTTTCAACAGTTTCCAGCGCAATGAATAAGAGATGTCATTGTTGAAGCTGGCATGCTGCATCAGGGCCTTACCCACCTCATCCTTGAAGTAGCGAACCGTGTCTGCACTCTCACGCGTCTCGGCCTGACGCAGGACTTCTCGCAGGCCTCGCATGCCCGCCTCGAGTTGCTCCTGAGTCGCCGGCGGTACTGGTCGCTCACGGAAAGTCATCTGCATGGCGCCGGCCTCTTCAAGCGACACCTCGCGCTGCAGGTAGTCGCTCAGCAGCCGCTTGCGTATTCCGAGCGAGCGCGCCAGTTGCTTGGCATCGCGCTTGAACATGGAAGCGGCGCTATGCTTGCGATAGTAGACGAGGGGAACGTCCAAATTTGCCGAGCGGGTAAGAGGCCTCATGCGTGCCCACAAATCTGCATCCGCACTGGTGTAATAGGTCACATCATAGCCACCGACGGCGCGTATCAGCTCGGTTCTAAACATGGAGCCAGGATGCGTGAAGGAGGTGATGAAAAGTTCGCGCATGCGTATCTGGCCATCCTTACCAGGGAAGTGGAGGCGGTTCCAGAACTTTCCCTCCTCGTCGATCTGATCGGCAGCTCCCGAGAGAATACCGATCTCCGGATGCTCGTCGAAAAAACGCACTTGGCGTTCCAGTCGATCCGCTGGATAGCGGTCATCGGCATCGGCACGTGCAATGAGCGGTGCGCGGCACTGCTCGAGGCCCAGGTTGGAGGCGGCGGGGCGCCCTATGTTCTTCTCGCTTGCGATAACGATGACTCGCGGGTCGCGTGATGCGTAAGTATGCAAGATCGACAGCGTGTCATCCGTGCTCCCATCATCGACGATCAACAGTTCGAAATCCGTGAACGTTTGTGCGAGCAGGTCGTCAAGCGCCTCGGCGATAAAGCGTGAGGCATTATAGGCCGTCATCAAGACACTTACTCTAGGAGCGTCAACCAGGCTCTCTTGCATTGTCAGCTCTTCCATTGGCTTTTAAATAAAGCGGGTCCGTATTCTAGGCGTAACGGCTTCGGCACAATGCCTTTTGCAGCTCATCTACGGAGAAGAAACGTGAATGTTGACGATATGCTCCATGGTAATTGTGACAGTTGAACCATTATCAACGGGGAGGCAGTTTTAATGCTGAATCAATCTGAATTTATAAGTTGTAAGGGCGCCTTGTTCAAGCTGGGCATGTGTATATGACGCACTCCTTGGCTGGTGTTTTTTGAATTTAGTAAATTATGATGACGAGCTTCGCTTTTATTATGGTGTCGTGGTTGTGTTTTTTAGTCGATTCATCATTGTTTTTCTAGTCGGATCATTATGGCCTCGCCTCCTTGCCAAGCCTTGCTCAAAGAAGCGCAGTCTCAGCCGTTGCCAATTTACAGATTCCGTCGTGCCGTGAATAATGCCGCTAACCAAGGAGGATAGAATGACTCAAATCCCACAGTCCCAGGCGGTGCGTGATGACTTGCTGGTCTGGATCGATCTGGAGATGACCGGCCTGGATCCGGAGCGGGAGAAGATCATCGAAGTGGCGACGCTGATCACCGACAGTGACCTCAACCTGATCGCTGAAGGGCCGGTCTTGGCGATTCACCAGAATGCCAGTCAGCTCGAAGGAATGGATGCATGGAATCAGAAGACCCATGGCGAATCGGGGCTGATCGAGCGGGTCAAGAATAGCCGTATCGATACGTTCGAGGCGCAGCGTCAAACGCTCGAATTCCTCTCGGCCTACGTGATGCCCGGTACCTCGCCCATGTGCGGCAACAGCGTGCACCAGGACCGACGCTTCATGGAGCGCGAGATGCCACAACTGCTCGATTTCTTCCACTATCGCAATCTCGACGTCTCGACGCTAAAGGAGCTGGCCAAGCGCTGGAATCCCGCGGCCCTGACTGGTTTCGAGAAGCGCAACACTCACCAGGCGCTGGACGATATCCGCGAATCCTTGGCGGAGCTCGCCCACTACCGCAACACCTTCTTGCGCTTAGCGCCGGACGCGGTCGACGAGTAGATGCTTGACGGGTATCGTTCCCTCAACTGCTGACGATCAAGCCTTCTCGTTTCTCCGTCTGGCGAGCCAGTGCCCAGCGCACATGCTCGCGCACCAGATCCGAGGGGTAGGCCAGGCGCGCCTTGAGCGCGCCTTCCACCGCTTGACTCCAAGGGGCGTTGCCCAACCCCACCGCCAGGTTGCGTAGCCAACGCTCGTAGCCGATCCGGCGAATGGCGCTGCCCTCCGTCTTGACCAGGAACTCTCGTTCGCTCCAGGCGAACAGGCTGACCAGCGTGACGCGATCGAGATCATGGCGCGCCGCGAAGTCATCCTCTTCGCTGATCCGTGTAAAGCGGGTAAAGGGGCATACCAACTGGCAGTCATCGCAGCCATAGACGCGGTTACCCATTGCTTCACGATATTTCTCGGGAATCGCACCGTGTAGCTCGATGGTGAGATAGGAGATGCAACGGCGCGAGTCGATCACCTTGTCATCGACGATCGCTCCGGTAGGGCAGGCGGTGCGGCAGGCCGAGCACTTGCCGCAGTGCTCGCTTTCGAAGGGGGGGTCGATCGGCAGCGGCAAGTCGGTATAGAGCTCGCCCAGGAAGAACAGCGAACCGGCCTTGGGGTTGAGCAGCATGGCGTTCTTGCCGAACCAGCCGAGCCCTGCCTTCTGTGCCAGTGCACGCTCCATGACTGGCGCCGAATCGACGAAGGCGCGGTAGCCGAACGGGCCTACCGCCGCCTCGATACGACTGGCAAGCTGCGCCAGCCGCTTGCGGATCAGCTTGTGATAGTCGCGACCCAACGCATAGCGCGACACATAGGCCCTGCCTGGCTGGCCCAGTACCTTGGTGGTCTCCACTTCTGGGGGTAGGTAGTCCATGCGTGCGCTGATTATGCGCAGGGTGCCTGGCACCAACTCGGAGGGTCGTGTGCGCTTGGTGCCGTGCTTCTCCATGAAGGTCATTTCGCCATGATGGCCTGCCGCTAGCCAGCGCTCGAGATAGCGCTCATGCACTTCGAGGTCGCAATCGGCGATACCAACCTGCTGAAAGCCGAGTTCACGGCCCCAAGTCTTGATATCGGCAGCGAGGCTGGCAAGGTCTAGCCGTACGGCGGAAGATGGCATGATCAAGGAAACAGTAGGGAAGTGGAGGAGGGGGCATCGCCTTTCAGCCGGCTATCCTACAAGTTTAGCGGAGCGACGTCATATCAGGAGATGCCGATGGAGAAGGAGGAGACACGATCGCTCTATCTAGCCGCTCAGGTTCGCGAGCTTGATCGTCGAACCATTGCCGCTGGCGTCTCGGGCTTTGCATTGATGCAGCGTGCGGCGATGGCCGCCTACCAGGCAATGCGTTCGCGCTGGCCCGATACGAGCAGTATCAGCGTGCTGTGTGGTGCCGGTAACAATGCCGGCGATGGCTATGTGCTGGCGGCACTGGCGGCCTGCGATGGGCTGGAGGTCGAGCTGATCGCCCTGCGCGATGCCGATGCGTTGACGGGCGATGCCGCTCTGGCGGTCGGCATGGCCAAGCAGGCGGATGTGACGATCCGGACGTGGCGGTCCGGACAGGCCTTCGGTGGTGGGCTGATCGTCGATGCCCTGCTGGGCACCGGGCTTGCCGGCATAGTGCGCAGCCCGTTTAGCGAAGCGATCGAGACGGTCAATGCCAGCGGCTTGCCGGTGTTCGCGCTCGACATCCCCTCGGGACTCTCGGCGGACAGCGGTGCCGCGCTTGGCGTGGCAGTGCGTGCTGAGGTGACCATCACCTTCATCGCCGACAAGCTGGGACTGCATACCGGTGCTGCTTCCGCTCATGTCGGCGAGCATTGCCTTGCAACGCTTGGGGTCGAGGCCACACAACATGACGACCTGGCGCCGGCAGCCGAACTCCTGGATCAGCGCCTGATCGCCTCCTGCCTGCCACCGCGTCCGCGCGACAGCCACAAGGGCGATCAGGGCCATGTACTGGTAATTGGCGGCGCGCCGGGCTTCGGAGGAGCGGCTCTGCTGGCTGGCGAAGCCGCCGCGCGGCTGGGTGCGGGCAAGGTCAGTCTGGCCACGGCGCGCGAGCATGTCATGGCCTGCCTGGTGCGCTGTCCGGAAATCATGGTGCATGCGGTCGATGCCGATACGGATATCGAAGCTCTGCTCGACGCGGCCGATATCATTGTCGTGGGGCCCGGACTGGGGCAGGGCGAATGGGGGCATGTCATGCTGAAGCAGTCACTGCGCGTGGCCAAGCCCCTGGTCATCGATGCTGATGGGCTCAACCTGCTGGCCTCACGATGGCCGGCACTCAAACGTGATGATTGGATATTGACGCCGCATCCTGGAGAAGCGGGGCGGCTGTTGTCGATGGCCACTGATGAGATACAGATCGATCGGCTTGGCGCAGTGCAGGTCCTGCAGGCGCAGCGTGGAGGCGCGATCGTGCTCAAGGGGGCGGGAACGCTGGTGGCAGGCCCCACTGGCGTGGGTGTCTGTCCCTATGGCAATCCGGGCATGGCCAGCGGCGGAATGGGCGATGCGCTGAGTGGCATGCTCGCTGCCCTACTGGCTCAGGGCGTGGCGTTGGAAACTGCGGCGAGGGCGGGCGTGATACTGCATGCACGGGCTGCCGATCTTGCCGCCGAAGCGGGGGGGGAGCGTGGTTTGCTGGCCAGCGATCTGGCATCCTATGCGCGACGACTGGCGAACCCGCGGACAGACGATGCAAGCGATACTGCGTGATGAAGCAAGACAGGTCGAATTCGGTGAAGCGCTGGGACGTGCCCTTGAGGGGCGTGGACATGTCTTCCTGGAGGGCGAGCTGGGCGCCGGCAAGACGACGCTCACGCGAGGTGTGCTGCGCGCCTATGGCTATCAAGGCGCGGTAAAGAGCCCTACCTACACGCTGGTCGAACCTTATGAGCTGGGTGAGTGGCGGGTCAACCATTTCGATCTCTATCGTCTTGGCGATCCCGAAGAGCTCGAGTTCATCGGTGCGCGGGATCTGTTCGATGCCGACAGCCTATGCCTGGTGGAGTGGCCCAGCAGGGGCGAAGGGTGGTTGCCCACGCCCGATATCCGCGTCCGCCTGCAGGTGATTGCGCAAGGCCGTGAAGCGATGCTTGAGGCGACGAGTGACGAGGGCGAGCGTGTGTTGAGCGTGCTTGCTTCGCTATTGTCGCTCAAGGATGGATAATCGGTACCGAGCTTCCAACAACTACCTCGTCAAACACGATATCAATGGATGTGTAGATAGACGATGACCCTTATGTATCGCATGTGTTGCCGCTGGCTGCCGGGGTGGGTGGCCGATAATGGCAGGGTCACGCGCCTTGGCCGGCGCCCGCTTTTCGTTGCGCTGCTGACGCTACTCTCGCTCATGCCCGCCGCCTATGCCGCCCAGGTGGAGAATATTCGGTTGTGGGCCGCGCCGGATCACTCGCGCCTGGTATTCGATCTATCGTCGGCCGCGAGCGCTTCCGTTTTCACGCTGGACAGCCCTGATCGGTTGGTGATCGACCTCGACGACATGGGCATGCAGGCCGACCCCGCTGGCATCAATCTCGAGGGAAGCGCCATCAGCGCGCTGCGCACCGGGGTGCGCGATGGCTCTGGCCTGCGTGTAGTGCTCGACCTGAAGCGCCAGGTCGAGCCGCGTCATTTCATCCTGGCACCCAATGAGCAGTACGGCCACCGACTGGTGGTGGATCTTGAGTATCCTGGGGAGAGCGCGGTGCAGGACCCAATCGACCCCATCGAGGCGATGATCCGCGATCAGGAGATGGCGGCAGAGCGCGCACGTGCCGAAGCCTCTCCGCAGCAGCGGGTCGAGGAGCAGGCGGCGGCTGCCCTTCAGCAGGCCCAGCCTCACCCCAGGCGCGACATCATCATTGCCATCGATCCGGGGCACGGCGGGGAGGATCCAGGTGCCATCGGGCCTAGTGGGACGCGCGAGAAGGATGTGGTAATGGACATCTCCCGGCGGCTGCAGCGCCTGGTCGATGGTGCCGAGGGATTCAAGGCGGTGATGATCCGCGATGGCGACTACTACGTGGGGCTGCGTCAGCGCACCAAGATCGCTCGTGAGCAGAAAGCCGACTTCTTCGTCTCCATTCATGCCGATGCCTTCGACAGTGCCCGGCCCAACGGCAGTTCGGTCTATGCACTGTCGCAGCGTGGCGCGACCTCCGAAACGGCCCAGTGGCTGGCCGAGAGCGAGAACAGTGCCGACCTGATCGGTGGTGTGGATGGCAGCCTATCGCTGCGCGACAAGGACGAGGTGCTGCGTGGCGTACTCCTTGACCTGACCATGACGGCGACGCTCAACGACTCGCTGGCGATCGGAGGCCAGGTGCTTGACCAGTTGGGCCGGGTCAATCGCTTGCACAAGTCACGGGTCGAACAGGCCGGCTTCATGGTACTCAAGTCGCCGGATATTCCCTCATTGCTGATCGAAACCGGCTTCATTTCCAATCCCGACGAGGAGCGACGCCTGCGCGATCCGGGGCACCAGCAGAAGCTTGCCGACGCAATCTTCGGCGGGCTCCAGGATCATTTTAGGCGTAATCCTCCCCCGGCCAGTCTCCTGGCCTGGCAGCGCGACAGCAATCGCGGCGGTGGCAGCAACGAATACCGCATTCAGCCGGGCGACACGCTGTCGGAAATTGCCGCTCGTCATCAGGTGCCGCTGTCGAGTCTCAAGCAGGCCAACGAAATCAATGGCGATGTGATCAGGGTCGGGCAGGTACTGCAGATTCCACGCTCCTGAGCCGCCGAACGACGAGATGTCATGACACAGACGCGACGTATCCAGATCCTCAATCCGCGACTGGCCAACCAGATTGCCGCCGGTGAGGTGGTCGAGCGGCCGGCCTCGGTGGTCAAGGAGCTGGTCGAGAACGCCATCGATGCCGGCAGTCGACGCATCGAGCTGGAACTGGAGGCAGGCGGGGCGCGGTTGATCCGCGTCCGTGACGATGGCTCGGGCATCGCCGAGGAGGATCTCGGCCTGGCACTGTCACGTCATGCCACCAGCAAGATCGCCTCGCTGGATGACCTCGAGGGAGTGGCGAGTCTTGGCTTTCGCGGCGAGGCACTCGCCTCGATCAGCTCCGTGTCGCGCCTGGAACTCACCTCCAATATCGAGGAGGATCCGCGCCAAGGCTGGCGCGTGGTGGCCGAGGGGCGGCAGATGGAGCCGCGGGTCAGTCCGGCACCCCATCCCCGGGGCACCACGGTCTGCGTGCGCGACCTGTTCTTCAATACGCCGGCGCGGCGCAAGTTCCTGCGTACCGAGAAGACTGAATTCAGCCATGTCGAGGAGTCCTTTCGGCGCCTGGCACTGTCACGCTTCGATATCGGCCTGGCCCTGCGCCACAACCAGAAGCCCGTGCACCAACTGCGCCCCGCCGAGGACGGCGAAGCGCGGGAGCGGCGTATCGCTGCGTTGCTGGGGAGCAAGTTTCTCGACAATGCCCTGCATCTCGACCTCGAAACCGGCGGCCTGCGCCTATGGGGTTGGGTGGGCATGCCCACCCATGTGCGCGCCCAGGCAGACCAGCAGTATTTCTTCGTCAATGGTCGAGTGGTCCGCGACCGGCTGGTGGCGCACGCGATCCGCCAGGCCTATCGTGATGTGGTGTTTCATGGCCGCCACCCGGTCTTTGTACTCTACCTGGAGCTCGACCCCAGCGTGGTCGACGTCAATGTCCATCCGACCAAGCATGAAGTGCGTTTTCGCGATGGCCGCCTGGTGCATGACTTCCTCTTCTCAAGCCTGCACCGCGCCCTCGGTGAGGCTCGCCCCAATAACCATTCTGCAGAGCCGGCAAAGGCATCCGAACTGCTCGACGCCGAGCCGGCGCTGTCATCAGCAGGCTCTCGCTGGCAACAGCAGCCCATGGCGTTCCGGTCGGATCGCGAGAGTGGCGATTCCCGACCTGATATCAACCGTGTACGCCAGTTCATGGCCGGCTACCATGCGCTGCATCCCGAGCATGAAGAGCGACTGCTGACGCCTCAGTTGCGGTCAACCGAGGCAAGTGCCGCGTATTTACCAAGTAGGGTTGAGGAGCGTGCTGTGGCGGGGTGGGCATTGGCCGATGAGGATACCACCCAGGCGCCGCCGCTGGGCTACGCCATTGCCCAGCTGCATGGGGTCTATATCCTCTCGCAGACCGCACACGGGCTGGTGATCGTCGACATGCATGCCGCCCACGAGCGCATCACCTACGAGCGGATGAAGGCGCAGGTACATGGTGCCGAGCGGCTTGAGGCGCAGCCGCTGCTGGTGCCGGTATCGCTTTCTGTGAGTGCCGCCGAGGTCGCCACCGCCGAGGCGGAGCGCGAGGCATTCGCCAGGCTTGGTGTGGAGCTCGACGTGGCCGGGCCGGAAACTTTGCTGGTGCGCCAGGTGCCGACACTGCTCGTGGAGGCCGATGTCGAACCACTGGTGCGTGGCATGCTCGCCGACCTGGAGCGTTACGGACGCTCGGATCGTCTCGAGGCACATATCAATGAACTGCTCTCGACCATGGCCTGTCATGGCAGCGTGAGAGCAAACCGACGCCTCACCATCGCCGAGATGAACGCGCTGTTGCGCGACATGGAGCGCACCGAGCGTAGCGGTCAGTGTAATCATGGCCGACCGACCTGGAAGCAGTTGTCCATGCGCGATCTCGATAAGCTCTTCCTGCGTGGACAGTGAGTCCGTCATGGGTGCAGCACAGCAAAACGATGACCGACCCTTGGCGATTCTGCTGATGGGCCCCACCGCTGCGGGAAAGACCGATCTGGCGATCGTCCTGCATGAAGTGCTGGGTTGTGAGCTGATCAGCGTCGACTCGGCCATGATCTATCGCGGCATGGACGTCGGCACCGCCAAGCCCAGTGCGGCGGAGCGTGCCCGAGCGCCGCATCGGCTGATCGATATCCGCGATCCTGCCGAACCCTATTCGGCGGCAGAGTTTCGCCAGGATGCGCTGCACGAGATGCGGCAAATCACCGCAGCTGGGGGGGTGCCGCTGCTGGTGGGCGGTACCATGATGTACTACAAGCGTCTGCTCGAGGGAGTGGCGACGCTGCCGGAAGCGGACGCCGAAGTGCGCGCCGAGCTCGAGAAACTCGCCGCAACGGCGGGTCTGGCGGCGCTTCACCATAACTTGCGGCAAGTCGATCCCGAATCTGCCGAGCGCATTCACCCAAACGATCCGCAGCGCTTGATGCGGGCGCTGGAGGTGTTTCGGATCAGCGGTCGGCCGATGAGTGAACTGTGGCGTGAGCAGCGTAGTGAAACCTTCCCATGGCGGACGTTGTCGATAGGACTCGCTCCCGTCGAGCGCGGCTGGTTGCATGCGCGAATCGCAAGGCGCTTCGACAGCATGCTCGAGGGGGGCTTCATCGACGAAGTGGAACGGCTGCGCTTGCGTGGCGACCTGCATCTGGGGCTGCCAGCGATGAAAAGCGTCGGCTATCGCCAGGTGTGGGAAGGACTGGAGGCGGGTCACGATCGCGTCTGGATGCGCGATAAGGGCGTCGTGGCGACACGCCAGTTGGCCAAGCGTCAATTGACCTGGTTGCGCAGTTGGCCCGACTTGCATTGGCTCGACAGTCAAGACGACGAATGTCTCGGCAAGCTGCTGAAAATCGTGCGCCAAAGTACCGCTTAGCGTAAGATGGCTGACTGGATTGGCCCCGTTTCAGGCCGTAGATTCACCCCTGCGCCGGCTGTCATTAGCCGGTGTTAATAAATAAAGTGTTAATCGAAGAGACAGTTTAGGGAGAACGAAATGTCCAAAGGTCAATCACTTCAAGACCCGTACCTGAATATTCTGCGCAAGGAGCGCATTCCGGTATCCATATTTCTGGTTAACGGCATCAAACTGCAGGGGCAGATCGAGTCATTCGATCAGTTTGTCATCCTGCTGCGCAACACCGTTAGCCAAATGGTGTACAAACACGCCATCTCGACTGTAGTACCGTCGCGTAACGTGCGTTTGCCTGCCCAAGATCCCGCCGCGGCACAAGACAGCGATTTGTGAGGTAATGATTGTTTTTTGAACGTCCCGACGCCGGTGAAACGGCGATTCTCGTCCATGTCGATTTTCAGGACGAACAGGAGCGTGAAGATTCGGGGGAGTTTCTCGAATTGGTTCGCTCCGCCGGCGCTGAACCGGCTACCCTGCTGACGGGTAGCCGGCATCGGCCTGATTCCCGTACCTTCATCGGCACCGGTAAGCTCGATGAACTCAAGGAATTGTTATCCATTCATCATGCCGAGCTGGTGATTTTCAATCACTCGCTCAAACCTTCGCAGGAGCGAAACCTTGAGCGGGCGCTCAAATGCCGGGTGCTTGACCGTACCGGGCTAATTCTTGATATCTTTGCCCAACGTGCCCGAACGCATGAAGGCAAGCTGCAGGTCGAGCTCGCCCAGCTTGAGTACATGTCCACGCGCCTGGTTCGCGGCTGGACCCACCTCGAGCGCCAGAAGGGCGGTATTGGCCTGCGCGGGCCAGGTGAGACACAGCTTGAAACCGACCGTCGCCTGCTGCGGGTGCGCATAAAGTCGATCCACAAACGTCTCGACAAGGTGCGTAGCCAGCGTGAGCAGAATCGCCGCGCCAGGGCGCGAGCCGAGATTCCCAGTGTCTCGCTGGTAGGCTATACCAACGCTGGCAAATCGACACTGTTCAATGCGGTAACTGACGCCTCGGTCTATGCGGCCGATCAGTTGTTCGCCACGCTGGACCCCACGCTCAGGCGTTTGGAGGTCAACGATGTCGGTCCGGTCGTGTTGGCCGATACCGTCGGTTTCATCCGCCACCTCCCTCACAAGCTGGTGGAGGCGTTCCGGGCCACGCTGCAGGAGGCCGCCGAGGCCAGTCTGCTGGTGCATGTGATCGATGCTGCCGATCCGGATCGTGAGCTCAACGTCGAACAGGTGCAGCGGGTCCTGAAGGAGATCGGTGCCGACCAGGTGCCGAGCCTGCAGGTCATGAACAAGATCGATCTGCTGGATAGCGCTCCTCGCATCGAACGTGACGGTGGGGGCAATCCCGAGACGGTCTGGCTGTCCGCGCAGAAGGGATTGGGGCTCGACCTGCTCGCACAGGCATTATCCGAACGCCTCTCGGACGACGTGCTGTCATTGCAGCTGACATTGACGCCGGAGCAGGGCCGGCTGCGGGCGGCGCTGCATGAGCGGGACGCGGTACGTAGCGAATCCTTCGATGAGCAGGGCCATACGCTGCTGGAGGTACGCCTGCCACGGCGTGACTTCATGCAGCTGATGGCTCATCTAGGCGAGGATGCCGAGGCCTATTTACCCGCCGAGAAGCGCAGCCGCCCGGTATGGGAAGAGTGATAGACGGTGGCGGAAGGGTGGCCGTATCCGTCCGAACGACACAAGAACTGCAGTAGCGGCAAGTCTTATCGCAACCGATGCTGTTGCGCCGATCGGCGAGAAGTTTACGCCGATCGCGCATGAATGATTTAACGCATAGTGGAGAGAACGTATGGCTTGGAACGAGCCTGGTGGTGGCAACCAGCACGACCCTTGGAGTGGTGGTGGTCGCCGTGGTGGCGGTAACGGTGGCGGTAACGGTGGCAATAACCAGGGTCCGCCCGACCTGGACGAAGCGCTGAAGAAATTTCAAAACAAGCTCAACGGCATGCTGGGCGGCGGTGGCCGCGGCAAGCGGGGCGGCGATGGTGACAAGCCCGGGGGTGGGGGCAGCGGGCGTAATACCTTCGCACTTCCTGGTCTGCTGGTCGTGGTGGCACTGGCTATCTGGGCTGCCTCTGGCTTCTATCTGGTGGATCAGTCCGAGCGTGGGGTGGTGTTGCGCTTTGGCGAGTTCCAAGAGGTGGTCACGCCGGGCCTGCACTGGAATCCGCCGTTGATCGATGATGTACGCATGGTCAACGTGACGCGCGTGCGCTCTCTCACGCAGACTCAGTCGATGCTGACCCGCGACGAGAACATCGTCGAAGTGGAAATCTCGGCCCAGTATCAGGTGTCGAATCCGCGCGACTTCGTGCTCAACGTCCGTACCCCGGAAGTCTCCATCGAGAATGCCCTGGATTCGGCCCTGCGCCACGTCGTTGGTGGCACCGAGATGATCGAGATCCTGACCTCTGGTCGTGAAATCCTCGGCAGCTCCGTGGCCAGTCGCCTGCAGTCCTACCTGGACAGCTACGGCACGGGCATCCGCCTGCAGACGATCAACATCGAGTCGACCTCTGCGCCGGCACCGGTGATCGATGCCTTCGATGACGTGATTCGCGCTCGCGAGGATCGTCAGCGGACCATCAACGAGGGTATGGCTTACGCCAACGCGATCATTCCGGCAGCGCAAGGTCAGGCTCAGCGTCTGATCGAGCAGGGCCAGGGGTATCGTGAATCGGTTGTCGCCGAGGCCCAGGGTCAGGCCAACCGCTTTGTCTCGCTGCTTGGCGAGTATCGCAATTCGCCCGATACCATGCGCGAGCGCCTCTACCTCGATGCCGTTAGCGAAGTGTTCGGTCAGACCAACAAGGTGCTGATCGATGTCAGCGACAGCAGTCCGCTGATGTACCTGCCGCTTGACCAGCTGCGGGGCGGTAACCGCAACCAGTCAGGTAACCAGGGCGCCAACGATGGCGGCGAGCGTGTCGACCCGCAAGTGATCGAGCGCCTGCGGACTCAGCAGCAGCAACAAGGCAGCACCAGCAACAGCGGTATCAGCAGGGAGGGCCGTCAATGATCAATAATCGTGCCTTGATGATCGTGGGCGGACTGGCGGCCGCTGCGTGGTTGGCCAGCAACGCTCTCTATATCGTCGATGAGACCGAGCGCGCCGTGAAGTTGCGCTTCGGTGAGGTCATTGAGGAGAACATTCAGCCGGGACTTCACTTCAAGGTTCCCATCACCCAGACGGTCCGCAATTTCGACACCCGGGTGCTGACGCTGGATACCGATACCAGCCGTTACCTGACGCTGGAGCAGAAGGCGGTGATCGTCGACTCCTTCGTCAAGTGGCAGGTGATCAATCCGACTCGCTACTACGAGGCGACCGCTGGCGACGAGATGATGGCGATCCGCCTGATCCAGCCACGTGTCGACGAGAGTCTGCGTAACGAGTTCGGTCGCCTCGACTTGCAGCAGATCATCGCCGAGCGCCGCGACGACTTGATGATTCGTCCGACCCAGGAACTCGATGCGCTGATGCGCGAGGAGCTCGGGGTCTCGATTCTCGACATTCGTGTCAAGCGTATCGACCTGCCCCAGGACGTCTCGGCCGCGGTCTACGATCGGATGCGTTCCGAGCGTGAGCGCGAAGCGCGCGAATGGCGTGCCCAGGGTCAGGAGGAGGCCGAGCGTATTCGTGCCAACGCCGACCGGCGGCGCCAGGTACTGCTGGCCCAGGCCACCGAGCGTGCCGAGACACTGCGTGGTGAGGGGGATGCCGAAGCGGCGTCGATCTTCTCTGCGGCTTACGAGCAGGACCAGGAGTTCTTCACCTTCTATCGTAGCCTGAATGCCTATCGCGACAGCTTCGCAGGCGAAGGCAACATGCTGGTACTGGAGCCGACCAGCCACTTCTTCCGCTATCTCAACGACCCTGCCGTGCAGGAGATCGGTGGCGGCGGCAATGGCAATGGCGGAGCAGCCGGCGAAGACGAGTGACAGCCCGGCCCCGGGGTTCACCCCGGGGCCAAACGTGATAGACTCCTTCAACCGGGCGTGGCCCGGTTTTTTTGTGGCCAGAATCCTCGTGAAGCATCATCAGGCGCGCCGAGGTGAACGCCTGGGATCTGGTCAGCCATCAATATCTGGCAGGGTGGGATAGATGACCATTGCAGACCGCTGGCTGCTTCCCGACGGGATGGATGAAGTGCTGCCGCCTCAGGCGGCACGCATGGAAGAGCTGCGTCGTGGGCTGCTCGACCTGTACTATCGCTGGGGCTTCGATCAGGTCATGCCACCGCCGGTGGAGTTTCTCGACTCGCTGTTGACCGGCACCGGCACCGACCTCGATCTGCAGACCTTCAAGCTTACCGATCAATTGACCGGCCGGATGATGGGGGTCAGCGCCGACGTGACGCCTCAAGTAGCGCGAATGGATGCCCACTCGCTGCGCCGCCAGGGGCCGGTGCGGCTGTGCTATTGCACCAACGTGCTACGCGCCAAGGCTGACCAGCATCAGGGCGGGCGCAGCCCGGTGCAGGTGGGGGTGGAGCTTTTCGGCCATGCAGGCCAGGAAGCGGATCTGGAAATTCTGCGTCTCGCCATCTCGAGCCTGGAACATGCCGGGGCCAGTGAAATTCACTTGGCGCTGGGACATATCGGCATCTATCGCAGTCTGGTGAGTGCCGCTGAACTCGACCCTCCTCAGGAGCGAGCGCTGTTCGATGCGCTCGAACTGAAGTCGCCCGATGCTCTGGCCAGGCGCGTGTCGGAAAGTGTCACGGACCCGGCGCTGGCCGAGATGTTCCTGGCGCTGCCGGCACTGCATGGTGGAGTTGAGGTGCTCGACTCGGCACGCAGGGCCTTCGCCGAGGCACCCGCCGCGGTCGGTGCGGCACTGGATCAGTTGATCTCCCTGAGCGAGGGGGTGAGCCGCGAGTATCCCCAGGTGGCGCTCTACTTCGATCTGGCGGAACTGCGCGGCTACCAGTACCACACTGGCATGATGTTCGCCGCCTATGTTCCGGGTTATGGTCAGGCGCTGGCCAAGGGGGGACGCTATGATGATACTGGTCGCGCCTTCGGGCGTGCGCGTCCTGCCACGGGCTTCTCCATGGATCTCAAGATGCTGGCGTCGCTTGCCATCAAGGAGCCATCCTGCGACGGCATCTGGGTCACGGCAGAGGACGCCTCGGCCTGTGCGGACATGGTGGCATCGCTGCGCCAGGCTGGGGAGCGGGTAGTGGTGGCACTGCCGGGACAGCGCACCGGACCTGAGGTACACCGCTGCAGCCGGCACCTGGCTCGCCTCGGCGGCGAGTGGCAGGTTACGCCCCTGAGCTGAGTGGTAGGGTTAGACATACGCGAATCTTCGATACGCATTACCTTCGCTGAGATTCGCTGAAGATTCGATGACGACTCGATAACGAATCGATAAAGAGACGAACGCAATGGGCAAGAATGTAGTCGTACTGGGCACCCAATGGGGTGATGAAGGCAAGGGCAAGGTCGTCGATCTGCTGACTGAGTCCGCGGCCGCCGTGGTGCGTTTTCAGGGGGGACACAATGCCGGCCATACCCTGGTGATCGACGGTGAGAAGACCGTGCTGCACCTGATTCCCTCCGGTGTGCTGCGCGACGACAAGATCTGTGTGATCGGCAATGGGGTGGTGCTCTCCCCCGAGGCGCTGATCAAGGAGATTCGCGAGCTGGAAGCCAAGGGTGTGCCGGTGCGCGAGCGCTTGCGCCTGTCACCTGCCTGTCCGCTGATCCTCTCCTACCATGTGCGCCTCGACCAGGCGCGCGAAAAGGATCGTGGCGTGGCCAAGATCGGCACGACCGGACGTGGTATCGGGCCGGCCTACGAGGACAAGGTGGCCCGTCGCGGCCTGCGTCTCGGCGATATGCTCTACCCTGAGCGCTTTGCGGCCAAGCTCGGCGAGGTGCTGCGCTATCACAACTTCGTTCTGACTCAGTACCACGGTGAAGCGCCGGTCGATTTTCAGCAGATACTCGACGAGGCCATGGCCATGGCCAAAGAGCTGCGCCCCATGGTCTGCGATACCGTGGGCCTGGTGCACGATATGCGCAAGGCGGGCGAGAACATCCTCTTCGAGGGGGCTCAGGGCTCGCTGCTCGACATCGACCACGGTACCTATCCCTACGTGACCAGCTCAAACACCACTGCCGGCGGAACCGCTACCGGTTCGGGGGTGGGGCCGCTCTATCTCGACTACGTACTGGGGATCACCAAGGCCTACACCACGCGTGTCGGCTCCGGTCCTTTCCCGACCGAACTGTTCGATGAGTTCGGGCGGCACCTGGCCGAGCGTGGACATGAGTTTGGTGCCACTACCGGTCGCCCGCGTCGTTGCGGCTGGTTCGATGCCGTGGCGCTACGGCATGCGGTCCAGATCAATTCGGTGTCGGGCCTGTGTCTGACCAAGCTCGATGTACTCGACGGTCTGGAGAACATTCGTGTTTGTGTGGGCTATCGCAGCAAGGATGGCGAGGTACTGGACACGCCGGTGGATTCCGAGGGCTACGAAGCGATTGAGCCGCTCTACACGGATCTGCCTGGCTGGAGCGATTCGACCCTCGGCGTGAAGCGCGTCGAGGATCTGCCGGCCAATGCGCGTGCCTATATCAGCTTCCTTGAAGAGCAGGTGGGCACCTCGATCGACATCATCTCTACCGGGCCGGATCGGAACGAGACCATCGTGCTGCGCAACCCCTTCGACGGTGAATGAGGCGCTAGCTCACGTGTCTCAGCTGCAAACGAACAAGCCGGCCCAGGGCCGGCTTGTTCGTTGAGGTAGGAGGAACACGTTCAGTTGGTGGAGGCGACCGGGGCCTCGCCGAGTGCTTCCTGAGCCTCCTCATCGGTCAATAGCTGACGCAAGGTCTCAAGTGCCATCTGGCTGTCGCCCTCGATGATGCCGTCAAGCCATAGCAGGGCTTGCTGATTGTTGGCCTGGGGCAGGCCATTGGCAGCCAGGTAGGCTTGCGCCAATGATAGACGTGCGCTGGAGTGGCCCTGCTGGGCAGCCCGAAGAAGATAGTCGGCACCCTCCTCGGGGGAGTGGGGGAGAATGTCACCGAGCAGATATTCGCGTCCTAGTACGGCCTGGGCATAGGAGTTGTCGCGCTCTGCAGCTCTTTGCAGCAGGTCATGACCACGCTCCACCTCCTGGGCGAGGCCCTCCTCTCCACGCAGCAAAGCAACCCCGAGTTGCGTGGTGGCCCCCAGGTCGCCGCCATCCGAAGCCTGGCCAAGCCAGCGCTCGGCCTGCTCGGGGTCGGCCTCGACACCACTTCCCTCCAGATAGGCCTGTCCGATCAGGCGAGCGGCATAGGCATTGCCGTCATTGGCGGCACCTCGTAGATAATCGAGCCCCCGCTGAGTATCCTGCGTCACATGGCCGCCCTGGAGGTAGGCCTCGCCAAGGGTCATGCGAGCGCCAGGATGGCCGCTGGCGGCGGCCTGTTCCAGTAGTCCGATACCACCGGCACCGTCACTCTCCTCAAGCAGCAGGCGACCAAGATCGGCACGGGCGCCATCATGGCCCTGGGCCATGGCGCGCTCGAGATATTCGCGCCCCGCCGCGGTGTCGCGGGTGACGCCACGTCCGTCTAGATAGAGGCGGCCGAGCTCCGCTGCCGCACCAGCATGCCCTTCACGGTTGGCACGCTCCAGCCACTCGCGCCCTTGTTCAAGATTTTGCGCTACGCCATCACCGTATACATAGGCGCGGCCCAGGTCGGCCATGGCTCCGACATGGCCTGCGTTGGCGGCCTGCGTCAGAGCATCGATATCGCCGCCTGCCCCCATGGCACGATAGGTATGCGACAGGGCGTGGGCGGCAGAGGGGTGCCCTGCCGCCTGGGCGCGATTGAGCCACTGCTCGGATTGCCCGAGGTTTCTTGGCACGCCTCGTCCTTCACGATAGGCACGCCCCATCACCACCATGGCGTAGGCATCGCCCAGCTCGGCAGCCTGCTCGACGAATTCACGACCTTGTTGGGGAGCGGGCTCGCTGAGATCGCCGAACATGTACGCCTCCCCCAGCTGTGTCATGGCCGTCGTATCGCCGGCATCGGCTGCCCCTTGGAGCAGCCTCTCTGCCCGCTCAGGATTGGCACTGAGCCCTTCGCCCGACAGGTAGGCCTGTCCGAGTTCTCTTAGTGCCGAGCCTTGGCCGCGCTCGGCCGCTTGCTGTAACAACGCTTCGGCGCGTTGCGAGTCGGCCTCGACGATGTCGCCCCCCAGGTAGAGCGATCCCAGCTGTGCCGTGGCATAGGGATGACCGGCACGATGTCCGCGCTCGAGATATTCCAAGGCACGCTCGGGATTTGATTCGATGATCTCTCCGCTCAGGTAGACCTCGCCCAGCACGGCCAGGGCAAGCCCATGGTTGCGCTCGGCTACCTGTTCGAGCAGGGCAATACCTCTCTCGGGGTCTGCGGCAATGCCCTCTCCCTCGAGATAGGCTCTACCAAGGCTGACGGCGGCATCGTCGGACCCCGCCTCCGCTGCGCGCTGCAGCCACTGCATGCCAAGCTCAGCCGAGCCGGCCTGGTCACTACTGGTAATCAGGCGATCCCCAAGACGCGCCATGCCATCCACGTCGCCCTCTTGAGCGGCGCGCTCCAGCCACTCGATCTCGCGTTGAGGATCATGCTCCAGCAGGCCGTTCGTTGAGTAGAGGCCGGCCATTCCAAGCATGGCGCGGGTATCCCCGGCGGCGGCTTTCTGCTCCAGCGTGTCTACATAGCGTTGGGCATACGCCTCTGCCTGCGCGTCATCCTGGCCTAGCCATCCGCCTGGCCGCCGGGCTTCGGCAAGAGCCAGCCAGCCTGCTTCCCAACCCGCTTGGGCAGCCTCTTCATAGAGCTGCCTGGCCAGATCGGGATCGGCCTGTACCTGCTCGCCACCCTCGGAGAGCAGCTCGGCGAGGAAGAGACGTTCGTTGCGGTCGATATCCTCTTCCACCGCTTGCCAAAGCAGGTAGTAGGCCAGCGCATCGTTGCGCTCGACACCATCGCCGGCCAGATAGAGCTGGGCGAGGTTCAGTGATGCGTGCCCCAGCATGGGGGAGGGGCGCTCGAGTGCCTCGCCATAGAGCCTGGCTGCCTTGGCAGTATCCCGCTCGACTCCTTCGCCATTTTCGTAAAGACGGGCCAGATGATAGTAAGCCGGTGGGAAACTTCCCTGCCTGATCAACGCATCGAGCTCTGCGATGCCTCGGTTGTAGTCTCCCTCTTCGAGCAGCCGCTGTGCGTAGTTCAAGCGCTGCCAATCCTCGCCGGTCATGTTGGCGTCGATACCGCCGTCGAACCAGGAGTGATACTGCTCGGGAATGGCCGGCGCGTGTTCACCGCCGGGCGGTTCGGTCGTGGCACAACCTGCCAGTACCAGCAGAAGCGCGGCACTGCTGACAAGAGGCGCGGTTCTCGCTATCGAACGAGAACGGGCGGAGCGGGGAAATTGATAGGTGAAACGTTTCTTGAATCGCTGCATGGCATTGTTCCCTAAGTTGTCATCCTTCATGGGGCTAGTTCCAGGACAAGCCATCGAATGACTCCGTTTCTGAGCGCTCGTCGAAGACGATCTGCTGCTGTGCTTCAGGATCCATGAAGTAGAGCGTTGCATAGCCGCCGGCGCTGCGGTTGTAGATGGGACGAGCTTGAGTCAGGAGCTCGTCTATACGCGGGTCGTCGAAACGCGACTGATAGATCTCCATCCAGGAGAAGTACTGGGGATCGCGAAGGAAGCCACGATACTGCTCACGAGGTACCGATTCACCGAGCACGTGAGGATCCTCGATGGCCGACATGGCAAAGTCGACGGCGTCATGAATGGTGCGGCCCTCGATTTCGAGGGCATAGATGTCATATCCCTGCCTGGCGATGATCTCCATATTGGTGATCAGGTAGAGCAGGGCGTAATTCTGATAGTGCGTGGCGCGTCGACCGCGCTGAATTTCCAGCGGTAAAGCACCTGTCTCGGTCATGTCGTGGAGTGCCGAGTAGATGGCACTGACACCGATCTGGAAGAGCTCGTCATTCTCCGTCAGCACCCCCACCATGGTGGCGTAGAGTGCGCGGCGGTAGAAATGGTTGTTGCAGCAGCTGTTTTCAGGTTCGCCGGGAATCTCGATATGGCGCTGTGATAGGTCTGTCAGCCACCTCTCGACATTCTCCCGCTCCTCCTCGAGACCCTCGACCTCCGGCCTGACCACGGAGTAGGCCATGGCGGCGGCAAAGATCATCGATTCGGTGGCGAACCAAGCCTGGGGCTCGGTCCCGGCATAGTAGAAGTTCATCAATGCATCATTATCTGCCCAGTGGTCGAGAAACTTCACCAGGCACTCGGCATAGTAGATGTCATCGGTCGCGACAAAGGAGCCGGCCAACAGGGAGACCGTGTCCTCGAACTTGAACAGCGGTTCGGAAGCCTCCTCCCACTCCTCAGGGCTCGGGTAATAGCCCGGGACGCGCAGGCGGGTAGTGATCGGCGGCTGTGCCAGCTGCTGACGACAGCTGGTGCCAGTGGCAAGGGTGTCACTGCCGATACGCAGGATGGCGTTGGGGGTCTCCTGCAGCAGCTGCTGGCGCGCCTCGACGTCGAAGTAGCTCGCGTCGGAGTCATTGACGGTATAGGGAGAGAGATCGAGGGCCTTGCGCTCCTCCAGCGTAAGCGCATGAGTTGGCGCTGCCAGGCACCAGGTCATCGCCACCCCGATTGAAAGCAGGCGGCGCGGTAACGACCGGGGCGCCACCACAAAGGCGAATTGTTTGGCCATGATTCATCACATCCGTGTAATCAAGCGAATAATGTTATGAACTGGGGGCGTAGAGGCGGAAACCGGCGAAGTCGACGCTCTGATCGTACGGCGTGCGCCACTCTTCGCCATGGCCTCCGAAGAAAGTCGAGAACATCACGCCATCGATATGCAGGCTATCGGTGGTGCGATAGACGATGCCTTGCTGCTCAAGGATCGGCTCGCCATCGATCCAGACCCGCGCCACGCCGTTCTTGCGGTCAGGATCGTTGAGCACGATTTCCTGTTCGATGGTGACCCAGCGTCCTGTCTCGAAGCGCCACAGGCCGCGGCCAACGGAGGCGCCATACTCCTCATCCTGATTGACGACATACTCATAGAGTTCGCCATCGCCATCCTCTCGCCACATGAAGCGCATCGAGAAGCCATTCTCCCCGGTGGCGCGATCCCCTCCGCTGGGTGCCTCTCCTCCATACAGGCCGGGTAACTTGCCGCCTCTCACGAAGTCGAAATCCGGGGCGAAGCGGACCTGGTAGCGCAGGCAGGCGCTGTCGGCACCAGCGAGCTCCGTGTGTTCGGTATAGAATCCGGCTCCCCCTGGCTCGGTATCGCCTGGCGAGGAGGTGCCTTCGGGATAGTGAACCCGTACTACGGGTTCGCCCCGGGCGGTGGTGTCGCGTCTCATGATTTCGATGTTTTCATCCGTGCCCCAGTCACGGCGAGTGTCGAAACCGCGGCGTATCGCCTCGCGCGCATCCTGGCGCAATTCGGGTTGCATACTGGAGATCAGTGAATAGCGCTCGGAGCACGACGTTAGTTGGGGCACGCTGAGCTCCACTTCGTCCTGCGCCTGGGCTTCGGTGGCCAGGCCACCGAGCGCCAGAGCGGGCACCAAGATGCTCGATGCGAGAAGAAAAGTGCGAGCACGGGCGGTATGTCGAATGATGCCGTTCATCGTTGTCTCCTTGGCGGTGTGCGATCGGCCGGACGACCGATCGCATGGCTTGGACGCTCACCCCGATGCGGATTCCTGAGATTCGTCGTCACGATTGGTCACGGATTGATAGAGACCAGTGACGTACTGGCTCACGGCGCGACCGCCTTGATAGATCCACTCAGCCGTTGCGGCAAGAGTCGGTGTTTCGGTGAAACGCACGTCGACTGGCTGGCCTACCGCCTCGGCCGGCAGCGAGGTTTCGGGCACCAGCAGTACGCTTGCGACGTTCTGCTGCTGACGAACCCAGTTGGGGAAGCCGGCGCGTGGTTGACGTTCTACGTCGAGCGCGACGCTGCGTACCTGGGCACGAATCGGCTCCGAAGCGTTGGGTAGTGCGATGAAGGCCGTCTGGTCGGGCGATATCCGAGCGATGTCGCTCATGTGCACGAGGGCTTCGACCATGACATCCTCCTCCCCGGTACGAATGAGGGTCATGATCCGCTCGCTTTCGTTGATATAGGTGCCGTCGGCACTACTCAGTGCCCAGGCCACCAGACAGTCGCAAGGGCTGTGGATCTCGTTCATCGACATGCGCGCCTCTAGCGCGCTGACGCGGGAGCTTTCGTAATCGCGTACCGTCTCGAACTGCTCGACACGTGCCTGGGCGATCTCCGGGGAGGCGGTTTCATAGGAGACGGAGTCGCCGCTGCCCGGCTGTGCCGAGTTGGCCATGCTGACCTGCCCGTTGCCCGAGGCGAGACTCTCCTGCAGGTTTTCGATCAGCCGTTCGTTGTAGCTCTGCGATGCCCGCGCCAGGATCAGGTCGGATTCCAGGTCGCTGTTGTTGACGCCGGTCAGGTATTGGTCGCGCTCGACTCGATCCCCCGCCTGCCAGGGATGATCCTCGAGGATGCCGGCGCCGGGGGCGCGGATATCGATTCTCGGTGCCGTCACCGCGGCAAAGCTCGGCTCGATCAGCATGAAGTTGCGGTATGCCGTGGCGGCCCCAACGACCACGAGCAGAGCTGCCGCCGCAAAGAGCGCGACATAGCGTCCCCAAGGGCGGGGTGGGGCGGCGGGGGGGGCCGCCGCACCTGACTTACGCTTGCGTGGCGTTTGCGGGTCCTCGTCATCGATCAGACTCTCGACACTGGCATAGCGCCCGCTCAAGTAGGCGCGAATCAGTCGTCTGAGCACCTCCTGCTGGGCAGGATCGATATGGGTGATGCGAAATGCGGCCCGGTATTGCCCCTCATCATCGGGATGGCAGCGCAGGCAGTGTGCCTCGACCGGCACGATCAGCTCTGCCGTTCCCGCTGACATCAATAGCGAAATCGGCATCACGGCGCCGGGGGCAATGGCGGCATCGCCTTTGAGCTCGAATCCCCCCATCGAGACATCGATACCGTCGAAGATGCGTCCATCTTCGGTTCTCGCCTGGAAGGGGGCCGGTACCCGCACATGCTGCCGCTCGTCGCGGCGCTCATGTTGAATCTGGCTGGTATCACGCAGGTTGCCAGCTGGCGCTTGGGCCGATGCAGGTGCGCTCTCGTCGCGTGCGCCAGTAGCGTTGCCCTGGCGACCTAATGACGGTTCCTTGCGATCGACGCTGTCATGACGATTGGTTGGGTCAGGCATGCGTCTTCTCCTTGATAATGTTCTGAGCGCCGTGGCGCAGTTTTTGAATCGCTACTCAATGTGGCCAGAGTCCCCAATCCCGAAGAATGGCCAGTGACATGTAGTCGGGCGGCGCTAGCACGCCAGTGGCGAGAACCAGCACGAAGAGCAGGCTGGTAAAGTAGACGGCATGCATGAAGTGCCCCATGTGCCGTTGTCGACGTGCTGCCACGGGATCAGTGGGTTCACCTGCGGAAATGCCTTGGCGTGACCACTTTTGCCGATTGAAGCGGAAGCTGACGTAGGTCTTGAGGATCGCGCCGAATACCTGGTTGTAGTAGATCAGCGGTATCCACAGCAGGCTGAAACGGCCGCGCTGCCAGGCCAGGATCGAGGTCGCGATACTGCGGGTGAACAGAATCCACAGCAGATAGGCGAAAATGAACGATGGACGGATGAACAGCGACACCAGGATGGCCACGCTGGGGCCCACCAGGGTGGTCCACATCGACAGTCGTTGATCGACCAGGCTCCACCAGGTGAACCAGCCCATCGGCTTGGGGCCGAGCTTGATGGCTCGCTCGCTGGTGCGCAGCATGTTGCCATACCAGCGGCGCATCAGGTCGGTCGTCGAGGCGAAGAAGCGCTTGCGGTTGGGCAGCTCCTCAAAACCGGTGACATAGACATCGGGAATGTAGAGCATCTTCCAGCCATGCTTGAGCAGCCAGTACCAGGTCGACTTGTCATCCCCGGAAAGGAACTTGAAGTTGCCGAAGCGCCAATGGTAGACGTGATCGTTCTCCACCAGGGAGATGAACTCCGGATGGGTAGCCAGATCGACGCGAAAGGCACTGTAACGCCCTGTCAGCACTAGCAAACGCTCGGAAAGAGACAGCGAACTCATCACCAGATGGCGCTGAGCATAGCGCAGGTCATACCACTCCTTGGTGGCATCGTTGCCGGTCACCTTGGCGGTATTGTTGGTGGTGATTGCACCGAGGTCGTCGCGGCTGAGGAAGAACGAGAGGGAGTGCTCGAAGGTGCCGGGCTCCAGCCGGATATCGCCATCCATCGAGACCAGTACTGAGTTTCTCGATGGCATGCGGCGTGAGATGGCACGCAGTACCTCGGCCATGGCCGAGCGCTTGCCATCCCCCTTCTGGAACATGTAGCAGATCTCGATATTCCCCGGCCGGCCATTCTCATCAAGGACATGGTCGATGATATCGACATCGGTACGGTCCGAAAGGGCAGCAAAGATCGTCGTTGGTACACCGTAATCGCGGGCCTCCTTGATCAGGGCATCATAGACTGAAAAGCTCACCTCGGTTTCGATGCGATACGACGTGCAGAGCACGTAGAGCGCATCGGGGCGCATCCTGGCACTGGCCGCGTCGGCTTCAGCCCTGAGCCTTGGAAATACCTTGCGGTTGTACCAGGTCGAGCGTACTGCCTGTACCAGCCACCACGAATAGCGCCAGATACCGATGGCACCCACGGCAAAGAAGAAGCTTTGGGACTCGGGATTGAAGATGTCCCGAGGGAGTTCCGAGATCAACACGATCAGCAGGGCAAGGCCCAGCAGCAGCACGGTGAACTCCGTCACCCAACTGGCGGTAGAAGGTCTCGGAACATGAGGTCGACTCGCCATAGACGTCATCTCCTGATAGTGCATGCGGCCGGCAAGGATTCTGCTCGGCCGACATGGCGGACAGCATCGCTTTTACACCTGTTGGCGTAATGGCAATAAAGAGCGTGGTGGGGCGCCGAGTCATCGACGCCCGGCTCACACCGTGCTCATGCAGTCGCAGCGAGTGACGGTGATGGTGATGGCAGAGTATCGCCACGGCCGATAGCGTAGTAGGCGAGGCCTGCGGCCTTGACGATTTCCGGATCGAAGATGTTACGTCCGTCAATCATCACCGGTGTGGAGAGCTTGTCACGTACCTTATCGAAATCGACGGTGCGAAAGGCTTTCCATTCAGTGCAGATCACCAGTGCATCGGCATCGTTCAGGGTTTCGTCGCGGCGCTTGGTCAATGTAAGATCGTCGCGTTCGCCATAGATGCGACGACATTCATCCATGGCTTCGGGATCGTAGGCTCGGACCTTGGCTCCCGCTTTCCAAAGCGATTCCATCAGCGCGCGGCTCGGCGCTTCGCGCATATCGTCGGTATTGGGCTTGAACGCAAGCCCCCATAGGGCGATGGTCTTGCCCTTGAGATCATGGCCAAGCGAGTGGGAAACCTTGTCGAACAGCACGCTTTTCTGACGGTTATTGACCGTCTCGACCGCTTCGAGCAGCACCGATTCGTGATCGATGCTACGCGCGGTACGCGCCAGTGCCTGGACATCCTTGGGAAAGCAGGAGCCGCCATAGCCGCAGCCGGGATAGATGAAGTGATAGCCGATGCGAGGGTCGCTACCTATGCCATGGCGCACCTGCTCGATGTCAGCCCCCAGCTTCTCAGCCAAATTGGCGATCTCATTGATGAAGCTGATCTTGGTGGCAAGCATGGCATTGGCGGCGTACTTGGTCAGTTCGGCACTGCGCACGTCCATAAACAGTAGCTTGTTCTGCTGACGATTGTAGGGACCGTAGCACTCCTTCATGTACCGCTTGACGCGTTCGGATTCGGTGCCGATGACGATGCGAGAGCCTCGTGAGAAGTCCTCGATGGCAGCGCCCTCCTTGAGGAACTCTGGGTTGGAGCAGACATCGAAATCGAGCGTTGTGCCACGCTCGGAGAGGGTATTGGTGACCATCTCCGCCACCTTGTCAGCGGTGCCCACGGGTACGGTGGACTTGTCGATGATGACCTTATAATCCTGCATGTGGGTGCCAATCGTGCGCGCCACGTCCAGCACATACTTGAGATCTGCACTGCCATCTTCATCAGGCGGGGTGCCAACGGCAATGAACTGCAGAACGCCGAAGTTGACGGCCTTTTCGGCATCGGTGGTGAAGAAAAGGCGCTCTTCCTTGATATTTTGCTGAATCAGGGTCTCGAGCCCTGGTTCATGGATGGGGACCTTGCCGTTGTTGAGTGCAGCGACTTTGTCGGCATCGACATCGACACACATCACCTCGTGTCCGACATCGGCGAGACAGGCGCCGGTCACGAGTCCTACATAGCCTGATCCAAATATCGATATTCGCATATCAATGATGCTCCTTGCGTCTCGGATCTTCCATGGCCTAAACCAGTACAGAAGATGTGGGAAAATAACTACCTTGCATCCTTACCAGGTCGTTATACCGCTTGCTTTTGTCAGGTAAGTTACAGGCTCCTTGGTCTTAGTGACCTAAGCATTATACATGCCTCAATGTAATATTTGTAAGGGAATCAATTTTTTGCATTTTCTCTATTAATGGAAACCACTGTTTTCGATTTGCATAGGTAATGTCAAGTGTAGCTAATATAATACACATTTTCTGCACAATGCTAAGATATTCACAAAAAATCAATAGGTTATTGTGTTACCGATTAGCGACAAAGAAAAGGTGGCGCCTAGTTCTGCACAATGATGGTGCTTAATTGCACCATATATGTGCAAATTAGAGGATAATTTACTTTGTTTTCTTACATTAGGGCGCCAAATAGCCATGTTGTTGCTTCCTTTCAATCACCCCGATAGTTTTCCTCCCCTTCACATCACCCATATACAGGACTAAAATGGTCCGCAATTGATGCCTGCCGTGCTGGCATGTCGTAACGTAGGGAGCGTCACCATGCTCAAGCTGTCTCGGCTGACCGATTATGCTGCCGTCTTGATGGCGCAGATCGCCCGCTACCCCGATCAGTCGCATGCTGCGATCGATCTGGCGGAGCGAGCCAATCTGCCGCACCCCACCGTTAGCAAGACGCTGAAGATGTTGGCGAAAGCCGGGTTGGTCGTCTCGCAGCGGGGCGCGCAAGGCGGTTATCGTCTGGCGCGACCGGCATCGCAGATCACCGCCAGCGATATCATCAGTGCCATCGAGGGGCCGGTGGCGATGACCGAGTGCAGCCTGGCAGGCGGCGATTGCGATCTTGCCGCGACTTGCGGTGTTGCCGATAACTGGCAGCGGGTGTCGTTGGCGATACGCGCGCTGCTCGATAGCGTGACACTGGCTCATCTGTCCCAAGCTGCGCCAATCAAGTTGCCTGTACAGCTACCGATTCAAACCGTGAACCTGGCCTTTGATGCCAGTCGCTAGTAACCGTGATGACCGAGGGTAGCGCCAAGCCGCGCTCGGAAAGGGGGAGAGAAAATGGCAAGTCAGGAAATGGAACAGCTTGTCCGTCGCGAATATACCCATGGTTTCGTGACCGACATCGAGAGCGACACCATACCGCCCGGCCTCGATGAGGACACCATCGCCTTCATCTCCAAGAAGAAGGGGGAACCCGAGTGGATGCTGGAGTGGCGTCTCGATGCCTATCGTCAGTGGCTCAAGATGACGCCGCCCTCTTGGGCGCACCTGCACTATCCGCCGATCGACTATCAGGCGATTTCCTACTTCAGTGCACCCAAAAAAGACGAAGACCGGCCACAGAGCCTGGATGAGGTCGATCCCAAGCTCCTCGAAACCTATGAAAAGCTGGGTATTCCGCTACATGAGCGAGCCGCACTTGCTGGCGTGGCGGTGGATGCGGTCTTCGACTCCGTGTCGGTGACGACGACGTTCAAGGAGAAGCTGGGCGAGGCGGGTGTGATCTTCTGTTCGATCTCCGAGGCCATCCGCGATTATCCGGAGCTGATCAAGCAGTACTTGGGCACGGTGGTGCCGGTGGCAGACAACTATTTTGCTGCACTCAACTCGGCGGTATTCACTGATGGCTCCTTCGTCTTCGTCCCTGAAGGCGTGACCTGCCCGATGGAGCTTTCCACCTATTTCCGGATCAATGCCGCCAATACCGGCCAATTCGAGCGTACGCTGATCATCTGCGAAAGTCGCGCCCAGGTCTCCTACCTGGAGGGTTGTACCGCGCCGATGCGCGATGAGAATCAGCTTCACGCCGCTGTTGTCGAGCTGGTGGCACTCGAGGATGCCTATATCAAGTACTCCACGGTACAGAACTGGTACCCCGGTGACGAAGAGGGCAAGGGCGGCATCTATAACTTCGTCACCAAGCGTGGCGAGTGCCGTGGCGATCGCGCCCGCATCAGCTGGACCCAGGTCGAGACCGGTTCGGCGATCACCTGGAAGTATCCCTCCTGCATCCTGCGTGGTAAGGACAGCATCGGTGAGTTCTACTCCGTTGCCGTGACCAACGGTCGTCAGCAGGCCGATACCGGGACCAAGATGATCCATATCGGCGAAGGCTCGCGCTCCTATATCGTTGCCAAGGGGATCGCTGCCGGGAACAGCGAACAGTCGTACCGCGGGTTAGTCAAGATCGGGCCGCGCGCCAAGGGAGCTCGTAATTTTACCCAGTGCGACTCGCTGCTGATTGGCGACCGCTGCGGCGCTCACACCTTCCCTTACCAAGAGATCGGCAACAGCACCTCGACTCTCGAGCATGAGGCGACGACCTCGAAGATTGGTGAGGACCAGCTCTTCTATTGCCAGAGCCGTGGTATCTCCGAAGAGGATGCGGTGAGCATGATCGTCAACGGTTTCTGCAAGGACGTGTTCCAGGAGTTGCCGATGGAGTTCGCCGTGGAGGCCGAGGCACTGCTGAACGTCACGCTCGAAGGTGCCGTGGGCTAAGGACGTCGATACGACTCCGTCAACGTTTTGAACATTTTATTTCAGGTCGTCCGAATGACGGCCTGACAGGAACAAGGGTACCGACATGCTCGAAGTCAAGAATCTTCACGTCTCCGTGGAAGGCAAGGAAATCCTCAAGGGTCTCGATCTGACGATCCGCGCTGGCGAGGTGCACGCCATCATGGGTCCCAATGGGGCCGGCAAGTCGACATTGTCGGCGGTGATTGCTGGCAAGGATGGCTATGAAGTGACCGAGGGGACGATCACCTTCGAAGGCCAGGACGTGCTCGAGATGGAGGTGGAGGAGCGTGCTCAGGCCGGTCTGCTGATGAGTTTCCAATACCCGGTGGAGATCCCCGGGGTGAAGAACATCTATCTGCTCAAGGCGGCACTCAATGCGCAGCGCCAAGCGCGAGGCGAGGGTGAGATACCTGCCCCGGAATTCATGAAGCTGGTCAAGGAGAAGATCGCCGAAATGAAGATGGACGCGAGCTTCCTGCAGCGTGCCGTCAACGAAGGCTTCTCTGGTGGCGAAAAGAAGCGCAACGAGATACTGCAGATGTTGGTACTGCAACCCAAGCTCGCCATGCTCGACGAAATCGACTCGGGCCTCGATATCGACGCGATGAAGGTCGTCGCCGATGGGGTCAACTCGTTGCGCGATGCGAGTCGCGGCATCCTGTTGGTGACACATTACCAGCGTCTGCTGGACTACATCACCCCTGATCATGTCCATGTGCTGGTCGATGGCCGTATCGTCAAGAGCGGTGACAAGGAGCTGGCGAAAGAGCTCGAGGCGCGGGGCTACGATTGGGTACAGGAGGAGTCTGCGGCATGAGCGACGTACAGACCTTTCTGAACCGGCTGAACGAGCGCATCAGTGAGCGACTCGAGGTGCATGGTGCCGAACCGTCATGGGTCGCGGCGCGGCGCCAGGCCGGTGCGGCGCGCTTCGAGGCGCTGGGCTTCCCTACGCGCCGCGACGAGGCGTGGAAATATACTGATGTAGGCGCGATCGCCAAGGCCAATTTTGCGCTGGCCCAGAATGCCGAATTTTCACCGGCTACCAGCGCGACGCTGGTGCTGCCGATCGAGGCGCACCGCTTGACCTTCGTCGATGGGGTGTTCAGCAGTGCGCTGTCCGACCTCGCCGACCTACCAGGAGGTGTCGTACTGCAGCCGTTGAGCCAGGCCATCGACGCCAACCATGAAGCCGTAGGCGGCCCGTTGGGTCGCTTGACCGGGGTCGAGTTCTCCCCCTTCTCGGCACTCAACACCGCATTCATGGAAGAGGGAGCCCTGCTCCGGCTGGCGCCCGGCACGGTGGTGGAGAAGCCGATCGTGCTGCAGTTCCTGTCGCGCGCCAATGCCGAGCCGGTGATGAGTCATCCGCGTATCTTGATCGAAATGGGCAGCCGCAGCCAGGCCACCGTCATCGAACATCATATCGGCGAGAGCGAGGCGGCCAACTTCACCAATCTGGTCGAAGAGATCATGCTCGATCGCGGTGCCAACTTGACCCACTACAAGTTGCAGGAGGCACCACTGGGCGATCTGCATGTGGCGAGCATCCATGTCGAGCAGGCGCGCGATAGCCATTACATCTCATTCAACCTCAACTTGGGCGGGGCGCTGGTGCGTAACGACCTGGTTGCCGACCTGAATGGCGAAGGGGCGCAAGCCGGCTTCAACGGTCTCTTCTATGGCCAGGGCCGACAGCATGTCGATAACCATACGCTGGTCAACCACAACTCACCGCGTACCTACTCCAACGAGAATTACAAAGGCGTTCTCGACGACCGGGCGCGTGGCGTGTTCAACGGCAAGGTGATCGTCAAGCGCGACAGCCAGAAGATCGAGGCGTACCAGAACAACGCCAATCTACTGCTCTCCGACCGTGCCGAAATCGACACCAAGCCTGAACTCGAGATCTATGCCGACGATGTGAAGTGCTCCCACGGGGCGACCACCGGACAGCTCAACGAGGAGGCCGTCTATGCATTGCGCACCCGCGGTATCGACGAGCAGACCGCTCGAGGTCTTCTGACCCTGGCCTTCGCTGGCGAGGTAATGGAGCAGGTGGAAGTGGATGCCGTGGCGGAGCGAGTCGAACTGGCGATAGCCGGCAAGCTGCCGGAGCGCTTCAACCTGGCCGGCCTGGTGGAAGCCTCGGTCGCTCTCGGAGACGTCTAAGTCATGCCAGTCATGAACGAGCGAGCGCTGGACGTGGTCGCGGTGCGCGCCGACTTCCCGATCCTCGAACGGAAAGTGCACGGCAAGCCACTGGTCTATCTGGACAATGCCGCGACCAGCCAGACGCCGAGGCAGGTGATTGCCACGCTGGAGGAGTACTACCGGCGTTACAACGCCAATATCCATCGTGGCCTGCACACTCTGGCCGATGAGGCCACGGCGGCTTACGAGCGCACCCGCGAAACGGTACGCACGTTTCTCAACGCCGGCGAACGTCGCGAGATCATCTTCACCCGGGGGACCACCGAGGGCATCAACCTGGTGGCCAATGCCTGGGGCAGGGCCAACCTGAAGGCGGGCGACGAGGTGCTGGTGTCACGCCTGGAACACCACTCCAATATCGTACCCTGGCAACTGCTCGCCACTCAGTTGGGCATCGTGGTCAAGGTGATCCCGGTGGACGAGCGAGGCGCGCTGGACATGGCCGCCTATTGCGACCTGTTTACCGAACGCACCCGGTTGGTGGCGGTCAACCACGTCTCCAATGCATTCGGTACCGTCAATCCGGTCACTGAGCTTGCGCGTATCGCGCACGCTCATGGCGCCCTGATCTTGATCGATGGGGCCCAGGCGACACCGCATGAGGCGGTCGACGTGAAGGCCATCGATGCCGATTTTTACGCCTTCTCCGGACACAAGGTCTACGGCCCGACAGGGGCTGGGGCATTGTATGGCAAGGCTGAATTGCTCGAGGCGATGCCGCCCTGGCAGGGGGGCGGGGAGATGATCAAGACGGTCTCCTTCGACTCACCGACCACCTATGCCGATATTCCCCACAAGTTCGAGGCCGGCACCCCCTCTATCGCCGATGTCATTGCCTTTGGCACGGCACTTGAGTGGGTGACCGACACTGGCCTCGACCTGATCGGTGCGTGGGAACAGCGACTGCTCGAGCGTGCCACTGCAAGGCTCAATACCATCGATGGCCTGCGTATCCTGGGTACGGCACCGCACAAGGCCGCCGTGGTCTCCTTCGTGGTGGAAGGCGCCCATGCGCAGGATATCAGTCTGCTGATCGATCAGCTGGGGGTGGCGATTCGTACCGGTAACCACTGTGCCCAGCCGCTGCTGGCGCAGTTCGGCGTCGATGCGACCTGTCGCGCCTCGTTTGCCGCCTACAATACGCTGGAGGAGATCGACTTCTTCGTCGATAGCCTCAAGCGTGTGATCGGCATGGTGCGTTGAGGGCGCGGCGGTGATTCGCCGCGTCAATTACCGTATTAAGGGAGCCATATGGCGGAAAGCGCTGAGGTGGAAAGTCTCTACAAGGGCCAGCAGCTTCCTCTGCAACGAGATGTCGAGGTGATCTCCATTCCCTTTGGCAAGACCATCACCCTGCCCGAGGACAGTACGGTAACGGTGATGCAGGCCAAGGGAAGCAGTGTAAGCGTCGCTTATGAAGGGCGACTCTATCTGATCGAAGGGACCAATCTCGATGCGCTGGGGCTCGAGGCATTGCCACGGCCGACCCTGCCCGTTGATGCCAGCGAAGAGGAAATAGAGCAATTCGTCTGGGACCAGCTGCGGACCTGCTTCGACCCGGAAATTCCGGTGGATATCGTCGAGCTGGGCTTGGTCTATGGCTGCCGTATCGAGCGGCTCCTCTCCGGCGAGCGAATCGTCACGATTCGCATGACGCTCACCGCTCCTGGATGTGGCATGGGAGACGTGATCGCCGCCGATGCCCGTAACAAGATCCTCGGAGCACCGCAGATTTCCAAGGTACATGTCGAAACCGTCTTCGATCCACCCTGGAGCCGTGAGATGATGAGCGACGAAGCCAAGTTGGAACTGGGGATGTTCTAGGCGCTGTTCCTAGGGACTAGCCAGGCTGCCGCGGGCCGGAATGATGGGGAAGGCTATGCGGCAACTGCTGCTGAAAGGGGTGAAGATCATCTTGATGACGCTGGGAGTCGCCGTGCTCCTGGTCGGGATGCTATTTGCTGCCGCCAATGCCTGGGTTGTCGGAAAGACTCATTCCCGCATCGAGCATGAATTGCCGCTGTGTGCCGCCCAGCCGGTGGGTATCGTGTTCGGCACCTCCCACTGGACTCGGACGGGACGTAGAAACCCGCATTTCGAAGCGCGCATGAGCGCCGCCTCGCGGCTGATACGCCTGCGTCGCGTGCAGCACCTGCTGCTCTCCGGCGACAACCGCACTCGCTTCTACAATGAGCCCATCACCATGTGGCGTGATCTGCGCGGACGCAACGTCCGTGATATCGACATGACCCTCGACTACGCTGGCTTCAGTACCTTCGATACTCTCTCGCGTGCGCGCGACGTATTCGGCGTCGAGCGCGCTCTACTGGTTACCCAGTCGTGGCACTTGCCGCGTGCAATATTCATCGCCGATGCGCTGGGGCTCGAAGTGACCGGGTGTGCTGTACCGGCAGAGCCCGTTGCGGGGGTCTGGCGGCTGAGGATGAGGGAATGGGTAGCGCGAGCGGCAACCCTTGGAGATCTCTATTTATGGGAGCGGCGTCCCTATTTCCTAGGGCCGCTGGAGCCCCTCGAGATCATGCCACGCCACTGATGTGAGTCACGCGGCTCAAATGAGGTCAGCGACGCTGCTTCTGCAGCCGATAGAGTTCACGGATCAAAGCACGGCAGCCTGACCAGCAACGTTCGATGACCGGTTCGATCGGATCGGGAAGCGGATGCGTATACAGGGTAGCCAGCGCCTGCATCAGCACTCGCTCCTGCTCCAGCAATTCATTGACCAGCACCTGACTGTCGTTGCCGACGAAGCTCTTAAGGCGACTCCAGAGCCACAGGTAATCGTCGCGTTCGACATCGGCGTCACGCGGCAGCAGGCGTAGATGTTTCTTGGCCAGCTCCTGCAGTTCATGCAGTGCCACACCGCGTTTCTCATAGTGAGGTTTCAGCACTTCGCGCAGCGAAGGACGCAGGCGCTCAAGATTGTCCTGGAAATAGTCGAGACTGTCTGCAAGCGCTTCCAGCACGCTATCCATCGCCACTTGGCGATTATCGAGAAACATGGGTGGTCACCTCCTCCGGTGACGCAAATTGTGCGGCTGCGAACAGTGTTTTTCTACCCCTCGAACCGATTAATTTCGCATTATCTTGTTTTTGACGCTTATTCGTCGCTTAACCTTTCGGTTTAGGTGGAGCTTTCTGGTTCGGAGAGGCGTGCTTCTCGATATGTTCGATGATCATCCCGGCAATATCCTTGCCGGTGGCGGTTTCGATTCCCTGCAAACCCGGCGAGGAGTTGACCTCCATGATCACCGGGCCGTGATTCGAGCGAAGCAGGTCGACACCCGCCACACCGAGACCCATGGCCTTGGCCGCCCGTATGGCGGTGGAGCGTTCCTCTGGAGTGATGCGGATTACGCTGGCGCTGCCGCCGCGGTGGAGATTTGAGCGAAACTCGCCCTCGGCGGCCTGGCGCTTCATGGTCGCCACGACCTTGTCACCGACGACCAGACAGCGGATGTCGGCGCCGCCAGCCTCCTTGATGTACTCCTGCACCATGATATTGGCTTTCATGCCCATGAATGCCTGGATCACCGATTCGGCCGCCTGGTTGGTCTCGGCAAGCACCACGCCGATACCCTGTGTCCCCTCGAGCAGCTTGATCACCAGTGGGGCCCCCTTGACCATGGTGATCAGGTCGGGGATATCGTCTGGCGAGTGAGCGAAGCCGGTGATCGGCAAGCCGAGGCCCTTGCGCGATAACAGCTGTAGTGAGCGCAGCTTGTCGCGCGAACGGGTGATCGAGACCGAATCATTGAGCACATAGGTGCCCATCATCTCGAACTGGCGCAGCACGGCACAGCCATAGAACGTCACTGAGGCGCCTATACGGGGGATCACCGCGTCGAAGGGTTCGATCTCCTTGCCCTTGTAATGGATCGACGGGCGGTGTGAGGCGATATTCATGTAGCAGCGCAGGGTATCCACGACGCGTGCCGTGTGACCGCGCACCTCGGCGGCCTCGATCAGGCGGCGCGTGGAGTACAGATTGCGATTGCGCGACAGTAGCGCGATATGCATATTTTTCTCCGGCCTCGAGGAGAGGCGTCAAGCGATCGTGGCAGTGCGAAGCTCAGGGCTCGCCATGCAGAAAGGCGGCTCCGGGGGCGACCAGAAGGCGACGCATGGCACGGCGGCCCAACAGCATTGGATGGCGCATGTTGCGACGATCCGTCAGGGTCAGTTCTATGGTGAAATTCAACTCGCCAAGCACGATCGGGGTGCGGATGACGTAGCGCCATTCCGCCTGGCCATTGGAGCTGGTGACGCGGCGCCGATCGTGCAAATGCAGCTGGTGAGGGTGGGCCGGGCTCGATGGCCCGCCGCCGCGGGTGACGAAACTCACCCAGACATGGCCATTCTCTTCAAAGGTATCGATCTCCTCGGCATGCAGCGAGGAGGTACGCGCTCCAGTGTCGGCCTTGCAACACAAGGTAAGGCCGAGTTCCGGCAGAGTGATCATTTCCCGGCGGCCGATCACCGCCTTGGCCTGGTAGGGCAGTGCTTTCATGGTGACTCGCTCAAGCTGTCAGGCGGAGGAAGCAAGGTGGGCCAGGCGCCGTCCGATGGGGGAGGCGGCCTCGGCATTTCGCAGATACATCAGCACTGGCAGGCGCAGGCGAGGAATCTGTGCCAGATCGCGTGCCAGTGCGGCAAAGTCGGCATTGGGCTGCTCGGCAAGACGCAGTAGAAAGCGTGGCAGACGCTGCTCATCTTCAAGATGCTCCCACCCCCTGGCGGCCATGGCCGCCAGCAGGTCAGGGCCGCAGGCGGCACTATCCTCGAGCAGCTCAGTGAACCAGGGCCCTGCGATCCGTTCACAGGCTCCGCCCATGGCCCGCACGCAGGCGCACAGGCTCTCGACATCGCCCTGAGCTGCGGCGTTTTCGCCACGTTGGCGCAGGGCCTCGGCGAGCGCATCGTCGATCGTCACATGTTCAAGACAATAGCATAGCGAGTGCAGGGCTGCGCTGGGTAGCGAGTCGAGCTGATTCGCCAGACGCACGGCCTGTTCCCGGTCATGCCTGACGGCAAAATCGGCAAGCCCCTGCAGTCCCAGTGCCTGCCAGTCAAGTGTATGTTCGCCGGTCAGGTACTCTTCGGCCAACTCGAGATGCTGACTGGCGGGACGTTCGAGATCACGGCTGGCATAGGCATGCAGCATCGCCTGCAGGGTCAGTGACGGAGTGAATGCCAGGGGATTGTCCTTCATCAGGTTGTCGACCATGGGGCCTCGCTCACCAAGTGTGGTGATCGTGCGCCCCAGTGTCTCGAGCAGCCTTTGAATGAAGGCATCGCGGGAGGCTGGGCAGAGCATGCCCTGCTCATCGAGACTCAGCGCCAGAAACCAGATCATGGGCTCTTCGCTATCCCCCAGCGTGAAGACACAGGCGATGCGTGCCTGCTGGCGCCAGGGAGCAGGCCAGGAAAGTTCGCCCGCCTCGAATTGGCACAGTGTCGCCATGTCGAAAGGCACGACTCGCCGGCCCATGTGGTAGAGGCGTAGCTCGGCGCCGCTGCGGGTGAAGAAGTCATGGAGGGTGGCGATCGGCTGCATGGCGTCTTCTCGTGGTGACGTGGCTTGTCATGGTCGGTGGCGCGCACTTTACCGTGTCGCCAATCTCTTTGTCAGTATGGCAGGTTAGACGATCCGGTAAATCGGCGCCTTTGATCATAAAATGATCGATGTCGCGGCAAGCCCATGGCCGCTCGGGCTGCGTCGCTTTTCCATAGCTTATCCACAGCCTCTTGCAGGAATTCTGTGAATGAGGCTTTTCACTCTTCGCGGCAAGGGTGGCGAGAGGGGTGGCGTCACGGGATAATGTTCTCTTCAACCCTTGGGAGTTCTCATGACCGTTCATCAGCAACTCGACGTGGCGCTCAGACGTCTGGAAGCGACCATGAAAGCCTCGAATCTCTGGCGCATGCCGAGGCCAGCGCCAGAGGCGTCCGAAAGCCGCGAGCCATTCTGTGTCGATACCATGAGTTTGCCGGAGTGGCTGCGCTTCGTGTTCATCGCGCGTCTGGATGCGCTGGTCGATGCCCAAGCGCCACTGCCGGCCAGCTGCAGCGTCGCACCCGCCGCTGAGCTCTATCTCAAGCAGACCGACATCAGGGCCAGCGATCTACTGCTGATGGTGAAGGCGATCGAGGAGGTGGATCGAGTGGTGACGGAGGGGTAACGGCAGGCGGAAGCATGGCGTGATATGCAAGCGCCGGGCTTGGCCCGGCGCTTGTCGTCGTACTCAATCGGATCAGAAGCGGTAGCTGATGCCACCCATCACCACCAGCGGATCGATCTTGACGCTACCGATGTCGGTGCCATTCACGCTTGCATCGGTATCGATATCGATATACCAGGCGGCGGCGTTGAATGCCCAGTTGTCATTGATCAGTAGATCGACACCCAGCTGGCCGGCGGCGCCCCAGGAACTGTCGAGATTGAGGCTTGCCCCCTCGAGCCCCACGCGTTCACTGGAAAAGCGGGTGTAGTTGACGCCAGCGCCGACATAAGGCTGGACGCGGGAAGCGGTGCCACCCAGCGGATAGTACTGGACGGTCAGTGTCGGCGGGAGGTGCTTGGTGGAGCCACCGACGGCCGCGCCATCTGCCGTGGTCAGGGTGATGTCGTGCTCGAACGGTTCGGCGGCAAGCAGCTCGACGCCGATCTTGTCATGGAAGCGATAGCCCAGCGTGAAGGCGAAGCGAGTATCGTCGCCGACATCGGTGGCGAGAGTGCCCAGGCCCAGGGCGCTGGCATCGAGATTTCCGTTATCACTCGTAGGCGATACCTTGGCCACACCAATACGGGCGAAGAAATCGCCGGCACCATAGGCAAAGACCTGAGAACTGGTGGCGAATGTCACGGCGGCCAGGCCGGCGGCAAGCAGGGTAGGCGGGGCACTCTTGCGCATGAGTCGACTCCTTGGGTTGGTGAGCAGAGTCTAGCGGGAGCCCATCAAAGCCTTCTTGACCCAAGGCAAGAGTTATCGCGGATATTCTCATGCATAAAAAAAAACGCCGGGCATGGCCCGGCGTTGTACTCTTCGGCCTACCGACGTATCAGAAGCGGAAGGTGACACCGCCACCGATCGTCACCGGGTCGAGCTTGGCAGTCCCTACGCGGTCGCCGTCATAGGAGACGCGTGACTCGACATCGGCGTAGTTGGCGAAGCCGTTGAGCATCACGTTTTCGGTGATGGCCAGATCCAGGCCTACCTGGCCGACGGCGCCATAGCTACGACGCGCATCGACGCCTTCCGGTTCGCCAGAGAAGCGAGTGTAGTTCAAGCCGGCACCGACATAGGGTTGAACCCTGGAGTCAAACCCGCCCAGCGGGTAGTAGTTGACCATCAGGTTGACCGGCATGCGGTCGATGGTGCCATCGAGGCCGCCAACCGCGACGTCGTGCTCGGTCTTCTCGGTACCGGAAAGCTCGATCCCGATGTTCTCGTGGAACAGGTAGCCCAGGCCATAATAGAACCCGCGCTCATTGTCACTGATGTTGACGTCCTGCCCAGCGAGCTCGCCATTATCTGAGCGGGTATCCGCCTGGGAGATACCGCCACGCACGAAAAAGTCTCCCGCACTGTAGGCCATGGCGGTCTGAGAGGCCAACACACAGCTACCGGCGATAACCGCTGCAGTGATCAGTTTGGTCTTGGTCATGGGGTTCTCCTTGAAGCGTTGCTTCACTACTAACAGTGATGACCCGGTCGGTCACCGCTTTACTGTGGACGAAAGAATTATAGAAAACAGTGTTTCCTAAGTCTCGTTAAGAATTGTCATCGATGCGATAGTTAATATATTTCAGAGTATCGACAGGTAAGAGACGCGGACAGGAGCCGGGATTCGCTGTAAACGACGTTATCTTCTTAAATGCTCTATAAAGGCCACAACTGGAGCCAGCCATGACGACATCGAACGATTCGATGAGCTTACGCCCCTGGACCCCTCTGCTCGCGATGGGAGTATCGGCGCTACTTGCGATATGGCTGCTCTGGCATCCTGAGCTGATCAGCAATTTGCCGATGATCTTGCGTCTGCCACTGATTGCGTTGGGTGTCTGGGCGCTGGGTTCGGGCTTCATGCAGGGAATGAGGCTTACCGCACGACCTGGATGGCTGCGACGCCTGCTAGGCCCACCTGCCAGCTGGTACGTGCTGGCACTCTTTACGCTGGTGCTGCTGGCCAGGGCATGGTGGTTGTCCTGACGACAAGGGCCACCCACTGGGTGACCCTTGATCGTTGCAAGCCTGCTCAGGGGTGGTTGATTGCATCGAACTCGGCGGTGATCTCGTCGCTCGGCGCTTGCGTTGCCAGGCTGGCCGCAACGATGGCGAGATAGGCAAGAATCACACCGGGTACGATCTCGTAGAGATCGAAGATTCCTCCGGAGAGTTCGGCCCAGACCACCACGGTCACGCCGCCGACCACGATGCCGGCCAGGGCGCCCCACTGATTCATACGGCGCCAGAATAGCGACATGATAAGCGCGGGGCCGAAGGCGGCGCCAAAGCCGGCCCAGGCGTAAGAGACCAGGTCGAGCACCGTGGCATCCGGGTTGAGCGCAAGCAAGTATGCGATGATGGCGATGCCGATCACCGCAAAGCGGCCGACCCAGACCAGCTCCGTCTGGGAGGCATCCTTGCGCAGCAGGGCCTTGTAAAAGTCATCGGTAAGCGCCGAGGAGGAGACGAGCAGCTGGGAGTCGGCAGTCGACATGACGGCTGCAAGGATGGCGGCAAGCAGGATGCCTGCTATCACCGGATGGAAGATCAGGTTGACCATGATCATGAACACGGTCTCTCCATCACCGAGATCCCTGGAAATGTAACCCACCCCGAGTAGGCCGACGGCGATAGCGCACGCCAGGCACAGCCCCGACCAGGTGACGGCAATGCGGCGTGCTGCGGGAATGTCATTCTCGCTGCGGATGGCCGCGAAGCGGGCCAGGATGTGCGGCTGGCCAAAGTAGCCAAGGCCCCAGGCCAGCGAGCTGACGATACCAATCACGCTCAGCGCTTCTCCCGTGGAGGCATCGCGGAACCAGGCGAGCATATAGTCGCTTTCTGCCGCCAGTGCCGCGCCGGCGCCGCTGGCACCGCCCAAGTCGGTAAAGGCGATGATCGGCACGATGGCCAGTGCCGCCGCCATCATCAGGCCCTGGATCAAGTCGGTCCAGGAAACCGCCAGGAAGCCACCGAAAAAGGTATAGACGATGATCGCCAGGGTGCCGACCGTCACCGCGATGGCGTAGTCGAAGCCGAATACGGTCTCGAATAGTCGGCCACCTGCCACCAGGCCTGAGCTGGTATAGAACAGGAAGAAGGCGAGGATGAAGATGGCCGAGATGACTCGCAGCAGCTGACTTCTATCGCGAAAGCGATTGGCGAAGAAATCCGGCAGGGTCAGCGAATCGCTGGCGCGGAAGCTGTAGATACGCAGCCGCCTGGCAACGATCAGCCAGTTGAGCCAGGTGCCGATCAACAGGCCGATGGCGATCCAGCTTGCCGAGATGCCACTGACATAGGCTGCGCCCGGCAGGCCGAGCAGCAGCCAGCCGGACATGTCCGAGGCGCCGGCCGAGATCGCCGATGTCCAGGGGCCGAGCGAGCGTCCACCCAAAATGTAATCGGAGAGGTTGGTGGTGCGTTTGTAAGCAATGATACCGATGCCGAACATGACCAGCAGATAGACTGCAAAGGTCAAGCCGATGGTGATGTTGTTCTGAACCATAGGGTTGTCCTCTAGGGAGAAGCTGCGCAACGAGCGCTGATTCTATCGTTAGTGCTTTGTTATTGCTGACCAAAATCCTTGGCCATCTCGCGTGCGCGATCGGCGCAGGCTTGCATGGCCTGCTGGAAGATGTGAGGAAGCCCGGCTTGCTCGAAATGGTGGATGGCACGCTCGGTCGAGCCTTGCGGGGATATCACGTTGCGCTTGAGTTGTGCCGGGTCGTCACTGCTGAGTTGTGCCATGCGTGCGGCACCCAGACCGGTTTGCAGGGCCAGCCTGCGTGCGGTTTCGCGAGGCAGACCCATAGCCACGCCGGCTTCCTCCATCGCTTCGAAGACCAGGAAGAAGTAGGCCGGACCGCTGCCCGATACCGCCGTGACCGCCTCGAGCAGCGACTCCTTCTCCACCCACTCGACGAGCCCCACGGCACCCAGCAGCTCATTGGCAAGGTCTCGCTGCGCCTCACTCACCCGGACATTGGCGAAGAGCCCGGACGCCCCGCTGCCCACCAGACAGGGCGTGTTGGGCATGCAACGTATGACCGCCAGATCGCCACCCAGCCACTGCTCGAGAGTATCGGCCTCGAGCCCTGCGGCGACCGATACGACCAAGGGCTTGCGGGCCTGAATGGCATCGCGAAGATCGAGGCAGACCTCACGCATGATCTGGGGTTTGACGGCCAGCACGACGACATCGGCTCGGTCCACCGCCCGGGTATTGTCGGTTTCGGTGAGGATGCCGTAGCGTTCGCGCAGTGGTGCCAGCATGTCATCGCTTGGTGAGGTGGCGGTAATCGCATCGGCGGGGTAACCGCTGTCGATCATGCCGCCGAAGATCGCGCTGGCCATGTTGCCTGCGCCGATGAAGGTAATGTTGTAAGCCATATACATACTCGCTGAATGTGATCGAAAACGTAAAAGGGATAACTCACATGTGAGTTACCAAGAGGGGCCGCCCATCACTCGCGGGAGCCAGGTCGCCAGTACGGGGAATGCCAACACCAGCATCAGGACGACCAGCTGCGCTGCGATGAACGGAACGACGCCCCAGTACATATGCCGTAGCGTCACCTCGGGTGGCGTTATTGCGCGCAGATAGAAGATTGCCGGTGCCAATGGGGGGGTGAGATAGCTGGTCTGGAGCACCACCAGGAAGGCGACACAAAACCATATCTCATCGAAACCCAGCATCCTCACGATGGGCATTGCCACCGGAATGATGATCAAGACCACCGAGATAAGGTCGAGCATGAACCCGGCCATAAAGGCAATAAACAGGATAAGTCCCAGGATCATCCATGGACTAAGGCCTGTATCAAGAAGCAGTCCCTGAACGGTCGCCATACCTCCCGAGGCGAAGAATACCCCGGCAAACATGCTGCCCCCCATCACGATCAGCAATATCATGGCCGAAATGTTCGTGGTCTTGATGGCCGCATGCTTCAAGACCTCAAGCGTAAAGTTGCGGTAGGCAATGGCCAGGATGATCGACCCAAGCGCGCCACATGCTGCAGCCTCGGTGGGCGTGGCGAGGCCCATCAAAATGGTGCCGAGAACGGTAAAAATGAGCAGTACCGTGGGGACCAGTGCGACCAGCGTGATTCTGAGCTTTTCCGACCAGTCGATCTCAGGCTCAGCCGTCTCCACGCGGGGTGCCATTTCCGGTTTAAGGTAGGCCACGCCCACTATATAGATCAGAAACATGAGAGCCATCAGGAAACCTGGAATCAGCAGGCCACTGAATAGTGAACCCACCGAAACGCCTGCTACTGGGCCAAGCACGACCACGGTGATGGAGGGAGGAATGGCAGTGCCCAGCGAACCACTGGCGCAGATGGTGCCGGACATCAGGCTCTTGCTGTAATGGTGCTTGAGCATAACCGGTATCGCCAGCATGCCAATCACGGCTTCGGTGGCACCGACCACGCCGCTGGAGGCGGCGAAGACCGTCCCCATGATGATGGCGCCCACTCCCAGGCCACCGGGCAGACGCCGGGTCCACATATGGATGGCTTCAAAGAGGCGCTCGGCGATACCGGAACGCTCCAGCATCGCGCCCATGAAGATGAAAAGGGGGACTGCGGCAAGTATCGAGTTGGATGCGGTATCCTCGATCTTGGTCAGAAGCTGATAGGCGGCCACGTCGCCGAATTGCATGAAGCCGAATATCGCTGCTACCACGATCATCGAAAAGGCGATGGGAAAGCCGGCAATGATGAAGCCGATCAAGGCTGGGAACATCAGTAACGCAAGGTGACTAGTCATGAGCGCTTATCCTCGCTGTCGCTGAGCGCATGCCCAGCAAGCATAAGGCCATGCTTGATGAGCTCCGCGATGACCTGCAAGACCAGCAAGGCAAAGCCGAGGAACCAGATAGTGAAAATAGGCCATACGACAGGGTTCCAGGCGGAGCGACCAGAGCGCTCACCCGACATGAAGGCGCCATGAGCATAGTGTCCAAGTTCCCAGACCAGCCAGACGAGCACTGGCAGGAAGAGCAGATAGCCGATGATGCGCAACCCTGCATTTAGGCGCGAGCTCAGTCTTAGCGTGACGAGATCGACACTTACGTGCTGCCCTACACGCAGTGCGTTGGCCATGCCCAGCATGAAGATGGCGCCCATGATCATGTAGCTGATTTCGAAGGCCCAAAGTGTGGGCCTGCCCAGTGCATATCGACTGAAGACTTCCGTTACCAGCGCTCCGATAAGAGGGAGGACCAGCACGGCGCCTATGGCCCCGGACCAGCGCGTCAAGGACTCAATGGCATAGATGAGTTTCATGATGAAATCCGCGAGCAAGAATTATTGGAAAGGAGCGGCATAATATCGAGAAGGGGGCGCAGGCCCCCTTCCAGTATGAAAGCCTGAGCTAGCGGCCCATGCCGCCGATCGGCAGGCGATACTCTGGCCAGACCTTCATGGTGTCCTTGAAGGTGCGCTGTGATTCAAGCACTCGAGAAAACCATTCGTTATCGGCCGCATACTCATCCTCCCACTTCACGGTCTCCTCGTAGATGGCATCGATGAAGCTCTGATCCAGATGCACGATTTCATTGGGGCCATCGAGGAGCTCCTGATAGGCCGCGAGATCGGTATAGGAGCTGGCAAGCCAGGTTTCGTATACCGTCAGTTTGCCGGCCAGGCGTAAAAGTGCCTGCTCATTTTCGGTGAGGCTAGCCCAGGCACGGTCATTGACCTGGCACTCCAGGAAGCCCCCGGATTGATGAACGCCGGGAATCACGACATATTGCGCTACTTCTTGAAAACCGGTGGGCTTGTTCATCTCAGGGCTGCCCCATTCCGCAGCGTCGATCACGCCGCGTTCCAAGGCGCTGTAGATATCTCCACCGGCCATGACTACCGTGGAGGCGCCTAGCCGCGACGCCAGTTCCGACCAGGCCCCGGAGGTGCGCAGGCGAAGCCCCTGGAAATCCTCGAGCGTCTCGACGCGCTTGTTAGAATGCAGGAAGATTTCCGTGCCGAGGATGGCACAGGGGAAAGCCACTACACCAAACTTGTCGAGCCGATACTCTTCGTAGAGTTCAACCCCACCTCCTTCATACATCCACAACATGAACTCTTCAGGAGTGAGGCCGCTGGAGTGTCCCGCCAGCAGGGCTGTCGTTGGGTCTGTGCCGTAATCGTAATTAATGTAATTGTGACTGATCTGGGCAACGCCGGACTTGACAGTATTGGTCACCCTGAGCGCGCTGCCCAGCGTCCCACCGGGATAGACCTCTATTTCGATATTACCACCGGTCAACTGATTGACACGTTCTGCATAGAGCTTGGCATCGCGTTCAAGCCAGGGACCACCGCTCCAGGGGGTGGCCATTCGCCAGCTTTTTTGATCGGCATTTGCACTTGCTGCAGCAGAGAGAATGGCTGCGGAAATAAGGACGGTACTGCTGACTTTTTTGAAGTTCATTCTTGTTTACCTGATGTGTTTATAATGATTGTAACCACTCGCTAAAGGCTCTTTTTTATCGATGCTGCACGCCCATAGGCCTCCGACTCTGGGCTGTTTGATAAAATTACGACGCGAATCATCATCTTATTTGCCGCTTTGGGCAAGATGGCCAGCGTGGAAAGCACGCTGACCATGCGTATCCATCGATGGGGTATTCTCAATCATCACCCAGCGCCAGCAACGATGCATTGCCGCCTAATGCAGCCGTATTGATCGTCACCGTCTTTTCGGTGGCGAAGCGCAGCAGGTAATTGGGCCCGCCTGCCTTGGGGCCGGTGCCGGAAAGCCCCTGGCCGCCAAAGGGCTGGACGCCGACCACCGCTCCGATGATGTTGCGATTGACGTAGACGTTACCGACACGCATCTTTTCCGCGATGGCGTTGGCAAAGGATTCATTGCGGCTATGTACGCCGAAGGTCAGGCCATAGCCGCGGCCGTTGATCGATTCGATCATCTTGTCCAGTTTACTGGCCTTGTAGCGCACCACGTGCAGGATCGGCCCGAACTGCTCGCGCTCGAGCGTGCCGATTCCCTCGATCTCGAAGGCCACAGGAGCGACGAAGGTGCCCTGCGCCACCTGGGTCTGGTCGAGCACCGTTTCGGCGATCAGTCGCCCCTCGCCCTTGAGCTTGTCGATATGGGCGGTCAGGCCGCGACGCGCCTCTTCGTCGATGACCGGGCCCACATCGGTGCCGAGGTCGCGTGGATCGCCGACGCGCAGCTCCTTCATGGCTCCCTTCAGGATCTCGATGACGCGATCCGCGACATCCTCCTGCAGATAGAGAATCCTGAGCGCGCTGCAGCGCTGGCCGGCACTCTGGAAAGCGGATTGCACCACATCGGCCACGACCTGCTCGGGTAGCGCGGTGGAGTCGACGATCATCGCATTCATGCCGCCGGTTTCGGCAATCAAGGTTGGCAGGGGGGCCGCTTCACGAGCGGCGAGGGCGCGGTTAATCACCTGAGCGGTATCGGTGCCGCCGGTAAACACCACGCCGGTAATGCGAGGGTCGCAGGTGAGTACGCTACCTACCGTTGGGCCATCGCCGGGCAGTAGCTGCACGACATCCCGTGGCATCCCGGCCTCATAGAGCAGTTCTATAACGCGGTGGGCGACGATCGAGGTCTGCTCGGCGGGCTTTGCCAGCACGGTATTGCCCGCTACCGCGGCGGCAACAATCTGGCCGCAGAAGATCGCCACCGGAAAGTTCCAAGGGCTGATGGCGGCGAACACGCCACGGCCACGCATGATCATCTCATTGGATTCGCCGGTGGGCCCAGGCAGCCGCAGCGGCTCACCGAACAGCTCCTCGGCGCGCATGGCGTAGTAGCGGCAGAAATCCACTGCTTCCTTGATCTCGTCGACGCCATCGGTCAACAGCTTGCCGCCCTCACGGGAGCAGAGCGTCATCAGCTCCGCCATATGCGTCTCCATCAATTCGCCCAGGCGGCGAATGATGGCAGCACGCTCAGCGACCGGTGTGGTTTCCCATCGCGGGAAGGCGGCCCAGGCGCAGTCCACGGCACGCGCCGCCTGCTCCTTGGTGGTCCACTGCACGCTACCCACGTGCTGGGTACGATCGAAGGGGCACAGTATAGGGTGCTGAGCATTGGCGTCATCGGCGACATCGAAAGCCAGCAGCGGCTTGATGTGGTGCTGCGTGTCCATGAAGTTGGCCATCTGGTCCATGAGCGGCTGATACTGGCTACGGATGTTCAAGTTCACTCCTTTGGAGTTCTTGCGAATTGGGCCGTAGATATCCCGGGGCAGGGGAATTCGTGGGTTGGCGATGCTTGAATACTGCTTGAGCGTTTCCACGGGATGGGTGCAAAGCGACTCGACAGGTACCCGGGGATCGACCAGCTGGTGCACGAAGGAGGAGTTGGCGCCGTTCTCGAGCAGGCGGCGCACCAAGTAGGGGAGCAGATCCTTGTGCGCGCCGACCGGAGCATAGATACGACAATAGGTGCCCTGTGGCGCTCGGGTGAGCGCTGCCTCGTAGAGCGCTTCGCCCATGCCGTGAAGGCGCTGGAATTCCAAGGGGCGTTTGGCGCTGTTGGCAAGCTCGAGAATGGCGCTGATGGTATGGGCATTGTGGGTGGCGAACTGGGGGAATATCCGGCCACGGGTGTTTTCCGATAGCAGGAAACTGGCACAGACCAGATAAGCCAAGTCGGTGGCCGCCTTGCGCGTATAGACCGGGTAGCCATCTACACCGAGCTGCTGCGACTCCTTGATCTCGCTGTCCCAGTAGGCGCCCTTGACCAGGCGCACGGGGATCTCGTCACCCTGCAGATCGGCCAGGCGGTTGAGGTAGTGCAGTACCGGCAGGGCGCGCTTGGAGTAGGCCTGCACGACCAGCCCGAAGTGCCCCCATCCCTGGCATGTATCGCTTTCGAAGACGGCGCGGAACACCTCGAGCGAAAGCTCCAGGCGGTCGACCTCCTCGGCGTCGATGGTCAGCGCGACATCGAGCTCGCGGGCCATCTTCGCCAAGCGCTTGACGGTTCCCACCAGCTCGTCGAGCACCTGTTCGCGGCGACCGAATTCATAGCGAGGATGCAGGGCGGAGAGCTTGATGGAGATCGACGGGGCGGGCGTCTTGTCGGCGAGCGTCGTGCTGGTCTTACCGACGCGCTCGATGGCGCGGGCATAATCCTTGAAGTAGCGCTCGGCATCGTCGCGCGTGCGCGCCGCCTCGCCCAGCATGTCGTAGGAGTAGGTATAGCCCTTCTCGAACAGTGGCCGCGAGCGCTTCAGCGCTTCGTCGATGTCGCGTCCAAGCACGAACTGCTTGCCCATGATCTTCATCGCCTCGACCATGGCACGGCGAATCACCGGGTCGCCCAGACGATTGACCATTCGATTGATGAAGGCGGCGGGCTTGCCTTCGCGGGGCTTGTCGAGATTGATGACGCGGCCGGTCATCAGCAGTCCCCAGGTCGAGGCGTTGACGAACCACGACTCGCTCTGGCCAAGATGGGATTTCCAGTCGGCCGGCCCCAGCTTGTCTTCGATCAGGGCATCGGCCGTGGCCTTGTCGGGAATGCGCAGCATCGCCTCGGCAAGGCACATCAGCATCAGCCCTTCATGGGTATCCAGGCTGTACTGCTGGAGCAGCTCGTCGATGGAGTCGACGGCGGTATCCATGTCGCGCACCTGGCGTACCAGGTCGGCGGTCTTGTCGGCGATGCGCTTGAAATCGCTCTCATTGACGTTCAGTACGTTGGTCAATTCAGCGACGAATGTCTCTTCATCGACGATATAGTGCTCGCTGACACGTGCCAGAAGATTCTCGGGACTCTGCTTCCATGTGGTGGAAGCGAACATGTTGTTGGCATTGAGCATGACACTACCCCTATCGATTGACTATCGGCATGGGCTGGCGGAAACAAAAAATAGAAGTGGCGGCGCTGCAATACCGCTTAAGGGTTCCGGCAGGACTAACCATGTTGTCTCAATGTATGAGGTTAGGCGGGATGGCGTCTTGTCGATTCCTCGTCAGGTTTTGCTGTTTCCAAGGATTATCGTTTTTCGAGGCGTGAGGTGAGCTCTATTCCCGCCATGAGGCGCTTCATTGATTGCCGAGCTGCGGCGCAGGGCGCTGGGTGGCTGATCGAACGCTCGGCGAAAGGCGTGGGATAGTGCGCTCTGATTGGCAAAGCCGGTATGCGCGGCGATCTCCGATAGCGGCAGTCGGCTTGATGTCAAAAGATGGCGTGCCGCATCAAGGCGCTGGCGAAGCAGGTACTGATAGGGGGAAAGGCCTGTTTGGGCGCGAAAGCAATCGCTGAAGTGAGCGACGCTAAGGCAGGCCTCGGCGGCCAGGTCTGCCACCGATAGCCGCTGCCCGAGGTTATGCTGTATGAAGCGGTTCAACGAGGTGAGATCAAGTTCGCGTCGCCTAGCCTTGGTCGTGGGTAATTCAGGATGGAGCCGCGCATGCAGGCAGTCGAGAAGGGTGGTGACCAGCAGTTCTCCGTGGGGGCGAGATTCGCCAGGCAGGCAGCGGTAGGGCTGGTTGAGCTCCTGGGTCACGAAGTCGAGGTAGTGACGCAGCGGCTCATCAAGGGCGAAGAAGCGCGGGGCATCGAACAGTCGTGCTAGCTCCCGGTTCGATCCGGTCAGCGAGGGGGCGTCGAGGGGTAGGTCAAGGATCAACTGGCGATTCTCGCCAATGCCCTCGTAATAGTGAACGTGATTGGCTGGCACGATGCAGCCCGAGAGGGCGGCGATGGAGCCGCCCATGCCCTCGATTTCGAACTCGGCATGTCCTGATAGACCGATCACCATCTGATGAAAGTCGTGGGCATGGTGCTTGATGGCATTATCCAGCGGTATCTGACGAATGGCACTGGGCATGAGGCACCCCGATAAAGACATGGGCTTAACAGAGTTGCCACTTTACTCGCTTATCTCGGCGCGTTCACTCAACGAGGCGTAAACCCTGCGCTAGGCATCGAAGTGCTGCTTCTCTCTGAGCGAGGTATGGGCGGCCAGGTGCTGACGCAACTCGGCGAGCTCCGCACGCCCCTCCTGGGAGAGCAGCGAACCGCCCTGAGCGGCCTGCCACGGCCTGCCATGCTCCTCCATCAGGCGTAGGGCACGACGCCGTACACCTTCGAGATAGTCATCATGCCGGATCGGATAGTGGACGACCGCGCTCCATTCGTTTTCGCTGATATTTCCTGCCAGCGCCTTATCGAAGAGAGCCAGCAGCATGGCGGGCTCGGTACGGTAACGTGGTGTGCGCGACATCATCAGGATACCGACCATGCTGCAGATCACCAGCATGCAGACGGCAAAGACCAGAAAAAATAGAGGCATGGTGAGAACCGTGTGGCTATCGAAAGGGCGGGCGACACATCATCGTAGCAGGAAGGTGAGGAGGATTCATTGCGTGAGACGTCAGAGCATGAGCCCGCACGACTTAGCTGTCGAACAGGGAGAGTTTGCAGCAGGGTGACAGTGATAAGAGAGCGGTTGGAGCGGGTGAAGGGAATCGAACCCTCGTCTTAAGCTTGGGAAGCTTCTGCTCTACCATTGAGCTACACCCGCGATAATAACCATAGTAATTCCAATGGCTTAGCTTTGCAAGCATGACTCGCCCGCGAGTCGCTCATTATGGGTATGTCATTGTTTGTTATTGCTCTGTACTTGCCCAAGTCATGGCTGCTGGTTGAGCAGACGTACCAGCTCGTCTAGCTCCGTCGTCAAGTTGGCATTGCCGCCACTCTCTGCCATTTCCCTCAGCCTGCGCATCACCTCGGTCTTGGGGTCATCGTAGCTGGCGGCGCTCTCCTGGCGTGGTCTTTCCAACGCTTCCAGGCGGGCAAGAATTTCCGTCTGCATGATCAGGCATGCCTTGAGCATCTCATCGGTTGTTGCCATAAGTTTCCCAGTCGATATACATGAGTGGCGGGACACTATCTCAGCGCGCCGCCACTTCTACGCTACTGCTTCAGCGCCGCTTGAATCGCATCGGCAAGTGGTCCTATCTGCTCCCGGTACTGGCTTGGGTGAGTCTCGTTCGATCCACCATGTGCGTGAGCATGCAGTAATGAGAGTGCAGCCCCCACGGCCAGTTCCCGGCGACGTTTGTTGCGAGCCTCTTCGTTGTTCTCGCCTTGCTCCAGATAATGGTAGAACTTGTCGAAGTAAACGCTTGATTCCTCACTCATCTCTAGCTCCCGTCAGCAATGGGTTGAGCCTTACAAGCTTGAGCGTAGTGGAGAGTTGTGGCGCTAGCTAGGCGTCGCTAGCGTGGCTATTCTGGCAAGCTGTGCGTTTCTGCTAGGCTTTTCATGACATACAGCAATCAGGAGGTATGGCATGGATAGCGATTCACTACGAGTAACCTGCACCGCTTGCGGTAACGACGAGATCATTTTGCCTGAGGATGATGCTCAGGAGGTACATTGCGACAACTGTGGCGCCCGGCTAGCCACGGCGGGTGAAATTCGAAGAGCGGTAGGTAACGAAGAGGAGCAGAACGAGGTTCAGGAGGTGGTCGGCAAGATGATGGAAAAGACCTTCGTTTCAAGCAAGCTATATAAAGTGGAGAGAAAGTAGGCAACGGCAGCGCCCATGCGTGGGCCAGCCCCGGTACGCTCGCCGGGGCTGTTTTTCATGATGCGTGATAGCAACGATAGCAATGCTTACTCCACCGCTGGGTCGGCATCGTATCCCCCCTCCTTGGTGGCATTGTCGGAAGAGACCATCTTCTCCCGCACGGCTTCGGCCTTCTCCATGGAGTCGTACAATCCCAGGCTGGTGCCGGTATCGGTGTCGTAAACCTCGTAGCGAGGCTGAGCATCATTCGATTTCTCGACTTCTCTTATCTCGATAGCGTTGTTGAGCATGCTGACCTCGTCGTTAGTAAAGGATATGAATGAATAGTGTGTATTTCAGTGACTCTCGATTGAACAAGGGGTTCCTGCCCGGGCACTGATTACCTGGCAGCTCGGAAGATTCTCTTGTCAATTACCTGTCAACTGCAGCGAAAGAAAAAATTTCAAACACCGGGAATCATTTTTGCTTGTGTGTGGTCATAGAGGTATAAGCGCTTTCGTCTGGCGATAGCAGTCGCGACTCAGGCGCTTATACTAGTCGTTTCGATCTTTGCCGCCACGCCCTTGCGTGGCGGCTTTCTTTTGTCATCGATCCTTGCGCACGTCGGTCAGTTGCGCCGTCGCATGCCAAGCAGGGCGTTTAGCACGTCGCGTCGCGTGACGATACCCACCAGACACTCCTGCTCGAGTACCGGGAAGACCTTGGGCTTGGTGCCCATCATCTCCTGGGCAAGGTCGAATATGCTCTTGTTGGGGGTCACGGAGAGTACCTCCTGGCGCATCAAGTCACGTACCAATGGCGGCTCGTCATCCAGATAGGCGCTTTCCAGTACCTTGCCCAGTACGTCCTGCTCAGAAATGAAACCTATCAAGCGATCGCGCTGATCGACTACCGGAACGCCGGGCAGGCGATGTAACGTCAATCCCGCGATAAGCGCATCGATAGAGGTATTGCCAATGACGCGGTAGCAGTCACGAGACATGATGTCGCGCACGACCGTAGGGGCCTGATTAAGCATGGGCGTCTCCTGTGTCGATTGTTGTTGTCGGGTGTTTGTCGCGGCTAGTGCTTGCCGAGACTATCCTGCATGAATTCAGCATAGTCGAAGTCGGTATCGTCACGGGGAACCTGACCATGTCGGTCAAATCCAATGGATTCGACGATAAGACGATGACGAGCCGACTCAATGCTCACCGAGGGGAGCCCGCTATGGATGCTCGAGAGTACATGGCCAGAAAAGGCCTGGATGGCGGTAAGGATGAGGAAAGGCCCAATACGTTGGAGGAGTTGGCTTGGTCGCGAGCCAGGGGAGCGTCGAGCAAGCGTCCCAAGAGCGGCACGCCGCACGATTGGGAAGATTGGGAGCGGTATCACGAGGAGCTGGCCGCTGGTTCCGAACGGCTCATCCAGAAGATCGATCATCAGGCGCGTCTCGAATTTAAGCCCGAAGGCGACGAGACGCTGAAGTCACCGGCGCTACTCAGGCCGCACAAGTCACCGTGAACGCTTGCCGCTGTGCGCTACTGCTGAGCGTAACGATAGTGAAGATGCTCATCCTTGCGCGGCCCGTCGATTCTCCAGCGCAGTTCGAAGCCCGTTGCTGATGGGGTGAGGCGAGCAGTATAGCGATCCTCGCCGCACTGGTGAGCGTGCCTGGCAAGCCAGTCCCCGCCTGGTGTCTCCTCAAGGTCGAAGAGCCACACTGCATGCTCGGCTCCCCGACGCTCATGAAAGAGTCGCAGGCCTCCCGAGACGAATTCCCACCGATAGGTATTGGTAAAGGCGATCTCCCTCTTGCTGCCCGAGGGACGAAAGTGGCCGCGCTCGTGGAACTTGACGCCATCGGCGAATGGCTCGGTTGTGACGCTGCCTCGACCCTGGCCCGACCAGGCGCATTGCGAGGCCGGTCCCGAGTGGGAGGTGAATTCCACTCGACCTATGCGCGTTATCAGCGACACAAGGTGTATACTCGCAGTCAACTTTTATTCCTTTGGAGGTTTACTGTGGGTTATCTCGTTGGTGTCACTGCTCTCTGGGCGTTCTCATTTTCGCTGATCGGCGTTTATCTCTCCGGGCAGGTCGATAGCTACTTTGCCGTACTGGTACGCATTGGCCTGGCATCGCTGCTGTTCCTGCCGTTTTTGCGCCCACACCTGCTCTCTCACCGCGCCAAGCTGGCGCTGATGGCGATCGGGGCGATCCAGCTGGGCTTGATGTACATCTTCTTCTACCAATCCTTCCTGCTGCTCACGGTGCCCGAGGTACTGCTGTTCACCATTTTCACGCCGCTCTACGTCACCTTGATCGATGACGCCATGGCGGCACGATTCTCGCCATTTTACCTGCTTACGGCGGCGCTCGCCGTAATCGGCGCGGCGGTGATTCGCTACGAAGGGTTGAGCAGCGGCTTTTGGCTGGGCTTTTTAGTCGTACAGGGAGCCAACCTGTGCTTCGCCTTCGGTCAGGTCGCCTACCGCCATCTGGCAGCTACGCTCCCTGCCGAACTGCCTCAGCACAGCGTGTTCGGCTGGTTCTATCTCGGTGCGCTAGGGCTTGCCGTCCTCGCTTTCGCGCTACTCGGCAATCGCGAGATGATGCCGAACACCACCCTGCATTGGAGCGTATTGGGCTGGCTAGGCCTAGTCGCCTCCGGAATCGGTTATTTCCTCTGGAACAAGGGGGCGACCCGGGTCGATGCCGGAGCGCTGGCTATCATGAACAATCTGCTGATTCCCGCCGGGTTGCTGGTCAACCTGGTGATCTGGAACCGCGAGGCCGACCTGGGACGACTGGCGCTTGGAGGCATCGTCATCGTGCTATCACTACTGATCAATGAGTGGTGGGTCAGACGTAACCGGCTGGCCGCGATCCTCACTGGCCGTACCGGTTAGGTTTACCCTGTGGCATGCCGGGCCGCATAATGACTGCCTCGATGGCAGAGGCGACGTCATGACATTCAAGAATATCGGCTTGATCGGGCGGCTGGGCAGCGCCAAGGTGGTGGATACGCTGAGACGGCTGATCCGCTTTCTCGATGCCCATGGCTATCACATCATCATCGAGGATCGCACCGCGACCATTCTGCTCAACCACGGCCACCAGGAGGCCAGTCGCACCATGCTGGGCGACATCTGTGACCTGGTGATCGTGGTGGGCGGTGATGGCAGCCTGCTGGGCGCTGCCCGAGCGCTGTGCCGTAGCGGCACGCCGGTGCTGGGGGTCAATCGCGGCCGCCTGGGATTCCTGACCGACATCTCCCCCAATGAACTCGAAGAGAAGGTCGGTGAGGTATTGGGTGGGCAGTACGAGATAGAGGAGCGCTTCCTGCTCGATGCCGAAGTCTATCGTGGCGAGGAGCTGGTAGGCTGTGCCGACGCCCTGAACGATGTGGTGATGCATCCTGGCAAGGCGGTGCGCATGATCGAATTCGAGCTCTTCATCGATGATCAGTTCGTCTACAGCCAGCGCAGCGATGGATTGATCATCGCCACCCCTACCGGCTCCACCGCCTATGCCCTCTCAGGGGGCGGGCCCATCGTGCATCCGAAGATCGATGCCATCACCCTGGTGCCGATGTTTCCCCACACCCTGTCCAGCCGGCCGATCGTGGTCGATGCCGGTGCGGAGATTCGTATTCATATCGGTGAGACCAACGAGGCCTATCCTCATGTCAGCTGCGACGGCCAGACCAGGGTCGTCTCCAAGCCCGACGACATTCTCTACGTCCGGCGCAAGCCCCAGCGGTTGAAGCTGGTCCATCCGTACGGGCATAACTATTTCGAGGTGTGCCGCAGCAAACTAGGCTGGAGCAGCCGACTGGGAGTGTGATGTGAACGAGGCCCAGAAGATCGAAGGCTACGACCTGATTGGCGATGTGCATGGCTGCGGCGCGACGCTTGCCGCACTGCTTGAAAAGCTCGGCTATCACCAGCGCGGCGGCGTTTACCGGCATCCGAGTCGCAAGGTCATCTTCCTTGGCGACCTGATCGACCGCGGACCGCGCATCCGGCTGGTGGTGACCATCGCCCGACGCATGGTCGAGGCGGGCGAGGCGCAAATCGTCATGGGCAACCATGAGTACAATGCCCTGGCTTACTGCCGGCGCGCAGAGGATGGTGAGGCGGGATGGCTACGCCCCCATACGCCGCGTCATAACCGCATCATCATGGAGACCCTGGAGCAGTACCATGACCACCCCGCTGAGTGGGAGGATACGCTTGCCTGGTTCATGGAGATCCCCCTGTTTCTCGACCTCGGCGAGCTGCGTGTCGTGCATGCGTGCTGGGATCAACCCCTCATCGATGCCTTCCGTCGCCATTATCCCAGTGGCTGCATGGACAGTGCCTTTCTTCAGCAATCCGTCGATGCCGATACTCTGGCGTTTCGGGTGATCGACCGCCTGACACGAGGCAGCCACTTGCGTCTGCCCGGCAATCTGGAGATACACTCCGGTGATGGCTTCACACGCAAGAGCTTTCGCACCCACTTCTGGGCAAGCCAGCCGCGAACCTATGGCGATGTGATCTTCCAGCCTGACAACCTGCCCGGCAATCTCGAACAGCGCATGCTCAGTGACGAAGAGTACGCTCAGCTCAGCTACTACGGGTCGGATCAGCCGCCGTTGTTCATCGGTCACTATTGGTGTGAAGGGATTCCTGCCTTGCCAACCCCCAATATCGCCTGTCTCGACTACAGCGCAGTGAAGTTTGGACGCCTGGTGGCCTATCGCTGGAGCGGCGAGGCGCGTCTCGATGCCAATCGCTTCGTCTGGGTGGAGGTGCCCCGAGAGGAGCAGGCCAGGCCACGGCCATGGGAAATCGACTTCGATTGAGGGAGATACAAAAAGCTACATGTTTTTTTGAGTTCCCCGTGAACTCCCGCTCACTTGAATCATCTGAGTAAGTGTTCCCTTGAACGATCCCTTGCTTTTGATCCGGCGGCCCCCTCCGCCGGATTTTTTCTATGCGGTTTTTTCGACAGCGAGTCCGGTATCATGTGCGCACGCAAACCGTTCGAACCGGGTTGGTGCCGACAGAAGGATGAGTGCATGTACAAGGTGATCAAGCTGCCACGTGATGTCGATACCCGACCGTTGCGTCAGGCGCTATGGGCTCACCGAATCGGTCATCGTTTCACCGAGGACGAAGAGGGCTACACCCTGTGGCTAGCGGATCTCGAGCAGCGCGAGCAGCTGATGCCGCTGATCGAGCGCTGGCAGCGGGGCGAGTCGATCATGCCGACAGGCCATGCCCGGCAGCAGAGCTTGAAGACGGCGTCGATCGCCAGACCCTTCACGCTGGCGCCGGTGACCGCCACCCTGCTGGCTCTGTCACTGGCGGTCTTTGGCTTGATGGCGATCTTCGGCGACATGGTGATCGCCATGCTCGCCATCGTGCCGTTGGGCGTAGCCAATGGCAGCCTGGTGGTCGCCTCCCTGAGCGATGCGCTGATGGCCGGTCATGTGTGGCGCCTCTTCTCTCCGGCGCTGCTGCATTTCGGCTGGATGCACCTGATCTTCAACATGATGTGGCTTTGGTATTTTGGCCGCCAGGTCGAGGCCCTGCAGGGCAGCTGGCGCATGCTGCTGCTGGTCGTACTGAGCGGTGTCGCCGGCAACCTTGCCCAGTACGCGACCGGCACGGTGCTGTTCGGGGGCATGTCCGGCGTCGATTTCGCGCTGCTCGGCTATGTCTGGCTGATGTCCCGGCGTGCCCCGCAAAGCGGTTTCTTCGTGCCCCAGATGCTGGTGGTATTCATGCTGGGCTGGATGGTGTTTACGATGACCGATTTTGCCGCCGCGGTAGGGTTCGGCAACATCGCCAACGAGGCGCACCTGGGCGGGCTGGCCGTTGGCCTTGCCATGGGATGGTATTACAGTGACCGCGCCCGGCGGGGCGGTGACAGCAGAGGATAAAATGATGAGTGACATGACCTTTGACAAGATGGTGCGGCAGATGACCCCGGCCATCTACGATAGCCTCAAGCAGGCCGTCTCCCTGCGCAAGTGGCCGGACGGGCGGCTGTTGACGCCCGAGCAGGTCGAGCTATGCCTGGAGGCCGTCATCAAGTACGAGGCGGAGCATAACGTGGCACCGAAAAGCCGGGTCGGCTATCTCGAGCGCAAGAGTTGCGGCAGCGATAGCGAGGACAGCATCAAGTGGGTGAACTGATCGCACCGCAAGCCACCGTGCGCGGTTGTCTCGAGAAAATGTCCATCGATTGGAGCAGTGGTACGCCGGCGCGCTATACGCTTCGCGCAGGTGATCATCGCGTCGCGCTCAATGAGCGTCTGGGCCATTGGCTCACGCTGGGCTGGACGAGCGCCATTGCATGTGCTCACTGCGGTCGTGCCACGCGCAAGAGCTTTGCCCAAGGGTACTGCTACCCCTGCTTCAAGAAGTTGCCGCAGTGCGATACCTGTATCGTCAAGCCCGAGACCTGCCACTTCCATGAGGGCACCTGTCGCGAGCCGGAGTGGGCGCAGCGTTTCTGTTTCCAGCCGCATGTCGTCTACCTGGCAAACTCGTCCGGTCTCAAGGTGGGGATCACCCGCAAGGACCAGCTGCCGACCCGCTGGCTTGACCAGGGGGCGGTGCAGGCCATGCCAATTCTCGAGGTGCAGACACGCCAGCAGTCGGGATTCGTCGAGATGCTGTTCAAGGAGGAGGTGGCCGACCGTACCAACTGGCGAGCCATGCTCAAGGGTGAAGTCGCTCCGCTGGACCTGGTGGCCGAGCGCAACCGCTTGCTGGCACGGTTCGAAGGCGGGCTTGGCAACTTGCGCCAGCGTTTCGGCAATGATGCGCTACGCATTCTCGATCAGGCGCCGATCGATATCGACTATCCGGTGCTGGCGCACCCGACCAAGATCGTATCGCACAACTTCGACAAACACCCCAAGGTCGAGGGCACCCTGATGGGGCTCAAGGGTCAGTATCTGATGCTCGACAGCGGGGTGATCAACCTGCGCAAGTTCACCGGCTATGAAGTGATGGTGAGCTAGATCGGCTGGGGCCGGTCGCTCCTACCTTGTGGCGTCGGCGGGCTTCCATGCGCTTCAGGAACACCTCCATGATGCGGGCGTAGAGCTTTCGGCCTAGCACGACATCCTCCACGCCAGCATCCACATTGGGATTGTCATTGATCTCGATGACTACCACGCGTTCACCGATCTGCTTGAGATCCACCCCGTAAAGGCCATCGCCGATCAGGCGCGTGGCCTTGAGTGCCGCCTTGACCACGGCCTTGGGCACCTCGCTTGGAGCGTGGGTGCTGAAGCCACCGCTTTTCACCTTGCCCTTGGAGTGGTCGTAGATCTGCCAGTGGCCACGTGCCATGTAGTAGCGGCTGGCAAACAGCACTTCTCCGTCGAGCACGCCGATGCGCCAGTCGAACTCGGTCGGCAGCCACTCCTGCAGCAGCAGCAGCGCTGAGGATTCGAACAGCCGGCTGGCTTCGCTCAGCAGCTGCTGTGTCGACTCGATCTTGACGATGCCTCGCGAAAAGGCGCCATCGGGGATCTTGAGCACCATCGGAAAGGCCAGCCTGACCGCTTTCTCGGAGAGACGTTTGATATCTCCCCGGTTGAGCAGCAGCCCTTCGGGGCTGGGCACGCCTCTGGCGCGCAGCAGTGCATGCAGGTAGACCTTATTGGTACAGCGCAGGATGGAGCGTGGATCGTCGATGACGACCAGCCCCTCATGCTCGGCGCGTTTGGCCATGCGGTATGTGTGATGGTCGAGGCGTGTGGTTTCACGAATAAACAATGCATCGAACTCGGCCAGGCGCCCCTCGTCACGCCGAGTGATCAACGATACGTCGATTCCCAGGCGTCGGCCGGCACGAATGAAGTGCTTGAGCGCACTCCTATTGCTGGGCGGCAGCTCCTCCTTGGGGTCGACAAGGATCGCCAGGTCGAAGCGGTAGCGCTTGCGCGCCTTGGGGGTGCGCCACACTTTGCGCGAATGACGATTGAGCGCGGTGGCGAAGAGATTCTGCTCCTCTGCGCTCAGTGTCGTGAGCTTCAACGGCTTGAGACGTGACAGGCGCCACAGCCCGTGACGGCAGGTGAAGCGCGCGTCGAGTAGCGGGCAGGGCAGGCGTTCGAAGAGCCGCCGGGCCAACTTGGCCAGGGCAGGATGCAGGCATTCGCCGAACAGCACCCGTAGGGTCACGGTGTCGCCGGCCAGCTCGCCACGCTTGGCGAGCTCTTCGAGCAGCGGCGAGAGGCTATCGAGCTGCAGGTCTATCAATGCCTTGCGTGACAGCAGATTGAGCGTCTCCACGCTTGGCAACACCCGCTGGCCACGCGCCTGGGCGAGCAGGGAGACGTAGTAACCGGTTTCCAGATAGTCCACATCCGCGCAGAGGTTGATCACATGCGTGGCCGCCTCATGGTCAGCGGCGAGTTGTTCGTCGGCGAGGAAGTCACTGGCGGTAATCAAGTCTTCCGAGGGGTAGTAGGGGCGCCAGTCGACGGGGCGGTCGACAACGATTCGCAGCGGACACATGTATCGATCCTTGGGATAGGCCGGCATCGAGGCTAGCCGGTGCGGCTAGGATGCCTCCCTGGCTCCGAGGTCACAATACGCAGGGAAGGTGAAATAATTTCATCATTTTAGGCGATGACAAGCGCCGTTGCGACGCTCACAATCCGCGCAAATCATCGGAATTCTGTCATGACCTTCTCGTTGCGCCCGACGCGCCCCTCCGACCTCGATGCACTGCTTCGCTTGGAGATGGCGTGCTTCGATGGCGACCGTTTCAGCCGCCGGCAGCTGGCGCACCTGTTGAGCCGCGCTCACGCCTGCTCATGGGTCGCGGTGGATGACGTAGACACTCCCTGGGGTTACGGCACGCTGCTGCTGCGTCGCAACAGCCAAGTGGCGCGTCTCTACTCCTTCTGCGTGCATCCCGAGGCGCGGGGCGAGGGGCTCGGTCGCCGCTTGCTCGAGCGCCTCGAGGAGGAGGCGAGGCTGCGTGAGCTGTCGCGACTCTCCCTTGAGGTGCGGGCCGACAATCGCGTTGCGTTGGGGCTTTATCGGCGCATGGGGTTTCGCCTGGTGCGTTGGCTTGACGACTACTATGTCGACGGTTGCGCTGCCTGGCAGATGGAGAAGCGCCTCGCTGAGCCGGCCGCGGTGCAGCCGGCGCCGAGGCTTGTGCAGTCTGCCTGACAAGGCGCCAGGCAAGTGCAAAGCGGGTGACGCTGGCTTAGAATTGGGCGCCTATTCTGCCAAGGGTTATTCAGATGCCATCCTTCGATATCGTTTCCGAATTCGACAAGCACGAAGCCAGCAATGCCGTGGATCAGGCCAACCGTGAAGTGCAGACTCGCTTCGACTTCAAGGGCGTCGATACCAGCTTCGCTCTCAACGGTGAAGTGGTGACACTCGAGGCCGATGTCGATTTCCAGCTCAAGCAGATGCTCGACGTGCTGCGCGCGCGGCTGATCGCGCGGGGCATTGATGCACGCTGCATGGACGAGCAGGAGCCGGTACTGTCCGGCGTCAAGGCGCGCCAGGAAGTCAAGCTCAAGCAGGGCCTGGAGCAGCCGGACTGCAAGGCGATCGTCAAGTTGATCAAGGACTCCAAGCTCAAGGTGCAAGCACAGATCCAGGGTGATCAGGTGCGAGTCACTGGCAAGAAGCGTGACGACCTGCAGCAGGTCATGGCGTTGCTCAAGGGCGAGCAGGGGCCGGACCTTCCGGTGCAGTACACCAATTTTCGCGACTGAGCGGCGCTCATGCCCCTTACCAAGACCCGCCTCGGCGGGTCTTGGCGTTTACACCTCCGTGTCGAGTCGCTGGGCGCTCTCCGAGCGCGAACTATCGTGTTGACGGCAGGGCCCGAACAGGCAGGCCAGCAGTAGCAGCAGGCCAGCCACCGAGGCGATCATTCCCGCAGCGCTGAGCGAGGCGTCGATACCCAGCCAGCCGGGCCCGTAGCCGGCCAGAAGATAGCCCAACAGCGATGAGACGATAGCGAATGCCTGGCTCCATGCCACTTGCCTCGGCAGGCTGTTTGTCATCAGACGTGCAGCGGCGGCAGGGCAGATGAACATGGCGATGACGATGATCGAGCCCACCGCTTCGAAAGCGGCAATCGCCGCGATCGCCACCATGGTGACCAGCAGCAGGTCCATGATCACGGGCCGGGCCCGGATACTTGCCGCAAAATGCGGATCGAAGCTGCCGATGACCAGGGCCCGCCAGCTGACGGTCACGAAGGCCACCACAAGCAGCCCGACCCAGGCGACGCGGGACAGCTGGGGTGGAAGATCGGTAAGCGCCTGGCGGTCGAACAATGATGCCCAGCTGGTGCCCTCGAACCAGATGAGGCTCTCGAGGCTGCCATACAGTGCATGCTCGACATCCAGATGCACGCCGCTGGCGCCGTGCCACTCCAGCATCAGCACGCCGAGGGCGAAGATCGAGGTGAAGGCGACGCCCATGGCGGCACTGGGCTCGACGCGACCAAGACGCTTGATCGCCTCGATCATCAGCACGGTGATCAGGGCGGCAGTCGCTGCCCCGAGCATCATGGCCGAGGTGAGCAGCGTGCCGGTGATCAGGAAGCTGGCAACGATCCCCGGCAGCGCGACATGGCTGATGGCATCGCCGATCAGACTTTGACGGCGCAGTACCAGAAAGTTACCGAGAAGCGCGCAGCTCATGGCAATGATCATGGCGATGGTCATCGGCACCAGACTGAGCATGACGAAATCGCTCATGGCGGACTCTCCTGCTGCTTGAGCTGCGACTTGAGCAGCATCACCGTATCCGGGGGCAGGGCATCATTGATCGCCACCAGTCCCTGATGATCAAATTGTGCCGCTTCATCCGGGTAGCGGGCGCGGTAGAGCGCCCAGAGCCGCTCCTCGTGCTGGGCATCCCATGCAGCGGCCAGTCCCGACGATGTGGGGACATGGTCGCGGCGAATGTAGCCCTGGCGGCGCAGGATATCGAGCGTGAGGCTGTCGTAGATCGCTTCCTGCCGGGCCAGTGAGAGCAGCCCCTGGCGCAGGTGAACGCGCCGCCTGAAGCGCCGATGGGCGGCAAACACGGCGACCATGCCGCGACGTGGCGAGAAGAACAGCGACAGGGCGAACAGGCCGAAGGCCATGAGCACGATCAAGGGGCCAGTGGGCAGGCCACTGCGTACGCTGGACAGCGTTACGCCGAGATAGCCTGCCAATGCGCCGCATCCGGCTGCGATGGCCACCATGTGCAGAGGCCTGTCGGTCCAGAAGCGTCCGGTGACGGGGGGGATGATCGTCAAGGCCACGATCAGGATCAGCCCGGTGACCTTGAGCCCGATCACCACCACCGCCAGCAGCATGACCAGCATCAACAGGTCGGTGCGGCGGGCATTGATGCCGCTGGTATAGGCGTACTGAGGATCGAAACACACCATCAGGAAGTCTCGTCGCCAGACGAAGATCGCCAGCAACAGCAGCAGCGCCGAACCACCGATCAGTTGTGCTTCGGCTGCCAGCATGCCAGCGGTCGAGCCGATCAGATAGCCGGTGAGTCCAGCCTGTCCGCCGGTATGCATCGCCTGGATAGCGGTGATGAGCACCACGCCCAGACCGAACAGAGTGGAGAGCACCGCGCCGATGGCCGCATCCTCGCCAAGTCGGGTGCGCTCGCTAATGGCCTGTACCGCCCACAGACCAATGGCGGCGCTGACGGCAGCCCCTATCATCAGGCCGGGCAGCCAGCGGCCATCGCCATAGACGATCGCCATGACAATAAAGGCCGTCGCCAGTCCCGGCAGCGTGGCATGACTGATCGCATCGCTGACCAGCGAGCGCTTGCGCAGCAGAATGAAGCTGCCGATCATCCCGGCACAGGCACCAAGGAGCATCGCGCCGAGCGTCACCAGGCTGGTGTTGTAACCGGCATTGAACGTTAGGGCACGCAGCCAGCTATCGATCATCGCTCAGGCTCGCTGTGACAGGCTGACCGGCGAAGCGATCAGGCGCGCGAGCTGCAGCGCGCCGAGACGGCCGCCATAGGTCTCCTGCAAGGCCTCCTCGGTGAACACCTCGGCCACCGGGCCTGCGGCGATGCGACGCACATTGAGCATCAGCACGTGATCGAAGTAGTCGCGCACGGTGGTGAGGTCATGGTGCACGCAGAGCAGCGTCTTGCCCTGCTCCTTCAATGATTTCAGCACCTCGACGATGGCGCGTTCGGTGGCGGCATCGACGCCGGCGAAGGGCTCGTCAAGAATCGTCAGGTCCGCCGATTGAGCCAGGGCTCGGGCAAGGAAGACGCGCTGCTGCTGTCCGCCGGAAAGCTCGCCGATCTGGCGATCGGCGAACCCCTCCATGCCGACCCGCACCAGACTCTGCATGGCCTGGTCGCGGTGACGCTTGCGTGTCAGCTGCCACCAGTGCAGATCGCGAAACAGGCCCATCAGCACCACATCCAGCACGGTGGCGGGGAAGTCCCAGTCGACGCTGTTTCGCTGGGGAACGTAGGCGATATGGCGAGTCTGAGGCGTATAGGTCTTGCCATAAACACGAACATCGCCCGATAGCCGACGGGTGATGCCCAGTGCTGCCTTGAGCAGCGTCGACTTGCCCGCCCCGTTGGGGCCGACGATCGCCGTCAGGCTGCCCGGCGGCGTGATGAAGTCCACCGAATAGACGACTGGCTTGTTGCCGTAGCTGACCGTGAGCCCATGAATCGCCAGCGGGCTTTCCTGAACCGCCGCATCACCTTGTGGGGTTGGGTTCACTCAGGCTCCCGGGCGCTGCCCAGCTGGCCCTGCATGCCGCCTGCGGGTGCGTCGCCGCCAAGCGCACGGGCGATCAGAGTGACATTATGATCGATCATGCCGATATAGCTTCCTTCGTAGCTGTCCGGATGGCCCATGGCGTCGGAGAAGAGTTCTCCTCCCACCTCCACCTGCCAGCCTTGCGCGGCGGCACCCTCGATCAAGGCACGAATGTTGCGTGCCGAGACCGAGGATTCGACGAAGATGGCGCCGATCCGTCGGCTCACCAGCAGATTCACCAGCGATTCGATCCGTGCCAGGCCCGCTTCGCTCTCGGTGGAGAAACCCTGGATGCCGAGTACCTCGAAATCATAGGCGTCGCCGAAATAGCCGAACGCATCGTGGGCAGTGACCAGGACGCGCGATCCTTCGGGTACGCTTTCCAGCACGTCACGGGCATATTCGTCGAGTGATGCGATGCGAGCAGAGAATGCTTGCGCATTGGTTTGGAACGTGTCGCGATGCTCAGGGCTCAGTTCCATCAAGGCGTCGCGAATCGCCCCGACAACGGATTGCCAGCGTGTGGGATCCATCCAGATATGGGGATCGTGGCGATCAGGATATTCCTCGTCGGCCAGGCGACGCTCCACGGGAAGTGCTTCGCCAACAGTGATGACGGGCTGTCGCGCCCCGAGGCGCTCGAGGAAACCCTCGAGCTGGGCTTCGAGATAGAGGCCGTTCCAGAATACCGCGTCGGCACGGGTCATGAGGGAAATGTCATTGCGCGTTTGACGGTAGAGGTGCGGGTCGACACCCGGCCCCATCAAGCTGCGAACGCTGACATGCTCACCGCCCACTTCACGCAACGTATCGGCGATCATGGCAGTGGTGGCGACCAGGTTGAGCCTTTCGTCGGCTCGCGAAGCGGGGGAGAGAGCCAGCAAAAGCGCTGCCAGCAGTACCCATGCCAGCGGGGCGATCCTACTGAGAGGGGAGATTATGCGTATCGAGGCTTGCATGCGAGGCCTGCATCCTTGTGCATTATCATCGGTCGACGACATGGGGGATAAGCTATGCTGCTAATATAGTTGGTTAATTACTTTACACACTTTGCTGGCATGTAGTCATTGATTCCAGCTAGGTTAACGATAGGCATTGCGCATTTCACTTAGCAACAAGTAGGCGCTTAACGTAAAAGGGCAATGCAGGCTAAGGGGGTGACGTTATTACGAGTCAAGCTGCGGTGGCTGCAGCGATCGTGACTCGCCACATGCGATTCGACAGGACAGGAGGAGGGCCAGTGAACGAACAATACGAGCAGAAACGCTCTGCGGCGTCGCTGCTGGCGTCTATCTGGCAACCGATGAGAAATATCACCTACCTGCTATTCGCCTGGCTGTGCTTTGCGCTTGGCGTGATCGGGGTCTTCGTGCCTCTCATGCCCACTACTTGTTTCATGCTGCTGGCGGTGTGGTCGGCTTCCAGGGGGTCACCGCGCTTTGCGGCATGGATTCGTCGCCATCCCCGCTTCGGCCCGCCGGTGCTCGCCTGGGAGCAAGAGCGTGCCATACCGCGCCATGTCAAACGCCTCGCGGTGGCGATGCTGGCCTTCTCGATGCTGGTCATCGCGCTGGTGGTCAATACGCTTACAGTCAAGCTTGCCTTGATCGTGGGGCTTGGCTTGCTGGGGGTGTGGATCGCCACGCGTCCGGAGCCACGCCAGTCCGCGTCGATCTATTCCCGGTCGGGCGAGTCGGAACTGGGAGAGCCGCGTTTGGTCGAGTCTCGCTGATCATCACGAGGACAATTTGCGGCTTTGAGTCTGCCCCCCGCAGCGCCTTACAATGATCGGTAATCACCGAACAGGAGCGTTCCCGCGATGTCAGCACCGAAGCCGACCTACCTGCACGATTATCAGCCACCGGCCTACCGCGTTACCCACACCGAGCTCAAGTTCGACCTGACGTCCTCCACCACTCTGGTCAGTGCCCGTCTGCATATCGAGCGTCATCCGCAGCGTCGCGATGAGGCTGAGCTTCCGCTGATACTCGATGGCGAACATCTCGCCCTCAAGCACATCGCCATCGACGGCGAGGTCCTGGAGGACACCGAGTACGAGGTCGACGATCGCCACCTGACCATCAAACGTGCGCCATCGCGCTTCCGGCTCGACACGCAAGTCGAGATTGATCCTGCCGCCAATACCGCACTCTCCGGCCTCTACCTCTCCAACGGCATGTTCTGCACTCAGTGCGAAGCCGAAGGGTTTCGGCGCATCACCTACTATCCCGATCGGCCGGATGTCATGTCGACCTTCTCCACCACCGTGATCGGCGACAAGGCGAGCCTGCCGGTACTGCTCTCCAACGGCAACCCGGTGGAGCGCGGCGAGCTCCCCAACGGAAAACACTTCGTGACCTGGGAGGATCCGCACCCCAAGCCCAGCTATCTGTTCGCGCTGGTCGCCGGTGATCTCAAGAAGGTGGAGGATAGTTTCACCACCATGAGCGGCCGTGAGGTGCTGCTGCAGCTATGGGTCGAGGCGGAGAATCTCGACAAGACCGAGCATGCCATGGCGTCGCTTAAACGTGCCATGACATGGGATGAGCAGACCTATGGGCGCGAGTACGATCTCGACCTGTTCATGATCGTTGCGGTCAATGACTTCAACATGGGCGCCATGGAGAACAAGGGCCTCAACATATTCAACTCGGCAGCGGTGCTTACCCATCCGCAGACCGCCACCGATGAGGCCTTCCAGCGTGTCGAGGGGATCGTCGCCCACGAATACTTTCACAACTGGTCGGGCAACCGAGTGACCTGCCGCGACTGGTTCCAGCTGTCGTTGAAGGAGGGCTTCACGGTCTTTCGCGATCAGTGCTTCAGCGCCGATGTCAATTCGGCCGCGGTCAAGCGTATCGAGGATGTCGCATTCTTCCGCACCGCGCAGTTCGCTGAGGATGCCGGCCCCACCGCGCACCCGGTCAGGCCTGATCACTACATCGAGATCGGCAACTTCTACACCCTTACCATCTACGAGAAAGGCTCGGAAGTGGTGCGCATGCTCTGCAATCTGCTTGGGTGGGAAAATTTCCGTCGTGGCAGCGATCTCTACTTCGAGCGTTTCGATGGCCAGGCCGTGACCATCGAGGACTTCGTCGGCTGCATGGGTGAGGTGTCGGGACTGGACCTCTCCCAATTCATGCTCTGGTACTCCCAGGCCGGTACGCCAGAGATCGATGCCAATGGCGAGTATGATTACGCCAAGGGTGAATATCACTTGACGCTTCGCCAACGTACCCCAGCCACGCCCGGTCAGCCCCACAAGAAGCCGCTGTATATCCCGGTGCGTATGGGGTTGGTCGGCACCAAGTCGGGTATGGATCTATCGATGACGCTCGAGGGAGAAAGCCTCGGCAAGGATGCGGTGATCCACCTGCGCGAAGAGGAGCAGCATTTCGTCTTCACCGACATCGCCGAGGCGCCGGTACCCTCGCTGCTGCGCGGCTTCTCGGCGCCGGTCAAGCTGCGCTTCCCCTACGGGCGCGAGGATCTTGCCTTTCTACTGCAGCATGACAGCGATGGCTTCAACCGCTGGGACGCGGGTCAGCGCCTGGCGATGCTGGCGCTCGATGATCTGATCGCCGCCCACCGCAATGGCGTCGAGAAAGTCATGGATGTGCGCGTGATCGATGCCTTCCGTGGCCTGCTCACATCACCTGCCGATGACAAGGCGGTACTTGCCGAGATGCTGATGTTGCCATCGGAGGCCTATATCGCCGAGCAGCAGCCGATGGTGGACGTCGATGCCATTCATGCGGCGCGTCACTTCGTCGAGCAGTCCCTGGTCGTGGCGCTGCGCGACGAATTCATGGCGGTCTATCATGACAATCTGTCGGACGAGCCCTATGCCCCGACGCCTGAGCAGATCGCCGCCCGCCGTTTGAAGAATGTGGCGCTCACCTACCTGATGAGCATCGAGGACGAGGAGGCGCTGACCCTGGCTCAGCGGCAGTTCGAGGCCGGCCACAACATGACCGATGTGCGCATGGCATTGATGCTGCTCACACATAGCTCACGTGGCGAGCTTGCCGAGCCGGCACTCAAACGCTTTGCCGAGAAGTGGGCTCATGACCCGCTGGTCATGGATCAGTGGTTCAGTATTCAGGTGACCCGACCGCAGCCAGATGTGCTCGAGCGGCTCGAATATCTCATGAATCATCCCGCGTTTTCGTTGAAGAATCCCAACAAGGTGCGCGCGCTGATCGGCACCTTCGCCGGGCAGAATCGCGTCAATTTCCACCGCATCGATGGGGCGGGTTATGCGCTTCTGGCCAATGTGGTGATCGAGCTCAACCGTTTGAATCCGGAGATCGCGGCGCGTCTCGTCGCGCCCCTGACGCATTGGCAGCGTTTCGACGAAAAGCGTCAGGACTTGATGAAGACAGCGCTTGAGCGCATCAGTGCAGAGAAGCTCTCGCCCAATGTCTATGAGATCGTGCACAAGTCCCTTGCGCCGTAGCATGCCGCCTGGTTAGTCTTCTTTAACGTCATAAGGCTGCCTATTGGGCGGCCTTATCGATGTGTTTTTTCTTACATGCAATGACTCAACGCATCAGCCAGCTCAGTACCATGAAGCCAAGAAATGCCAGGATCAGAGCGCCGATGATACGTCGCTGAAGCAGGGCACGTACTCCGTGATAAAGCAACCACAGGCCGATCAGCAGCACCACCAGGCTGAACAGGGTGGGATTGATGCCCAACGCTGCACTGAGCCCTTGAACGAAGCTCGCCATCGCGCCGCCGATATTGGCAAAAAAGATCACCAGAAGATCGACGACAAAGTGAATAGCCTCGCCGATACGGGTGCCTATCCAGTTGAAGAACTCTTGCATGTGTCGCCTTTTTCTCGATGTTTACGGACCCAGCCGTTCAATGACTTCTGTCGGAATTCGACCCTGGCACGCTATGATGAGCATTGACGTCATAACGACGCAAGGGAGGATTCGATGTCGTCCGATGAAGTGATGATGGTGTTCTATCTTGGCTCCGCCTGGTTGGCCGGTAGCCTGATCGGTATGGAGCGGAGTTTTCATGGCCGGCCGGCGGGCTTTCGTACTCATGCGCTGGTGTGCCTGGCGTCCGCACTATTGATGATGGTCACCACGCATCAAGGGCAGTGGTTTGGCGCGATGATGCCGACAACGGCGGTCACGACCGACCCCACCCGCATGGCGCAGGGGATCATGACCGGCATCGGCTTTCTCGGCGCAGGGGTGATCTTCAAGGAGGGTCTCACCGTGCGCGGCCTGACCACCGCCGCCTCGATCTGGATGACGGCGGCGCTGGGCATTCTGTACGGCATCGGCTTCCTGTTCCCGGCGATTCTGGTGACCCTCTGTACGCTTGTCACGCTATCGCTGTTTCGCTGGATGGAGGCGCGCATGCCAAGCCAGCACTTTGCCGACCACATGCTCTCTTTCGCCAACGATTCCGTGCTCGATGAGGCGCAGGTGCGCGAGCTGGTCGGCCAACACGGCTTTCGCGTCAAGGCGCTGACCTACCGCCTGGTGCAGCGTGGCACGGTCTATGAATACCATATGACGCTTGAGACACGCGATCGGGACAATATCGGACGCCTTGCCGAGCGCCTGCGCAATGAGGGCGGTGTCCTGGAGTTTCGTCTTGCGCCGCTGGCCTAGTAAGCTATCCACTAAAATAGGTTCTCGTCGTGGCCAGGTGTGCCTCAATTGCCACGGCGGGGCTTGATTCATCACGGCGACTGACGCCAAGAACAGGAAGGGATGCATGGAAATCACAACGATCGTACTCCTGGTGATCGTGGCGGCACTGGTCTTCTACGGCGTCAATATCTACAACTCTCTGGTGTCGCTGCGTAACCGCTATCAGAACGCCTTCGCCCAGATCGAGGTGCAGCTCAAGCGCCGCTACGATCTGATTCCCAACCTGGTGGAGACCGCCAAGGCTTACATGTCCCACGAGCGCGAAACGCTGGAGGCGGTGATACAGGCCCGCAATGGTGCCATGGCCGGCTTGCAGACGGCGGCATCTCAACCGGGAGATCCTAAGGCGATGGCCCAGCTGGCCGGGGCAGAAGGTGCGCTGGGCTCGGCGCTTGGACGTCTCAACGTGGTCATGGAGGCCTACCCCGATCTCAAGGCATCGGCCAATATGCAGCAGCTCAGCGAAACGCTGACCAGCACCGAGAATCGTGTCGCCTTCGCGCGCCAGGCCTTCAACGATGCCGTGATGCAGTACAACACCTATCGCCAGAGCTTTCCGCCGGTGCTGCTGGCGAGCACCTTCGGCCACCGTGAGGATGCCGCACTGCTGGAGTTCGAGGATAGCGCAGCACTTCAGGAAGCACCCAAGGTCTCGTTCTAGATGGCAGGCGGACCGGTCGATTTCTTCGGCGCCCAGGAGCGGGCCAAGCGCTATACCGGCAGGTTGATACTGCTCATGGCACTGGCGTTGATCTCGCTGATCGTCATGGCGAGTCTTGCCGTGTCACTGGTGCTGGTGCTGGCCGATGGCACGACAGGGCAGGGGCAGCAGGCCATCGATGCCGAGACCTTCGCCTCTGCCCTCGATCCGCGCTTGCTTGGCACCACGGCGCTCGCGGTGCTGGCAGTGGTGGTGCTGGGCAGCCTGTTCAAGCACATGCAGCTGCGTGCGGGTGGCCGTGCCGTCGCCGAGGCGATGGGCGGGCGGCTGCTCAACGTCCAGACCCGCGATGCCAACGAGCGCCAGATCCTCAATATCGTCGAGGAGATGGCGCTGGCCTCGGGTACGCCGGTCCCGGCGGTCTACCTGATCGAAGACAACGCGATCAATGCTTTCGCCGCCGGCCATTCGCCCCAGGATGCGGTGATCGGCATGACCCGTGGGGCGATCGAGCTGCTCGATCGCGATGAGCTGCAGGGCGTGGTGGCACATGAATTCAGCCATATCCTCAACGGCGACATGCGACTCAATCTGCGCCTGGTGGCACTGCTTCACGGCTTGCTGCTCATCGGCTTGATTGGTCACATGGTGCTGCGCGGGGGCGCCATGAGTAGCGCGACACGCTCGCGCCGCGACAATTCTCACGCTGTGATGCTGGCGTTGGGTGCCGCGCTGATGGTGGTCGGCTATGTCGGCACGCTCTGCGGCAGCCTGATCAAGGCCGCGGTAAGCCGGCAGCGGGAGTTCCTGGCCGATGCATCGGCGGTACAGTTCACGCGTCAGCCGGAAGGGATCGGTGGGGCGCTGATGAAGATCGCCGCCCATCAACGTGGATCGCAACTTCAGGCTGCCAATGCTTCCGAGTACAGCCACTTTTATTTCAGCCGGGGTGTCTCGGCCAGTGGGCCGATGTCGACCCACCCCCCGCTCGAGACGCGGATACGTCGTGTGCTGCCGAATTGGAATGGTGAGCTGCCCACGCTTGACGACGCATCGCGTGAGGCGCGGCGCACCAGGCGTGAGGAGGCGATACCGGAGACCTCAAGCGGTATCGGCCAGGGCAGTGGACTATCCACCCTGCCGACGAACTCCCGGGCACTGATCGCCTCGGCCCTGGCCACCATCGGAACACTCGACCAGCCTCACCTGGAGCAGGCGCGTGAAACCCTGGCGACTCTCGATGACCGGTTGCTCGAGGCAGCTCACGACCCCTTCTCCGCACGTGCGCTTGCCTACGGCATCATGATGGGACTCGAGCCCGGCAGCCGTGAGCGGCAGTATGCATTGCTTAGGCAGTTTGCCGATCCCACGGTGGTAGCCGCCCTTGGCGATCTCGCCGAGCCCCTTGAGACGCTCGATCCTCGCCACCGCCTGGCATTGCTGGAACTGGCGATGCCGGTGCTCAAGCAGCTCTCAACGTCGCAGTACGCCGTCTTCAAGACCTGCCTTGGCAAGTTGGTCGAGGCGGAGCGTGCCCCCGGTGCCATGCAGTGGGCACTCTACCGCGTATTGATCCAGGGCGTGGAGGGAGGGCAGCAACGCCGGCGTGAGGCGCGCCTGACCGATCTCGAGGCGCCGGTGGCCCTGGTGATCTCGACCATGGCAAGGGCTGGCGGTGTCGATGGAGAGGAGGCAAGGCGTGCCTGCGAAGCGGCTCAGACGGTACTGCCCGAACTCTCCCTGACCTATCAGGAAACGCCGGCAAGCTTCGCCGAACTGGATAGGGCCATGGATCGTCTGTTGCAGAGCCGCCAGGCAGATCGTTCGCGACTGCTCGAGAGCCTCGCGGTGTGCATCGAGCATGACGGGCAGGTGAGCGTGGCGGAGGCCGAGCTGTTCCGGGCCTTGGCGGATATGTTCGAATGTCCCATGCCGCCATTGCTCGCGGAGCACCCGCCGCGGGAGAGCTGAGGCTACACCCCCGGGACCACGCACGTTAAGCTGGTTGCTGTCATGTATCGATTCGCGACCTGTCGCGATGGATGGAGGGGCATTATGGATACTTTCATGCAGGTGGCCATCGACGAGGCGCGTCTCGGTCTTGCCGAAGGAGGCGTGCCGATCGGCTCGGTGCTGGTTCATCGAGGGCGTATCATCGGACGTGGCCACAATCAGCGTCAGCAGCGAGGCAGTGTCGTCCTGCATGGCGAGATGGATGCCTTGGAGAATGCCGGGCGTCAACCGGCCCAGGTGTATCGCGAGTCGGTGCTCTATACCACCCTGTCGCCTTGCCCGATGTGTACCGGTGCAATCCTGCTCTATGGGATACCCCGGGTAGTGATTGGCGAGAATCGCACTTTTCTCGGCGGCGAGACACTGTTGCGTGAGCAGGGGGTAGAGCTTGAAGTGCTCGACGATGGGACGTGTCACGCCCTGATGCAGACCTTTATCGCCCAGTATCCGGAGGTGTGGAACGAAGACATCGGCGAATGACGTTATGATGGTGATGACTAGGGCATGAGAGAAGCGCCTGGACGAAGGTTTTTTAAGGAGAACGATTGATGAGCAACAAGCCCTGGATAGCAGCATCGATGATGCTGGCATTGAGCTTGGGTCTGGCCGGCTGTGGAAATGGTGACGATGAGCCGGCGACACAGGATGTACCTGCACAGGAGCCACCAACACAAGAGGCTCCGGCGCAGGATCCTGCGTCAGATCCGCAGGCCACTCAGCAAGACCCCAGCCTAGAGCAGCCTGCCGGCACCACCGCGGGTGACTCCGGTGTGAACGGAGCGGGTCAGACTCCCATCGGTGCTGACGACGAGGCCGCCACGGCCAACGATTTGCCCGCCGGTACGGCGGATGCACCGGTAGAGCCAGGCGAGCGCGCAGTGCCGGCAGATCCCGACGTGGAAACGCCGCAAACGCGTGAAGACGATGTCCCGGCAACGATCGATGACCAGACCGCGATGCCCGGCGAAACCAGCGATAGCGATATCGATGAATTCCTGCAGGAGACGGAGCGCCGCTTCGAAGAAGCCCAGCGCCAGATCGATGAGCAGTTCGAAGAAGTGGAGTCTCAGGAGCCAGGCGTGGCTAATTGAGGACCAGCTAAAAGGGCCACCCGTTGGGTGGCCCTGTCTTGCCTTTATGTCATACCACTTGCTTGTAGCACTGACTAGTCGAGCCGAGCGTTAGTAAGGCTACGCGGGGCAACTGGCGACGCCAAGGCGGTCAACACTCAGTTTGCGATCTTGATATTGGCCGCCTGAAGACCCTTCTTGCCTTGCGTGACTTCGAAGGTCACCTTCTGGCCATCCTGCAGGGTCTTGAAGCCATCGGCCTGGATTTCAGAGAAGTGAGCAAACAGATCATCACCGCCGTCATCCGGTGAGATGAAGCCGTAGCCCTTGGTATCGTTGAACCACTTGACAGTGCCAGTTGCCATTGTTGATTTCCTTAACGAACTTAATGATGGTGCAGGGCCGCATTGGCTTGGCCAGATGCAATGCCCGTAGTGCGTGGTTAAGCAAAGAAGAAGCCGCACTGGGAGTCTCGAAGGAATCGAACAACAACTGACGACTTTCATCATGCCAACCGACGCAGCGGTGGGTGCATCGTTACCCCCGTTGCCTCAAGATAATGCCGCGAGACTACTGGTTGATGCCCGCCAAATCACTTTAGATGGAAATATCATGCACGTCCAGAATCGGGATTTCGCTTCTTCTGCCCCTTTTCAAGCCTTCGATTTTATCTTCAAGGGGCCTCTATGACGTTCTTCGATGCCTCCTTCTGGCCCTTTCTAGTTGCCATCACCCTGCTGACCATGAGCCCGGGGGTAGATACGCTTCTGGTAATCCGCAATACCGCAAGGGGGGGCTTGCGTGATGGTGTAATCACCAGCCTGGCGATCTGCTGTGGTCTGTTCGTGCATGCCGCGGTGTCGGCGCTGGGAATCTCGCTCATCCTGCTGCAATCGGCGTGGGCCTTCGGGCTACTGAAACTGGCCGGGGCGCTCTATCTGATCTGGCTTGGCGTGCAGAGCCTTGCCAGTGTGAGGCGCGGCGCGGCGTTACCCGTGACTGGGGCTGGCGGCGTGCGACAGCCGGTGGCAATGCATGTACCGCTACGCGAAGGGTTTCTCTCCAACGTCCTCAATCCCAAGACTGTCGTCTTCTACATGGCCTTCCTGCCGCAGTTCATCGCGCCAGAGGATCCGGCACTATTGAAGTCACTGTGGCTAGCGGGCATGCACTTCGTCATCGCCAATATCTGGCAGATCGGCATCGCGGTTATGGTGGGCAGTGCTGGGCCATGGCTCGCCAAGCGCTGGGTATCGCGCAGCCTGGACGGCGCGACCGGGGTGATGATGATCGGCTTCGGCCTCAAGCTGGCCCTCGAGCAGCGCCCCGCCTGATGCGCTCAGAGCGTTGAGGACCATTCATGAGAAAGCCGAACCCGCCGGGGCGGGTTCGGTGGCGTTATCAGTTGCGGGCCAGTAGCGAGGCGTCGTAGCGCACATTGGTTTCATGCGCGCTGAGCATGGCGATCCCGTCGGTGTTGCCGCCATTGGCCAGACTTTCAAAAATCACGCGATAGGCGAGTACCGCCTGAACATAGTCGCGGGTCTCGCGGAACGGGATGCTTTCGACGAATAGGTCGAACTCCTCCGGCGCGTCGCGTAGCCAGCGGTCTACCCGGCCTGGCCCGGCGTTGTAGGCGGCGGCGGCGGCCAGGCGATTGCCCCGATAGCGATCGATCATGTCGCGGATATAGGTGCTGCCAAGTCGAATGTTCATTTCCGGCTCGAGCACGCCGTAGGGGCCGGGATCGCTGATGCCCAGCTGGCGGGCAAGCAGGGTGGCCGTGCCCGGCATCAGCTGCATCAGGCCACGCGCGCCTGCTGGCGAGAGGGCTTCGGTGTTGTAGGCACTCTCGCGCCTGGCGATCCCCATCAGCAGGTAGGGATCGACTCCGGTAGACTCGCCCCAGCGCATGAAGCTCTCACGGTAGGCCTCGGGAAACCGCCAGTCGAGAGCATCCCACATGCGCCCGGTGATCGTGGTCTGCACCAGCTTGGCATACCAGCCCTGACGCTGGGCGTAGTCGGCCAGCGCGCGCGCCTGCTCTTCGTTGGCTCGCTCGATGGCGCTATACCATTCGCTATTGGCAAGCCCCTGCTCGCCGATGCGCATCAGCGCATGGGTACGCTGTACCACCGGCCATTGGGCGACCTCGCTGCGATACTCCTCATTGAAGGAGGCACGCTCCAGGCCCAGCGAATAGGGCTGTCCGAGCCGGTCTGATGCGGCGAAGCCGAAGAAGTTTCGCCCTTGCGCAGCGCGGGCATAGGCCTGATTGGCAGCGATGCTATCGCCCTGGATTTCCTTGGCGCGCGCCAGCCAGTATTGCCAACGGCTATCGAGGCGGGTCTCCTCGGGCATCATCTCGATCCAGCCGATGGCTCCGGACCAGTCACGGCTGGCCAGCGCATTGCGCACGCGCAGCTCGAGCAGGCTGCCGGATGCCAGCCGCGGCAGGACGTCATCGACCCAGGCGAGGTTGTGAGTGACGTTACGGACCATGGAGTAGAACGCCAGATCATGCTCGATCTCCTGGCGATGGTGCGATTCGATCGGAATATGCGCGGCAATCTTGCGCCACGCCTCCAGCGCCGCTTCGGTATCGGCGCGGGTGAAGCCATGCATGGCGGCGGCGAAGAGCGGTCCGCTTCCGGCGCCATTGGGGCCGATGTGGGTCGGAACCCGGGTGATGGCGGCGTAATCCCTGCTCAGCACTTCCACGGCGTCTCGCGCGCCTTGCCAGTCGCTGCCGAGCTGGCGACCAAGAAAGCTCATTAGCCCGCTTTCGCCACTCTGCCAGGCCAGCATCTTGCGCTCCCAGATATCGTCGGCGGTAATCCCGCCATTGGCGCGCAGCCTCGAAAACAGCGGGTCGCAAGCGGAGGACTGGGAGTGGCCGACAAGCCATAGATCGCGTCCCCCTTGCACTGCGGTGGCAGGGTCCCTGTCGTGCAGGGCCGTATAGTAGTAGCACTGCCGCTCCCCCCCGGCGGGAGGACCATCACTGACCGCCAGTAGATCGCTGTAGCGACCGGCCTGGCCATACTGCGACTGCGCTTGACCGCGCATCCACTCGGCGAGAGGAGAGTCGGCATGACGCGCCATGAAGTCGAGTACCTGATTGGGCTCGACATGCGGCAGCTGATGGCGCAGCCGATGATACTCGATGTAGCCGGCGAGAATGTGTCCGTCGACGGCGCTCTGGTCGATGCGCGACCACTGCTGGCTGCGGGCGGCTTCCAGCGCCTCGCGCATGGCACGATCGTCGGCGAACAGGGGCAATGACACGCTCAATGTCAGGGTGGTAACCAGGGTGCTCAAACCCCTGACCAGGCTCTTGTGATGCATGGCGACACGCCTCTAGCTTGCAGAATAAGACAGGCCCCATCCTCGCCCATGACAGGCTCGCTGAGTAGTGTCGTTTGGTTGCGACAACCAACGCGCCAGTAGCGGCATGCTCTCGCTCCGGCGCGTGCTACGCTCAAGGACATCGACCATTCGAGGAGCGATTGCATGGCAAAGGGATCTAGCTGGATGATCTGGAGCCGATTGCGACGGCGGGTCTGGGCGTTTCGTCGGATCGGGCGTGCCTTGCGCCTGTTCGTGCCGATGACGCGGGATGTGGTGATGGGCCGCTACCGGCCGATACCCTGGTCGGCGTTTGGCTGGATGGCGCTGGCGCTGGCTTACCTGCTGATGCCCTTCGATCTCATCCCCGACTTCATCCTGCTGATCGGCCTTCTGGACGACGTGGTCATCGTCGGTTTCCTGCTGACACGTATCGATCGGCGTCTCGCCGAGTATAGAGCGTGGAAGGAGGGGGCTGTACCGGACCCCGACTCGCTGAACTCCTAGCCACGATACGCAAGCGGAGTGCTTGAAAAGCGTCGCGACAGCCCCATATTTCGATCACGTTACCTACTCCGGTATGCGCCGTGTGCGCATACCACTTTTGATTGCGATTCGATGAGGGCTTGCTCCATGTCAACCGCCACCCATGAAGAAACCCTGGGTTTTCAGACCGAAGTCAAACAGCTACTGCATCTGATGATCCATTCCCTCTACTCCAATCGGGAGATCTTCCTGCGTGAGCTGATTTCCAACGCTGCCGATGCCTGCGACAAGCTGCGCTATCAAGCGCTGGACAACGATGCACTCTATGAAGGTGACAGCGATCTGCGCATCGAGATCGAGCACGATGCCAAGGCCGGCACCGTCACGCTGCGCGACAGCGGCATCGGCATGGACCGTGACGAGGTGATCAAGAATCTGGGCACCATCGCCCGCTCCGGTACGGCGGAGTTCCTCAAGCAGCTCTCAGGCGAACAGCAGAAGGATGCCCGGCTGATCGGCCAGTTCGGGGTGGGCTTCTATTCCGGTTTCATCGTCGCCGACGAAGTGGTCGTGCGCACCCGCCGTGCCGGCACTGCTGCTAGCGAAGGGGTCGAGTGGCGCTCCAAGGGGGAGGGCGAGTTCACCATCGCCGAGATCGAGAAGGCCGAGCGTGGCACCGAGATCGTTCTGCACCTCAAGAAGGATGCCAAGGAGTTTGCCGACGAATTCCGCCTCAAGGGCCTGGTACGCAAGTACTCCGATCATATCGAAGTGCCGGTTCGCATGCCCAAGGTAGAGGCTGCCCGGGACGAGGAGGGCAAGGAGATCGAGGGCAGCGAGACGACCTCCTGGGAGACCGTCAACGAAGCCACTGCGCTTTGGGTACGTCCCAAGGGCGAGGTCAGCGACGACGAATACAAGGCTTTCTACAAGCATGTGGCGCATGATTTCAATGATCCGCTGGCCTGGAGTCACAACAAGGTGGAGGGCAAGCTCGAGTACACTAGCCTGCTCTACGTGCCGGGGCGTGCGCCCTTCGATCTCTATGAGCGTGACGGCGCCCGTGGTCTCAAGCTCTATGTGCAGCGTGTCTTCATCATGGACGATGCCGAGCAGTTCCTGCCGCTCTACCTGCGTTTCATCAAGGGTGTAGTGGATACTCGGGACCTGTCGCTCAACGTCTCCCGTGAACTGCTGCAGCAGGACCCGCAGGTCGACAAGGTGAAGGCGGCACTGACTAAGCGCGCGCTGGACATGCTCAAGAAGCTGTCCAAGGATGGCGAGCAGTACCAGACCTTCTGGAACACCTTCGGCAGCGTGTTGAAGGAGGGGCCGGCGGAGGACTTCGCCAATCGTGACAAGATCGCCGCCCTGCTGCGTTTCGCGACCACCCACACCGATAGCTCGACGCAGGACCAATCGCTGGCCGGCTACGTGTCGCGCATGAAGGAGGGGCAGCAGAAGATCTACTATATCGTCGCCGACAGCTTCAACGCGGCCAAGCACAGCCCGCATCTAGAGATCTTCCGCAAGAAGGGCATCGAGGTGCTGCTGCTCTCCGAGCGTATCGATGAGTGGTTGATGAGTCATCTCACCGAGTTCGACGGCAAGGCCTTTGTCGATATCGCCAAGGGCGAGCTGGATCTTGGCGAGATCGAAGGCGAGGAAGAGAAGAAGGCCCAGGAGGAAACGGCCAAGGCCAAGGAGGAGCTGGTCAAGCGCGTCAAGGAGGCGCTTGGCGAGGAGGTACAGGAGGTCAAGGTGACCCACCGCCTCACCGACTCTCCTGCCTGCGTGGTGCTGCCCGAGCATGAGATGGGTTTCCAGATGCGGCGCATCATGGAAGCGGCGGGACAGAAGGTGCCGGAGGTCAAGCCGATTCTCGAGCTCAATCCCGGGCATGCTCTGGTGGCACGCCTCGAGTCGGTAAGCGAGAAGCGCTTTGCGGACCTGGCGCGCATCCTTCTCGACCAGGCGATTATCGCCGAGGGCGGTCATCTCGACGATCCGGCGGCCTATGTCAAACGGCTTAATGCCTTCTTGACTGCCTGACCGAGATTAGCCACCACTAACCCTGCAGGCAGCGCATGCCGGCAGGGTTTATTTTTTCATGTTCAAAAAATGCTTAGTCCCTGGCATGATTACTGCTAGTCTTGGTCATCTTTTCACGGATCGACGACGATGCGCCCGATCAAATCATGCCTTGATTTCAAGCTGGCCCGTTTCAAACAGTGTATGACGACCTTCCTGGCTGCCGGCATGGTGGCTGGCATCATTGCCGCTCCGCTGCTGGCGGACGCCTTCGAATCCCACGTGGCGGCCATACCCCCAGCGTTCGATGCGCTGGAGGCTTTCAACGATCTCGACCCCATTGCCGAACTTCCCGACCTGCGCGGTGTACCGGCCGGTCCCAAACGCAAGGCGGCATTTCTCAACCTGCTGGTACCGCTCGTCGAAGCCGAAAACGCGCGAATCGCCGCCAAGCGGGACTGGCTCATGGCCGCTCAGGAGCGCGATCTTACTCTCGATGAGGCCGAGCGTGAGCGCCTGGCAGAGCTGTGCGAAAGCTATCGCCTCGAGTGCCGTGGCCAGGGCATTGATGAGCGTCTACTGAGACGTGTCGATACCTTGCCCCTGGAACTCGTCGTGATCCAGGCTGTCGAGGAGTCCGGCTGGGGAACCTCGCGCTTCGCGCGTCAGGGCAACAATCTGTTCGGTATTCGCTGTTTCAGCGATGACTGTGGCCTGGGTCAGCAGGGTAGCGGTCGCCGCTACCAGGCTTTCGACAGTGTTCAGGAGGCAGTGAGAAGCTACATGCACAACCTCAACACTCACCGCGCCTATGAACGGCTGCGCGTCGCCCGTGCCAACATGGCATCTCAAGGAGCGGTGAGTGCCGAAGCGCTGATCGATACGCTCGACAACTATGCCGTGCGTGCCGACTATCAGGATGTGTTGCTGGCACTATTGCGCACCAATAGCGAGCTGATCAGACGGCATCGCTCCGACGATACGGCCTGAGTTCAACGTCCGTCAGTGCTTTTCTTTTCTGGCGCCACTTTCGAGTGGCGCCATTCTTTTGCATGGGCGATGGAGTTTCAGGTTGCTTTTTATTGAGTTTGTTAAAGACTGAACGGGCTTGTTCGTGAATTACAAATATAAAACGCAGGTGCGTCGGCTTCGGCAGCGCTTGTAGAGCACAAGGAATCGCAGCTCATGTTGAGAATCGTGGTCCCGAAGGAGGAGCAGGTCGGAGAGCGCCGCGTAGCGCTCGACCCGGCAACGGCCGTTCGTTTTGCCCGGGCCGGTTGTGACGTCATCATTGCGCAGGGCGCCGGGGAAGGGTCCCACTTTCCCGATAGCGCATACGCCGATCCCTTGAAGGTGACTTCGCGCGACCAGGCATGGGCTATGGTCGACGCACTGCTAAGCGTACGCGTCCCGAGACTGGAGGCGATCGAGGCGCTTCCCGATGGCTGTCTTGTGGTGGGGCTGCTGTCAGCCCACAACCACCTCGCCCAGGTCGAGGCGTTTCGCCGCAAGCGAATCACGGCGCTGGCCATGGAGCTGGTTCCACGCATCTCGCGGGCACAAAGCATGGATGCGCTCTCTTCTCAGGCGGCGGTGGCCGGCTATCACGCGGCGCTTCAGGCCGCCGAGAATGCCTCGGTCTTCTTTCCCATGCTGACCACAGCCGCCGGCACCGTACGTCCCGCCAAGGTCGTGGTGATCGGGGCCGGTGTTGCCGGGTTGCAGGCGATTGCCACAGCCAGGCGGTTGGGTGCGCAGGTGGAGGCCTATGACATCCGTGCCGCCGCTCGCGAGCAAGTAGCCTCCTTGGGCGCCAAAATGATCGAAACCGGCGTCGATGCCTCCGGCGAGGGTGGCTACGCTCGCGAATTAACCGAGGAGGAGAAGGCCACTCAGGCTGAAGCCCTGGCCAAACATCTGGCTCAGGCGCATGCGGTGATTTCCACGGCAGCGATTCCCGGTCGCGTTTCACCCAGGATCATTACTCAGGAGATGGTCGAGCGCATGAGGCCCGGCGCGGTGATTATCGATCTGGCCGCCGAAGGGGGCGGTAACTGTGAGCTGACGCAGCCCGGCGAGACAATCGAGCACCAGGGAGTGCGGATTATCGGTCCTCTTGATGTGGCGTCACGATTGGCCGTGCATGCCAGCGAAATGTACGCCCATAATTTATTCAACCTGCTCTCGCCCTTCATTTCGGAAGGGGAGCTCAAGCTCGATTTCAACGATGCCGTGATCGGGCCTATGTGTCTGACACGTGATGGTCAGGTGGTCAACGAATCATTGCGTACCCGGATGGAGGACGCCTCATGATCGAAGGACTCGCTGCACTCTATATCGTCATGCTGGCCGCTTTCGTCGGTTATGAAGTCATCTCCCGAGTTCCTGTCATTCTGCATACGCCGCTGATGTCGGGCTCCAACTTCGTTCACGGCATCGTGGTGGTCGGTGCCATGGTGGCGCTGGGCCAGGCGGAAACCGCTGGCCAGCAGCTGATTGGTTTCATTGCCGTGGTATTGGGCGCCGGCAATGCCGTAGGAGGGTATTTCGTCACCGAGCGCATGCTCGAGATGTTCAAGGGCTCCGACAAGGATAAGCGAGGTGGTGCGGCCGACAAGCCCAAGGCCAGCGCCGAGGAGGGCAAGCCATGAGTGCACTGATCGAAACCAGCTATTTCGCCACGGCAGTGCTGTTCATCCTGGGATTGAAGCGCATGTCGCATCCAACAACGGCGCGCGAGGGGGTGATCTGGGCCGGCTACGGCATGATCCTCGCCACGGTGGTGACCTTCCTGCATCCCGATATTCGTGGGCAGTATGCCCTGATGCTCCTGGCACTGCTACTGGGCGGCGGGGTGGCATGGTGGAGCGCCAAACGTATCGCAATGACCGACATGCCGCAGATGATCGCTATCTACAACGGCATGGGCGGTGGCGCGGCCGGTGGTATTGCGGCGGTGGAGTTGATGCGGGTGGCCAACGACCCGCTACTCGCTCAGGTGCATGGGCCTTTGGCGTTATGGCTGGGGGTTGCCGGTGCGTTGATCGGTAGTGTGGCGTTCACCGGGTCGGTCATTGCCTGGGCCAAGCTCGACGGCCGACTCAACACGGCCGTGCGCTACGCCAATCAACAACGCATTACCCTGGCGGTACTGTTGGTCACACTACTGCTCGGCGCCTGGGTGGCCTCGGCAACGCCGGGCGCTTTCGTGTTGCTGTTGTTCTTCATTCTGGCACTGGTGCTGGGTGTGCTGGTGGCGCTTCCTATCGGTGGCGCCGACATGCCGGTGATCATTTCCCTGTTCAATGCCCTGACCGGCCTGGCCGTCGCCATGGAGGGGTTCGTGCTGCACAACGCGGCAATGATCATTGCCGGGACGGTGGTGGGCGCTGCCGGAAGTCTGCTCACCCTGTTGATGGCTAAGGCCATGAACCGCTCGCTGGCCAGCATTCTGTTCAAGCAGTTCGGCACGGTGCAGGGTGAGGCAAGCGAAATCGAGGGCAGTATCAAGGATGTCGGTCCGATGGACGCCGCCATACAGCTGGCGTATGCCGACCGCGTGATCATCGTGCCCGGGTATGGCCTGGCAGTGGCCCAAGCCCAGCATAAGGTCTGGGAGATGGTCGAGCTGCTTCAGGAGCGCGGTGTCGAAGTGCGCTTCGCCATTCATCCGGTGGCCGGGCGCATGCCGGGACATATGAACGTGCTGTTAGCCGAAGCGGGCGTTCCCTATGATCTGATCGAGGATCTCGATGAGATCAACAGTGACTTCGACACCACCGACGTGGTGCTGGTGATTGGCGCCAACGATGTGGTCAATCCGGTGGCCAAGCATGACCCGCAAAGCCCGCTGTACGGCATGCCGGTACTCAACGTCGATGAGGCCAGGAGTGTACTGGTGGTCAAGCGTGGGCAGGGGGCTGGCTTCTCCGGGGTGGAGAATCATCTGTTCTATCTCGATAACACACGCATGGTCTACGGCGATGGTCAGAAGGTGATCGGGGAGATGGTCGCTGCGATCAAGACGCTTTAACGCCCAGACCGGACAGGGCGGCAACACGAAGGGAGGCATTTCGAGCTCCCTTCTTTTCGTTACAATACCCCTCTCATTTCTGCCAACGGATTGATCATGACCGATAACCGCTCGAGGGTCGCAGTGCTCGGTGGAGGAAGTTTCGGCACCGCCCTTGCCAGCATCGCCGCCGACAACGGCGCTGAGGTTCGGCAATGGATGCGCGATGAAGTGCTGGCCGACGAAATCAACCGTGACCATCGCAACAGTCGCTACCTACCCGATTACGCCATCAATCCAGCGGTGATGGCCTCAGCGCAGCTGCAACACGTGCTTGATGGCGCCGAGCTGGTCCTGGTGGCCATCCCCTCCAAGGCATTTCGTGAAGTGGTGCGACAGGCGCGCCCCTATCTCAAGCCCGAGCAGATCCTGGTCAGTACCACCAAGGGGATCCAGGAGGAGGGCTTCAAGATGATGAGCGAGATCCTCGAGGAGGAGACGGGCTTTCCTCATGTCGGGGTGCTCTCCGGCCCCAACCTGGCCTCCGAGGTTGCCCAGAAGCAACTGACAGCCACCGTGATCGCCAGTGATGACCCGATCACGCGCGCGAGAGTCCAGACGGCACTCGGCTGCGACTACTTTCGCGTCTATGCCAGCAATGACCGTTACGGCGTTGAGCTTGGTGGCTCGCTGAAGAATATCTATGCGATTGCCGCTGGCATGGCGGCGGCACTGGGCATGGGGGAGAACACCCGCAGCATGCTCATGACCCGAGCCCTGGCCGAGATGAGTCGCTTCGCCGTCGCCCAGGGGGCTAATCCCATGACCTTCCTCGGCTTGTCCGGGGTAGGCGACTTGATCGTGACCTGCTCGTCGAACTTGTCGCGCAACTACCGGGTCGGCTTCGCGCTGGGGGAGGGGCGCACACTCGACGAGGCGGTCGCCGCGCTTGGCCAGGTCGCCGAAGGGGTCAATACCGTCCGCCTCGTGCGTGACAAGGCACGCGCCGACGGCGTCTACATGCCGCTTGCCGAAGGTCTCTACCAAGTACTGTTCAATGGCGTGCCGGCACGCGAGATGGCCAGGATGCTGATGCAGGGCGAGCAGAGCAGCGATGTCGAGTTCACCCTGTCACGCGAGGAGGTCAAACGCGAGCATCGGCGCGAGGAGAAAAGGGATGAGTGATCTATTATGGATCATGCGTCACGGCGAGGCCGCGCCCGGCTTTCCTGACCATGAACGGGAGCTGACCGAGCGAGGCCGTCAGGAGGTGGCGCGCATGGCGCAGTGGCTTGCCTGTCAGCTTGACCACTTGAACGTTCCCCGGGTCGTGGCGAGCCCCTATCGCCGGGCGCAACAGACCGCGGCCATTATCGCTAGGCGCCTGGGCACTCCGGTCACGACGCTCGATTGCATCACCCCCGACGATGCCATCGAGACGGCCATCGAGTGGTTGCAGGGCCAAGCCACACAGACACCGATGCTGCTGGTCAGCCATATGCCCTGGGTCGGTGTCATGACGTCGCGCCTGACCGAGGGGGAGCGCGCTCACGGCATCGGCTTTCCCACGGCGGCGATTGCCAGGCTCGAGGCGGAAGTATGGGCACCGGGGTGCGCCACGCTGCGTGAGTTCCAGACGCCAGGCTCGCTTGGCTGAAGGTACGATCAAGCGAATGGTGTCGTGACGTCTCAGGCCATCAGGGCGAATGAACTAGATGAGCGACAGTACCTGAAGCAGGAATACGCCGGCGGTCACGGTCACGCTGGCCATCAGGGTGCTGATGGCGATGATGTTGGCCGCAAGCTTGGCGTTGCCCCCCATCGCCTTGACCATGACGAAGCTGGCCGCCGCACTAGGGCTTGCGAAGAACAGGAACAACAATCCCAGCTCCGGCCCGGAGAACCCCACCAGCCAGGCGAGCGCGGTGGCCGCCAGCGGCAGAAATACCATCTTCATCAGGCTGGCGCTCATGGCGCTACCATTGTCATTGCGTAGCGCGCTTATCGACAGGGTTGCGCCTATGCAGATCAGCGCCAGCGGCAGCGTGAGCGAGGCAAAGTACTCTCCCGATGTCATGACCCAGCCCGGTAGCGTGATACTCAATAGTGCCAGGGGTAGGGCGACGAGTACCGAAAGGATCAAGGGATTATGAACGATATGCGCGATGATGCTGCGCCAGTTTGTACGCTGACCCGGTTGATAGGCCGACAGCACGATGACCGACAGAACGTTGTAGCTGAGGATGACCACACCAATCAGTAGACCCGCCGCCGAGAGTCCCGCCGTTCCATACATGCTCGCCGCCAATGCCAGGCCGACAATTCCGCCATTGCCCCGAAACGACCCCTGAACGTATACGCCACGATCCTCATAGGGCACCCGCCAGGCCGCCCAGCACCAAGCCATGAAAAAAGTCATCAGTGTTGCCAAGGTAAAGAAACCCAGCAGACGCGGGTTGAAGGCCACGCTCAGATCGGCCTTGATGATGCTCAGGAAGATCAAGGTCGGCATGGTTGCCCTGAACACCAGTGACGAGGCGGTCGCAATGAAGGCCTGATCGATCCAGCCGGCTCGCTTGAGTGCGATACCAATAAAGACCATGGCAAACACCGGCAGCGTCACTTCCAGAGTGCCGAGAAAAACTTCAATAAGATTCATTGCTTTGCTGGCTCCCGGCGGCCTGCGGAACGAGTGATGGCGAGTAGATTCGCTAGCGCTTGATTATTCTACTTTGGTCAAAATTTACCATAGGGCGCTTGCCCTCATTCTCTCTGCCTCTTAGTTTGTTATTTGTATGATGTATTACATAGAGGTCAAGAGCTTCGATCTTCCCATTTTACGACGGCGCAGGTGGCCGTTTGGCGGCGGCACTGGCAAGAGGAATCAGCGTGAAATTTTCAAGAGATGCGGTAGTAAAGGCGATTGGCGATGGGCTGCTCTCCTTCCCTATCACCGACTTCGATCAGGATGGCAAGTTCGATAGCGAAAGCTATCGCCGACGTCTCGAGTGGTTCGTCAGCCACGAGATATCTGCAGTCTTCGTTGCCGGTGGTACGGGGGAGTTCTTCAATCTCACACTCGATGAGTATCGCGAGATTGTCAGTGTGGCGGTTCAGGCCGTGGACGGCAGGATGCCGGTGATCGCCAGTGCCGGCCTTAGTGTCGAAACGGGCAAGGCGTTCGCGCAGGCGGCTCAGGAAGCTGGTGCCGACGGCATCCTGCTGATGCCGCCCTATCTGACAGAATGTCCGCAGGATGGTCTGGTCGAGTATGCCGCTCAGATCTGCGAGGCAACCGAACTCAACGTCATCTATTACAACCGTGGCAACGGCATCATGAATGCCGAGTCGGTCCAGAAGCTGGCCGACAGCTGCCCCAACCTGATTGGCTTGAAGGATGGAAAGGGTGACATGCAGGCACTCAATACCATCATCAAGACGGTGGGAGATCGGCTGGTATACGTAGGCGGTGTTCCCACTGCCGAAATATTCGCAGAAGCCTATCTCTCGATAGGCGTCAATACCTACTCCTCCGCCGTATTCAACTTCGTGCCGGAAATGGCAGTGAAGTTCTACAAGGCGCTGCGCAACGGCGACAGCGCGATAGTTAAACAGATCACCAATGATTTCTTCATCCCTTTTGTGGACCTGCGAGACCACAAGGCGGGCTATGCCGTCAGCCTGATCAAGGCCGGTGCGGCAATCATCGGCAGGCCGGCGGGCGACGTAAGAGCGCCACTGGAAATGCCGAAGCGCGAAGAGTATCAGATGCTCGAAGCGCTAATTGAGAAAGTAAAATAGCTATAATCCAAACGACCAGCTCATGAGGTGACATATGAAAAAGACAATTATCGCACTCTCTGTGGCCTCAGCCACTTTTGGTTTTTTACAGGCAGTACTTGCTGATGATAATTATCCTGGCAAGCCCATCCAAGTGATTGTTCCGGTGAATCCTGGTGGTGATACAGATCTGAATGCAAGAGTATTTTCTAAATACTTAGAAGAAGAACTTGATACCTCAATGGTAATCGTAAATGTTGGCGGTGGTGGCGGTACCGTCGGCATGCGCCGCGTGATGGAATCACAGCCTGACGGCCATACCGTGCTTTTCTTTCATGGTGAGGGGATGGTGCCCAAGCTGGCTGGTCTGGTTGACTTCGGTCTCGAGACTTTTCAGATGGTGGCCACCGCTATTGTGGATGACACAACCGTGCTAGCTACCCACAAAAGCGCACCATATACGACCATGGATGAGTTGGTCGAATATGCCCAAGAAAACCCGGGTAACATTGAGTTTGGCATGATGACAGGGGGGTACCCTCATCTTATAGGGGTGGCCCTTGAACAAGAACTCGATGTCGAACTTAATCTTGTTGATGTGGGCGGTAATGCCGCCAAAATTGTCGCCTTAAGGGGTGGGCACACTGATTTGATCAACGTCCAGTATGGCCTGGTAAAGGATTATTTTGAGTCTGGCGACTTTATCAATCTTGGTCTTCTGTCCACGCAGAGAAATCCGATGTTTGAAGATGTCCCTACTGCAGAGGAACAAGGGTACCCACTCGAATTCAATAAATTCTTCTATTTCGCCATGCCGAAGGATACGCCGATATCTGTCGTAGAGAAGTTTTCTTCGGCAGTTGAGAAGGTAATAGAGAACCCTGAATATCAAGAAGAGGCAGCAACCCATTACCTCTATCCTACTTATATGGACCCCGAGGCCGCTACACAATACGCTGAGCAACAGTACGAAGAAATGCTTCAGTATCAAGAGTTCTTCTTAAATAATCATTGATCATGATCACGGCGCTCTAAAAAAGCAAGGGGCGCCGTGGTGGATTTGTTAAGGAGTGCTTGTCATGTTTATCGGAAAAGGTCAGCAACAGCGTGACGTGATAACAGGGTGCCTATTACTGGCATTGTCAGGAGCATTGTTTTGGGCCAGTAAAAATATTAAAGACTTTGCCTCTATTGGCGTTGGTGCGGATTTTATGCCCCTGTTGACTGCGTTACTGTTCCTGATTGTGGGACTGTTAATGGTGAGTGCACCATTGTGGCAGCAGGTGGTTGAACCCTCAATAGGACTAACAGTAGAAGTCGAGGGGGCGGAAAGGGTGATATTTGGTGGAATTCCGGCCGTCATGATGAGCATCGTCCTGATGTTGGGTTACCTGTTGTTCCTAGATAAAATAGGTTTTCTTCTGGCTTCTGCTGTTTACGTATTCGTTCAGATACAGATATTGGTCAAGGGAGAGAGGCGGCGGCACTTTCTGTTCGTCTTGGTTTCGGTGCTCGCGGCATTAATATCCTACTATTTATTCGTTCATCTTTTTGATATCAGCCTTCCGACAGGAATCCTGGGATAGGAGAGTCACGATGATTATTGATGCAATCCTGTCTGTTTTAACATTTCAAACCATTTTTTTCATTGTTGGTGGCACAGTTCTTGGGATCGTCATTGGCTCAATTCCTGGCCTCACCGTCACTATGGGGGTGGCATTATTTCTGCCGGTTACTTTTGTGATGACCCCTATCGATGGTCTGTCGTTACTTATGGGCCTTTATATTGGTGGAACATCAGGTGGATTCATATCGGCAATACTGTTGAACATTCCGGGGTCACCAGCGGCGATAGCGACAACTTTCGACGGTTACCCCATGGCCGCCCGGGGGGAAGCTGGAAGGGCATTATCGGTCTCAATTCTCTGTTCCTTCTTTGGCGGAGTATTCAGTCTCGCTGTGCTTTTCAGTATCTCGCCAGTACTTGCTGAAGTTGCCCTCAGATTCGGGCCTTATGAGTACTTTGCCATTGCCTTGTTCTCCTTGACGTTAGTGGCAGGCCTTAGTGGTGATTCTCTGACACGTGGTATGGCATCAGCAGGGCTAGGACTAGTCGTTTCCTTTGTAGGTATGGCCCCAGTTACGGCTTACCCTCGACTCACCTTTGGTTTTTCCCAGCTCGATGGCGGTATTGCCCTCTTGCCTGCTCTTATTGGGTTGTTTGCAGTAGCACAAATACTCGAGGAAGCTGAGTCCAGACAAAGGCATGAGCCATTTCACGCTAGAAGCTACAGCTTGCGTCAAATGGGCTTTTCCTTACGCGGCGGTATGTCGCATTCCGTGAACTGGTTGCGATCATCACTAATCGGCACAGGCATCGGCATCCTGCCAGGTTTGGGCGGAGCAGTCTGCAATATTCTGGCCTACGGCGCGGCAAAAAAATATTCAAAACAACCCGATAAGTTTGGTACTGGTATTACGGATGGCATAGTAGCTAGTGAGTCATCAAATAATGCATCGACGGGTGGGGCATTGGTTCCGTTGATGACGCTCGGTATTCCGGGGGATAACACAGCTGCAATTTTGTTGGCAGGGTTCATGATTCATGGCATCACCCCGGGCCCGATGCTGTTTGAGACACATGGAATGCTGGTATATGGAATTTTTACGGCACTCGTGATTGCTAATATCGTTATGCTGATTGCAATGTTCGCCTTCATGCGTGGGTTTGTCCGTGTCCTGTCGGTGCCAAAGCATATTCTCCTGCCAGTGATAATGACGCTGTGTGTCATAGGCTCTTATGGGATCAATAACCGTCTGTTCGATGTGGGCTGCATGCTGGCGTTTGGAGTTTTGGGATGGCTTATGAAAAAGGCTTCAATGCCTATCACTCCCTTGTTGCTGGGTTTCATCCTCGGTCCAATTATAGAGGTCAATTTGCGGCGAGGACTAATGAGAACGCAGGGCGACTTTACACCCTTTATAACTGAACCTATTTCCGGTGTCATCTTGGCAATAGCTCTAGGTGTGATAGTTGTCACGGCTGTGCGTAACTTTAAGAAAATAAGGCGTGGCAGTGTGCCGGTATAATTTTAATGATTGATTTTATACAAGATTAATTCTTTAATATAAGGGGCGTGTCATGAAATATAAGGTGCTTCAGTTGTGCCCGCTTTCTCCCAAGCTGGATAGTGAGTTGGCTGAATCCTTTACCATTTACCAGTGGTGGGATGAATCAAACCCTGAGGCGTTCTTGAAAGAGCACGCGGCATCCATAGATGGAATAGCGACAGCTGCACCAGTTGGTGTACCAAACGACCTGGTGAGCGCTCTACCTAACCTTCAGGTCATTTCCTGTCGAGGTGTCGGAATGGATAAAATCGATCTTGAAAACGCGCGACAACGTGGTGTTCAAGTCAGCGGTAGTTTTGGCATGCTAAGTGACTGTGTCGCCGACATGGCGTTTGCTCTTCTCCTCGATGTGGCACGAGAGGTGAGTGCAGCAGATCGCTACGTCCGTGGGGGGAAATGGCTGAAAGACCGGTATCCGTTGACAACTCGCGTAAGTGGGAAGCGTTTGGGCATCGTGGGTCTCGGTGAAATTGGTGCCCTAGTCGCAAAGCGAGCTCAAGGATTCGATATGGAGATTGGCTACTCTAGCCGGAACCCTATCAAGGGCAGTCCTTATCGTTTCGAAGCAAGGATAGAGGGCTTGGCCAGTTGGTGTGATTTTCTAGTCGTGACCGTAGCCGGTAATCCCAGTACAAAAAACCTGATTTCCGGATCCGTCCTCGAAGCACTTGGCCCGGACGGCTACCTAATCAATGTGTCTCGAGGCTTCGTTGTAGATCAGGAGGCACTCATCAAGTCGCTACGTAATCGCCGTATACGTGGGGCTGGGTTGGATGTATTTACCGATGAGCCACATGTTCCAGAGGCGCTTATAAATGTGGACAACGTCGTTCTGTCTCCGCATATGGCTAGTGGTACCGTCGAGACTCGGAGGGATATGGAGAGTCTTGTTTTGCAAAATTTAAAAAGTTTCTTTACAGATGGAAGAGTTAAGACGCCAGCCATATGACAATGAAGCAATCACTTTTCTAGGTGCTGTAGTGTTTTTTCGATCGCCGTGTGCCTTTCTTTGGTGTTAGGGGGAATTATATATGGTTCTTAGCGTTTCTTAGTAGTGTCTAGCATTGTGTTAATATGAAAATTTTTATATATAAATTATTATTGATTTTGATCGGTGCTGGGATTGAATTGATGCAATAAGCAAGGGTTGCTGATAGTTTAATTATAATACATGGGGCGTGAAACGATGATGAAGTCGAGATCGAGAATCATTAAAATACATCCCGATGATAATGTCGCTATTGTGGTGGAGGCGGGGGGGCTGCCAGAAGGCACTGCACTGGATGATGGGCTGGTTGTCAGGACGACAATACCGCAAGGTCATAAGGTGTCTCTTGCCGATATCGCCACCGGCGAAAACATTTTTCGCTACGGAGAGGTGATTGGCACAGCGGTGAGCGCGATCTCGCGCGGGGATCATGTCAACGAGCACAACGTGCGATTGCCGATGGCTCCGTCTCTTCAGAGCTTACCTTTCGCGGCGCGTCCTGTGCCTGAGCCGGCAACGCTCAAGGGCTATACCTTTGAGGGGTTTCGTAATCCAGATGACAGCGTTGGTACGCGGAATGTACTAGGAATTACTACCAGTGTTCAGTGTGTTGCCGGTATCGTCAATTACGTGGTGGAACGGATCAGGCGTGAGTTGTTGCCACGCTTTCCCAATGTGGATGATGTCATAGGCCTCAACCACACTTATGGTTGCGGTGTAGCCATCAATGCACCGGCTGCCATCGTGCCTATTCGGACATTGAAGAACATCACGCACAATCCGAATTTCGGAAATGAATTGATGGTTATCGGTCTTGGTTGTGAAAAATTACCACCTTCGACTTTGGTCGATGATCAGCCAGTAAGGATCTATGAGAATACCCAGGCGGCGGATGCCGATGCCAACGTGTTGAGCCTGCAAGACGACTCCTTCCAAGGCTTCGGAGATATGGTCGGCGGCATCATGGCCATGGCTGAACGCCATCTGGAGCGCTTGAACCGTCGTCAGCGAGAAACGTGCCCTGCTTCAGAGTTAGTGGTGGGTATGCAATGTGGAGGCAGTGATGCTTTCTCAGGTGTGACGGCAAACCCTGCTGTTGGGTATGCAACCGACTTGATCGTGCGTGCTGGTGGTAGCGTTATGTTCTCGGAGGTAACCGAGGTTCGCGATGCTATTCACTTGCTCACACCACGGGCGTTAAACGAAGAGGTAGGGAACGCCCTTATCGAGCAAATGCAGTGGTACGACGACTATCTTTCTCAGGGGCAAGCGGACCGCAGTGCTAATCCTTCACCAGGAAATAAGCGTGGTGGACTAAGTAATGTCCTTGAGAAGGCTTTGGGGTCGGTTATCAAGTCCGGCACATCTCCTATCGTCGATGTCATTGGCCCCGGCGAGCGGCTACGCCGCAGAGGATTAACCTTTGTAGCGACACCGGCAAGCGATTTCATTTGTGGCACCTTGCAGCTAGCCGCCGGGATGAACCTTCATGTGTTCACTACTGGCAGGGGGACTCCCTATGGTCTGTCGATGGTGCCCGTGCTCAAAGTCGCATCCAACACAGCTCTTGCTCGGCGTTGGCACGACTTGATTGACCTAGATGCTGGACGTATCGCCTCCGGACAAGCCTCGATAGAAGACATGGGGTGGGAGCTGTTTCACTTGATACTCGAGGTGGCGAGTGGCAGGCAGCAGGCAGCGGCTGACAGGCTGGGTATCCACAATGATCTGGTGCTATTCAATCCGGCTCCGGTGACTTGAGCCTGTTTGACTTTGTGAATTTATGTAATAACTAGATGGCCAGGAAGAAGAGATATGTTTCCCAAGATCAAAAGTATGCGTGTGGTACCCGTTGCTGGTTACGACAGTTTTCTTCTCAACCTCAGCGGCGGTCATGCCCCTTGGTTCATTCGCTGTGTTGTGATTTTCGAGGACGATGCTGGTAACAAAGGCGTCGGCGAAATACCCTCGAGCGAAGGTATCTTGAAGGGGCTCGAGCAGTGCCGGACGCTGGTGGAAGGCTCCCGGGTCAATGACATCAAGCAAACCCTCAATAACTCACGTCAGGTGCTGGCCCGTAATGGCCATGAAGAGCGCGGACGCCAGACCTACGACCTTCGCGTGGCGGTCCATGTCATTACTGGGATTGAGTCGGCGCTGCTGGATCTCTATGGCCAGGCGATACAGCTGCCGGTGGCCGACCTGCTGGGTCAGTACGGCCGCCAGCGCGACGAGGTCGAGGCGCTGGGCTACCTTTTCCTGCTGGGCGATCCCGACAAGACGGATCTTCCCTATCCCCGTGCCACCGATCCCCAGGATACCTGGGATGAGGTGCGCTGCCGAGAGGCACTAACGCCCGATGCCGTGACCAACCTGGCCAAGGCGGCTTACGAGCGTTACGGCTTCAAGGATTTCAAGCTCAAGGGCGGCGTGTTGCGTGGCGAGGAAGAGGCGGACTGTATTCGCGCGCTGCACGAGGCCTTCCCCGAAGCGCGCCTGACCCTGGATCCTAACGGTGCCTGGAAGCTCGACGAGGCAGTTCGGGTGCTGGAGCCGATCAAGCACCTGCTCAGCTACGCCGAGGATCCCTGCGGGCAGGAGGAGAGCTACTCGGGGCGTGAGACCATGGCAGAGTTCAAGAAACGCACCGGCCTGCCCACGGCCACCAACATGATAGCCACCGATTTCAAGCAACTTCAGTATGCCGTTCAACTCAATGCCATCGACATCCCCCTGGCCGATTGCCACTTCTGGACCATGCAGGGGGCGGTGATGGTAGGCGAGCTGTGCCATGAGTGGGGCATGACCTGGGGATCGCATAGCAACAATCACTTCGACATCTCCTTGGCCATGATGACCCATGTCGCTGCGGCATGCCCGGGAGAGATCACGGCCATCGATACTCACTGGATATGGCAGGATGGGCAGCGGATCACCAAGAACCCGTTCCAGATTCGCGATGGCAAGCTCAAGGTGCCGTCGGCGCCGGGGCTTGGCGTGGAATTGGACGAAGACAAGCTGATCGAGGCTCACCGCCTCTTCAAGAGTCTCGACGTGACCCAGCGCAACGATGCCATGTCCATGCAGTATTTGATCGACGGCTGGATGTTCGATCCTAAGCGGCCGGCGCTGGTTCGGTAGTTGCCGGTGATTGCTGCTATAGTAGTATAACATCATATTTTTGTGGGCGGCGTCCAATTCATGAACAGAGGAATGACTATGGCAAGCGGCATTGCCGGACTAAATCTGCGCAAGGTTGCTCAGCAGGGCAGCCTGTCCGTGCATGTGGCCGATCAACTCGAGTCGCTGATCACCCAGGGGAAAGTGCCGGTGGGGCAGAAATTGCCTACCGAGAACAGTCTCTGCGATTCGTTCGGTGTCAGCCGTACCGTGATTCGCGAGGCGATCACGCACCTGAAGTCGCTCGGCCTGGTCGAGACGCGCCGCGGAGTGGGTACCACGGTGCTGCGCTCCGCTTCCATCGAGGCGATGCCGGCCGAACGCATCAGCCCCACGACCGTCGAGGATATCCTGCATGTGCTCGAGCTGCGCCTGAACATCGAGCCGGCAGCAGCGGAACTGGCGGCACAGCGCCACGACGAGGCGGATCGCGGCCTGCTCGAGGCGAAGCACGCCGCCTTCATCAAGGCGCGCAACGAGAAATCCCAGGCGCGTATCGAAGACTATGATTTTCACTATGCTATTGCGGCAGCGACCAAGAATCCGTTCTTCAAGGTGTTCTACGAGCAGTTGAGCCAGGCCGTCATCCCGCGTGCCAAGCTGATGAGCATCGAGATCAATACGGCAGCCACGGACAAGTATCTCGCCCGGGTCGAGGAGGAGCACACCTATATTCTCGAGGCGATTCTCGCCCGTGATCCCGAGGCGGCACGCGAGATGATGTTTCAGCATCTCAATCGCGCCAGGAACATGTATGCGAAGTATCAGGAGGCCTGACACCGCTCGTCGAGACCAGCAGGCAGCATTCATCATTCCAGCGCTTCAACGACGCGAACGACAGGAGTCACCATGACACTGGAAGGCAAGCTACTCATCGGCCAATCGGCCGTCAGCGGCAGTTCCAAGCCAATCAATGCCATCAATCCGGCCACCGGCGAAACGCTTGAACCCACCTACCTGGGCGGCACCCAGGGCGAGGTCGAACGTGCCTGCGAACTGGCCGAGGCGGCGTTTGCCACCTATCGTGAGACCTCCCTCGAGGCGCGCGCGACGTTTCTCGAAACCATCGCCAGCGAGATCGAGGCGATCGGCGATGAGCTGATCGAGCGCGCCATGGCCGAATCCGGCCTGCCCCAGGCACGCCTGGAGGGCGAACGCGGGCGTACCTGCGGCCAGCTGCGGCTGTTCGCCTCGGTGGTGCGCGCAGGCGAGTGGCTCGACGTGCGCATCGATCCGGCGATGCCCGATCGTCAGCCGCTGCCCCGCGCCGACCTGCGCCAGCGCCACATCGGCCTGGGCCCGGTCGCGGTGTTCGGTGCCAGCAACTTCCCGCTCGCCTTCTCGGTGGCGGGCGGCGATACTGCCTCGGCACTGGCCGCCGGCTGCCCGGTGATCGTCAAGGGCCACTCCGCCCACCCCGGCACCTCGGAGCTGGTCGGGCGTGCGGTGCAGAAGGCCGTCGAGAAGTGCGGGTTGCCAGAAGGTGTATTCTCGCTGCTGTTCGGCTCGGGCAACGACATCGGCCAGGCGCTGGTCAGCGATCCGCGCATCCAGGCGGTGGGCTTCACCGGCTCACGCAGTGGCGGCACCGCGCTGATGAGGACCGCCCAGGCCCGCCCCCAGCCGATCCCGGTCTATGCCGAGATGAGCTCGATCAACCCGGTGTTTTTGATGCCCGAGGCGCTCAAGTCACGTGGCGAACAGCTCGTCGAAGGCTTCGTCGCCTCGCTCAACATGGGCGCCGGGCAGTTCTGTACCAACCCAGGCTTGGTGATTGCCGTGAAGGGGCCCGAGCTCGACGCCTTCATCAACGCCTCCGGGGCGGCGGTCAAGCAAAGTGCTGCCCAGACCATGCTCACCCCCGGCATCCATGGCGCCTACGAGCAGGGCGTGGGTCGTCTCTCGAGCAGCGCCAAGGTGAAGGAGGTGGCGCGCGGCCAGGTCGGTGAGACGCCCAACCAGTGCCAGACCGGGCTATTTGCAACCCGCGCGGCCGACTTTCTCGCTGAGGCCGAACTGCAGGAGGAGGTGTTCGGCTCAAGCTCGCTGGTGATCGAGTGTGCCGACCTGGACGAGGTCAAGCGCGTCGCCACCGAGCTCGAAGGTCAGCTCACCATTACCCTGCAGATGGACGATGGCGATCTGGAAGCGGCCAAGGCCCTGATGCCGACGCTCGAGCGCAAGGCCGGGCGCATTCTCGCCAATGGCTGGCCGACCGGCGTCGAAGTATGTCACGCCATGGTCCACGGCGGCCCTTACCCGGCGACCTCGGATGCGCGCACCACCTCGGTGGGCAGCGCGGCGATCCACCGTTTCCTGCGTCCGGTGTGCTACCAGTCGCTGCCGGAAGGGCTGCTGCCCGAGCCGCTCAGGGACGGCAATCCATGGGGCGTGTCACGCCTGGTGGATGGCAAGCGCGAAGGGTAGCGCGAGGCGTCACTACAGCAAAAGAGGCGGCCATCTGGCCGCCTCTTTGCTTGGAGCAGGTTGGCTTAGGTCAACGCCAGCCACTGCAGCAAGAAGATGCCCAGGCTGATGGTCAGCATGGAGCCGAAGGTGGTCAGGACGATGATGCTGGCCGTAAGGCGTTCATTGGCCCCGGCCGACTTGGCCATGACGAAGGCGACCGCGGCGGTGGGGCTTGCCAGGAACAGAAACAGGATTCCCAGCTCCGGCCCCCTGAAACCGAGCAGGGCGGCACCGAACGTGCCAAGGGCCGGCATCCAGGCGATCTTCCAGAGGCCGGCATCCACCGCCAGATGGCGCCCATCGCGCAGCGAGGCGATGGTGAGCGTGCCACCGATGCAGATGAGGGCCAACGGCAGGGAGAGCGAGGCGAAGTACTCGCCGGAGGTCATCAACCAGGCGGGCAGCGAGAATTGCAGTGCCGCGATGGGAAGCGCGGCCAGCACGCTGATGATCAATGGATTGCGAAGGATGTCCTTCAATAGCGAGGGAATGTCCGAGCGCGCCGTCGGACTGTAGAGTGAGAGGATGATGGAGGAGAGAATGTTGTAGAGCACGATGATGCTGCCGGCCATGATGCCGCCCAGCGAAAGTCCATAATTACCGTACATGCTGGCGGCCAGCGCCAGGCCGACCACGCCGCAGTTGCCGCGAAACGCGGCCTGAACGAAGACGCCGCGCTCGAGGAGCGGACAACGCCAGCAGGCCCACCCCCAGGCGATGGCGAAGCTGAACATCGAGAAGGTCAGAAAGTAGCCGATCAGATCAGGCTGCAGGGCATTATCGAGATCGGCGTTGATGATGCTGAGAAACAGCAGTGTCGGCATGGTGGCCTTGAAGACCAGGCTCGAGGCGGTAGAGATGAAGGCTTGATCGATCCAGCCGATGCGCTTCAACACAAGGCCAATGAAGACCATGGCAAACACTGGCAGTGTCACCTCGAGTGTGCCGAAGAGGATGTCGAACGCGGTCATTGGTGTCTCTCTAGCGGGCCAGCCACAAGCCGACAAGCACGGCAACGATGACGGTAGCGAAGAACAGGCGATTGCGCAGGCGCGTGTCGCGAGGGGGACGAGGCTGGGTCACGAAGGCTCCGATTAAGTGTGCGATTAAAGTCGAACGGGCGTTTGAAAAGAGAGCGCATACAATGAGCGTTGGTAGACAATGGTAAACACGTTAGCCTGCTATGACCATCGACGGACACGACCCAGCTCAGGAACACGCTCCATGCCCACCCTTCCCACACATGATCGGCTGGTATTCGCCCACGCCAACGGCTTTACCGGCGCCAGCTACCGCAGCTTTCTGGCCCCCCTGCAGAGCCGCTTCGAGGTCATGCCACTGGAGCGATTGGGGCACCATCCCGACTATCCGGTAAGCCACAACTGGCAACACTTGCAGGAGGAGCTGCTCGAGCAGCTGGAGGCATGTGAGAAGCCGGTCATTGGTGTCGGCCATTCGATGGGCGGCGTGCTCATGGCGATGGCCGCCCAGGCCGCTCCCCAGCGCTTTCGCTGTGTGGTGCTGCTCGATCCGCCGCTGATGCTGGGGTTGGATGCCTGGGCCATGAAGCTTGCCAAGCGCTTCGGCTTCGCCGATCGCGTCACCCCGGCCGGCAGAACCCGTGGGCGGCGCGCGACCTGGACGAGCCATGAGGCCATGGGTGACTATCTCCGCCGCCGTGGCCTGTTCCGACGCTTTACCGACGAGGCCTTGCGGGACTATGTCGAGGGCGGTACGCAAACCCTGGCGGATGGCCGGGTCCAACTGATCTTCGACCCTCGGATCGAAGTGGAGATATTTAGGCATTTGCCCGATCATCTGCATGGACTACCGGCACGCCTGGAGGTACCGCTGGCGCTGCTGGCGGGTGCCGAGTCGGATCTAATCACGGCGCGCAGGCGTCAGCGGCTGCAGCGGCACGGCGTGCGTGTCGAGGTCGTGCCCGGCGGCCACATGTTCCCCATGGAGTATCCCGATAGCGCGCGCCAGACGCTGCTAACCACCCTTGATGCCTTGTTGGAAACGCACTCATGAACGAACCCAAGCAACTGCGCCTGGGCAGCGGCAGGCTGGCAGGACTGGCCTGGGGAGAGGAGAGCGCTCCTGTGTGGCTGGCGCTGCATGGCTGGCTGGACAACGCTGCCAGCTTCACGCGCCTGGCGCCGCTGCTGGTCGATCGGCTGGGCATACGCCTGGTGGCGATCGACTTCGCCGGCCACGGTGAGTCGAACAGGCATCCACCGGGCACCGACTATGCCCTCTGGGATTACTGCCATGACGTACTCGACGTGCTTGACGGGCTTGCGCTGACGTCCGCCCCGCTGCTTGCTCACTCCATGGGGGCGGCGGTCTCTTGTCTGCTGGCCGCGGCGCTGCCCGAGCGGGTCGAGCGCATGATGCTGATCGATGGCGTGGGGATGTTGACGACACCGGCCGAGAAGGGTGCCGAACAGTTGCGCAAGGGTCTGCTTGGGCATCGTCGGCGCGTCTCGCCATCGCCACGCTATGCCGATATCGAGATGGCGGTGGCCGCACGCGTGGCTGGCGGGGTCACGCCGCTTGATGCGGTGACGGCAGAGCCCATTGTCAGGCGCAATGTAGAGACGCTCGCCGATGGTCACGTTCGACTGCGCACTGACGCTAGACTGCTGCGTCCCTCGCTGGTGCGCTTCTGCCCCCAGCAGGCCCTGGGCATTTTGATGGCGATCGAGACTCCAACGCTGTTGATCGAGGGCCGAGAGGGTATCCTCGGGGAGCGGGAGGACGCCGAGCTTGCCAGAAGCGCACTTAGGGGGCTCGAACGCCGAATAGTGCCGGGCGGGCACCATCTGCATCTGGAGCCCGCCGCGGTGGCGACGGTCGCGGATGCCATCGTGGCGTGGCGGCAGGAAGAGGCGAGCTAGGAGCGTGTGATGGGCGATGAGTGACTACAGCGCCTCGCCGCGTCGGCGCAGCAGCACGTAGACCGCGCCGGTACCGCCATCGAGTTCGCGGGCCGAGCAGAACGCCAGCACGCTTGGCCACTCGCGCAGCCAGGCATTGACGTGACTCTTGATCAGCGGGTACTGGCTCAGGCCGCCATGCACGCTGGAGCGAGCCTTGCCGTGCACCACCAGCACGCAACGCATGCGCTCCTTGATCGCTTCGCACAGAAAGCCTTCGAGCTCGTCGCGCGCCTCGTCGATGCTATAACCGTGAAGGTCCAGTCCCGCCTCCCAGGCGATCTGGCCGCGCTTGAGCTGAGCATGAGTGCGATAAGGGAGGTCGACCACGGCAAAGTCGAGGCTCTGGGAGGGGTTGACCGCCTCGACACGTCCATCCGAGAGCCGGCTCGAGAGCTGTTGGGTATCGGTAGCGACCGCGGCGGCGCGCCGCCGGGCCAGCGTGTCGTCGCGGCCCGCCTGGCGAGGCTTGCCGGGGTCGGCGCGATTGGATGAGAGGGGTCGCACACCCGCGTCGGCCAGCGCCTGGCGAAAGGCGGAAATCTCCTCGTCATCCGGTTGGCCGCGGCGTCGGCGCATGAAGCCCTACTCCCATCCTGTCGTTTACGCCACTTGGCGAGCCTATCAGTATAACGGCTTGCGGTTGACTGTGAACCGCGTCCTGCTGGGGGTACAATCCCTCTCCTTGGATACCTCCACCATCTGCAATAGGATGCCTCGTGGCCGCTTCCACACTTGATAACGTGCCGGCACCGGGACTTGATGCCGTTTCGACCCTGACGCTCTCCGACCGCGACATCAGCGCCGGTCTCATCACCCTGCGCGACTGCCTGCGCTGGGCGACGTCCGAGTTCAACGCTCACGGTCTGAGCTTCAGCCATGGCACCGACTCCGCCTGGGACGAAGCGGTGGCGCTGACGCTTGGGGCGGTGCACCTGCCCTGGGATGTCGACCCCTCGGTGATCGAGGCGCGCCTGCTGCCGCAGGAGCGTGAGCGTATCGTGGCACTGGTGCGTGCCCGCATCGAGACGCGCCGGCCACTGCCTTACCTGCTTGGCGAGAGCTTCTTTGCCGGTTTCGCCTTCGATGTCGACGAGCGAGTGCTGATTCCTCGCTCGCCGATCGCCGAGCTGGTCGAGCAGGGCTTCGGCGCCTGGTTCCCCGAGGAACCCCCGGCGCGCGTGCTGGACCTGTGCACCGGCTCGGGGTGCATCGGCATCGCCACGTCGCTTCATCTGCCCACCTGCGAGGTCGATCTGGCGGATATCAGCATCGAGGCGCTCGAGGTGGCGCGGGCCAACATCAGTCGCCATGATGTCGGCGCCCGGGTGCGTGCAGTCCACTCCGACGTCTTCAGTGGGGTCGCCGGTCAGCGTTACGATCTGATCGTCTCCAACCCCCCCTATGTCGATGCCCGCGATTTGGCCGCCATGCCCAAGGAATTCTGCCATGAACCGGCGCTGGCGCTTGGTGCGGGAGAGGATGGCCTGGATATCGTACGGCGCATCCTGCGCGAGGCGCGTAGCTACCTGACTGACGAGGGCGTGCTGATCGTCGAGGTCGGCAACTCCGACCGGCATCTCGAATCGGCCTTCCCCGAAGTGCCTTTTCTGTGGCTGGAGTTCGAGCGTGGCGGCCAGGGGGTATTCGTGTTGACCGCGCATGAACTCGACACCTATGCGCCGTCATTCGCCTAGCGTCGTTCAAGAGCGAGCCATTCAATAGCCATATAGCGCCATTCATAGTCTTCAAGAGTCCCGAGGAACCCCCATGTCCGGCAACACCTTCGGCAAGCTGTTCACCGTTACCACCTTCGGCGAGAGCCATGGCCCCGCGCTTGGCGCCATCGTTGACGGTTGTCCGCCGGGACTCGAGCTCTGCGAGGCCGACCTGCAGGCGGATCTCGATCGGCGTCGTCCAGGAACCTCGCGTCACACCACCCAGCGCCGTGAACCGGACCAGGTTCGCATCCTTTCCGGGGTCTTCGAAGGCGTCACCACGGGCACCTCGATCGGGCTTCTGATCGAGAACACCGATCAGCGCTCCAACGACTACTCCAGGATCAAGGAGCAGTTTCGTCCGGCCCACGCCGATTATACCTACCACCACAAGTATGGCGTGCGCGACTATCGTGGCGGTGGTCGCTCCAGCGCCCGCGAGACGGCGATGCGGGTGGCGGCGGGTGCCATCGCCAAAAAGTACCTGGCGAGCCTGGGGGTCACGGTGCGTGGCTACATGAGCCAGCTCGGGCCAATTGCCATCGAGTTCAAGAGCTGGTCGGCGGTGCAGGAGAATGCCTTCTTCTGCCCCGACCTCGACAAGGTGCCCGAACTCGAAGCTTACATGGATCAATTGCGGCGCGATCAGGACTCGGTGGGGGCAAGAATAACCGTCATTGCCGAAGGCGTCCCCGTGGGCTTGGGCGAGCCTGTCTTCGATCGTCTCGATGCCGAGCTGGCGCATGGGTTGATGAGCATCAATGCCGTGAAGGGGGTAGAGATCGGTGACGGCTTCGCCTGTGTAGCGCAGCGTGGCAGCGAGCATCGTGACGAGATGACTCCGCAAGGCTTTCTCTCCAACCATGCTGGCGGGGTGCTGGGTGGCATCTCCTCGGGTCAGCCGCTGATCGCCCATCTGGCGCTCAAGCCCACCTCGAGCATCACCACGCCGGGGCGTTCCATCGATGTACATGGCAATCCCATGGAAGTCATCACCAAGGGTCGTCATGATCCCTGTGTCGGCATCCGCGCCACACCGATCGCCGAGGCGATGATGGCACTCACCTTGATGGATCACCTCTTGCGTCATCGGGCGCAGAATCTCGATGTTCGAGTCGAGACGCCACAATTGCGTTGAAACGGCGGTGTTGGCGGCGTAAGTTGAGTGAGTGGAGGCTGTCCTGTGGGCAGACCGCCACGCTGCTAGACTCATAAAGACAACTAGCCGTCGAGTCACGCCATGAAAATCAACGTCGAATTCGATCTCACCCCGCAGGAATTTCGCCAGTCGATGGGCTTGCCCGACGTGGAAGCCTTCCAGCGCGATCTCATGTCCCGCATCCAGCAGCAAATGGAGGCGGGAGTCGAGGGCTACGACCCCATGAGCCTACTTCAACCCTTCCTGCAACAACCGTTCTTCAGGGATACCCTGCAGCAGCCCTTCATGAAAGAGGGGATGGCGCAGGGGCTTGCCAACTTCGGCACCTATCAGCAGATGATGCTGGACATGCTGCGCCAGGCAGGCAGTCCATCGCGCTCAGACAACACCCGTGGGCGCGACAATGATGAGAGTTCGGCGAAGCGGAACGAGGAGCCGGCGGACTCGCAAGAAAGCGGCAAGTCCGCCTCGCGACCGCGTGCCAGTGCCTCGTCCCGTGCCAAGCGAAGCTGACCGTTTTGCGCGGCATGCCATTGCTTGATCTCGGTCAGTTGATGGGCGTTGCAGGTGGCATTGTGTTGCAAGGCAAGAGCAGGCCGGCTACGCTTTTTGCGGTGCAGCATGGGGCTCTCTAGGCGGCATGCGTTACCCAAAAAGGAATCGGTAGTCGTATAGGGATGAGCGTAACTCGTGTACGCACGGTTATCGCTATCGACGAGAACCGTCGTGATGGTTGGAATCCAGGAGGATTATCATGCAAGACAACAAGATGTTCACCACCTTCACCGAGCAGACCCGCGGCTTCTTCGAGCCGATGCGCAAGCTCAACACTGTGATGCTCGATAACATGGAGAAGATGACCGAATATCAGCTTCAATCCATGAAGCGCTACAGCCAGCTGGGCACCGAGCGCCTGCGCGATGCCGGCGAGATCAAGAGCGCCGAGGACATGCGAGACTTCAGCACGCGCCAGGCAGAGATCATGAACGAGATGTCCAAGCAGATGCTAGAGGACGCCCGGGCCATGGCCGAGCTGAGCATGCAGTTCAGAAGCGACATGGAGAAGCTGTTCACCGAAGCGGGTGAAAAGGTCTCCGAGCAGGTGCGCAGTAGCGCCGAGCAGGCCGGTAGCGCTGCTGCCGACACTGCCAGCCAATCGGCCAAGGCGACTAGCCAAGCTTCCAAGAAGAGTACCTGATAGCGAACCCGGAGGGTGGCCATGCCGCCATCCAGCTTCGTTGAGTGGGCAAACGTGGTGAGACGTAACGCTTCGCCATGTCCACGCTTGGGTAATGCATAGAGGGATGAACGATGCAGTCGGGGTTCGAACAGCTATCGCAGGCCGACATGGAGGAGTGGCGCAAGCAACTCGAACTCATCGGCCAGGAGTATCAGGTGCTCATGCGGGAGATGATGGATCGCATGATGCCCAGTGAGTCGGGCAAGACCATCCAGAACGATATGCGTGAAAGCTTTCGCGCCGCTCTCGAGACGCTGGCCCAGGACCCCCAGGCGCTCTATGCTCTGCAGTGGCGCTTCGCTCAGGATCAGATGCGTCTCTGGCAGTACAATCTGCGCGCCTTCTCCGGTGAGCCGGTCGACCCCTTGATCGAGCCGCCTCGTCACGATCGGCGCTTCAAGGACGATGCCTGGCGTGACGAGCCTTTCTACCAGGCGGTGCTGCAACAGTACTTGTTGTTTTCGCGCATGGTAGAAGAGCAGGTTGCCGATATTCAAGGCCTTCCCGAGCAGGAGAAGCGCAATCTGGTGTTCTATACGCGCCAGTTGATCAGCGCCATGTCGCCCTCCAACTACGTGACCACCAACCCCGAGGTGATGCGCCTCACGATGGAGAGCAAGGGTCAGAATCTCATCGATGGTCTGGCGCGATTGAAGAAGGATCTCGCCAACTCCGCCGAGGGTATCAACGTCACCATGACCGATCGCAGCGCCTTTAGCATCGGCGAGAACGTGGCCGTGACCCCAGGCGAGGTAATCTTTGAAAACGAACTGATACAGCTGATCCAGTACTACCCGACAACCGAGACGGTCTACAAGACCCCGCTGTTGATCGTGCCGCCCTGGATCAACAAGTACTACATACTCGACCTTCGTGAAGACAACTCGATGGTCAAGTGGCTGGTCGAGCAGGGTCACACCGTGTTTCTAATCTCCTGGCGCAATCCGGGGCCCGAGCAGCGCGACCTGACCTGGGCGGATTACATGCAGATGGGCCCTATCGAGGCGATGGACGCCATCGAGAAGGCGTGCGGCGAGAAGTCGGTCAATCTGCACAGCTACTGCATTGGCGGTACCCTGGCTGCGTCCACGGTGGCCTATCTCACCAGCACGCGGCGCGCCCGTAAGGTGCGTTCGGTCTCCTATATGGCGGCGCTGCAGGATTTTCGCGATCCCGGCGAGATCGGCGTGTTTCTCAGCGAATCGGCGCTATCGGGGATCGAGCGTCAGCTCGAGGCCGATGGCTACATGGATGGCCGGGTGATGGCCTACTCCTTCAATCTGCTGCGCGAGAACGACCTGTTCTGGTCGTTCTATATCAGCAATTATCTCAAGGGCGAACAGCCGGCGGCATTCGATCTGCTCTACTGGAACAGCGATGGCACCAATCTGCCTGCCGGCACGCATGCCTGGTATCTGCGCCACATGTATCTGGAGAACCGGCTGATCGAGCCTGGTGGAATCGAGCTCGATGGCGTCAAGATCGACCTGCGCAAGATCTCCACGCCGAGCTATTTTGTCTCCGCCCGGGACGACCATATCGCCAAGTGGAAGAGCTCCTATGGCGGTACACAACTGCCCAAGGGGCCGGTAACCTTCGTGCTGGGCGGCTCGGGGCACATTGCGGGCATCGTCAATCCGCCTGCCAAGAACAAGTACGGCTACTGGACCAATGACGAACTGCCGGACGATCCCGATGCCTGGCTCGAGGGGGCAAGCTTTCACGAAGGTTCGTGGTGGCCGAACTGGCAGGCGTGGATGACCGACATCGGGGTGATCGACCCTGGCAAGAGGGTTGCTGCCCGGGTGCCTGGCGAGGGTGAGCTCAAACCTATCGAGCCCGCTCCGGGGCGCTACGTGCGCCAGACCATCCCGGAGGTGCTGGGAGAGATACCGCCCAGCGCTGACGACAACGCATCATGAAAAAGCCCGCCATTGGCGGGCTTTTCATCATCGGTGGCGGCGCAGGTTGAACCCCGGAAGTACCAGCAGTGCGGAGAGCAGCCATACGGGCCAGCTGCCGGTGCGGGTGAAGGGCGTCTGACCGCTCATCGCGCTCACCTCGCCCTGCAGGCTGGCGGTTTCGAACTGGGGAATGCGCTCGGTGACGTTGCCATGGGGGTCGATGATCACGGTGACGCCATTGCTGGTCGCCCGCGCCACATAACGGCCATTCTCCAAGGCACGCAGACGCGCCATCTGCAGATGCTGCAGGGGCCCGATCGACTCGCCGAACCAGGTGTCGTTGGAGACCGTGAGCAGCAGATCGGACTCTCTGGCGCGCTTGGCGACCAGGTCGGCGTAGATGATCTCGTAGCAGATGGCGTTGCCGATGGTCAGTCCGGCGGCATGAATGGGCGCCTGGCCCGACTCGCCCCGGCTCATGTAGGACATGGGGAGATCGAAGAAGGCGATGGCGCCCCGCAAAAGACCCTCCATCGGCAGGTACTCGCCAAACGGCACCAGATGCTCCTTTCGGTACTGCCCCTGCACGTTGCCCACACCAACCACACTGTTATAGAAGCGGTTGCTCTCGTCGCGCTGGAGAATGCCGGTCAGCAGGGCGGTGCCTGGTGCCAGATTGGCCTGGACCCGGGAGAGGATCTCACCCGCTTCATCCTCGAACATCGGCAGGGCCGCCTCCGGCCACACGATCAGATCGACCTCATCGCCCTGGGCGCGCGTCAGGTCGCTGTAGGTATTGGCGGCGATACGCTGCCCCTCAGGCGTCCACTTGATCAGCTGTGGCAGGTTGCCCTGCAGGAGTGCGACGCGCCGAGGCTCGCCGACAGGCGAGGTCCATTGGCTGGGCAATAGCAGAGGAGTCAGCCAGAGCGCGGCGATGACCGCCCCCGCCGACCAGTGGCGACGCAGCAACTCGACACCCAGCGTGCCAGTGAGGGCAGTGATCAGCGACAGCGCATAGACGCCGCCCACCGGCGCCCACGGTGCCAGAGGCGAATCCACGTGGGCATTGCCCAGGAGCAGCCAGGGGAAGCCGGTGAAGGCGAAGGTGCGCAGCACCTCACCCAGCACCCAGGCACCGGCGAAAGTCAGCGCCGCCAGCCGTACTCCGGTGAGGCGACGGTAGAGCCATAGCGTCGCGGCGAAGAACAGTGCCATGACTGCCACGAACAGCGCGGTCAGAAAGACTGCCAGAGGCATGCCGGTGTAGCCGTAGTCATGGATCGAGACGTAGACCCACGAAGTGCCCGAGCCGAATAGGCCGATACCGTACCACCACCCCTTGAGCGCCGCCTGGCGCGGCCTGAGCCGATGGATGCCCAGGTAGACGAGGCCCACGGCCACTGGCCCGAGCCACCAAAGGCCGAAGGGGGCGGTGGTCAGGGTCGTCATCACCCCAGCAAGCAGCGCAATGAGATAACCCAGCATGCGCTGAGCGCGTGTCATGGAGTGGGGGTGCATTGGAGTTCCTTGCATGGAGGCCATGGCGAAACGCTCACTCATCATCATCGCCGCTGGTCATGTCCTCGCGATGTTCAACCTGGAGCAGGCGGATGCGGCGATTGTCGGCATTGAGCACCGTAAACCGCCAGGCACCGAGGTCGGCATGCTCGCCTCGGCGGGGCAGGTGGCCAAAGCGCTGCATGACCAGCCCGCCAACCGTATCGAAGGCCTCGTCCGAGAACTGCGTATCGAAGCGCTCGTTGAAGTCTTCGATCGGCGTCAGGGCACGAATGGCGTAGCGCCCCTCGCCGAGGTCGCGAATGTCATCCTCCTCATCGGTATCGTGCTCATCCTCGATATCGCCGACGATCTGCTCGAGGATATCCTCGATGGTGACGATACCGGCCGTGCCGCCATACTCATCGACCACCACCGCCATGTGGTTGTGCGTATCGCGAAACTCCTTGAGCAGGCTGTTGAGGCGCTTGGATTCCGGCACGAACATGGCAGGTCTCAGAGCCTCCTTTAACTCGAAGCCCTGGCAGTTGCCCTGCTGTCCCTGACACAGCTGCGGCAATAGGTCCTTGACCAGCAGGATGCCATGCACCTCGTCGAGGTTCTCGCCGATCACGGGGTAGCGGGAGTGCCCAGTCTCGAGGATCACCGGCAGGTACTCCTCCGGGGGCTGCTCGATGCCGATGGCGGTGACCTGGGAGCGCGGGATCAGCACTTCGCGAACCTGCTGGTCGCTGATCTGCAGCGCTCCTTCGATGATGGTCAGGGCATCCTGGTCGAGCCGCAGGCGGGAGCCGGCTTCACGCAGGAAAACCAGCAGTTCGTCACGCGAGCTCGGTTCATCGCTATCCGAAGAGAAGGCGCTGAAAAACTTCTCGAGCCAGGATTTGCCGGCCTGGCTGCTCGATCGGTCTTCGCTCATGCGTCGGGTCTCTTATCCTCGATAGGGAAGTTGCTCTGGCTGGGGTGGGAATCAGCCTCCTGAGCATAGGGGTCGGCAATGCCGAACACGGCAAGGATCTCGCGCTCGAGCTGCTCCATGCGCTCCGCCTCGTCATCCTCAATATGGTCATGACCGAGCAAATGCAAGGCGCCATGCACCACCATATGCGCATAGTGTGACGCGAGCGGCTTGTGCTGCTCGCGCGCCTCGCGCTCGACGACCTCATGGCAGATCACCAGGTCGCCGAGCAGAGCCAGCGGCACTCCTGGCGGCACTTCGAAGGGGAAAGAGAGCACGTTGGTCGGTGCATCCTTGCCGCGATAGTCGCGATTGAGTGAGCGACTCTCATCAGGCTCGACGAAGCGGATGGTCAGCTCGTTGCGCTCGTACTCACCCTCTGCTCTCAAGACTTCGCCGATCCAGCGCTCGAGTTCCTGCACGCTGGGCAGCCGAGCGCCATGGTCGGGGTCGGTGAGCGCATCCTGACGATCGACCAGCGGGGCGATATGGCTCACTGCTGGGACCCCGAATCGTCGCGACGCGCGAAATCCCGCTCCATCTGCTCGCGTCGCAAGGCGGCTCGCTCCTGGTCGCGTGCCTGCTTGCGCTCGCGCTCCTGGGCCTCCTGCTCGGCCTCGAACAGGTCATAGGCTTCGATGATGCGCTGAACCAAGGGGTGGCGGACCACGTCCTTGGCGGCAAAGTGTGTCACCCCGATGCCGGGCGTGCCCTTGAGCACGTCGAGCACCTGGATCAGGCCGGAGCTGGCGCCACGTGGCAGATCGACCTGAGTCACATCGCCGGTGATCACCGCCGTCGAGCCGAAGCCGATGCGCGTCAGGAACATCTTCATTTGTTCGCGGGTGGTGTTCTGGCTCTCGTCGAGAATGATGAAGGAGTTGTTCAGCGTGCGCCCGCGCATATAGGCCAGCGGGGCGATCTCGATGACCTGCCGCTCGATCAGCTTGCCCACCTGCTCGAAGCCGATCATCTCGTAGAGGGCGTCATACAGCGGGCGCAGATAAGGATCGATCTTCTGCGCCAGATCGCCGGGCAGAAAGCCAAGCTTCTCACCGGCCTCCACCGCCGGGCGCACCAGCAGGATGCGTCGTACCTCCTGCTGATTGAGCGCCTCCACCGCCGCGGCTACCGCCAGGTAGGTCTTGCCGGTGCCCGCCGGTCCGATGCCGAAGTTGATGTCGTGCTGACGAATGCTGGTGACGTAGTTCTGCTGGTTCTGTCCGCGCGGCTTGATCAACGCGCGCGGGGTACGCAGCAATACCTCGCCATCCTCCTGGATTCCCTCCTCCTCCTCCAGCGCTTCCAGTCCGGACTCGTGCAGGAACAGATGTACGGTATCGGGGGAGAGTTCGCTGGCCTCGGCTTCGCGATAGAGATGCTCGATCACGTTTGCCGCCGCCTTGACGCGGCTACCGGGACCGGCCAGCTGGAAGATATTGCCGCGGTTGCGCAGGGTAACCCCGAGCCGCTCTTCCACCAGTTTCAGATGCTCATCGCGCTGGCCACACAGATTGGCCAGGCGCATGGGATCGTTGGGCTCCAGCGACAGCGTGATGATGCGATTGGCCTGCGTACTGTTCTGGCTCAAGAGCAAAAGGTCCGTTTGTGGCGTGTGGGTGTCACGAGCTTACTGCTCCCACCGAGGTGGGAGCAATGCTGGTATCTGTCATGCTTCAATGTAGTTCGGGTGAGGCGAGCTCGCCGCGTAGAGAATTGGGTAGCGCTTCGGTGATCTCGACATCGACGAAATGGCCGATCAGCTTGGTCGGGTTGGCGGCGCTGAAGTTGACCACACGGTTGTTCTCGGTACGTCCGGAGAGCTGGCCCGGGTCGCGGGGAGAGAAGCCGGTGACCAGGATGCGCTCGACGTTGCCCACCATGCGCCGACTGATCTGCGCCGTCTGTTGAATGATACGCTCCTGCAGTATCGCCAGGCGCTGCTTCTTGACCGCCTCGGGGGTGTCGTCCTCAAGGCTGGCAGCCGGCGTGCCGGGGCGTGCCGAATAGACGAAGCTGAACGAGTGGTCGAAGCCGATGCGCTGGATCAGGTTCATGGTCGCTTCGAAATCCTCCTCGGTCTCGCCGGGAAAACCGATGATGAAATCCGAGGAGAAGCTGATGTTGGGGCGCAGCGCACGGATGCGCTCCATCTTCTCGACATACTCCTCCACCGTGTGTCCACGCTTCATGGCGGTCAGTATCCGGTCGGAACCGGCCTGTACCGGCAGGTGCAGGTGGCTTACCAGCTCCGGGATGTCGGCGTAAGCCTCGATCAGGCTGTCGGAGAACTCCACTGGATGCGAGGTGGTGAAGCGAATCCGATCTATTCCCTCGACGGCGGCCACGCAGGCGATCAGCTCTGCCAGGTCGATCTCGTCGCCGAGCTGGTTCTCGCCGCGGTAGGCGTTGACGTTCTGACCCAGTAGATTGATCTCGCGCACGCCCTGGTCGGCAAGGTGGATCACTTCGTCCATGACCGCCTCGAATGGACGTGAGACCTCCTCGCCACGGGTATAGGGCACTACGCAGAAGGTGCAGTACTTCGAACACCCCTCCATGATCGAGACGAACGCCGTCGCGCCATCCGAGCTTGGCTTGGGCAGGTGATCGAACTTCTCGATCTCTGGGAAGGTCACGTCGACCACAGAAATTTGGTCGTTGCGACGCGAATCGAGCATCGCCGGCACCCGGTGCAGGGTCTGCGGCCCGAAAACCATGTCCACGTGAGGCGCACGCTTGCGCAGGGTCTCGCCCTCCTGGCTAGCCACGCAGCCACCGACCCCGATCACCAGGTCGGGCTTGGCTTGCTTAAGCTTCTTCCAGCGGCCTAGCTGGTGAAAGACCTTCTCCTGCGCCTTCTCGCGAATCGAGCAGGTATTGAGCAGGATGACGTCGGCTTCGCGCTCGTCGTCGGTCAGTTCCAGCTGGTGCGATTCGCCGAGCAGGTCCGCCATTCGCGCGGAATCATACTCGTTCATCTGGCAGCCATGAGTCTTGATGAAGAGTTTCTTCGCCATAAGAATAGGGTCGCGGCGCGTAGCGCCTGACATGTCCGTGAATCAGAGGAATGAAATGCGAGGCCAGAGGGCCCGGGTCGGATTTGGCAGATGATTATACGGATAGCCCTTCGGTGGGGCCAGTATCGGGAATCGAAATACGCTCGGCTGTGATATTCTTCTGCCCTTGGGTTGCTGGCTCGCCTGATTGGCGGTCAGCGGAATTTTTCGTGCAGGTACAGGGTCACAAATGGCGTCCAAGCCCATCTATCGGGTGTTGTTTCATAATCAGGGAGAAATCTGGGAGCTTTACGCCCGCGAAATCTTCCAGAGCGATCTGTGGGGCTTCATCGAACTCGAGGAGTTCGTCTTCGATGACGTCTCCAAGCTGGTGGTGGATCCCTCCACGGACAAGCTGCGGCGCACCTTCGAAGGCGTCAGCCGCAGCTACGTTCCCCTGAATGCGATCGTGCGTATCGATGAGGTGGAGCGTGAGGGAACGCCCAAGGCAGTGAAGGCCGAGGGCAAGGTGGCGGAATTTCCTCGCCCCATGAGTTGGCCGCCGAGAGGCGAGGGCTGAATCGCGATAGGTCATGGTGGTCAAAAAGTGACCGATCTAAGGTAGTGTTAGACGACTCGCTGGCCCGGTGATGTCTCCCTGACGGTTTTCCCAAGACTTATCCACAGAAAGTGTGGACCAGTCTCAGTCTCATCGCTACGTGGCCGACAGGACGTCGTGCGACGTGACTTTTGCAACGTGTGCAGCAGATTCATCGAGCCCTCCAATAGCCATTGAAGACGGCAGATCTATGCAACGACCTATCAAGACATTGATCGTAGGCGTGACACTGGGGGTTCTGGCCTTCGGTGTCCAAGCCCAGCAAGCGGACGACAACCAGCGTTGGGTCTCCGATGAGCTCACTACCTTCGTGAGAAGCGGCCCCACCGATGGTTACCGCATCATCGGCACGCTCTCCGCTGGAGAGCCGGTGACCGTCCTCGAGACCAGCGGCAACTATACGCGGGTCGAAAATCAGGAAGGCAACTCGGTATGGGTACTCAGCGATGAGCTTCAAACGCAGCCTGGTGCCGGTGAGCGCCTCCCTGAGCTTGAAGCGCAAGTCGAGGCGTTGAGCGCCGAACTTGCCGGTATCAACGAGGAGTGGGAGGGGCGTGTTTCGGCGATGACCGAAACCCTGGAGGTGCGCGAGCAGCGCATTACGGAACTCGAGGCGCGCAATCACGAGCTCGACGGCGAGGTCACGCGAGCTCAGCAGTCCGTACGTGGCCTGCAGGCGCGGCTGGATACCCAAGAGGAGGATCTGCTGCTGCGCTACTTCATGTATGGCGGTGGTGTTGCCGGTGCCGGCCTGCTGGTGGGGCTGATCGTTCCGCATCTGCCGCGGCGGCGGAAGAAGAGCGACCGCTGGTTCTGATGACTTCGACAGACGGGAGCTGCATGGAGAACGAGTGGCTTATACGCTGGCGCGAGGGGCGCATCGGTTTTCATCGTGATGAGACCCATCCGGCACTCGAGCACTACTGGCCGACACTCGAAGTACCGAAAGACGCCAAGGTGCTCGTGCCCCTGTGTGGCAAGAGCCTCGACATGCGCTGGCTGGCCTCCCAGGGGCACCCGGTGCTGGGACTCGAGCTTGTACATGAGGCGGTCGAGCAGTTTATCGCCGAAGGGCAAGGTGAGGTATCGCGTTACCATCAGGGGAATTTCGATATCTGCCGGCAGGGTAGCGTGGAGCTGTGGTGTGGCGACTTCTTTCATTTCCACATCCAGCAGGCCGCGGAGATCGACGCCTTCTATGATCGGGCGGCATTGATTGCGCTGCCCGATGCCACTCGGCATCGCTACGCCTTTCACCTGGCACAGTTGCTGCCTCCCGGTGCGCGGGGGCTGCTGATCAGTCTCATGCGCAGGCCGGGGGACGAGCGTGGCCCGCCCTATAGCGTGACCGGCGATGAAGTGAGATGGCTATTCGAAGCCAATTTCGAGCTGACCCATCTTGCCGACGGTGAGGAGGAGGAGCACGGCTGGCGAGAGAGCATCTGGGCGCTGCGGCGTCGCGGTCCCTCGGTGTGATTCCTTTTAACATAAGAAGACGGGCGCCGTAAGCGCCCGTTTCCTTTATATCTTTCTGTATCTTTCTACTCCGCCAGTTGTCCTCAGCGGGCGAGCAGCGGGCCGAGCTCGGGGTCGCGGAAGGCGCGGTCGAGGCTGGCGCTAAGCAGATCGTTGACCATTTCCGTATTGGTGTCTCGATTGGGGCGAACCGCATAGCTCTGGGTGCGCCGGGCGGTATAGGTGCCGGTATAGGTGTTGCGCTGATTGGCCGCCTGGGCGCGCAGCACCGACTCTAGCACCGCCTCGCCGAGCACCGGGACATCGTCGCCGCGGGCATAGTCGAGGCGTACCAAGGTCAGGGTCAGGCTGGGACGCCCCTCGGCGCTCTCGGTGGTCGGCGTGAAGCCCATGCGACGTACGGCTTCTTCCGCTTCGGCCTGGAGCTTGGGCACCACGTCATGGGCATAGACGGTGATGGTGGCAGCAGACATGCCGGCGCCGCTACGGGTGCCAAGCACTTCGGAGGGTCGTTCGTCGACGACATTGACGGTCACCTGCTGGCCATTGCCGACTTGGGGGACGTCGACCGAGACGCGCGGGTCGACCTGGAGATAGTGGGGGCTGGTACAGCCAGCCAGCACCAGCATGGCCAGCAGTAAGCTTAATCCCGTAAACCATCGCTTGAACATCTGACTCTCCATTTATCAGGTAGGTTAAGGAGGGCGCCTGTCGCGCTGCCGCGAGTATAAGCCGACTGGCGCGGCCAGGCGATGGTCGCCCTCCTATGGCCGTGTCATGACATCGCCATGGCAAGGCTGGGCTGCTTCTGGCCATTTGCATCGAAGCGGTGCCAGTGGCGTGGAATGGCGAACAGGCGCTGGCCACGGTGGATACCGAGTTGCTCGAAATCGGCATGACGCACGGTGACGAGCCAGGGTTCCGCCAGCCAGTCGGCCTCTACCTCCACCCGCACTTCAGCGCCCACCGGCGAGATGGCGGTCACCGTGACCGGCAGCCGAGCTTGTTGGCTTGGGGAGTTGTCGAGCTTGATCTCGTGGGGGCGCAACAACAGCTCCTGAGCGCCATCCTCGAGATCTACTTGGAGCTGGGCGTCACCGCACGACAGTATCCCCGCCTTGACCTTGCCTTCGAGGCGATTGACGTCGCCCAGGAACTGGAAGACGAAACGGTTGGCTGGCGCGCGGTAAAGTTTTTCCGGGGTATCGATCTGCTCGATGCGGCCATTGCTCATCACCACTACACGATCGGAGAGTTCGAGCGCCTCCTCCTGATCGTGGGTGACGAACACGCTGGTGAAGTTGAGTTCGTCATGCAGATGGCGAAGCCAGCGGCGCAGGTCTTGGCGCACCTTGGCATCCAGCGCGCCGAAGGGCTCGTCGAGCAGCAGCACGTCGGGCCGCAGGGCGAGAGCCCTGGCCAGCGATACCCGCTGCTGCTGCCCTCCGGAGAGCTGCGCCGGATAGCGCTTGGCGAACTGCTCGAGCTGGACCATCTCCAGCAGCCGATTGACCCGCGCGCGGATCTCGCCGCTGCTGGGGCGATGCTTGCGCGGCATGACCGTCAATCCGAACGCGACGTTGTCGAACACGTTCATGTGCCTGAACAGTGCATAGTGCTGGAATACGAAGCCGATACGGCGGTCGCGCACGTGGACATTGGTCACGTCGCGATTGCCGAAGTGGATGCTCCCGGGGGAGGGGATACGGTCGGAGGTCTCAAGCCCGGCAATGATGCGCAGCAGGGTCGTCTTGCCGGAGCCGGAGGGGCCCAGCAGCCCCACCAGCTCGCCGTCATGAATGTCCAGATCCAGCGGCTCCAGCGCCTGGGTGCGGCCGAACGTCTTGGCGATATTGTGTAACCGGATGCTCATGTTCAAGCCTCCTGGCGCGCGGCGCGCCATTCCAGGCCGGCCTTGGCGGCCAGCGTGAGCAGGGCGATCAGCGCCAGCAGGGCGGCACTGGCAAAAGCGCCTACGGTATTGTAGTCCTGATAGAGCTGCTCCAGGTGCAGCGGCAGCGTATTGGTCTGTCCGCGAATGGCCCCCGAGACCACCGACACCGCACCGAACTCGCCCACTGCCCGGGCATTGGTCAGGATCACACCGTAGAGCAGGGCCCAGCGAATGTTCGGCAGGGTCACACGACGAAACACGGTCCAGCCCGAGGCACCGAGCGTCACTGCAGCCTCCTCGTCGCGGGAGCCTTGAGCTTGCATCAGTGGAATCAGCTCGCGCGCCACGAACGGGCAGGTGACGAAGATGGTCACCATCAGAATACCGGGCCAGGCGAACATCAACTGGATGTCCTGGGTATCGAGCCAGCCGCCGATCCAGCCATTGCGCCCGTAGAGCAGTAGATAGATCAACCCCGCCACCACCGGCGAGACCGCGAAGGGAATATCGATCAGCGTCTGCAGCAGACGCCTGCCGGGAAAGCTGAAGCGGGTCACCAGCCACGCCAGCATCACGCCGAAAACCAGGTTGATCGGGATCGTCAGGGCGGCGATGAACAGGGTCAGTCCGATCGCTGCCAAGGTGTAGTGATTGCTGACGTTGGCCCAGAATACCCCCGCCCCCTGGGCGAAGGCGTAACTGAATATCGCCACCAGCGGCAGCAGCAGAAACAGCGCCGACAACAGCATGGCGGCTATCACCAGCACACGGCGGACGCCGGGTGCGTCACCGATCCGTTGCATCAGCCTTTACCTCCATGCAGGCGCCTGATGAATCGACCCTGCCACAGGTTGATGGCCAGCAGCAGCGCAAGGGAGACGAACAGCACCACCGAGGCGATGGCCGAGGCGCCGGCATAGTCGTACTCCTGCAGCCTGACAAAGATCATCAGCGCGGTGATCTCGGTCTCGTAGGGCATGTTGCCGGCAATGAAGATTACCGCACCGAACTCTCCTAGCGAGCGCACGAAGGCAAGCCCCGTGCCGGTGACCAGCGCTGGCCACAGGTGCGGCAGGATCACCCGGCGAAAGGCGGTGGCATCGGAGGCACCGAGCGTCAGTGCCGCCTCGTCGACTTCCGCGGGGAGATCCTCGAGCACCGGCTGCACGGTGCGCACCACGAAGGGGATGCTGGTAAACGCCATGGCAAGCGCGATGCCCACCCAGGTGTAGGCGACCTGAATGCCCAGCGGGTCGAGCAGTCGGCCCATCCAGCCGTTGCTCGAGTAGAGCGTGGCCAGGGTGATGCCGGCCACGGCGGTGGGTAGCGCAAATGGCAGATCCATCAGTGCGTCGAGCAGGCGCTTGCCTGGGAACTCGTAACGCACCAGCACCCAGGCCAGCAATAGGCCAAAGATGCCATTGACGATGGCGGCCACGGCCGCCGCACCGATGGTCACCATATAGCTGGCGACCACTCGGCCATCGGTAATGATCGCCCAATACTCGGCCAGGCTCAGCCCGGCCAGCTGGCCGAAAAGGCCGGTGAGCGGCAGCAGCAGCACCAGCGAGATGAAGGTCAGGCTGATGCCGAGTGAGAGACCAAAGCCAGGCAGCACCCGCTTGGGGGTGCTGCCGGTCACGGAGGCGAGCGAGATCATCGACGTTGCAGTTGATCCAAAATGCCGCCGCCTGAGAAGTGATCGTCCATCACGCTCTCCCAACTGCCGAAGACGTCCTCGACGCGCAGCAGCTCGGTTTCGGGGAACTGATCGGCGAACTCTTCCACCACCGCTTCGTGGTGCACGCGATAGTTGAACCCGGCGAGCTGGCGCTGGGCGCTCTCGCTGTAGAGATACTCGATGTAGGCCTGAGCCAGATCGAGATTGCCGTTGCGTTCGGCGTTGGGCTCGACCACCGCCACCGGGAATTCGGCGAGGATGCTCACTGGCGGCACGATGACCTCGTAGTCGTCGCTGCCATACTCCTGGCGGATGTTGTTGACCTCGGACTCGAAGCTGATCAGCACGTCGCCAATGCCGCGCTCGATGAAGCTGGTGGTGGCGCCGCGGCCACCGGTGTCGAACACCGCCACGTTGCGCAGGAAGGTGCGCATGAAGTCGTGGATCTGTTCCTCGTCGCCATCGAACTCATTATCGGCGAAGCCCCAGGCTGCCAGGTAGGTATAACGGCCGTTGCCGGAAGTCTTGGGGTTGGGGAAGACCATGCGCACATCCTCGCGCGCCAGGTCGTCCCAGCTCTTGATGCCCTTGGGGTTGTCCTTGCGCACCAGGAAGGCGGTGGTGGAGTAGTAGGGCGAGGCATTGTTGTCGTACTGCTGCTGCCAATCCTCGGGAACCAGCCCCCCATCGGCCAGCGCCTGCACGTCGGTAACCTGATTATAGGTCACCACATCGGCACGCAGGCCCTGAAGGATGGCACGGGCCTGGGCCGATGAGCCACCGTGAGACTGGCTGACGGAAACTTCCTCGCCGTGCTCCTGCTGCCACCAGGCGATGAATTCCGGGTTGATGGCGGCGAACAGCTCGCGTGCAATGTCGTAGGAGGAGTTGAGAATCTCGCGCTCGGCGGAGAGCGCCGGAGTTGCGAGTCCGGCACTCAGCGCGACCGCCAGCGAGACTCCCAGTGCGCTGCGACGAAACAGGGAATTATGAAGCATTCGGTTAACTCCATCGTAGGGAGACATGATGACGTCAGGCTAAACCAGTGTTTAAGGAATGACAATCCCCGTTGTTATTCATTTTTAATATATGAAGCGATAGACATGCCTTATCGCAATGGTTAGCGCCTTCATGTGGGCGAGCGCACTTGAGATGAACGAGCATGCAGGGAGTAGAGCCCGAATAGTGGGCCGGGTAGCAGTAGCCAGGCTAGTGCGGGGCCAAGCGCATTCCAGAGTGGGATAAGGAGGATGAGCGACAGCATCGACACGCCAAAGCCGATGGCATTCTGCAGCGTCAGGGCGCTGCCGACGCTGTGCGCCGGACAGGCCACCGCGGAAAGTGCAGAGAATTGCGGCGAGTCGATCACCGCCAGCGCGCTCCACAGCGCGAGAAACGCAAGCAGTGCCGTGACGGGCAGGGCAGGCAGCAGTGGGTAGAGTGCACAGCAGGCGGCCGACCCCGCCAGGCCTGCCTGGGCGACGCGGCGACTGCCGAGGCTGCGGCTCAATAAACCGCCTAGCCAGCAGGCGGGGCCACCAATGGCGATCAATAGGAAGGAGATGAGAGCAAGCTGGCCAAGCGTCATGTCGGGCAGAGCGGTCATGACCATCAGCGGCAGTAGCACCCAGAGCGTATAGAGCTCCCACATGTGCCCGAAGTAGGCGCTGGCGGCACGACGAAAGCCGGCGATGCGAAAGGCTTGCACGCCGGCCAAGCGCGGTGCGAGCGCACTACCCGCTTCGAGCCGCGACTTGGCATGACGCACCTCGGCGGCCTCGCCCAGCCGCCACACCATCGCCCCTGCGATGATGGCCAGCATCGTCGTCCCCCAGATGCCGCCTCGCCATGATAGCCCCACTCCCGCTTCGCCAAGGGCGCGAAGGCCATGGGGTAGAGCGGTGCCCAGCACCAGCATGCCGACCAGCCAGGCCAGGCCAAGCCCGCTGCGTCCGGGGGTCCAGCCCACCATCAGCTTCATCCCTACCGGGTAGATGCCGGCTAGACAGATGCCGGTGACGATACGCAGTGAAACGGCTCCCCACAATCCCCCTGCCCAGGGCAGCAGGGCATTCGACAGGGCGCCCAGCAGACAGCAGGCGGCAAACAGCCGGCTGGCATCGAGGCGATCGGCCAGCCCACTCAGCCCGATCGCCAGGGTGCCCAGCAGAAATCCTCCCTGCACCGCACCCGTCAGCCACCCCAGCTCGGCGGTACTAAGCGACCAGAGGGCCTGGAGATCGGCAATGACGGCGTTGGGCGTGAACCACAGGGCGGTGCCGAACAGCTCGGCAACGGCAATAATCAGCACGGGCATGGCGAATCCATCCGGCGGTTTTTGTTAGACTAGCTGCCCTAGACTACCCAACGTTGCGTTCGCGTACCCATTAGAGGAAAGTGCCGCCATGGCCACCCCCGGCGACTTCAAGCATGATTTCACGATAGCCCCCTCGATTCTCTCCGCCGACTTCGCGCGGCTGGGAGAGGAGGTCGACAATGTGCTGGCCTCGGGGGCCGATATCGTACACTTCGATGTCATGGACAATCACTACGTGCCCAACCTGACCATCGGTCCGATGATCTGCGAGGCACTGCGCAAGCATGGCGTGACCGCTCCCATCGACGTGCACCTGATGGTCAAGCCGGTCGATCGGCTGATCGGCGATTTCCTTGAGGCGGGGGCCGACTACATCACCTTTCATCCCGAAGCCTCGGAGCATGTCGACCGCTCGCTGCAGTTGATCCGCGATGGCGGCTGCAAGGCCGGGCTGGTGTTCAACCCGGCCACGCCGCTCTCCTACCTCGACTATGTCATGGACAAGGTCGACATGATCCTGCTGATGAGCGTCAATCCCGGGTTTGGTGGTCAGTCGTTCATCCCGGCCACGCTGGACAAGCTGCGCGAGGCGCGGGCGCGCATCGATGCGTCCGGGTTACCGATCCGCCTGGAGATCGATGGTGGCGTCAAGGTCGAGAACATCGCCGAGATCGCTCGGGCCGGCGCCGATACCTTCGTGGCCGGCTCGGCGATCTTCAAGGCCCGCAGTGCAGACGACCCGCACGGCTACGACAGCGTGATCCAGGCGCTGCGGCGTAAACTCGAGCGTGTCTGACGGCACGGCCAGCGACCGGGGCAGCTTGCCCACCTGGCATCTCTATCTGGTGGAGACGGCGGCAGGCGCCCTCTACACCGGCATCAGTACCGATGTGGCGCGGCGCTTCGAGGAGCATTGCCACGGCCGGCGCGGCGCCCGGGCGCTACGTGGCAAGGGGCCGCTGCGCCTGGTGCATGAAGAAAGTGTTGGCTCTCGGGGGGAGGCGCTGCGCCTGGAAGCCGCGATCAAGCGGCTGACGGCGGAGCGCAAGCGCGCCTGGCTCGCCGCCAGACGCGAAGCGCTGAGCTGATCAGTGCAACTTCATCTTCGGCTTCAGAAAGCGATTGATGCCATCCACCAGGATGGTCATGCCGGTCTTGAGCGCCCCGTGGATGGCGAACTGATGCATGCGGTAGAGGGAGGCGTAGAAGATCTTGGCAATGCGCCCTTCGAGAAACAGGCTGCGTGCCGAGGCTCCGCGCATCAAGCTGCCCACGGCATCGAAGTGTGCCAGCGAGATCAATGAGCCGCGATCACGGAATGCGAATGGCTTGAGCGGCCTGTCGTTGAGCATCGCGACCAGGTTGCGGTAGAGCACCGAGACCTGCTGGTGTGCCGCCTGGGCGCGGGGCGGCACGGCCTTGCCATCCTCTTGCGGGCAGCTGGCACAGTCGCCGAAGGCGAAGATGCGCTCGTCGTCTACGCTCTGAAGCGTATCGTGAACCTTGATCTGATGATTCTTCTGGGTGGAGAGGCCAAGTTCGGAAAGAAATTCCGGCGCCTTGATGCCAGCTGCCCAGACATTGAGGTCGGTTTCGATACGGGTGCCGTCGGCGGTGAGAATGCCCTGCTCGTCGGCCTGGGTGACGCGAGTATCGACATGAATATGTACGCCGAGCTTCTCCAGTTCGCGATGTACCGCCTTGGTGATGCGATCGGGCAGGGCGGGCAGAATGTTGGGAGCGGCCTCGATCAGGTGGACGTCTAGCTGGCCGCTATCCATGGCGGTGAAGCCGTAGCTGTGTAGAATCTTAGAGGCGTCGTAGAGTTCGGCGGCCAGCTCCACTCCGGTGGCGCCGGCGCCAACGATCCCCACCGCAAGCTTAGGATGGATGCGACGTGCCGGATCGCTGTAGCGCAGGAAGGTGTTGAGCATGTCGTGGCGAAACGCCTCGGCCTGCTGGGGGCTGTCCAGGAAATGGCAATGCTCGGCCACACCCGGTGTGCCGAAGTCATTGGAGACGCTGCCCAGCGCGAGTATCAGGTAGTCGTACTCGAGGGTACGCGAGGGCAGGATCACGCTCTCGTCGTCATCGATGATCGGCGCCAGCGTCAGGCGTCGCTCCTGGCGATCGATATCGCTCAGGGTCCCACGTTGGAACTGGTAGCAGTTGACCTTGGAGTGACCCTGGTAGGAGACCTCGTCGAGGCCCGAATCGAGCACGCCAGTGGCGACTTCATGCAGCAGAGGCTTCCAGATATGGGTCGGGTTGCGATCGACGAGCACGATTTCGGCACGTTTGCGCTTGCCGAGTTTGCGACCGAGCCGAGTGACCAGCTCGAGTCCGCCCGCGCCACCGCCGACTACCACGATGCGTGGCAAGTTCATTAATGCCTCCTGATAAAGCAAGAAACGATAATGGTTAGTGAAAAAATGAATCGCCAGGGACGGCAGGCCGGTCCGGCGTCCAAGTCGCCGAAGGCCATGCCGGTAGACGGCGACAGCGCTCCCAGCATAGGCGTGTTGTGCTTTGATGCCTATGGGCAAATCAGCTTGCCTAGCGCATTGCGGATAAGTTGACCGCCTCACGCGGCCGTCGCCAACCAATACAAGGAGCTTTCCCGATGCATAGCGTGCTGCACGATATCGACCTGGTGACCTTCGATCTTGATGGCACCCTGGTCGATTCGGTGCCTGACCTGGCGGCCGCGGTGGATGCCGTGTTGCTGGCGCAGGGGCTGCTCCCCGCCGGCGAGCGCAAGGTACGTGACTGGGTCGGCAACGGCTCGCGGGTGCTCATCGAGCGTGCGCTGTCCGATGCCTTTCGGCGCTCCGATAGTGACGACCTGGTTGCCAGTGACTTGGGCAAGGATGTCTTGGAGCAGGCGCATCAAGGGTTTCTGTTCCACTATGGGCAGGCCCCCAGCACTAGAACGCGTCTCTATCCCGGGGTGCGCGATGCGCTCGAGGCGCTTGCCAAACGTGGGCTCCCCATGGCGCTTGTGACCAACAAGCCCCATACCTTCATCGCCCCGATTCTCGAGAGCTTCGCCATCGCACATTATTTTACCCTGTGCCTGGGGGGCGACTCGCTGTCGTTCAAGAAACCCGATCCTGCACCGCTGCTGCATGTGGCCAGCCATTTTGGCATGGCTCCCCGGCGCTGCCTGATGGTGGGTGATTCGCGCCACGACATCACAGCGGGCAAGCGTGCCGGGTTTCGCACGCTGGCCGTTCCTTACGGCTACAATCACGGCGAGCCGGTCAGCGACGCGTGCCCCGATGCCATGGTTGAATCGCTTGCCGAACTCGTTTAGGGTGACAAGGCTTGCGTTATGCTTGGCGTTTTTAGCATAAGCTTTTGTTATAAAAGTTGGTTATAACGCATCCTGAACTCTCTGCTACGGACTGTCGGAATGACGCTGACCCTCTGTCGTCTCTTGCCCTTTCAGGTGACCGTATCGAGCGCCGTCGCGCTGATGCGCGACGTCAAGCGCTGGCGATGGTGATCTCCCCTGTGACTTGAGCTGCCTCGTGATGAGGCGAGAGATCGACGATTCCACTGTGAGGAACTGCGCGGCATGATGACTTCCGAGCGCTTCTTGGAGCTGGCGCGTGCCGGCTACAACCGTATACCCGTGACCCGCGAGGTGCTGGCCGACCTCGACACTCCGCTCTCCACCTATCTCAAGCTGGCCAACCAGCCTTGGACCTTTCTGCTCGAGTCCGTGCAGGGCGGCGAGAAGTGGGGCCGCTACTCGATCATCGGCCTGCCGTGCCGCGAGCGCATCGAAGTGCGCGGCTTCGAGATTCGCCATATCGTCGATGGCGAGCAGATCGGCATCGCCGAGGCCGAGGATCCGCTGACTTGGATCGAGCGCTTTCAGGAGCGCTTCAAGGTGCCGCGTCTCGACGATCAACCTCGCTTCGACGGTGGCCTGGTCGGCTATTTCGGTTACGACACCATTCGCTATGTCGAGCCGCGTCTGTGCACTCCCGATGTGGCGGCCAAGCCCGATCCTCTGGATGTGCCGGATATCCTGCTGATGCTGTGCGACGACCTGGTGGTGTTCGACAACCTTTCCGGCAGGTTGACGCTGTGGACCCATGCCGAGCCACATGAAGAGGAGGCTTACGAGCGCGCGCGAGCGCGCCTAGAGCGGCTCGAGCTGCAGCTGCGTAGTGCCACGGTCAATACCGTAAGCCCGGGGACCGGACGTAGTGCGGTGGAGGAGGGGCACTTCACTTCCGGTTTCACCGAGCAGGGCTTCAAGGCGGCGGTGGAGAAGATCAAGGAGTACGTGCTTTCCGGGGACGTGATGCAGTGCGTGCCCTCGCAGCGCATGTCCATCCCCTACCAGGCGCCACCGCTCGACCTCTACCGTGCGCTGCGCAGCCTCAATCCCTCTCCCTACATGTTCTTCTTCAATCTCGACGATCATCATGTGGTCGGTTCATCGCCGGAGATCCTCACGCGGCTCGAGGAGGGCGAGGTCACGGTGCGTCCGATCGCCGGTACCCGGGTGCGTGGCCACAACGAGGAGGAGGATCGGGCGTTGGAAGCCGATCTACTGGCCGACCCCAAGGAGGTCGCCGAACACCTCATGCTGATCGACCTGGGCCGCAACGACGTTGGGCGCATCTGCGAGACCGGCTCGGTCAAGGTGACCGACCAGATGGTGGTCGAGCGCTACTCCCACGTCATGCACATCGTCTCCAACGTCACCGGGCGGTTGAAACCGGGGCTCAAGGCGATGGACGTGCTGCGTGCCACCTTTCCTGCCGGTACGCTCTCTGGCGCCCCTAAGATCCGCGCCATGGAGATCATCGACGAACTCGAGCCGGTCAAGCGGGGCATCTATTCCGGTGCCGTGGGCTATCTCTCCTGGCACGGCAACATGGATACCGCCATCGCCATCCGCACCGCAGTGATCAAGAATGGCGAACTGCATGTTCAGGCCGGTGCCGGCATCGTCGCTGACTCTGTGCCGGAGCTTGAGTGGCAGGAGACACTCAACAAGGGACGGGCGCTGTTTCGTGCCGTGGCCATGGCCGAACGCGGCCTCGACAACCTCGAGTGAAGCTATCGCCTGCGTGACGGCGTTGGCTTGAACCTACTTCTGCGCCTGGCCCGTCCGGGTGCAAGCCGGAGACCTATCCATGTCCGTGCTGATGATCGATAACTACGACAGCTTCACCTATAACGTGGTGCAGTACCTGGCCGAGTTGGGTGCCAAGGTGGGGACCTACCGCAACGATGCCATCACCCTCGATGAGATCGAGGCCATGGCACCCAGCCATATCGTCATCTCGCCGGGACCCTGCACGCCCAACGAGGCGGGCATCTCGATGCCGGTGATTCGCCATTTCGCCGGCAAGCTGCCGATTCTCGGTATCTGCCTTGGCCATCAGGCTATCGGCCAGGTCTATGGTGGCGAGGTCGTCCGCGCGCCCCAGGTGATGCATGGCAAGACTTCCCGGGTGCGCCATCGTGGAGAGGGCGTCTTTGCCGGTCTCGGCGACCCCCTCGAGGTAACGCGCTATCACTCGCTGGTGGTAGCCGCCGAGACGCTGCCCGAGTGCCTGGAAGTGACCGCCTGGGTCGATGACGACGATGTCACCCCTGGGCTGATCATGGGCCTGCGCCATAAAACACTGGATATCGAGGGGGTTCAGTTCCACCCTGAATCGATATTGACGCGCCAGGGGCATGAGCTGCTGGCCAACTTTCTCACTCGCCGCGCCTGACGGAGGCTGCCCATGCAGATGCGAGAGGCCATCGACGCCGTGATGCGCGGCCGGAGCCTGACGTTCGACCAGACCCACGCGGTGATGCGCATCATCATGACTGGCGAGGCCACCGACTCGCAGATCGGCGGCTTCCTGATCGGTCTTGCCATGAAGGGCGAGAGCGCCGAGGAGATCAGCGCCGCCGCCCAGGTGATGCGTGAGCTGATGACGCCGGTCAAGGTGCAGGGCGAGAATCTCGTCGATATCGTCGGCACCGGTGGCGATGGCGCCAATCTCTTCAACGTTTCGACGGCGTCGAGCTTCGTCGCTGCGGCGGGTGGGGCGCATGTCGCCAAGCACGGTAATCGCAGCGTCTCCTCCTCCTCGGGCAGTGCCGACCTGTTCGCGGCGGCGGGGATCAAGATCGATCTCGACGCCAGGCAGGTGGCGCGCTGCATCGATCAGGTGGGGGTCGGCTTCATGTTCGCCCCCATGCACCACCAGGCGATGCGTCATGCTATCGGGCCGCGTCGTGAGATGGGCGTGCGTACGCTGTTCAATATCCTCGGGCCGTTGACCAATCCCGCCGGTGTCGTCAACCAGGTGCTGGGCGTCTACGATGCCGGGCTGGTTCGGCTGATGGCCGAGGTGCTCAAGCGCCTCGGCAGCCGCCATGTGATGGTGGTCCACGCCGAGGACGGCCTCGACGAAATATCCCTCGCAGCACCGACGCAGGTAGCCGAACTCAGGGAGGGCGAGATCCATGAGTACACCATCTCCCCGGAAGACTTCGGCATCGAGCGCCAGGCGCTGGCGCCACTCAAGGTGGTGACCGCAGAGGATAGCCTGCGCCTGGTGCGCGAGGCCCTCAATGGCAAAGGCGCCGCGGCCGATATCGTCTCCCTCAATGCGGGTGCTGCCCTCTACGTAGCCGGTGTCGCCGACACGCTGAAGGAGGGTGTTTTGATGGCCGAGGATGCCCAGGCCTCCAAGCTGCCATTGGAGAAGATGAAGGAGCTGGCGGACTTCACCCGCGTGCTGATTTCCTAACGTTCAGCTGCCATTGAGGGACTCGCGCCTGAACGGCGTTTTCCTTATGTGGCGTTGCGGTGTGAATGTGCCAGCTACATCCTGAAAACGATAAGGGGCGCCATCAGGCGCCCCTTATCGTTCATAACCAGGCGATGTTCGGGTCAGAACCTGGGGTGCCAGTGGGGGCGGTGCAGGCGATACGCTTCATCCTCGGTGCGTTCGTAGCTCAGCTGCATCCGCTGCTCATTGGCTGAATTCACGCTCGAGCACCCGCTGGTAGAGATCATGCCGCTCGATCGATATCACTGCTCGCAGCGGGGTAGCGCGACCAGGCTAATTATGCGGCCGTTATGAAGGCAGACCTCGCCGGCGACTTCCCGGCCGGCCGACCAGCCGCGCCCTAGGTCAGTGAGCAAGCGCAGGCGAACCGTACCGATACCTTGCCAGGTCACCAGCTCGGCAGCCTGGAAGTGGAACATTCGACCTACGAGTGGGTAGAGCGCCTTGAACAGGCTCTCCTTTAGAGAGAAGGTCGAGGTGACCACCAAACCCGTATCGGAGACGGGTAATCGTGCCAATCGCTTGGCTTCCCCGGGGGTGAGAACTCTTGTCGCGAGTCGCCTGGCTGACGCGGTATCCAGCAGCCGCTCGGCGTCGAGCCCAATCCCCTGATAGGCCTCGCGGTGGGCGACCAGCGCAGCGGCCCAGCCATCTTTATGGGTGATGGCGCCCACACAGTCACTGGGCCAGCGGGGAGAGCGGTCGTCGTTCATGTCAGGGGTGGCATCCCTGCCGTCGAGCAACCGTAACGCATGTCTTGCGCATAGGCGTCCCGCAATGAACTCCGCACGCCGCTTGGCGATCGCGCCGTGCAGGCGGGGAGGTAGATCGATGCCTTCATGGCTGGAGCCGGAGACATCACCGGCATCTGTCATTTCGCCGACCAGCTTAGGGTCGAAGCGCGTCGCGACCAGGCAGGCGCCCCTCAGCGGCGTGGCCCATGGCCAGGCGCTGGTAAAAGGCTCATGAAATGGTGGTGTGTTATCCATCGACGGATTCTGGCACGTGCCTGCCTGTTACCGCCAGCATGCCTCTGACGATGCCAGGGCGTCGAAGAGGGCATAGGCAGCAAACTTGAGCAGTCTCTCTTTCAATGACGCGCGGGTGATAGGTAAGATGGGCCGCTTACCGGCTTTATTCGCGGCCAGTGCCGCCCGTACCGAGATATCACCATGAGCCCGACGCAGGACGCACCCCCTACCATCCTGACTCGCATTCTGGCCCGCAAGGATGAGGAAGTCGCCGAGCGGAAAACTGCCGTACCCGAGGCTGATCTGCTTATACTGGCTGAACGCCAGAGCGCACCGCGTGGTTTCATCGCCGCACTTAACCGGCGGATGGAAGTCGGCGATCCGGCATTGATCGCCGAGATCAAGAAGGCCTCTCCCTCACGAGGTTTGATAAGGGAGGATTTCCAGCCCGGTGAGATTGCCAGGCAGTATGCCGACGGCGGTGCGGCTTGTCTTTCGGTACTCACCGATGCCGATTTTTTTCAGGGACATGAGGATTTCCTGATCGAGGCCCGCGATGCCTGCGATTTGCCGGTGATCCGCAAGGATTTCATCACCCATGGCTACCAGGTCAGCGAGGCGCGTGCCATTGGCGCAGACTGCATCCTGCTGATCGCCGCTGCGCTGGACGATGCCAAGATGCGCGATCTCTATCAGCAGGCCGAAGGACTGGGCATGGACGTGCTGGTCGAGGTGCATGACGCCCTCGAGCTCGAGCGTGCGCTCGCCCTCGACCTGTCACTGGTGGGCATCAACAACCGCGATCTGCACACGTTCGAGACGCGCCTAGAGACGACATTCGAACTCTTGCCGCGAATCCCCCCCGGGGTGACAGTGGTCACCGAATCGGGGATCAATACCCGTGGCGACGTGCTGCGCATGCTTGAGCACGATGTCTATGGCTTCCTGGTCGGCGAAGCCTTCATGCGTGAAGAGGAGCCCGGTGAAGCGCTACGGCGACTGTTCTTCTGATCGTGTAGCCAGCAACCAAACAGTACCGACAACGGGCAGCCTAGGCTGCCCGTTGTGTTGCCAGTAAGCCATCACTTACCCCTCGCAAGCCGCTAACACCATAACCCTCCACAAAAGCCTGAACTGCGACGATAAGCGGTGCCTAATCCGCTTTGCTGGCAGGAAATATCCCCCTAGTATGAAACCCTATGCTCACTGAGACGGTTAGCCAGAACAGCACTATACGCACGGGACTTTTGCATAACACAAAAAGTAGTCTTGGGGCGGTAGCGTGGCAAAACGCTAAGTATGTGGGGGGAGAAGCGAGTGATCACCGGCATCAACCACGTCACCTTGGCCGTCAGCGACCTTGAGCGTGCATTCGCCTTCTACACCGAGGTGCTAGGCCTCATCCCCCTGGCGAAATGGCAGCGAGGCGCCTACCTGCAAGCCGGCGGCGACTGGATCTGCCTCTCGCTGGATGCCGAGACGCGAGACAGCCCCCACCCTGACTACACCCATCTCGCCTTTTCAGTACCAAGCCAAGCCTTCAACGACGTGGCAGACGCCATCCGTGCCAGCAACGCCACCATCTGGAAGCACAACCGCAGCGAAGGGGACTCCCTCTACTTCCTCGACCCGGATGGGCACAAGCTGGAGATCCACTCAGGCGATCTCAACAGCCGCCTGGCGGCCCTCAGGGAACGTCCCTACGAGGGGCTGGAGTGGTTTGTTCAACAGCAAAAGGATGATTGAAACCGGCAAATGCAGCGCGCTTGCGAATTCTGCATAGGCAGCCGAGCTATTCTTAATGGATTTTAAATCAATAGGTTAGGCTAAAGGCGGCGCGTTAGATAAGATTATTGAACGCGCAAGCGTGTTCATCCAATATTAGGACGTGCCGTCCAATCACTGTTAAATTTACATATTAAGAAAGGGAGAGTTTGTCAGTGTTTGAGGCAATTTTGGGTGGGGTTGTTGCAGTAGTGTTAAGCATGACCGCCAATGTTCTAACACCACATTTTCAGCGTTTTTTTGGCGTCAAACCAGTGACTGTGCCAGATGTTTCCGATCAGCCAGCTCCGGAACCCGAACCGGAAAATTTGGAAGAATGGAGAGCACAGAATCGTGCGCGGCTAGAAGTGCTGGTCGGGAAAGTATATTTTTATGGCTTTTCTTATTTAGCTATGTACATGGCCTTTTACATCTCTTTGGCGATTGATGGTGGGCTATTAAATCCAAGCATTAACTTGGCAGAGTCTAAATTGGCAATCGATTTTATTATCGATGAGAATAATCTATCAACGATTTGTGCAGTTTTTGGTGTTATCGCTTTTGCTCCATTTTGGAAACTGTCAAAGGTCATCGCAAGCTTGATTGCTTCAGTTGTCGTCAGATTTACCTTCGTAAATGATGTTAAGTTGCTAGCGTTCACAGTACTAGCGATGGTTTTTTGGGCGTTTTTTGTTGCTGGTAACGTCTCTTGGATTCTCAATCCTACGGCTACATGGTTTGGGTCAATTAAGCTATCGTTAATGCTTTGGCTATTATTATTTTTCTCAGCGCTTGCAAATAGAAGATAAATTTAACAAGTTGCTGCACGCGGAAAAATTACTCGCTGCGCTCCTAATTTTCCGGTGAGCAAAGCGTTAGCGCTTTATGCGGCCATAGATTTTCAATTCTGAGAGGATGCCTTGAGCGATAGGAAAGGTGGTAATCGCTCGCAACTCACTGGGGAGCGAGCAGAAACAAAAGTCCGGGATGTCTTGCTTGATGCTGAGCTCTTCTGTTCTAAGTATGAGCATGATCGAGGTGAGGATTTGCTCGTCGAGCTTGAGGGTTACATCGGGCAAGATGATATCGGCAGTGGCCCGAGAATCGGTTTGCTTCAAATTAAGGGGCATGAAACCGACGTCGAAACTTCCCCAAATGACGCCATTGTTAAGAGACGAATTGACCTTGATCACTTGCGCAGATGGGCGGCGATTCCACTCCCCGTTTTTATCGTGGCTGTGGAGCTTGTCGGCAATACCCCACAATTTTTTGCCCGCGCTGTCGACAAACTTATAGGGGATGTAGCCCCATCTGGACTTGCAGAGCTTGAGCAGGAGAAGATAACGATAACGGTTCCTCGAACAGATGACTTGCCTTCACTGTTGAAGACGGAAATAGCTGAATTTTATTCGCTTCATGCGTTTCAGCTTGCGGGCCTTTCGGAGAACGTGATTGCCAGAAATCACTACGAGCTTATTTCCGCAACTACCCCCTGTGTCCCTCCTCAGGCTAAGGTGTGGCTAAAGAATATACGAGTTTTGTGGAAAGGACCTTGGCGACCAGCTCACTTTTGGGCCACGCTTAATCATATTGCGGATCAGCTTCAAGAGAAAGAAGGCGGGCGTCGCACCCCTTTAAGGGCAACAGTTCATGTGTATCGCAGCTTGAAAGACGATCGAGACAATAACGCTATTGCCCACGTTTCTTGGCTTGAAGATAACCACGCTGCAACTGATGCACTCAAGGAACAAGTAAATTGGCCTAAAGCGGCACACTGGATGCGCTTCCAGTTTCATGGCAAATCGTCACTCGAAGAGTTGCCCGAGTCATTTGCTGTGGAAGAAGATGATGACTCGTTCATCTCGAAAGCGGAGAAAATATGGGTAGAACTTGATTCAATCTATTTAGAGGTGATTAATTCCTTAACAAAAGACCTTAGGTTGCCTGATAAAAAGCTAAAGCGGCTGGAAGCGCTACTTTATGATATTGAAGATAAAGCCATTCAAAAGCTTGGCCGACCATCGCCACAGCTTACCATGGTAGACAGAATGATCGACCAATATAGCTTTGTTCTGTCTGGTGTTTTCACTTGGCTCAAGGGAAAACATGATGTTCCTGAAGTGAGACGAAGGCGATGGCTTTCGCAGAATCTGGAAATGGCTCAGGGATTCTATCGAGCATACTACCCATTAACGAAGTTGCTTTTGGACCGGTAGGTGTAACCGGGAATTGCGCTAACCAGGCCAGGCACGGCGACGGCTTTTTCGTTGCGGCTTCGCCTTCACTGCAAAGCCGCGCGTGTTGGCGGCGTTATGCACTTAGTCACCACTGGAGTTAATGTTGGACAGAAAATTATATAAGCTGCCTTTCAGCAGGAATAATACGCCAGATTGGAGCTGCCCTACTTGCAACAAGGGTATCTTAAGGCTCAAGGAGAATACCTTCCATGTTGAAGAGCGAAGATGTTCTAGAGAAGCGCATTCTCATGAAGCATGGGAGCCTGAGTGGATCGAGTATGTTTATACTTGCATCCTTGTTTGTGCCAACGAAAAGTGCAAGGAAGTTGTCGTTAGTACAGGAACTGGTTCTGTCGACTGGGACATTGTTGAGGATGTGAATGGAGAGCCGGATCAAGTGTATTCTGACTTCTTTATTCCGAAATATTTTGAACCACATTTGCGTGTATTCAAGGTCCCTGAAGGCTGCCCAGAGACGGTGTCAGGTTTGCTGAACGAATCTTTCAAATTATTCTACTCTAGCCCAAATTCTGCTGCGAACAATGTCCGTGCCGCGATCGAAGAACTACTTACTGAGCTGAAAATAAAACGATTCAGTACGGCTAACGGGAAAAGGCGCTTCATAAACCTGCACCAACGAATTGGTCTCCTTCCAGCAAAGTACACACCATTCAAAGATATGATATTGGCGATCAAGTGGCTTGGGAATGCGGGCAGTCATGGAAATGCAGAAGTTACTATGGATGATGTAATGGATGCTTACGAGTTAACTCAGCACATTTTAGAAGAAATCTATGAGCCAAAAGCTAAAAAGTTGAAAGCCATAGCGAGAAAGGTTAACAAGAAGAAAGGTCCAGGAAAATAATGCATAACAATCGCAGGCACAGTGACGGCTTTTTCATTGCGGCTGCGCCTCCATTACAAAGCCGCACGTGCTGCGGGCGTTAGGCAGGTTTTTGTATTATGGAGTGGCTGTCAAAAATCGTTGATTTGGCAAAAATCCCGACCAAGTTTATCGGATCGGTCGCGGTGGTTTGCGCCATTGTCTTGTTGCTGCCTGAACCAGCACTTGAGAAGGTTGCTTTACTACAGATTAGAGAAGACTTCGGGCAGTATTTTGGCTTAGGTCTCCTAATTAGCTCATCGATACTGCTAATTGAGTTAGGAATCTGGGTACATCGTCGTGTTAGAGCATATTACGCTGGCCGATGGCTAAAACAACATATCCGAGAACACCTGAACGGATTAGACGTATCAGAGAAAGCGGTTTTACGAGAATTCTTTCTCGCTAGTGCGCGCACTATTAAGCTGCCTATTGAGCAACCAGCTGTATCGTCACTTATGAATGCTGGAGTTCTTGAGCAGAGTTCAACACTGGGATCTAGAACGACAGTTGGCTCTATCTTTTCTGTATCGCTGTCTGATGAAACCGAAGCCCACCTGAACCCAGAGCTTGTGGATATAGATCAGTTTGTTCTCCACACTGACGACGGAAAGTGGTATTTGAGTGAAGAAGGACAGCAGTGGGTCCTGAATAATAGACCGAGCTTCATGCACGAATTGCAACGCCATCTTGCAGTTATGGAGGGGCGGTTTTGGTGAAACTGCCTAACCAAGCCATTAAATTCGCTCCCTACGGTTGCCGGACGCTCGTTCCTCGAGCCGTTTATGGCGGGCGTTACATTCGGTAAGAGTATGGAAATAGAACTGGCATGGTCATCAATTTTCAAGATATTTGCAATGGGGTTCTTAACCTACGTCATTGCCCCTGTCTTACTGGTCATTCGTGATTCCGTTGTATGGTGGGCCATCTATAGATTTCTGTATACTGAAAAAGTCCGTGAAATTATGTCACAGTATTGTCTAGATAGAGCGTGGGTGGACCACGGCGGCATCACCCCGTTTCGGATATATGGTTCGGGTGAAGAGCAGAGATTCTATTTAGGAGAGAGAGAAGTTGAATGCAAGGTATTTTTCGATCAGAAAGAAGCATGGGAAAGGCTTTCAGCTCAAACTGCGCAACAAGGCGTATATCTTAAAAACATAGAGAAACGGATCGATAGATTGCTTAAACATTATAAGCAAGAGGATGGTAATCCTCTCCGAAATAATAGGGAGAGCTTGTATCAAGGCTTTAAAAAGTCCTTTATTGACGAGAGTTCGGAATGTAACAAGTCAAGTCAGAAGGACGCGCAGACAGCGGGCGCCTCTGCTTGAGGCGTTAGCCACTGCGAGTGACTCATAGCCAAGCGACTATCTAGGGTCGCCCAAGCCGGAGTAGATTTACATGGGACTTTTGACCTTCAGCCTCAACATCACTCTGGACGGTTGTGTTGACCACCAGGAGGGAATTGCCGACGACGAGACGCATGCCTTCTTCACCGGTCTAATGGACGAGTGCGGGGCGATGCTGTGGGGCCGTGTCACCTATGAGATGATGGAGAGCTACTGGCCAGCAGTTGCCCGCAGGGATGTGGAGGCACCGCCGGCAGTGCACGAGTGGGCGGTAAAGCTGGAGGTCAAGCCGAAGTACGTCGCTTCGAGGACGCGAACGGACTTTCGATGGACCAACAGCCACCACATCGCTGGCGATCTGCGTTCGGGCGTGCAAAAGCTCAAGGACGCAACCCCGGCTGGTGTGCTCGTCGGTAGCGGCAAGCTTGCAACTGAGCTGGATCGGCTGGACCTGATTGATGAGTACAAGTTTCTTATTCACCCAAGGATAGCTGGCCACGGTCCGACCCTGTACCAGAGCGGGCTGCCTAACACACGGCAGCTTGAGTTGGTTTCGGCGAAGCCGCTTAGTAACTGCGCAGTCTCCATGTACTACCGGCGCGTGCGCGGCTAACAATTTGCTGCACGCGGAAAAATTACTCGCTGCGCTCGCAATTTTCCGGTGAGCAAGGCGTTAGATATTTTAAAAAAGGAAGTTTGTGTCCATGCTCCCAGTTCAGACCATTGAAGAGCTAATTAGCGAATCCTACGTCAGTGCGATTGTCGCTCGGTCTGGCTTTGTTCCGAATTCGATTTCAAAGGACTTTGGTATTGATCTTGAAGTTCGCAATATCACTTCCTATGGAAACAAGCGTATTGATATGGGCGCATTTCTTTCGCTGCAGCTTAAAGCAAGCGTAAATTGGTCTCTGGAAGATGACTATGTTGTCTACGATATGGAAGCCGATGCATTCAACCGACTTGTTTTCAGGCGGGACCAGTCAGCTTTGCCATGTGCTTTGGTTTTGTGCTGTCTACCAGATGATAAATCTTTGTGGATGGCCGCGTGTGAAGACGAGTTGACCATAAAAAAATGCTGTTACTATTACTTCGTCGAAGGGCCTGAATCTCCCAACTCAAGCTCGAAGCGTATTAGAATACCTAGAGATCACTTGCTTACGCCAGAATCATTGCTGGGCCTTAAAGAAAAGCTACTCATGGGGGCTGTCTCATGATTCGCTCGGGCAATAATATTTTGGAGAATATAGATCGAGTCAGGTTGTTTGATCTAAAAAACTACCTTTATAGAAAGGGTTGGAAGCAATATGCAACCAACGGAAAAAAATGGCAGATCTTCAAGCTCGATGTGGATTCGGATCAATCGCTGGAGCTTATCCTGCCGGGCAGCGAATCATTTATCGATTTCAGAGAGCGCATTCAACAATCGATAGAAGCTCTTTCTCAGATTGAGGATAAGCCAGTATCTGAAATACTTTCAGGATTGATGGTTGAAAATGCTGATTCAGTGAAGCTGCGACTTCAAGTTCCTGATTCTGTCAGCTCGTTGCCTATTGATGACGCTTCTAAGCATATTAAGGCAATTAGAAATCTTTTTTTATATTCTGGCTGCTCTGAAATAAAAAGCTTTCCTCACTTTGAGCAGCCCTTACCAGCCGCTCAAGAGTATCTTGGCGACTTTAAATTTTGCCATACTTTCCGAGGAAGCTTTGGATTTGAAGTGTCTAGTCCAATTATTAATGAACAAGAGGATCGAGACCTATTTGAGCTGCCAGTAAATAGACGTATTGTTGAAAGGATAGCTAGGGGCCTCGTGGCTCTCGATAGTGCGGTTCGTAATGATGATCCCGATATCCTGATTTCCTCCTACGAAAGAGCACTAAATGCTCGTATGTGCGATGCATTAGCTCAAATTGGTCTTGGTGGAGAGCTAAATTTTGGCGTAGACATCGATTGGGCCACCATATTAGAACCGTCTGAGGATGTCGTTTCGTTCCGCAGCGTAACTGTAGGAGAAGCTCAAGTTAGCATGCTCAGCTATGCATCCGAAAAATTGAAGATTGTCGAGCCAACAGCGCAGCAAATATCTGGGCGAGTAGTTAATTTACATTGTGTTGCGAACCCCTCTGAGGGGAGTGCGAGACGGACAGTAGCTATTAAGGTCGATCATTCAGATCATGGCCTGATTGAGGTTCGTTTGGCACTTGGTCCTGACTCCTATTTGAGGGCTTTAAAAGCACATTCCGAGGGAAGGGAGTTGGTAGCGTCCGGTCAGTTACAAAGGAAAGGCAACACCTGGAGTTTGGACGCTATAACTTCGGTCCAAGAAGGCCAACAATCTAACAAGTGAATGAAGCCGACCAATTTTCCGCTTCCGCTCCAAATTGGCAGCTTATCCCAAAGCGTTAGCAAGGGTATAGTTAATTAATGGATAAACTAATCGACCACCTATCAAGTGAATGGGATGCGCTTTCACAGGCGCCGCTTGATTTCGTGATTTTTTCCGTGCTGGTTTTGATGGCTGCTTATGCTTTGGCTCGGTGGCGATACGGGTCTGTTGTCGAGCAGCTGCGTGCGACCAATGAGACTCTAAGAGAGAGAATTCACCTCAAAGATGAGCAAGTAGACCAGTACCGCTCTCGCGCACTGCAACTTGAAGATAAGCATATGGAAGTGGTGGATACTACAGAGGAAGCCCTGCGGGACAAGGCGCTAGGTGTGGTCCGAGGTATTCGAGATATCAAAGACAAATATCATTCGGCCTATGAGGAGGCTACTATCAATGTCAGTAGAGATCAGGAAGACCGACATGACGACGATGACGAACAACGGCAGCTGGGTGCTGCTGATCCTTTGATGCGGATTATGGGCATGGCTCTCGGTGAGTATTCGAGGGAGTATAAGGTCGATGCGATCCTGTTGAGGGATGAGCTAAGGACTAGGCTTTCCGAATATCAGCCCGACCCTATGACTCACGATATGCTTTATGAACATCCTACTAACTTTTTTGGATTGGAAGGGGTAGCAACAGACTTAGAACGTATGGCGAAGACGCTAACAAGTAAATGATGTGCGCGTTGGACTTCCCCACTCCAGTGGACACGCATCGATAACTGCTGGACTTACCCCGGTGCAGAGCTGAGCGTTATAATTTTTCGTTCGAGGCTATAGAATGATCGCCAGCAATGTAAAAACCTTCTTCCTAGAGATGAAGTCTTCAGATGAGCTCCATTCTAAGCCACTTCCTGAAATTCTGTCTGTTGTGGAATGCGAGGAGCCACAGTATCAGTTGAATAGGTTTTTATACCAGCTTGTTGGTGCCGATTGGGAATGGGGAGATCGCGATAGCTGGATTGATGATCAATGGCGGGAGCTAGTAGAAAGCGACTGTCATCGTACTTGGGTGGCCTATTACCGTGGGAGTATCGCTGGGTATTATGAGCTGTACCGGCCAGGTGGAGTCAATACCGAGATTCTTTACTTTGGCTTGGCCCCCGGTGCTATTGGCAAGGGCTTTGGTGGACCGCTTTTGAGCCATGCCATCAAGTCTGCATGGGATTGGTCCGGTACCCAGAGAGTGTGGGTTCACACTTGTACGTTGGACCACCCGAATGCATTGGCTAACTGTAAAGCTCCCGCTTTTAGTTGCACTGCTGATTAGAGTTTTCCAATTGGTTGTATTTCGCCTGGCGGAGGGACAGGGATTCGAACCCTGGAAGGGCTTTCACCCTTGCCGGTTTTCAAGACCGGTGCATTCAACCGCTCTGCCATCCCTCCGGCTCACGGCGAGAGATAATACCAGCTTCGCTGGATTCGTCAAGAGCCGGTTTGCGATCAAGGCGTTATCCATCTCGCTCATGGTCCGGCCGGGAGGTTATTGATAGAGACGCAGCCCCACCTTGGTCACCCGGTTACCCTCCATTTCGCTGACGACCCAGTGAATACCGTGCCAGCCTACGTCATCTCCTACCACCGGGTGCCCACCGACCCGCAGCGACACGAACTCACTCAATGTCATGCCTTGCTCTCCTGGGCTTAGCGTCAAGCCGTAGGCGGCAGCCACATCGCTCATAAAGGCGTCGCCCTCAAGCGTGAAGGTGCCAAAGAAAGCACGCTCATGCTTGAGCGTGGCATCGCCATTGAAGAGCCGGTTGAGTGCCGGCAGATCACCGGTACGGCCGATCACACAGAGCACGTCGCCCAATCGCAGCCGCGTACTGCCCTTCGGGTGCAACATCGAGTGCTGACGAAACAGTGCCGAGATCAAGGCACCGGAAGGAAAGCGCAGCAGGCGAATCGGCACATCGTCGAGCTCTTCATTAACTACCTGATAGACGAACATCTCATAATCGTTTTCCGGCAGGACACCCAACAGTCCTCGATGGTTCGGCGTCGCGCCGATCGGTACCTCGACCTTCATCAGGCGTGCCATCAGCGACAGCGTCCCGCCCTGCAGCAGCAGCGACATCAGCACTACCGCGAATGCCATGTTGAAGTAGAGGGAGGCATTTTCGACACCACCAATGACGGGAAAAATCGCCAGCACGATGGGAACCGCACCACGCAGCCCTACCCAGGAGATGAACCCGATCTCGCGCCAGCGGAACTTGAAGAAGGGCTTAATGGCTATGAACACGGCAAGCGGACGTGCCACGAAAATCAAGACCAGGCCTACCAGCAGTGCAGGCAGTGCATATTCCAGCAACTCACTTGGCGTCACCAGCAGCCCAAGCACTAGGAACAGGCCGATCTGGCTGAGCCAAGCCAACCCATCGTGGACGGGAAGAATAAAGTTGAGGTGACGTCCCGGCCGGTTGCCAATCATCAGTCCGGTCAGGTAGATCGCCAGGAAGCCGCTACCCCCCAGCATGCTGGTCAAGCCAAAGACGAAGAAACCCAAGGCCAGGGCCAGCAGCGAGTAGAGGCCAGGGGCCAGGTCGAGCATGCGAAGCAGCTTGGCGCTCAACCAGCCGGCGCCGACCCCGATCACCAGGGCCAAGCCGAACTGGCTGGCCAGAAAGAGAAACGTCTCCACGAAACCACCGATGTCTCCCACCAATAGCTCTACCAGCATGATGGTGAGAAAGATCGCCATGGGGTCGTTGGTGCCTGACTCGATCTCGAGCGTGGCACCCACGCGCTCGTTGAGATTGATGCCGCGTCCACCCAGCATCGAAAATACGGCAGCGGCATCGGTGGAGCCTACGATGGCACCCACCAGCAGGCCTTGGAACAGGCTTAAATCGAGAATCCACATGGCGAATAACCCGACCACACCACTGGTGATGAAAACGCCCAGCGTGGCAAGGGAGAGCGCCGGCCTGAAGCCAACGCGGAAAGTCTTCAAGCGGGTTCTCAAACCGCCATCAAGCAGGATCATTGCCAGAGCCAAATGACCGATGACGAACGCGGCACTGTAATCGTCGAATTGGATACCCAGCACGCCTTCCTCGCCGGCAAGCATGCCCAGCCCCAGGAAGATGATGAGCAGAGGTAGACCGAACAGAGTGGAGAGGCGACTTGCTAGAATGCTCAGAGCGATGAGAAAACCGCCGAGAAGAAAGAAGGTATTGAGGCTATCCATGGCAACCCGTAAAAAATGTGAAGATTGATTATGTCATAGCGCTCAAACCACGGCGATTAACCCTTTCGCTGGGTTCGCTGGGCGCCACGCATTACTCATACCACGATTAGGTGAATCCCTCTGCCAAGGCTACAATTGCTCCCCTTCGCTCGCGGGCCCGCTCGGTACTGCCCGGCGCTTGCTTCTGGAGATACGACATGTCGTGCATAGGTTCTCGCCTCGCCTGGCTCCCCCTGCTGGCGTTACTTATTCTCAGTTTGGCAGCCCCCTGGCTGGTTGCGCCCATCTCCAGCGAGGCGATCGCGGAGGCCACTGACGAGATGAGTCTAGAGTCCCAGCCTGCGTTGCCAGCCAGTCAGCGCGACCCCATTCCCCAAGTCGAGGCGCCCTTCTGGCAAAAACGTTCTCCTAAAGAGCACGCAGGAGCTCTAAGCGAAGCGCCATTCGTGCCATCGGTGACCCTACGCGAGCCGGAGCCGATCGCACCGCCGCCATTAAGCGAGCTGCATATCGTTCTCGACTGGTATCTCAGCCCCCAGCATGCCTCTCTACTGATCGCTCGCAAGCTCGGCTACTTCGAAAAGCAGGGGCTGAACGTTCGCATTACCGTACCAGCAGACCCCAGCGTGCCGACAAAGTTGCTGGCCGCCTCACGGATCGACCTCGCACTGGGTCGGCAACCGCAGTTGCACATGCAGGTTGATCAGGGACTTCCTCTCATACGCGTTGCCACCCTGATAGGCAGACCGCTTGTGATGCTTACGGTTCGTCAGGACAGTGATATCGAGACGCCGGCACAGCTCGAGGGACGGAGCATCGGTTATGCCGTGGACGATACCAATGCCATCCTAGAAGCGATGTTGTCTCAATTCGACTTCTCTCTGGGCAATATCACGCTGCATAACCTCAACTTCGCCTTGAGCCAGGCCTTGGTGCAACAGCATGTCGATGCGGTCATCGCCCCCATGCGCCACACCCTCCCCTTGCAACTGGAAGAAGAGGGCATCGTGTCGCGCAGTTTCTTGGCGGAGGAGCATGGCTATCCTCTACACGACGGTCTGATAATGATGGCCAATCGTGACCATCTGGCGACCAAACGCAGTGAAATACAGCGGCTGCTCGTGGCACTGGAAGAGGCCAACCTGTGGATGCTCAACCATCCGGACGACGCGTGGAGGAGATTGGTAGATGCCGAGCCCGGCCTCGATACCACGGTCAATCGTCGCGCTTGGCGAGAGACGCTGTCACTCTTGGCCCAGCGCCCCTCGGCACTTGAGGCTCGCCGCTACGAAACGCTCGATGCCTATCTTCATGAACACGGACACATCGCATCGCGCAGCCCCGTCGAGCGCCTGGCAGTCGATCTGCACTCACGCTGAAATGGCGCCATCGGCGCTAGCGCAGCTACTTCGACACCTCGGCTTCAAGCGTCTCGAGAAAGCCATTGACCGCCGACTGGAATGCCTCGGGCTGTTCCGAGTGGAGCCAGTGCCCGGCGTCCAGCGTCACGATCCTGGCCGCCGGCATGACCTCACGCACCTGGGGCAGGAAATCGTCACGTACATAGTTCGAACGTCCGCCGCGCAGAACCAGGCTGGCCCCCTCATAAGGACGATCTCCCTCGGGCAGACCGCGTATCTCCTCGTAACCGGCCATGATCTCATCGAGGCCGACGCGCCATTGCATGACGCCATCCTCTCGTTTTACCAGATTGGTCGCCAGGAACAGTCGAATGGGTTTCTCCTCGACATACTCGGCCAACAGGGCATCGGCATCGCGGCGGTTGGTGGGTGCAATGGCCTCCACATGTCGCAGCCCGCCAAATATCTCGTCATGGCCATGGCGGTAGGTAACCGGTGCAATATCGGCAACGATCAATGAAGCGACTCGTTCAGGCGTCTGACGCGCCAATGTCATGGCAACCTTGCCGCCCATGGAGTGGCCGAGCAGATGGCATGTCGTTATCTCGAGTCTATCGAGCAGCGCCAGGACATCTCCGGCCATCTCGGCATAGCGCATACCCGCAGCATGCGGCGAGCGGCCATGGTTGCGCAGATCGACGGCCACGACCCGCCGCCGCTGTTGCCACTGTTTGATATGCGAGCGCCAATTGTCGGCACTGCCCAGCAAGCCGTGGATCACGACGAGCGGGACGCCCTCGTCTCCGCTCTCCAAGTGGTGAAGCTCGAGCGCCATGAGCGCCTCCAGATCAGTGTGTGTTAGCGATCCCCGCCCACCGCCAGGCCGGGCTTCAGGTCCTGCTGTCCCGTCCACCCCACCAGCCGGCGCGACAGCCATCCGAGCAGCAAGCCATACATCGGCAAGAAGAATAGCAGGCTGATTCCCAGCTTGATGACGTAATCGACCCAAGCGATCTCCAACCAGTTGGCCGCCATGAACGGGTCGGGGCTGGCATAGAAAGCGATCGAGAAGAACGCAAAAGTGTCGGCAAGGTTGCCAAAGACCGTCGACACGGCCGGCGCCACCCACCAGGCACGCATGCTGCGCAGCCGGGCAAAGATGTGGATATCGAGCAGTTGTCCCAAGACATAAGCCATGAAGCTTGCCAGGGCAATGCGAGCCACGAAAAGATTCCACTCCCCTAACGCTTCAAGCCCAGCGAACCCTCCACGGGGAAACACCACCGACACCACGTAAGAGATTGCCAATGCGGGCAGCATCACACGTGCAATGATCGCTCTGGCCGTGTGCTTGCCGAACAACCGGACGGTAAGGTCGGTTGCCAGAAAGATGAAGGGAAAGCTGAACGCCCCCCAGGTGGTATGAAAACCGAACAGCGTAAAGGGGAGCTGGACGAGATAGTTGCTGGCAGCAATCACAGCGATGTGAAATGCCACCAGTGCCATCAGGCAACGGCTTGCCTGACGGGGAGTGAGGACGAACATAGCGAGCCTTTTTTCATGCGAGGGGTGAGGGAACCCTCTGCCAACGGTAGACGCCACGCATCGTGGCGTCAGCAGCCCGCTATGATAACGCGTTGATCGCCAGCTGGCACTAGCCGCTAGAGAGGACGCGCCTGGGCGGCAAGCCCCAGATCGCGCTGGCACATGGCCTCATGGACATCCTCGAGACTGGCGGGGTCATCGATGGTCGAGGGGATGCCGTACTCTTTGCCATCGGCAATGGTACGCAGCAGCTTGCGCAGAATCTTGCCGGAGCGCGTCTTGGGCAAGCGCGGCACCACCAGAACCTCGCGAAAGCAAGCAATCGCTCCAATCTGCTCACGGACCAAGGCAATCAGCGCTTTCTCCAGCGCATCCTCATCGCCATCGAAACCATCCTTGGGGATGACCAACCCCACGGGCACCTGTCCTTTCAGTGCATCGTGAATGCCGATCACCGCACACTCCGCCACGGCAGGATGCGCGCCTACCACTTCCTCCATCTCGCCGGTGGAGAGACGATGACCGGCGACGTTGATCACGTCATCGGTACGCCCCATGATGAAAAGATACCCCTCGCGGTCGAAGTAACCTCCATCCCCGGTCAGGTAGTAGCCGGGAAAGGCGGCCATATAGGCGCTGTGAAATCGCTTGGCATCACGCCAGATGCCCGCCAGGCATCCGGGGGGCATGGGTTCGCGTATCACTACGCTCCCCTGCTCACCGGCAGCGGCCGGCTCGCCGTCACGGTTGAGGACCTCGACCATGAATCCAGGTACCGGATAGGTGGCCGATCCTGCCTTGGCAGGCACTGGCTCAAGCCCCTGAAGATTGGCAGCGATCGGCCAGCCAGTCTCGGTTTGCCACCAGTGATCGACCACCGGTACGTCGAGCAGGCCCTCGAGCCAATGGAAGGTGGGTGGATCGAGACGCTCGCCAGCCAAAAAAAGCGCACGCAGAGACGAGATATCGTACTTCTCGAGCCATTTGCCGTCCGGATCCTCCTTCTTGATAGCGCGAAACGCCGTAGGCGCGGTGAAGAAGGCCTTGACCTGGTACTCCTCGATCAGGCGCCAGAAGGCACCGGCATCCGGCGTCTTGACCGGCTTGCCTTCGTATACCACCGTAGTGCATCCGTACAGCAAGGGGGCATAGACGATATAGGAGTGCCCCACCACCCAGCCGACATCCGAGGCAGAGAAGAATACCTCACCTGGCGACATGCCATAGATGGTCTCCATCGAGTAATGCAGGGCGACGGCGTGTCCGCCGTTGTCGCGGATCACTCCCTTGGGTTTGCCGGTGGTGCCTGAGGTATAGAGAATGTAGAGCGGATCGGTGGCCTTGACCGGCACGCACTCGGCCGGTACGGCGCCGGCCACCAGTGACAGCCAATCATGGTCCAATTCACCCAGTGTCGCAGGCATCATGTCACGCTGGAGAATCATGCATGCGCTTGGCTGATGACGGCTGAGCGTTAGCGCCTCGTCGAGTATCGGCTTGTATGGCACGAGACGCTCGACCTCGACGCCACAAGAGGCGGCCAGGATGACCTTTGGCTCAGCATCCTCGATGCGTACCGCAAGCTCATGCGGGGCAAAGCCGCCAAACACCATCGAATGCACCGCCCCCAATCGGGCACAGGCATACATGGCCATCAGCGCCTCGGGCACCATGGGCATATAGATGATAATGCGATCGCCCCGGCCTACGCCCAGGTCCATCAGCGTTCCCGCCAGCCTGGCCACCTCATCGCGCATCTGCCGATAGGTCAGACGGCGTTTAGCGCCTGTCACGGGGGAGTCCCAAATGACAGCGTCCTGCTCGCCTCTTCCCTGATCGATTTGATAATCCAGCGCCGCATGGCAGGTATTCATTTCGCCATCCACGAACCAGCGGGCATGGCCATGTTCGTCATGCTCCAATATCTGCGAAGGGGGCGTGAACCAGGGGATACGCTCAGCCTGCAGCGCCCAGAATGCCGCTGGCGCTTCCTGGGAGTGACGATAGATATCGTGATAACGACTCATAGCGGTTACTCGTGACGAACTCAGGGTCGAGGCGTTTGGCTCGGATAACACTCGATTCTAGAGAAAGTATGCGAAATTACCTTCCTACCATTGGATAGAGCAGGACTAAAGTCGACCGTATGGTGACCTCCTCCTCAACTTATTCTCTTATATTACTGGTCAAAACTTCATGCCATTGACCAATCGTTAAATCACTGTCTGACAAGGGGTGGCAAACTTATTGAAGCTTTACTAAATGAATAGGGACTACAATGGAATACAACTCGCAAGAGGTCATGCGTTAATTCGATTAATTATCATTTCGCTATTAACTGCAGGCCCTGCCGTTAAGGATATTAGGGAGCTTTGCCATGAGTACTCACCACGCCGCCCAATTCCTGGACGCCGGAGACAGTACGCTAAAGGAGGCCACGGCGTTATTGAAAGCCATGGCCAATGAAAACCGCCTTCGAATCCTGTGTCTGCTCGACGAATCGGAGCTTTCGGTCACTGAACTCAATACCAAGCTCAGCCTGAGCCAGTCGGCTCTGTCTCAGCACCTGGCAATCCTGCGCCGGGAAGGGATGGTCGCCACCCGACGCGCATCACAAACGATCTACTACTCGCTCCAGGGCGAGCAAGCACGACAACTGATCGCCACCTTGATGAAGCTCTATCCACCCTGAGATGCCACCAACCCTAGGCCACCCTCATGCAGGTTTAACGCCGCAGCCAGCGCGTGGCATCCAGTGCCTCCAAGGTTCGCTCCACCGCGCGCTCAACGCCATGAGAGACGGCCACGCCAAGCCGCTCTCCAAACGACCTGCGGGACTCCAGCTTCACCTTGATTACCCTGGCCGTCTTCATGCGCTCCAGAAGATACCCCTCGCAGGTGCCGATCTGATCCGCCAGGCCGTTATCGATGGCCTGGCTGCCGTACCAGATCTCCCCAGTCGAGACTGCCTCGATATCCACTCCCGGCCGGCGCTCGGCCACGAACGTCTTGAACAAATGGTGGGTATTTTCGAGATTCTCGCTGAACTTCTCGCGCCCCTCCTCGGTATTTTCACCGAAGACGGTCAAGGTTCGCTTGTAGCGTCCCGCGGTCATGATCTCCACATCGATATCATGCCGCTTGAGCAGCCGGTTGACGTTGGGCAACTGCGCTACGACGCCGATCGACCCCAGCACGGCGAAGGGAGCCACCTGGATGCGATTGGCGCAGCAGGCCATCATGTAGCCGCCACTTGCCGCCACCTTATCCACGCACACGGTCAGCGTCAGCCCGGCGTGGCGCAGCCGATCCAGCTGCGCCGACGCGAGGCCATAGGCATGTACCAGACCACCGGCCGACTCCAACTGGAGAACCACTTCATCGCCCTGCTCCGCCGCCCCCAGTAATGCCGATATCTCCTCACCGAGCCGTGTCGTGGCCGAGGCGCGTAGATCGCCCTGGAACTCGAGTACCCAGACATTGGGCTGGCTCACCGCCTCATGCTCGTCGCCCTTGGCCGCCTTGAGCCGCTGCTTGTCTTCACGACGGTAGGCTTTCATCGCCCCCTTGCGGTGCGCCGACGCCATTCCCTCCAGCCGCACGCGACGATGACGTTTGCGATAGCGCTCGTTGAGATCTTCAAGCAACAGCTGAGTCCGCTCTCCCGCCCCGCTCCGACGACGGCTCACCAGAGCCACTACCAGCCCCACCCCTGCCACCAGGGTCAGTACCTGCAGCAAAAACATGCCATAATGGCTCAGCCACTCGCTCACAAGGCTCTCCTTGTTTATTGAGATGATCGTCGAGGCTCACCGGGTTGCCTCAAACGTCCGTTTGAAATAACCTCACTCATGCCACGCTCCATCTCGTGGTCAAGTTTTCCTTCTCTTCTTCTGCTATAGGATCGCGATATGGCCAATCCCATCATCGACAAGCTGCAAAACCGTTTCGACGCCGACGCCGCCAAGGGCATGGACGAGGTCTTTCAGTTCATCTTCACCGATGCCGACAACTACTACCTGGTGGTGAAGGATGGCATTCTGAATGTGCAGGAGGGCGAGCACGACGATCCTTCCGTCACGCTGAGCATGACCACCGACACGCTCAAGGGCGTAATGAATGGCGAAATCAACGGGATGACGGCCTTCATGACAGGCAAGTTGAAAGCGACCGGCAATGTGATGCTGGCTACCAAGCTGACCAGCCTGTTTCCGAATCGCTGATGCACTGACCGCTGTCTCCCCCTTGGCAGCGGTATTTCCCCCTTAGACCCAGCACCCTTTGTCAACGCCCATCTCGCGACACGGCCTGGAGGTGCGACTCGATCAGCGCCCGCGAGATCGAGTAAGGTGGCGGCAGTTGCGGTAGCTGACGTGGCGAGAACCAGGCCGCATCGGCGATCTCCTTCTCGTCGATACGAATGCGGCGACTCGCCGCCTCGGCGAAGAAGCCCAGCATCAGCGAATGGGGAAATGGCCAAGCCTGGCTTCGGTAGTAACTGATGCGCCCCACCTGCACTCCGACTTCTTCGAACACCTCCCGACGTACCGCCTCCTCCGCCGCTTCACCCGGCTCGATGAATCCGGCAAGCGTCGAGTAGCGGCCTGGCGGAAAGCGTGGACTACGCGCCAGCAACATGGCATCGCCATGGGTGACCAAGGTGATGATGCAGGGTGAGATTCGCGGGTAGTTTCGATGGCCACAGGCATCACAATGCATTGCGAATTCATGATCGAGGCGTATCGCCTGCGCACCACAGCGTCCACAGAAACGGTGATCGCGCCACCAATGGCCTAGCTGAAGCACCGTGGAGAGCAGCGGATAGTGCGACTCAGGCAGGCGCGCTAGCCATTCACGGCCGTCAGGCCAGTGCTTGCTCTCCTCACTCGCCTCGAGGCTCACCGCGATCGGCTCATCATGCCAGTAGCCCAGCGGCAAGGCCTCATCCGGCCACGCTTGCGGGGCATGCCACAAAAGCCCTTCCGGTGACGGCGCAATGCGGCCATCGGCCAGACGAATCAGATAGCCATGGCGCGTATCGAGGGGGAGATCACGCCTCAGCATCAGTGCACCTCACTGCCGCCCTCCAGGGCGGATAGCTCATCCCACCGGCACTGGCCGGCGGAAGCGCGAATCTGGGCCAGCTTGACTTGATGAGCGGCCAGTTCGTCGGCAGAAGGGACGATGACAGCCAACCGCGGCCGTGACGGGTCGAGCCTGTGAATGCCCGTGCGTCCGGCATCGCTCGTCTGCGTGGCGGCATTAGCGTCAAGCGAGAGGGCCGTCTGGCCGCCGGTCATCGCCAGATAGACCTCGGCGAGGATCTCGGCATCGAGCAAGGCGCCGTGCAGTACACGGTGGCCATTGTCGATGTCGTAGCGCTTGCATAGGGCATCCAGACTATTGCGCTGCCCCGGGTGCTTGTCACGTGCCAGCTTCAAGGTATCGAGAACGCGGCAATGGCTCGCCACCGGCCCCAGTCTAGGCTCTCCCCGCCGGTTGTTGAGCATGCTGAGTTCGTGATCGATGAAACCCACATCGAAGGCCGCATTGTGGATTACCAGCTCTGCTCCTTCGATGAAAGTCCAGAATTCGTCGGCGATGATATCAAATTGCGGCTCGTTGGCGACACGCTCATTGGTGATGCCATGTACGCCGATCGCCTCCGCCTCGATTTCACGCTGCGGATTGATGTATTGATGGTATGTCCTGCCGGTAAACCGGCGATTGACCATCTCCACTGCCCCTATCTCGATCAGGCGGTGGCCTTCCTTGGGATCGATGCCGGTGGTTTCCGTATCGAGTACGATCTGTCGCATGAGTGTCTCGCTTGATTATCCGTCGCGCGATGCCCTTTCAGGTCAACGCGGCCGCTTCATCGATCGCTTCGTTGGCCAACTGGTCAGCACGCTCGTTGCCCGGGTGGCCGCTGTGGCCCTTGACCCAATGCCACTCGACCCGGTGGCGTTGCGTCTCGGCCAGCAGTTCGCGCCACAACTCCGCATTCTTGACCGGCTGCTTGGTCGCGGTTTTCCAGCCGCGCTTCTGCCAATTGTGAATCCACTCGGTAATGCCTTTGCGCAGATATTGCGAGTCGGTCCACAATGCGACCTGGCACTCCCGCTTGAGCTCGCGCAGCGCCATGATGGCTGCCATCAGCTCCATGCGATTGTTGGTCGTGACCACTTCATGGCCCTTGAGCGCCTTTTCGTGCTGACCACTGATCAGCACCGCTCCCCATCCCCCGGGGCCGGGATTACCGCGGCAGGCACCATCGGTATACACGGTCACGTATGGTATTACGGTGTCAGTCACCTTCGGTCACCCTATCGGTTTTTCGTCCAAGCCTCGTTGCCTGCCCACCCAGCGAAGCGCCACCCAGCGCTGAAGAACGAAGCGAAAGTTTAGGACGCTGTATTCGGGCCAACTGGGAACGCCGCCTGGCACGTATCATGAAAGTATCGCCAAATGGCAAGTTGTAGCGCCTGCCCAAGGTCTCGAGCGTTGCGTTGCGTGGCAGCGTGCCTGGCAGATGAAAGCCGCAGTAGTCTACCCGCTCGATCTCGAAGTCGACAAATGCCAGCCAGTCCCTAAGGCTACCCGGCGTTCGCCAGTGCCCCCGCCAGGGAAGATGGGGCCGACGACTCGGCCATAGCCTTCCCCATCCCGAAACACCAAGCGGCTCCCAGCCAAAGATGATCAGTCGACCACTATCGGCTGTCACCCGGGCAGCTTCCTGGAGTACCTGATGTGGCCTGGACAGCACCTCGAGCAGGTGATGAATGACCACCAGTTGCAGCGTTTCATCCGGCAGAGGCAGGCTATCAGGACGACAGATCAGCGTGGAGGAATGTTCGGCGAGCTCACGCGTGGGCGCCCAACGCAACGGATGGCGAATGGGCGACATGTCGCATAGCCTCGGCCCAAAACCCAGCTCGAGGCTATGCAAGCCGAAAAGCGATTCGCACACCGGGCCCAGGCAGGCTCGCTCGGCCTGCCAGTGGGCCTGGCCATCGGCCGAAGCCCAATACTCCCGGCCCTCCTGCACCAGTCTCGCCAGTGATATCGTCATATCCGAATTTGACACAGCGTGGCCAAGCCTCCAAAGTACGCTTTCTTCGTGACCATCCATGCCCAAGTTGCGCTTTTAATAGCCAGAATATCAACACATTACACGACTACGACTTGGGCTTCCTATGGTGTTAAGTCAGTGGCATTAGACCTGAACCAAGGATCGTAACCATGCTGAGTGTGATACCGATCGCCGCCTTCAATGACAATTATATCTGGCTGCTACGACAGGATGGTTCTAACCGAGTAGCCGTCGTCGATCCCGGCGATGCCGCCCCCGTCATCAAGCAAATCGAGCAGGACTCCCTCATCCTCGACAGCATACTCGTCACGCATCATCACCACGATCATACCGGTGGTCTGGATGAGTTGATACGCCGTTATTCCCCATATGTCATCGGACCGGAAAACCCCGCCATCAAGGGCATCGATACACGAGTCGGCGATGGCGACGAATGCACGCTACTGGGGAGACGTTTTGAGGTAATGGCGGTCCCCGGTCACACCCTTGACCATATCGCCTTCTACACTACAGGCATTCCTGCGCTCCTGTTTAGTGGTGACACCCTCTTCTCGGGCGGTTGCGGCAGGCTGTTCGAGGGATCGCCCGAGCAGATGTACGACTCGCTCTCACGTATCGCCGCCTTGCCTGACGATACACTGGTCTTCGCCGCCCACGAATATACCGCAGCCAACCTGCGCTTCGCCAAGGCCGTCGAGCCCGACAACCGTTTGCTGGATCGTCATATCGACCAGTGCCACCAGAACCTCGAGCAGGGGCGCCCCACGCTTCCCGCCGAGCTGGCACGCGAGCGGCAGATCAACCCCTTCCTCCGCTGCGATCATGTCGCCGTGCAGGCCTCCGCCAGTCAGCATGGTGACAGCGACTCACCGCTGGCGACGTTCGCCACGCTGCGCGCCTGGAAGGATCGATTCTAATGGGTTCGATCAGTACGCGTATCTCAAAGGAAACGACATCATGATTCATCTGGCTTCGCGCCGCCTGGTAACGCTCCTGGCGGGCGCCCTGCTGTGTCTGAGCTTTGGGCAGCTGGCCACCGCTCAAGGCCACCCCGTCCAGAACGAACGCTCAATCCACGCCACGGAGCGCTACTTCTATTTCTGGCACGCCGTGCTGCTCGAACCGCGAAGCGCCGCAGACGCATGGGCAAGGCTTCGCGAGAGCTTCCAGTGGCAGGACAAGCGTTACCACAGCAGAGTGCAGGAGTGGATCGACCGTTACCGCGCCAACCCGCATAACATCGTTGCCATCACCGAACGCGCTCGTCCCTGGCTTTACTGGATCACGGAACAGCTCGATGCCCGTGGTCTTCCTGGAGAAATCGCGCTGCTGCCTTTCGTCGAGAGCTCCTTCGATCCCTATGCCCGCAGTTCGAGGGGGGCATCTGGACTGTGGCAGTTCATGCCAGGCACCAGCGATGCGCTGGGTCTGGCGCGTAACGGGGTTTACGACGGCCGCATGGATGTGCTCGCCTCCACCCAGGCCGCACTCGACTATATCGAGCAGCAGGCCCGGCAGTGGTATGAGGGGGATCTGTTTCTCTCTCTGGCCGCTTACAACGCTGGCGCCGGCACGGTCAACAAGGCCAGGCAAGTCGCCAGTAGCCAGGGCGAACCGGACGATTACTGGCACCTGAGGCTACCGCGGGAAACCATGAACTACCTCCCCAAGCTGCTGGCCATCGCGGCGATCATCGACGATCCCGAAGCCCATGACATTGCCTTGCCGGATATTGAGGATGCCCCGGGCTTTGCCAAGATCAACATCTATCAACCGATCGATCTGACCGAGGCGGCAACGCTGGCCAACCTCGATCGCGAGGAACTCGAAGCGCTCAACCCCGGCCTGCTCAACGGCAGCATCTCTCCCGAGTACAGCTCGGTGCTGCTGGTGCCCTCCGATAGCGAGGAGTTGTTGATGGCGCAACTCGACAGCATGGAACCCATGATATCGTCCACCGGCTGGGAGTCCTATGTGGTCGCCCAGGGCGATAGCCTCTCCTCGATTGCCTCGCGCTTCGGCGCCTCGGTCGACCTCATTCGTCAGCACAATGGCCTGGCGGGCGACACCATCCGCACCGGCCAGGTGCTCGAGGTGCCGCAGCGTACCCTGGCGGCCAATTGAGGCCGCCACTGCTGTGTTGAATAGATCAACTGCGCTGGTGGTTTACAAGCGACTGCCCTCCTGACACCGTAATGGATAGACTAGCGAATCGTATCGCCATGCCCCGGCACCCCACGTGCCTGACATGACCAAGGATGCCCCGATGTCTATCGCGCTTTACCGGTTTCCCAAGGCCTTTTGCTGCGCTGCCCTTCTGCTCGGCTCCCTCGCCATGGGTGCAGGGCAGACGGCCGAGTCCGAAGAGGTGCCGACGGTGCACGGCCTGTCGCTTTATGACGAGCCAGCGCTGCCCGCCGATTTCCCGCACTTTCCTTACGTCAACCCCGATGCGCCGAAGGGGGGGAGCATGACCCGTGCGGCGGTGGGCAGCAGCTTCGACTCGATCAACCCGTTCATCATCCGCGGCACGCCGGCGATCGGCATCTCTCATATCTACGACACCCTGCTCGCCGACAATCCCGATGAGCCCTTCAGCGTTTACGGCCTGCTTGCCTCGGGCATCCGCCTCGACCCCGAGCGCTACTGGATCGAATTCGATCTGCGCCCCGAGGCGCGCTTTCATGATGGCGAGCCCGTCACTGCCCGCGACGTGGTCTTCAGCTTCAACCTGCTGATCGACGAGGGAAACCCCTTCTATAGTGGCTATTATGCCGATGTCGAAGGAGTAGAAGCGCTCGATGAACATACCGTGCGCTTCACCTTCAGCAATGCCAGCTCGCGGGAACTGCCCTTGATCGTCGGCCAGCTGCCGGTCCTGCCCATGCACTACTGGCAAGAACGCGACTTCAGCGCTCCGACACTGGCGAGACACCCCGGCTCTGGCCCCTACCGCATCGCCAATGTACAGCCCGGGCGCAGCATCACCTACTCGCGCGATGAGGCGTATTGGGGTCGCGACCTGCCCGTCAATAAAGGTCGCTATAACATCGACCGGCTGGTCTATGACTATTATCGAGACCGCGACATCGCCTGGGAGGCCTTCAAGGCCGGAGTGATGGATTACCGCACCGATGCCCGTGCCGCCACCTGGGCCATCGGTTACGACTTCCCGGCCTACCGTGACGGCCTGGTCAAACGCATTACCGTCCCCGACGGCCAGCCAGCCACCATGCAGGCCTTCGTACTCAACCTGCGCCGTGAGAAATTCAGCGATCCTCGGGTACGCGAGGCGCTGGAACTCACCTTCGATTTTCCCTGGCTCAATGCCAACATGTTCTACGGCACCTATGCGCGTACGGAAAGCTTCTTCCAGAATTCCGAGATGGCTGCCGAAGGCTTGCCGAGCGAGGAGGAGCTTGCCTTGCTCAAGCCGTTTCGCGACATTCTCCCCGAGCGACTCTTCAGCCAGGGCCTGCCCATCGACCACCCCCAAGACCTTCGTGAACGTCTGCGACTAGCACTTACGCTGCTGCGCGAGGCGGGCTATGAGGTGCGCGACGGTATGCTCGTCCATGGCGAGACGGGCCGGCCACTGAGCTTCGAGGTGATGCTCTTCGATAGCGGCCTTGAGCGCGTCGTGCAGCCCATGCTTCGCAACATGGCACGCCTTGGCATTCAGTCCTCGATCCGTATCGTCGACATCAACCAGTACCTCAACCGGCTGCGCAGCTTCGACTTCGACATCGTCACCGGTCAGTTTCCGCAATCCAACAATCCAGGTAACGAGCAACGCGGCTTCTGGACAAGCGAATTCGCCAATACGCCGCAGAGCCGCAACCTGATGGGACTGAGCACCCCTGCCGTGGATGCACTGGTCGAGCGACTGATCCGTGCCGACAGTCGCGACGAGCTCAACTCCGTCGCCCAGGCACTGGACCGTGTGCTGCGCTGGGGGTTCTACATGATTCCCCACTACCACTCCGGGGAGACGCGCATCGCGGTCTGGGACAAGTTCGGCTATCCCGAGCCGTTTCCGGCCTATGGACTGGACCTGGACGCCTGGTGGGTCGATGCCGAACATGAAGCCGAGATAAACCGCCGGCTGCGTCGCCGCTGAATCCAATTCCTGAGGTAACTCATCTTGGCCAGTTATGTTCTGCGTCGTCTACTGCTGATGATTCCGACCCTGCTCGGCATCATGCTGCTCAATTTCATCATCGTGCAGGCCGCGCCAGGCGGACCCATCGACCAGATGCTCGCACGTTTCGAGGGCATGGACGCCATGGCCAGCACACGTCTCGATGTGGGTGGCGCCGATGTGGTGACGCGTGACGAGTCACGCGGCTCGCGGGGTGTCGAGCCGCGTTTCATCGAAGCCCTCGAGGAGCAGTTCGGCTTCGATCAGCCGGCGCATGTACGTTTCCTGACCATGCTGCGCGATTATGCCACCTTCGATTTCGGCAACAGCTTCTTCCGTGACCGACCGGTGATCGAGCTGATGATCGAGCGATTGCCGGTCTCGGTCTCGCTAGGGCTCTGGACCACGCTGCTGGTCTACCTGATCTCCATTCCGCTGGGCATCCGCAAGGCACTGCGCCACGGTTCGCGCTTCGATGTCTGGACCTCGGGGCTGGTGATCGTCGGCTACGCGATACCCGGCTTTCTGTTCGCCATCATGCTCATCGTGCTGTTCGCGGGCGGTAGCTACTGGGATCTGTTTCCGCTGCGCGGACTGACCTCGCCGGATTTTGGGGAACTCTCGACCTGGGACAAGATCAAGGACTACTTCTGGCATATCACCCTGCCGGTCGTCGCCATGACCATCGGCAGCTTCGCCACCCTGACCATGCTGACCAAGAACAGCTTTCTCGACGAGATACACAAGCAGTACGTGCTGACCGCACGCGCCAAGGGGGCAAGCGACCGTGTCGTCCTGTATGGACACGTCTTCCGCAATGCCATGCTGATCATCATTGCCGGCATGCCTGGCGCCCTGGTGAGCATCTTCTTCACCGGTTCGCTGTTGATCGAAGTGATCTTCTCCCTCGAGGGTCTTGGCTTGCTCGGCTTCGAAGCAGTCATGCAGCGCGACTACCCGGTCATCTTCGGCACGCTGTTCCTGTATACACTGATCGGCCTGATTCTGAAGCTGGTTTCCGACCTGACCTATGTGTGGGTGGATCCACGCATCGATTTCGAAACCCGGGAGTCTTGAGCCGATGCCCTTCTCTTTCGCTCACAAGCTTTCGCCGATTGCACGTCGCCGACTGTCGGTGTTTCAACACAACCGTCGCGCCAGGGTCTCGCTGTGGATCTTCCTGGCGCTCTTTATCCTGAGCCTGTTCGCCGAATTGATCGCCAACGACAAGCCGATCGTCATGAAATATCAGGATCAGTGGTACGTGCCGCTGCTGGTGGACTACCCGGAAACCGAGTTCGGCGGTTTCCTGCCCACCCGCACGGATTATCACGACCCCTTCGTGCGCGAGCAGATCGACGAGCATGGCTGGGCGCTGTGGCCGATCATCCCGTTCTCCTATCAGACCCTGGACATGCAGATGATGCGCCCTTCTCCTGCCCCGCCGGACGCCCGCCATTGGCTGGGCACTGACGACCAGGGTCGCGACGTACTGGCTCGCGTCATCTACGGCTTTCGCCTGTCGGTATTCTTTGCTCTGGCATTGACCGCAGGCTCGCTGGTGCTGGGGGTGTTGTTCGGCGGGATTCAGGGATACTTCGGCGGCAAGACCGACCTGATCGGTCAGCGACTCAGTGAGATCTGGTCGGGCCTGCCGGTGCTATTCCTGCTGATCATCCTGGCTAGCATCGTGCAGCCCAACCTCTGGTGGCTGCTCGGCATCATGCTGCTGTTCTCGTGGCTTGGCCTGGTCGACGTAGTGCGCGCGGAATTTCTGCGCGCCCGAAACCTCGAGTATGTACGTGCAGCCCGGGCGATGGGCCTTCCCTCGAGACTAATCATGTGGCGCCACGTGCTGCCCAATGCCATGGTCGCCACTCTGACCTTCATTCCGTTCCTGTTCACCGGGGCCATCACCACGCTTACCGCGCTCGATTTTCTCGGCTTCGGTCTTCCGCCCGGGTCACCGTCACTTGGCGAGCTGGTGGCCCAGGGCAAGAACAACCTGCACGCTCCCTGGCTTGGCATCACTGCCTTCGTCAGCCTATCGCTGATGCTCTCGCTGCTGGTCTTCATTGGCGAGGGATTGCGCGACGCCTTCGATCCGCGTCATATCCAGACCGCGCCTAGCGAGCCTGCCGTCGCAACTCCGCCCGAGAGCCCGTCACCGAGGACACATACCCATGCCCCGTGATCTGTACTCCCATGAGAGGACGAGCGATGTGCTGTTTCGCCTCGATGACCTGAGCATCGCTTTCGGCAACAGCACCGTCGTCGATGGACTCACCCTCGAGATCAAGCGCGGCGAGACACTGGCGCTGGTCGGCGAGTCCGGCTCCGGCAAGTCGGTCAGCGCCCTTGGTGCCATGAATCTGCTGCCGGCCAATGCTAGGATCGAGGGCGGGCGCTTCCTCGGCAATACCGACCTCGACCGGCTCAAGGAGCGTGACTGGCGCGGCCTGCGTGGTGGCCGGGTAGGGTTCGTGTTCCAGGAACCGATGACCTCGCTCAACCCCTTGCACACCATCGTCAAGCAGATTGGCGAGACATTGAGGTTGCACAAGGGTCTTTCCGGGCGCGCCGCACGGGAGCGTGCGCGAGAGCTGCTCGCAAGCGTCAAGCTACAGCGCCCGGATGAACTGCTTGATGCCTGGCCGCACCAGCTCTCGGGCGGCCAACGTCAGCGGGTAATGATCGCCATGGCGATCGCCAACGAGCCAGAGCTGCTGATCGCCGACGAGCCGACCACGGCGCTAGACGTCACCGTGCAGCAGGAGATACTGGCCCTGCTCGCCGAGCTGCGCGATCGTCATGGCATGGGCATGCTTTTCATCACCCACGACCTCAACCTGGTGCGACGTCATGCCGACCGCGTCTGCGTGCTCTACCGCGGCCGCGAGCTGGAGACCGGCCCCGTCGAGCAGGTATTCAGCGCACCGAGCAGTGCCTATACACGCACGCTGATCGAAGCCGAACCCCAAGGGCGCCCTGCCCAGGTGCTAGATCATCGACCGCTGCTCAAGGCGCGCGAGTTGAGTGTTACGTTTTCGCGCCCCAAGCAGCTCTTCTCCCGGCGCCGTCCCCCGTTCGTGGCGGTACATCCTCTGTCGCTGACGCTTTCACGTGGCGAAACGCTTGGCATCGTGGGAGAGTCGGGGTCCGGCAAGACCACGCTCGCCATGGCGCTACTGCGCCTAACGGCTAGCCTGGGCGAAATAGACCTCGATGGCCAGCGCCTCGATCGCTTGAGCGGTGATGAGCTGCGTCGCCAGCGCAAGCGCTTTTAGGTGGTATTCCAGGATCCCTACGGCTCGCTATCGCCAAGGCTGCCGGTCTCGGAGATCATCAGCGAAGGGCTGCGTTTTCATCAACCGGCGCTCAGCGACGATGAGGTCATGCGGCGCGTACAGGAAACCCTCAGGGAGGTAGGTCTCCCCGCCGACTGCGCGTCGCGCTATCCTCATGAGTTTTCGGGCGGCCAGCGTCAGCGCATTGCCGTGGCCCGGGCCATCATTCTCGAGCCTGAGCTGCTGATACTCGACGAACCGACCTCAGCGCTCGACCGCACCGTGCAGAAGCAACTGGTGGAACTGCTACGCGAGCTACAGCGCAAGCGTGGCCTGAGCTACCTGTTCATCAGTCACGATCTTGCCGTGGTGCGCGTCATGGCGCACCGCATCATGGTATTGAAGGATGGTCTGGTGGTGGAACAGGGCGACTGCGAGCAGGTGCTTGCCGCCCCGCAGACCCCCTATACCCAAGCGCTGGTCAACGCCGCGGGCCTGAAGGCCGCCAGTGGATGACTGGCCGATCTGCAGCCTAACGACAAAGCGGGTCTGCTGGCGTGTCTTCATGCCACTTGTGAGCAAACAGCCAGGATAACGGTATAATCAAAAACTGGCGATCTCTTCCTCGCTCAGCTCCCGCCATTCTCCCGGCGCCAGCGCTGGGTCGAGCACGACCGAGCCGATCGACTCGCGGTGCAATGCCGTGACACGGTTGCCGATCGCCGCGAACATGCGCTTGACCTGATGATACTTGCCTTCGTAGAGCGTCAGGAGCGCCGTGTCGGGCGCCAGCATGGTGAGCTCTGCGGGCCGTGTGGGCTTCTCTTCGTCATCCAGCATGACGCCTTCGCGAAAGGCTTCGATGGCGGCTTGCAGCGCCTCTCCCTGCAGGGGGTCGGCCAAGCTGACGCGATAGACTTTGCCACATTGACGCCTGGGCGAAGTAACCCGGTGGGACCACTGGCCATCGTCGGTCATCAATATTAGCCCGGTGGTGCCCACATCGAGGCGTCCCACACTCTGAAGTCGCTCGCGCTTGGGCAGTTCGATCAACTCGCTCGCCAGCGGGTAGAGCCCCCGCCTGGCGCTGCACTCCACGCCGGCCGGCTTGTGAAGCATGATGTAGCGCAAGCCCACCAGCGAAAGCCGCTCGCCGTTCCAGCGCACGTCGTTTGCCTGATCGACCTGAGTGCCGGGATCCTTGACCACCTCACCGTCGACCGTCACCTCTTCCCGATGCATCGCCTTCTTGGCCAGGCTGCGTGTCAGTTCGGTGGTCTCACCAAGAAATTTATCCAGCCTCATCAGTGCCCTGCCTCGTTGAATAGATGGAAACGGTCGGCATCTTGCCAGGCGGGGAACTTCTCACGAAAGTGTTCGAGCGCCTCGCGCTCAAGGGTTCCCGTGAGCAAGAAGGGTATATCGCGGGGCTCATCGATCTGCGCCTCGCCCTTGAAGTCGACGAGCATCGAGTCACCGGCATAGGAAAGTCCCTTGGCATCCTCGCCGACCCGATTGACACCGATGACATAGCACAGGTTCTCGATGGCACGCGCCTGCAGCAGGGTTCGCCAAGGGTGCCTGCGCGGTGCAGGCCAGTTGGCTACGCATAGCAGGGCGTCATATTCGAAGGGCCGATTCCCCGGCTGCTGGCGGAGCCACACTGGGAAGCGCAGGTCATAGCAGACACTGAGCAACAGTCGGAAGCCTTTGAGCTCCACGATCACGCGCCGCTTTCCCATGCCGTATCGCTCATGCTCGCCCGCCATGCGGAATAGGTGCTGCTTGTCGTAGTACTCAAGCGTGCCATCCGGTCGCGCCCAGATCAGCCGGTTGTAGTATTCGTCCCGATCGGTGATCGCCACGCTGCCGGTCATGACACAGTTACGTCGGCGAGCCTGGTCGCGCAACCATGCCACGCTGCGGCTCGTCTCCATGGGCTCTGCCATTTCGCGCGAGTTCATAGTGAATCCCGTCGAAAACATCTCCGGCAGCACGATCAGGTCGGTCTGCTCTGCTCCGAGCTCCCCAAGAATCTCTTCGAGCATCCAACAATTGGCGTCGGGTTCCTCCCAGCGCAGATCGCACTGCACCAGTGTCGTTCGCAGTGTCGTCACTTCTTATACTCCTAGTTCGAGGGTGGCGCGCACGCCATGCATGCTATAGCGTAACCGAGCGGCGAGGTGCTGACAGCCTGAGTTTGACGCAAACATCGCGGGAGGCATTTCGCATGTCTGTGGTAAATTAGCTTTTTTATGTATGAGCCCTTACATGACGCCGCCTTCTCACACCCCCTCGACGCCAGACAAGGAAGCCACCAAAGGTGTCGCCTTCGGGGTAGGCGCCTATTTTGCCTGGGGCTGCTTTCCTCTCTTCTTCGCGCTCTTCGACGGCGTACCGGCCGGGGAAATCCTCATTCACCGAGTGATCTGGTCGTGCCTCTTTCTGGTCGGATTGATCACTCTGCTGCGTCGCTGGGCACCCGTACGCAATGCCCTGACTCAACCCAGGAAGCTGGGTAGAGTGCTGGCCTGCGCGCTACTGATTGGACTCAATTGGGGTATCTATATCTATGCGGTGGAGACGCGCCAGGTCTTTCAGGCGAGTCTTGGCTACTTCCTCACGCCTCTGATCAATGTCGCGCTGGGCATGATTTTCTTGCGTGAGCGCATGACCGCGCTACAGGGCGTTGCGGTGGGGCTGGCAGCATTCGCCATCGCCATACAATTGACCGTGCTTGGACTGGTGCCATGGATCACGCTCCTGCTGGCCCTCTCGTTTGGTACCTATGGATTACTGCGCAAGCAGATCCCGCTTGATGGTCTCTCCGGCCTGTTCGTCGAAACCCTGCTGCTGCTACCGCTGGGATTGCTGGCGATCACCTGGCTGAGCCTCAGCGGTCAGTCTCACTTCAGCGAATCGCCAACCACAGCGGCACTGCTGATCGCCAGTGGCGTCATCACCGCTTTACCGCTGATGGCATTCGCTGGCGCCGCCCGGCGGCTGCGTCTCTCTACCCTGGGGTTTCTCATGTATCTCAACCCCAGCATACAGTTCTTCATCGCCCTGCTGGTCTTCAAGGAGCCGTTGTCGCCCTTCCAGTTGGCTACCTTTGGGCTGATCTGGATCGGCCTTGCGCTCTACTCCTGGTCGACCTGGCAGTCGCGACCCAGAAGCGACCGGCTGAAGGCTGGCTAGCGGCCCATTTGGACAGACGCCTCATCTACTGCAGCCGCGCCAATTATCCCCTCTCCTGCCAGACATCCCACCACGGCATTGAGGGAGGCCATGTTGGGGATTACTGCCTGCAGTATCGGATCATGCGCGGACTGGAAACTCTGTCGATATAGGCGAATCGAGGGATCTTCGCTGCGATCCTCGAAGTGCACCGAACAGCACCCCATCAAGGTATCGATATCATTGGCTGGAAGTGTCAGAAGGCATTGATGCAGTCCCTCGGCATTGATGCCAAAACAGCGGCCGTTCGCTCTTACCTTCCACAGCGACAATCGTAACCGGCTCACCTGTCGCAGCGCCTCAACGCGCTCATCGGCATGCAACTGGCGATTCGCCAGCAGACCATTGATACGTCTTTCTGTACTTAACAAGTTAATCGTGGGGTAAAGGAAGCCCCTTCGCTGCACCATCCAGTCGAGTGCTTCACCAATCTCGACGCCTCTGTCGCCCTTGACATGCACCTCACGTCGAGAGACGGCGTTGCGCACCGTGGCGACACGCAGCTGGCAGGCCGCAGCAATCTCATGAGCGTCGAGATAGCCAGGGTTATCGAGCTTCAATCCAAACTCTTCGGCAATGGTGCTTGCCACCTCTCCACCCGGCTCTAGTTTCAAGCGTAGCCTTGCCAGCGCCAGCAGATGCGCGAGACGAGCCTGCGCCTCGCGGCAACGCTTGCTCTCGCTGCCATTTGAGTTCGTCACGCTAAGCAAGAACGCCCTCAAGTCGCCTCTCGCACTTCTCACCGCTGGCCACCATACTTGCAAGCTGGCGTCCCCACATGCCAGGGTGCGCCAATGGAAGGCCTGGTCCAACAGTGATTTGAATATGGCATGATCCGGTTGCGTAGGGCTGTAAGCCCTCGACTCTCGCCACATTTTTTCGACATCGTCCCTGAGTCGATCATTCGAAAAAACCTTGTAGGGAGACCGGCCCAGCAGGTCATCCTGTAAGGCGATAGTCGTGGACTCGCTTGCCTTGATCATGGCATCTCCACTGTCTGGGTACTCTTCGACAGCTGCAGGAATTTCGTAAAAAATATTATTACTGTCTATTTACGGCGTCTCCTGGCCAATCTTTAGCGATCATCTGTGTTTTTTATATTGCCAAAATGACGGCGGGGTGCCCGTGGGCACCCCGTTCGACATCGTGATTGAACAGCTGAATCAGCCACCGGAGGGGAAGTTGAATTCCGCATGACTGGTCTCGAAGGGCGCGGGCCAGCGCTGCGAAACCGCCTTGCGGCGGGTATAAAAACGCACCGCATCCGGCCCATAGGCATGCAGATCGCCAAACAGGGAGCGTTTCCAGCCACCGAAGCTGTGGTAGGCCACCGGCACCGGCAGTGGCACATTGATCCCGACCATGCCGACCTCGATATTATCGGCGAAGCGTCTTGCCGCCTCGCCGTCACGCGTGAACAGGCAAGTGCCGTTGCCGTATTCATGAGCGTTGATCAGCTCGATGGCGGCGTCCAGGCTCTCGACTCGCACAACGCACAACACCGGTCCAAAAATCTCCTCACGATAGATGCGCATATCAGTCGTCACCCGATCGAACAGGCAACCGCCGACGAAGAAGCCATCCTCATGTCCCAGCACCTTGAGTCCTCGCCCATCGGCGACCAAGTCCGCACCGGCGCTAACACCCTGCTCGATGTAGCCCAGCACCTTTTCGCGATGCTCGGCACTCACCAGCGGCCCCATATCAAGGCCTTGCTCGGTGCCGGCCCCGACCTTGAGTGCGGCGATCTTGGGCATCAGGCTTTCGATCAACCTATCCGCCGTATCGTCGCCGACACATACCGCCACCGAGATCGCCATGCAGCGCTCGCCGCAACTGCCAAACGCGGCGCCCATCAGCGTGTTGGCGGCATTCTCGAGATCGGCATCCGGCAGGAGCACGGCATGGTTCTTGGCACCGCCAAGCGCCTGGACACGCTTGCCATTGGCCGCCCCCCGCCTGTAAATGGTTTCGGCAATCGGTGTGGAGCCGACGAAGGAGAGCGCCTTGATGTCAGGGGCATTGAGCAGCGCCTCCACCGCCTCTCGCCCGCCATGCACGACATTGATCACGCCCTTGGGCGCACCCGCTTCCTCGAGGAGTTCGGCAATTGCCAAGGCCGAGGTCGGATCCTTTTCGGAGGGCTTGAGGATGAAGGTGTTCCCACAGGCGATGGCCATGGGATACATCCATAACGGTACCATCGCCGGAAAGTTGAAGGGGGTGATGCCCGCCACCACGCCCAGCGGCTGAAAGTTCGACCAGGCATCGATGCCAGGACCGGCGTTATGGGAATACTCCCCCTTGAGAAGCTCCGGCACGCCGCAGGCGTACTCGACGTTCTCGATACCGCGCTTCAACTCGCCCATCGCATCTTCAAGCGTCTTGCCGTGCTCTTCACTGACCAGTCGCACCAGGCGCTCGGCTTGTTCCTCAAGCAGCTGCTTGAAGCGAAACATCACCTGGGCGCGCTTGGCTGGTGGCGTATCGCGCCAGGTAGGGAAAGCCGCCTTGGCGGCCGCAATGGCCTGCTCGACCCTGGGGCTGGTGGCGGCACTCACCTGACGTATGACGCTGCCAGTGGAGGGATTGGTGACATCCAGTGTCTGGCTATCGGTCACTCGCTCGCCACCGATCAGATGGGGCACATGTTCCATGGTGAACTCCTGATATCAATTGAGGTGATCGAGCGTGGTCGCGACCGCATCGAAGAGCCTCTCGAGCTCCTCTTCGGTTGTCGAGAATGGCGGGCCAAACTGCAGAGTGTCGCCACCGTAGCGAACATAGAAGCCCGCTTCCCATAGCGCGACGGCAGCGTCGCGCGGCCGAATGGTGGGATCCCCCTCCCGCGGGGCAATCTGCACGGCACCGGCCAGACCATAATTGCGGATATCGACGACATGCGGGCGCCCTTTCAGTGCATGCAACTTGCACTCGAAGCTCGGCGCAATTGCCGCCACCTGTTCCGGAAACCTTTCTCGCTCGAATAGCTCGAGCGCGGCCAAGCCTGCTGCACACGCTACCGGGTGGGCGCTGTAGGTATAGCCATGGGGAAATTCGATGGCGTGGGCCGCCCCACCGCCATGCATGAAGGTATCGAATATCTCGCCGGAAGCGATGACAGCTCCCATCGGGATGGCGCCGTTGGTCACCTGCTTGGCCACGGTCATGATATCCGGCGTGACGCCGAAAGCTTCGGCGCCCGTCCTGGCGCCGCAGCGTCCGAAGCCGGTGATCACCTCGTCGAAGATCAACAGGATGTCGTGCTGATCACAGATCTGACGCAACCGCTCGAGATACCCCTTGGGTGGCACGATCACCCCGGCGGAGCCGGACATCGGCTCGACGATCACCGCAGCGATATTGGAGGCATCGTGGAGCGCGATCTGGTCGAGCAGAGCGTCGGCAAGCTCGGCACCCGTTTCGGCTTGGCCCTTGGTATAGGCAAGGTGCGGCTGCAGCGTGTGCGGAAGGTGGGAGACGTCCAACAATTGTCCATAGTGCTTACGGTTGCCGCCGATCCCCCCTAGGCTGGTACCGCCAATATTGACGCCATGGTAACCCTTGGCGCGGCCAATCAGCCGCGTCTTCTCGGGCTTGCCCTTGAGCCGCCAGTAGGCCTTGGCCATCTTCACCGAGGTGTCGGCCGCCTCCGAGCCCGAGTTGGTGAAGAATACGTGATCGAGCCCTTGGGGAGTCAGGCGCGCGATGGTTTCGGCGAGCTTGAACGCCAGCGGGTGACCAACCTGAAAGCCAGGCGCAAAATCCAGCGTACCCAGCTGCTTGGCCACCGCCTTCTGGATCTCGTCACGATTGTGACCAGCGCCACAGGTCCATAGGCCCGACAGCGAGTCGAACAGTTTCCTGCCACGCTCATCGATGAAGTAGCGGCCTTCGGCTGCCGTCACCATACGCGGCGTGGCACGGAAATCTCGGTTGGCGGTAAACGGCATCCAGTAGGCCTGGCTGAGCGACGCGGCCTGGTCTCGGTCACTCGTCGTGGTGGTCTGAGGCGAAGGAGAGTTGACACTGAGCATAGGGGGTATCCCGATTGTGGTTATCGAAATGGCACGCCTGAACACATGATAATGAACCTGAGCAATAGGTTTAAAAATCAGGTTTTTTAAACATTCACGTATGGAATTGCTCACTATTAGCTCTCCTCAACGTCAATCCCGCTTCATGAGTGAAATTTACGACGAGTTTCCGGTAGGCTCACGCATTGACCCGCTTGTTGACGAAGGATCGCAATGTTCAAGCGTTACCTGCCCATACTCAGCTGGTTACCCCATTACACCCCCAGACTATTCGGTGCCGACATACTTGCCGGCATCATCGTCACCATCATGGTCATCCCCCAATCGCTGGCCTATGCGATCCTTGCCGGCCTACCTGCTGTGGTAGGGCTCTATGCCAGTATCCTGCCGCAACTGGTCTACTGCCTGTTCGGCACCAGCCGTACCCTGGCAGTGGGTCCGGTCGCAATTCTCGCCTTGATGGCAGGGGCCGCACTCAGCGGTGTCGCCACACCGGGCACGCCGGGCTATCTTGAAGCCGCGCTAGTGCTGTCGCTCATTTCAGGGCTTATGCTCACGCTGATGGGATTGTTGAAGCTGGGATTCTTCGCCAATTTTCTCAGTCACCCGGTCATTTCCGGGTTTCTGACTGCCTCGGGCATCCTGATCGCCGCAAGTCAATTGGGTAGCTTGTTAGGAATTGAAGGCACGGGATTCACGCTGGTCGAGCGGGCGATCAGCATGTTCCCACACCTGGCAGAGATTCATCTTCTGACCTTTCTCATCGGCGCCGGCACCCTGCTGTTTTTGATACTGAGCCGGCGTTTCGGCAAGCGCCTCCTGCAACGCATGGGGGCCAACCCCGGCATAGCCGATCTGCTCGCCAAGTCGAGCCCGGTATTTGCCGTGATTGTCACCACGCTGCTCACCTGGCACTACGACCTGGCCTCACGGGGAGTGGCTGTCGTCGGCGCCATCCCTCAGGGGCTGCCCCCCTTGACCTTCCCCATGGCGGAGTTGTCACTGTGGCATGCGCTGCTGGTCCCGGCCCTGTTGATTAGTATCGTGGGCTTCGTGGAGTCGGTTTCGATGGGGCAGATGCTGGCAGCCAAGCGGCGCCAGCGCATCTCCCCCAACCAGGAGCTGGTCGGGCTTGGCACGGCCAATCTCGCCGCCGGGTTGACCGCCGGCATGCCGGTCACCGGTGGCTTGTCACGCACCGTCATCAACTTCGATGCCGGCGCCCAGACACCCGCCGCCGGCGCTTTCGCCGCGCTGGGCATCGCACTGGTCACGCTCTCGCTGACACCGCTACTATTCCATCTGCCGATCGCCACGCTGGCAGCGACCATCACCGTCGCCAGTTTGACGCTGGTCGATATCGCCATGATCCGTCAAACATGGGGCTATTCGCGCAGCGATTTTGCCGCCATGGCGGTGACCATCGTGTTGACGCTGACCGAAGGGGTCGAAGCCGGCATCATCGCTGGTATGGCACTCTCCATCGGGCTCTTTCTCTATCGCACCAGCCGTCCGCATAGCGCTCTAGTGGGACGCGTCCCAGGCACCGAGCACTTCCGCAACGTCGAACGCCACGATGTGGAAACCATCAGCCATGTCGCACTGTTGCGTATCGACGAGAGCCTCTATTTCGCCAACGCACGCTATCTTGAAGATACCGTCTACGAGCTGGTCGCCACACATCCGGAGCTGGAACATGTAGTGCTGATCTGCTCGGCGGTAAATCTGGTCGATGCCTCGGCGCTCGAGAGCCTGGACGCCATCAACTCCCGCCTCAAGGACTCCAATGTCGTGCTTCATCTCAGCGAAGTCAAAGGGCCAGTCATGGATCAGCTCAACAACAGCGATCTGCTAGACGGGCTCTCCGGCCGCGTCTTCCTGAGCACCTATTCCGCATGGAGCGAGCTTCGGCAGTGGCGTAAGTGAATCTCTAGGCCGTCTCCTATTTCTTATTAGACATTCGTCTCGTCCCGCCAGGATCTGTCATCGCTCATCGCAGAACCTTCCTGAATTCTCCATATATATCAATTAACTAAACAGTTTCAGCTCACGCTTCTCTCGCCCCCTGCCTGGCAGATCCTCAATTGACACCTATCCAGCGCGTTCCTTACTATCGATGTACTTTCGAAACACAATACCGCATAGCAAAACAAGATCAATAATTACGCTTACCGCTCAAGGAGCATTCGTATGCGCCAGATGACTCGTCGACTCGCCATTGTCACCCTCCCGCTTGGACTACTCGCAAGCGCCACCAGCCAGGCCAATGAGATCGAACTTCCACGCACCATGGCGTGGACCGCTTATGGCACTAATTCCAGTGGTTATGCCCAGGCCGTGGCGATTGGCAACATGCTTCAATCCAAGCACGGCTCATCGGTACGTATCTTGCCAGGAGACAACGATGTGTCTCGTATGACGCCACTCAAGCAGGGGCGTGTCGATCTTTGTGCCTGTGGCATCGCGAGTTATTACGGCGCCGAAGGTGTCATGATGTTTGCCGATCGCGACTGGGGTCCCCAGCCCTTGCGGGTCATTACTACCTCCACCGCCTCTTTCGGCCTGTCGCTGGCGGTTGCCGGCGATCTCGATGTGGAGACTCCCGCTGATCTTGCTGGTAAGCGCATCGCCTATATCCGCGGTGATGATGCACTCAACAAGGGTACCGAGGCATACCTGGCCTTTGGCGGCTTGACCTGGGACGGTGTCGAGCGCGTCGACTACCCCGGTTACGCTCGCTCATTCGACGGCATCATCGCCGGCGATGTCGATGCCTCCTTCACCACCACCGTCACGCCTCCAGCTCAACAGTTGGCCAGCAGCCCACGCGGCATTAGCTGGCCGAGGCTCGATCCGGACGACTCGGCCGGCTGGGAACGCATGATGAGCGTTGCCCCCTATTTCCGTCCACATGAAGTCACTGCTGGTGCAGGAGGCGTCAGCGCGGACAACCCCGTGCCCAGCGCCAGTTATCCATATCCCATCGTCGTCGCCAACCAGGATCTCGATGACAAGGTCGCCTACGGATTGATCAGGGCTCTTCAGGAGAATTACGAAGATTATAAGGACAATGCTCCCGGTGCCGTGGGCTATGCGCTGGAGTATCAGGACCTTCAGTGGGTCGTGCCTTTCCATGATGCAGTGGTGGAGTATTACAAGGAAATTGACGTCTGGACTGACGAGATGCAGGCACACCAGAAGCACTTGGTCGAACGTCAGCAAGTGCTGCTCGATGCCTGGAACGCCTTCATCGACACGGCTCCCGATGACGAAGAGACGTTCCACGATAGCTGGATGCAAGCGCGTGCCGATGCATTGGCCGAAGCCGGCTTCGACCCGATATTCGAGTGATGCCATACAGGGCGGTGCATACCGCCCTTCCCTGAATCACGGACGCCCTTATGACTTCTGTCACTCCTTCCGTCAGCTCGCAACAGGTCAAGGAAAAGATCAGCCAGGTCCGCACGCTGCCCAAGGCGCTGCAATGGATACCGGGTGCGGTGACTGTTGCACTGATGCTGATGACGCTGGACTATCTCTTCAATATCGGCTGGCTGCGCTTCGTCACCGGCCTGGAAACGCAGTTCTACTATGCAGTGGTGGCGTTATTGCTGCCGCTGGTATATCTCCTCTGGCCGATACGCTCGGCAGTCCAAGATCGACCAGTGCCGTGGTATGACTATCTATTGAGTGCAGCCACGCTGATCGTTGGGGGCTATTTCGTCTATAACGCCGACTCGATACTAGAGAGAGGCTGGGCGTTCGCCGCGCCCGATACCGCGATCATGGCCAGCTACGCCTACTGGCTGCTTATCATCGAAGCGGCTCGACGTGCAGGGGGATGGCCCATTGCAGTGATTGCCGCCACGTTTTCCCTTTATCCACTGGTCGCCGATATCGTTCCCGGTCCCATTCAGGCATTCCCCTCTTCGCTCGAAGAAACCGCCATGTATCACACCATGAGCACCGAAAGCATCATGGGGGTGCCTCTGCAAGCCTTTGCCGGTCTGGTGATTGGTTTTCTGGTGTTCGGGGTCGTACTGCAGAAGAGCGGCGGCGGTAAATTCTTCATCAATCTGGCCTTCGCCCTGCTCGGTCATGTGCGCGGCGGCCCGGCCAAGGTATCGATCTTTTCCAGCGGCCTGATGGGCTCGATGAGCGGCAGTGTGATCAGTAATGTGCTGACCACCGGGGTACTCTCAATCCCCGCCATGCGGCGTATCGGCATGGGCCGCTCCTTTGCCGGTGGCGTAGAGGCGTGTGCCTCGACCGGCGGGGTATTGATGCCCCCGGTAATGGGCGCCACCGCCTTCGTCATGGCGATGTTCCTCGACGTGCCCTACTCGGCAGTGGCACTGGCCGCAGTGATCCCCTCGATCCTCTACTTCCTGGGCTTGTTCATCCAGATCGATGCCTACGCTGCGCGTCATGGCATCAAGGGATTGCCCAGCATTGAGCTGCCCTCGCTGTGGGCGACCCTCAAGGAGGGGTGGTACTTCATCTTCGTCTTCGCGCTTCTAGTATGGATGTTGCTGGTCATGCAGCGTGAAGCCGTCGCCCCCTTCTATGCCACTGCCCTGCTACTGGTGCTCAATCAGCTCTCGAAACACAACCGTTGGGGCTGGAAAGACGTTGGTGACACCCTCTCTTCGGCAGCCAAGCTGTTCGCTGAATTGATCGCCATTCTTGCTGGTGTCGGCATGCTGGTCGGCGCCCTGTCGATGACAGGGCTTTCCGGAACCATTGCCAACGACTTCATCAATATCGCTGGTGGCAGTGTGCCCTTGCTACTGCTGATGGGCGCCTTGACCAGTTTCGTGCTGGGTATAGGCATGACCGTGACGGCCGCTTATATCTTCCTGGCGGTTGCGCTGGCTCCTGCCCTGATCCAGGGCGGCGGTCTCGACCCCATGGCCGTACACATGTTCATCCTTTATTGGGGCATGCTGAGTTTCATCACACCTCCCGTTGCACTGGGTGCTTTCGCCGCCGCCACGGTGGCTGGTGCGCGGCCCATGGCCACCGGCCTGCAGGCCATGCGTCTAGGCAGCGTGATCTACTTCATTCCCTTTCTGTTCGTCCTCAATCCGGCCTTGATCATGCAGGGCGAACCCTTGCAAATCATTCTGGTATTCCTACAGGCAGTGGTAGGCATCGTGCTATTCGCCTCGGCCATGCAGGGCTATTTGATAGGAGTCGGCCGCTTGGGGTCCGGTACTCTACAGGAGATCGTTTCACGCGGGCTGGTACTGTTCGCGGGCCTGACCCTGGCACTACCTGGCGGGGGCATGATGCCGCTCAGCCAGCTCGAATTGCTGGGCATCTCACTCGGTGCGTTGCTTCCGGCCATCGTGATTGCCCGACTGGGCCGTCACCCCTCGGCTCAGCATTCGGCACAACTTCCATCGGCTCGCGACTCATGAGGCTGCATATGCTGACATGTCGCTTCCCCTGCGATTATCGATTCACTTAATTCAGGAGCCTGTCGTATGTCGACATGTGTACATTACCAGCGCCATACCGATATCGGCGTGATCAGCATCGACAACCCACCAGTGAATGCGCTTGGCCAGGCCGTGCGTAGCGGGCTGCTCGAGGCGCTGGAACAAGGTCTGAATGACAAGACAGTAACGGTGCTGGTGCTGCTCGCCGAAGGGCGTACCTTCATTGCCGGCGCTGATATACGCGAGTTCGGCAAGCCCCCCCAGGCGCCGTTTCTTCCTGAGGTGATCTCCCGACTGGAGGCCAGCAGCAAACCCATCATTGCAGCACTACATGGCACTGCGCTGGGGGGAGGATTTGAGGTGGCACTAGGATGTCACTACCGTGTGGCCATGCCTGGCACGAAGGTGGGTCTACCGGAAGTCAAGCTAGGCTTGTTACCGGGTGCTGGGGGTACCCAGCGGCTGCCTCGACTCGTCGGCATGGAGCATGCCTTAGACATGATCACCAGCGGACGCTTCGTGGCGACAGAGGAGGCAGTATCACTGGGTATCATCGATGCCATTGCCGAGCAGGGCTCCCCTCTTGAGGCCGGACTCAGTTCAGCCCGCAGAATGATCAAAGGTCAGCTCAGCCCCCGAGTGACCGGGAAGCTTCCCCCGCCAATGAAAGATATTGAGGCACTCGATCGCTATAGCAGCAAGCTCGAGATCGAAGCCCCTGAACTGTTTTCGCCGTTTCGCTGCATAGAGGCAGTGGCCGCCAGTGGCGGTAGCTCCCTGACCGAGGGCTTGCGGCGTGAGCGAGAGCTGTTTCTGGCCTGCATGGACTCTCCCCAGCGTGCCGGACTCATTCACGCATTCTTCGCCGGCCGCGCACCACACAAGGTGCCAGAGGTCGGTGATGTGCCACGCGTGACGACACTTGCATTGATAGGCGACCACCCCCTTTTCGGACGCCTACGAGACCATGCCGAGCGTGCTGGCATCACGCTTGGCTCTACCCCCGACACGACCACTCAGGCCTGCCTGATTGCACAGGGCCAGGACAACGTTGCAAATTCCTGCGATCCATTTGATTGTCTTAGTATCTCCCTGCATTCAGCCACTGATGACCTTACGCTGAACGAAGCGCCTGCTCAGCTTGCGCTGGTCGTCGATGACGGTGCCTATATCGAACTGGTGGCGCTCAACGCATCACCAACCCAGCAACAATCAATTGCCAATGTGCTGAAAGCGCTACGTCAGCCTGTGGTGGTCAGCCGTGATGCCAGCATTCTGGCGTTACTCCATCAAGCCGCCGACAACGCGCCCAAAGAACGGTCGCTTGAGGCCATGCAGATCGCCAGCCGTTCGATTGCCGATCAAGGCTATTGCTACCGTACCAGCGACATCGATCTGCTGGCCATCGAGGCGCTGGGCTACCCTCGCCACCTCGGGGGGCCCTACCGCCACGCCGAGAGACTCGACTCCTCTCCGTCGGAGACGTCTTCATGAACTTGTCCTTTAGCGCCGATGAGCAGGCGTTTCGTCAGCAGGTACGTGATTTTCTTGCCACCTCTCTTCCCAACGAGATCCGAGAGCGTGTCAGGCTCGGTCGGCGGCTCACGGCCGACGATCATATCCGCTGGCAAAATATTCTCAGCGCGCGGGGCTGGCTCGCCGTCAACTGGCCCGAAACCCACGGCGGCCCAGGCTGGGGGCCAGTGGAGCGGCATATCTTCGATGAGGAGTGTGCTGCTGCTCATGCTCCCACGATTGTGCCATTCGGCGTCAACATGGTGGCGCCGGTGATCATTAAATTCGGCAGTGAGGCTCAGCAGTACTATTACTTGCCGCGCATTCTCAACAATCAGGACTGGTGGTGCCAGGGCTATTCGGAACCCGGTGCCGGCTCCGACCTCGCCAGCCTCAAAACCCGAGCGGTGCGCGATGGCGATCATTATGTCGTCACCGGTCAGAAGACTTGGACCACCCTCGGCCAGTACGCCAATATGATGTTCTGCCTGGTGCGCACCGACCCCGAGGCCAAGAAGCAGGCCGGCATCAGCTTCCTGCTGATCGACATGGCAAGCCCCGGCATTACCGTGCGTCCCATCATCACGCTGGACGGAGCCCACGAGGTCAACGAGGTCTTTCTCGACGAGGTTCGTGTACCTGTCGCCAACCGTATCGGCGACGAGGGCCAGGGCTGGACCTGCGCCAAATTCCTGCTCACCCATGAGCGTACCGGCATCGCTGGCTTGGGGCATGCCAAGCAAGCACTGCGCCATCTCAAGCAACTGGCGTCATGCGTGCAGCATCGTGGCCGCCCGCTGCTTGAGCTCGCCAGCTTTCGTCAACGCGTGATTCGTGCCGAGCTAGAACTCATGGCACTTGAAGTCACCAACCTACGGGTCATCGCCGCCGCGCGTGACGGAGGCATGCCTGGTGCCGAAAGCTCGCTGCTCAAGGTGCGAGGCTCGGAGCTTCGCCAGGAACTCAGTGAACTGACACGCCGTGCGCTCGGCCCGGCAGCACTGCCCTTCTTGCCGGAGTTTCTCTACGGTGATACCGAGCTTGACGATCCTGTACTTGCCGTAAGCGCCGCAGGGGCACCCCAATACTTCAACCGTCGCAAGCTGTCCATTTATGGCGGTTCAAATGAGATTCAAAAGAGCATCGTCGCCAAGACGATTCTCGGCATGTAAGGAGTTCACATGGACTTTTCCTTCAGCGACGAGCAGCGCATGCTCGCCGAGACCCTCGAGCGCCTGGTCACCGAACAGGTATCGCCAGGTCAGCGCCGCATCCTGCTGGACGCCCCATCGAACAGGCCCTCACTGCTCTGGAAGACATTCGCCGAACTTGGCCTACTGCACATGCCTTTTGCCGAAGAGGTCGGAGGGCTCGGTGGTAGCGGTATTGATCTGATGATCATCATGAAGGCCCTAGGCCGCGGCCTGGTTCCAGAGCCCTATCTGGCTGGCCTGGTGCTGCCCGGCGACCTGCTCGCCCGACTCGGCCATACTGAGCAGCAAGCTCAGTGGTTGGTGCCGCTACTTGAAGGTGAGCATCAGCTGGCCCTGGCCTGGCAGGAAGCGAGCTCACGTTACGATGCTCACGGCATCGCCAGCAAGGCCACAAGGCACGAAGCAGGATGGCGCATCGAGGGTAGCAAGCAACTGGTGCTCAACGCATCGGCGGCTAGCGCCACTCTGGTGACCGCCCAGCTCGAAAACGACACGCTGGGTCTATTCATGGTGCCCGCCGATACCCCCGGCCTGACACGCCGTGACTATTTCACCATTGATGACCAACCCGCCAGCGACCTGAATCTCTCCGGCATTATCCTCAAGACAGATGCCTGCTTGAGCCAGGATGCCGCCGAAGCACTCGACGCTACCCTTGCCACGGGACGCGCCGCCCTATGTGCCGAAGCCATCGGCGCAATGGAAGTCGCCTGCGACCAAACGTTGGAGTATCTCAAGGAACGCAAGCAGTTCGGCGCCCCCCTCTCGACGTTCCAGAGCCTTCAACATCGTATGGTGGAGATGCACCTGCATCTGGAACAGGCCCGTTCCATGGCGATTCTTGCCGCCACCAGCCTCGAGCGCCCAGCAGCCGAGCGAGACTACCGCATTGCCGCAGCCAAGGCCTACTGTGGTGAGGCTGCACGCTTCGTTGCCGAGCAAGCCATTCAGCTGCACGGCGGCATGGGCATGACCGAGGAGTGCTACGTCTCGCACTATGCCAAGCGTCTGGTGATGTTCGATCACTACCTGGGCGATACCGATTATCACCTTGAGTATGTCAGCGAGCGGCTTGTCACCGCTGCCTGAGCCCAGTCCGTAGCGCTTAAATATAAGGAGACGACAAGTGGAACAGGTAGAACGCGAATTCATGGATTTCGATGTGGTCATCGTCGGCGCCGGCCCCTTCTTCCGGTTCTTCCGGTTCTTCCGGTTCTTCCGGTTCTTCCGGTTCTTCCGGTTCTTCCGGAAGTTCGCCATCCTCCTCCTCGGCTTCATCTGCTGGCGCAGGCTCACCTCGAGAAGTAATCAGCTCATCCCCCTGTGGCGAGCCGAATTCGTATGCCAGCGGATCGACCCCCTCGCTGATGCGGGCCAGACGCACGAAGCTGTGACCACCCTCGTCACCGCCACCGGCTGCGCCGCCTGCCGCCGTCGGGTCGAGCAGTTCGAGAAGATCGCCATCATCGTCGTCGATCGCCGCCAGCAGGGCCTCAAGGTCGACATCCAGTGCACTGGCATCGGCGCTCTCCACCGCCACGCGGGCATCGAGCTCCGGCGTCATGACGACTTCCTGGCCAGCGCCGATGGCGATGGGGGCGAGACCATCATGGAAATCGAGCCGAATGCTTCCCTGATCCGACGTGACCAGCGTCTCTCCCTCTCTCAGGCTGTCACCCACCCTCAACTCACGAAAGATACCTTCGGCATCGCGTGCCCAGGCCTGGCCAGTGATCGAAACAACGGTTGCTATTGCCATGATGGGAGAGCCTCTGCGTTAACCCTGCCCGCGAATGCGCAAGCGGAGCGTGTCTTGTAGATGCAACACAGCCTAAGGAGAGACGTGCAGAAAGAATATGGTACCGATGGACAGGTAGGGAGTGTCATGAATCGATCTCGATAGCCGATTCGGCACGCCGCGAGATCATTAGAATCAGCTGCATGCGATCGCGCACGTTCAGCTTGCGAAAGATGGACCCCAGATGCGCCTTGACGGTGCGTTCGGTGATCTCGAGCGTGCGCGCGACCTCCTTGTTGCTCTTGCCCGAAGCCACATGCAGCGCCACGCTGCGCTCGCGCTCGGTCAGCACACTCAGCACATCGTCACGCACCTGCGCCACACCCCCCAGCGCCCTGAAGGACGTGCCCACCACTTGGGCCAGAAGCTCCGGCCCGACCCAGATACCCTGGTGTTCGGTGACCAGTGCAATCTGCTGCAGCAGCGCTGCCGGGGAAAGCGCATGGGCATAGCCGCGCGCGCCTGCCTCCAGCGCCTTGAGCGCCACTCCCGATGTCGGCGAATAGGAGAGCACCACCACCACCGCCCCCTGTCTCACTAGGCTGCGGACCAGTGTCGGCCACTCCTCCACCTGCTCCATGAGCCACACATGATCGCCCGCCTGCACAAGGCGACATACCTGCGGTGTGCGACACTGACGCAGGTGGGGAAAGGCCTCTCTCCAGCGCGGACTCTGCTGCTCACTCTGTGTCACGAAGATATGTCGTTTCATGGCGTTTCAGCGCTCGGTCAGTGCATTGCTGGTGCCACGCAGTATCGGCTTGAGCAGGTACTCCATCACCGTGCGCTTGCCCGTCATGATGTCCACCTGTGCGGTCATGCCGGGAATGATCGCCAGCTCCTGCTGCTCGGCAAAGCCGTCCTCGAGCGTACGCACCCGCACCAGATAGAAGGTATTGTCGTTGTCGTCGGTGATGGTATCGGCGCTGATATGGTCGAGCTCCGCCTGCATGCCGCCATAGATAGCAAAGTCGTAGGCGGTCAGCTTGATGGTCGCCGGTTGCCCGGGGCGCAGGAAGGCGATGTCCTGAGGCGCGATGCGCGCCTCCACCAGCATCTGGTCATCACTCGGCACGATCTCGACCACATCCTGGCCCGGCTGGGCCACGCCCCCCAGGGTGGTGATGTAGAGCCGCTGCACCACCCCCGCGACCGGCGCCCTCACCTCGGCCAGCCGTACACGATCCTGCAGCCCGGTACTCGATTCATCGAGCGCCGAAAGTTCGCCAAGCGCATCGGACAGCGCGTCGCGCCACTCGCCACGGCGCTCGAGCGTGACTTCCCGCAACTGCGCCTCGGCCTCCTCGACTGCGGCCTGCAGGCGTGCCACCTGGGAGCCGGCCTGGCTGCGATCGCCACTGGCACGTGACACTTCGCGCTCAAGCCTCAGTACCTCCACTTCCGATACCGCGCCGGAGCTGAGCAGCGGCCGAGTCAGGTTGAGCTCCTGGCTCGCCATGCTGAACTCCCGAGAGGCGGTGCTGAGCCGCGACTGCGCCTCGTTCAGCTCCTCCTGGCGCTGACGCAACCGGTCCCGCGCCATGCTCTCGACCTCACGTAACTCCGAGCGACGGCTGTCGTAGATGTCATGCTCATGGCTGACGATCTCCGGCGCCTCGGCAAGCAGCTCATCGGAGGGGGCGAAGGGCGAATCCATGAGCAGCGCCTGCAGGCGAGCGATGCGCGCCTGCAGCGATAGCGCGCGTGCACGGTTCTCGCGGAAGCTCGATACGAAGCGGGTCGGATCGATGCGCATCAGCAGCTCGCCCGCCTCGACCATCTGCCCCTCGCGTACCAGGATTTCTTGGACCACCCCGCCATCGAAGGACTGCACCTTCTGCAACTGGGTGGAGGGGATGATGCGTCCCGTACCCCGGGTCACCTCGTCGATATTGGCGAAATAGGCCCAGGTAACCAGCGCCACCAGCGCCAGCAATACCGTATAGAGGAAGCCACGGGCGCGCATCGGCTCCTGCTGCATGCGTGCCCAGTCGGCATCGCTTGCCCAGTCGCGATTGAGATGTGCCGACGAGACCCGCCGGGCGAACAATCGGTCGAACAAGGGACGAAAGGGCTTGCCGCCCCCTTCCGAGAGCCTGCCGATGGCCTCGAAGCCCTGCTGTTCGGCACTCTTCGGGCTTGACTGCTCCATCAGCTGGCCCTCCCGATCTGCCCACTGCGCAGCGCTTCCACCACCCTCTCCTTGGGACCATCGGCGACCACCTTGCCGGCATCGATCACCACGATGCGATCGACCAGCGACAGCAGCGACGTGCGATGGGTAACGATGACCATTGTCTTGGCCTCGGCATATTCGCCCAGACGCCTCTTGAACGCCTCCTCGCTGGCATGGTCCATGGCGCTGCTGGGCTCGTCGAGCAACAGGATCTGCGGGTCGTGTACCAGCGCCCGGGCAATCGCCACGCTCTGGCGCTGGCCACCCGACAGCATCTGGCCACGTTCCCCCACCGCCAGATCGACGCCTTGGGGGTGAGTGTTGATCAGTTCGCCAAGCCCACTGATCTCCAGCGCCTGGAGCAGCGCCTCATCCTCTATCGCATCGCTGCCGCCGCCGGCGACGACGTTCTCGCGCAGTGACCCGTAGAACAGGCCGACATCCTGGGGTACGTAGCCGACATGGCGGCGCAGTTCGATGGGATCGAACTGGCGAATATCCACGCCATCGAGCAGCACTGCACCGCTTGTCGGCTGATAGAGCCCCAGCATCAACTTGTTGAGTGTCGACTTGCCGGACCCCACCCGCCCCAGCAGCGCGACCTTCTCACCAGGCTCGATCTTGAGCGTGATGTCGCGGATGGCATCGCGCTCCTGGTCGGGATAGCGCAGGGTGAGTCGATTGAACTCGAGTTCGCCACGCACCACCGGGCGGCCGACGAAGGCCTTGCCCTCGGGGCGCTCCACCGGCCTCTCCATCACGCCATTGAGCGCGCCGAGCGCCGTCGACGATTGGTGGTACTGGGCCAACAGTGCGGCCGCCTGGCTGACCGGCCCCATGGCGCGCGAGGAGAGCAGATAGGCGGCGATGAGGCCACCCTGGCTCAAGTCGCCCTCGATGATCAGGTAGACACCGATGATGATCACCGCCACCGCCACGCTATGCTGCGCCCATAGCGCCACGCTCGACACCGACGAACTGATCAGGCGTAGCTGCGCCGAAGTGCGTGACAAAAACGCCGTGCTCTTCTCCCATACCGACTGAAGACGACTCTCGGCGCGCAGCGTCTTGACCGTCTCCAGGTTGGCCAGGGACTCCACCAGGGTGGCGTTGCGCTGCGCACCGACCCGCCAGGTAGTCTCGGAGAGCTCATGCAACTTGCGCTGTGCCCCCAGCGCGTAGAGCAGTACGAAGACGATTCCCACCACGATGGGCAGCGCCAGCGGCACGCCGATCATCGCGATGATCGCCACGAACAGCACGACGAAGGGCAGGTCCACCAGCCCGACCACCGTTGCCGAGCCGATGAAGGCGCGCACCGATTCGAAGGAGTGCAGCGTGGCGGAAAACGAGCCGGTGGAGGCCGGCCGCCCCTCCAGGCGCATGCCCAGCACTCGCTGCATGATCGACGAGGAGAGCTTGACGTCGGCGCGACTAGCGGCCAGGTCGACGAAAGCGTTACGCATCAGGCGCAGCGCCAGGTCGAAGCAAAGCACCACGAAGATGCCCACCGCCAGCACCCACAGCGTCTCGGTGGCCTGATTGGGCACCACGCGGTCGTAGACGTTCATCACGAACAGCGGCATGGCGATGGCAAACAGGTTGATCATCACCGAGCCTACGATCACGTCGCGATAAAGCTTGCGGTTCTCGCGAATCACCCCCCAGAACCAGTGGTGAGTAGTCTGCTTGTCAACTTCTGCGCCCCGTGCATCGAAGCGGAACTTGGGGCGTGCGTAGATCACCCGGCCGCTGAAGCGGGCCTGCAGTACATCGAGACCGATCTCGATGGCCGCCTCGCCGAGCTCGGGAAAGATCACCTGCGCCGTGCGGCTCCTGATGTCGAGCGAGGCAAGCACGCAGGCCCTTCCCGGCTCGAGCAGCACCACGACCGGCAGCAGCGCCGCGTTGAGCTGCACCAGGCGTACACGTGCGTGTCTCGCCGCTAGCCCGGCTCGCGACGCCGCGCGCAGGAAGACGCTAGGGGTCAAGCGCCCTTCTTCCAGCGGCAACCCGGCGACTAGCGCATCGCGAGACATCTCCTGATCGTGGGCCCGAGCAACGACTCTCAGACACTCCAGCAGATCATCCTGCGGCGGTGGCTGATACTGCGGCGGTGGCTGATACTGCGCTTCCTTGGCGTACTTGGCATCGCTGGTCACATCAACACCTGCTGGCGGCGACTGGCATGGCAACATTCCCTTGACGTGAATCGTCGCTATCCATTAGTGAACGCTAAACTGACGTCCCTGCAGCGGTGTGCCCGTCATGTCCAGGTTCTCGCCATGCACCTCAAGCGTGACCTCCACACGACGGTTGGCACGCCGCCCTTCCACCGTATCGTTGCTCGCCACCGGGTTGCGTGATCCATGGCCCCGCATTTCGAACAGCTCGGCGGGGGCCCCACGGGAAGCGAGATACTGTGCCACGCTGCGCGCACGCGCCTCGGAGAGCGGATCGTTGATCGCATCGTTGCCGGTGGTATCGGCATGCCCGGCAATGAACACCCGGCGCAGGTCATTGCGGGCCTGAATACTGTCGGCCAGGGCATCGAGCTCACTGCGCGCCGGCGTACTCAGCTCCGCGCTGTTGATGGCAAACAGCGCGTCGGCACTCATCGTCATGTCAGGGGCACGCGTCTGCCCGGGCACTCCCAGGCCACGTGTCAGCTCCTCCAGCGTGAAGCTGGTAGGGGCTTGCGCAGGGCAGATGATGTCGGGATCGATGGTCACACCGTCGTTCGAGAGCTCGGCGAGTGTCGGCGCATCCTGGTTCATCACCCCAAGTGCCGACATCAAACGCCCCATGGCCGCCAGCGTGCGAGCATCGGCCACCGTCATGTCGTACTGGGCATTGATGTAGGCGCGACTCGCATCGAAATACTCGTTCTCGCTGTCGAGCACATCGAGCAGTGTGCGCTGGCCGATATCGAACTGCTGTTGATAGGCACCACGCACCCGGTCGATGGATTGGCGATGCTCATTGAGATACTGCATCTGTTCACGCAGACGCTGCGTATCGTTGTAGGCGATCTGGGTGGTCTGTCGCAGATCCACGCACTCCTTGTCGCGCAGATCGACCGCCTGCTCCACCAGATCGCTTGCTCGCCGGAACGATGCCATGTCTCGCCCACCGCGATAGAGGTTCACGCTGGCGACCACCTCGGCGATGCTCTGGTCCCGGCGACCGGTGAAATCGCTCTGGTTGTTGGTGCCGGTACGCGCGCGGAACTCGATGCGCGGATGAAAGCCCGCGCGAGTCCCCTGCCGCTCGGCCTGGGCCGCTTCGATATTCTCGATCGCTGCATGGAAGTTGGGATTCCCCTCGTAGGCCATGCGTACCGCCTCGCTCACCGATGCCGGCAGCTCCGCCTCGAGGGTGGGCGGTGCGGCCAGCGTCTCGGCGGGCAATTCGCCGACCAGGCGCTGGAAGCGTGAGCTGACGTCATGCAGGTTGGCAGCCTCGGTCAACAGGTTCGACTCGGCCAGCGCCAGGCGTCCGCTGATCTGTTCCAGATCGACACGGCGGCCAGCGCCCGACCCGACGCGCTCCTCGATCTGGTTGTATACCTGAAGGTGTGCGGCGTAGTTGTCCCTGGCCAGCGCTACCAGCTCCCGATAGCGACGAACATCTTGATAGGCGCGCGCCGATTCGAGGGCGACCTCCTCACTGGCGCCGAGCAGCTCGTAGTAGCGCACCAGCTTGGCACGATCCAGACGCTGGACATCGTTGCGAGTGGCGAAGCCGTCATAGATCATCTGATTCAGCGACAGCTCGGCGAAGTCGGAATTGAAGCTGCCCCGGCCATCGCCCTGGCGATCCTCGCGCCCGACCCCCGCCGTGACATCGATGCTCGGCAGATAGGCACCACGCGCCATGTCGACCTCGTTCATCGAGGCGCGAAACCCATTGTAGGCGGCCTGCACTTCGGGGTTGGTCGATACCGCTCGCTGAACCACGCTCCGCAGATCGCTGCTACCACTGGAGACCATCACCCCCTGCGCCATGGCAGGCATGCTAGCCAAACCAGCGACAAGCAGCGCCAGGCCGGTCATGGTCATGGTCATGCGTGGAGCGGTAGCCAATGAGGCAAAATTGGCGGGAAGTGTGCAAGTACGTAAGGCAAGTGCACGAGACGGTTTCATGAAAGGGGCTCTCCCTGCGTAATGAAGCGACCAAGCTCGTCGGCTGCTGCGCGCTGTTGTCATCCGGTTGCACCAGTACGGCCCCGCTTACGACATTGGTATGGGGCGGCACTGGCCTTAGCCAGGTTATGTTGCCATAATGTAATTCAAGGTAACTATAATTTACTATATGTACAACGCACTTTTTTTCTGATTGACGGGAGTCGGGGTGAGCAGGCACGGCTTGAGATGCAAGAGGCGGCAAACCGGAAGGCCCTGGCATCAGGGCCTGAAGTCACAGCGCTTGCACAGCGCCTGAGAGACGGGAGCAGAAGATTGAAAGACTGAAACAGAGGGCTTGAGAGGCTGGAACCAGCGCTACAGCAGGAATCTAGCGGTCATTTTCGAGCAACGCCACGCTCTTGGATCGACTACGCAGATATTGACGCGCCGTCAGCTTACTACGTGCCGCGTGGGGCAACTCGGCATAGCCAATGGTCCCTTTGGCCAGCAACAGTTCGATCACGTCATCAAGCACACGAACGAACTCGAGATCGGAGGCTTCGAGTTCATCTGACTTCGCAGCATCGCTACGCCCGATAAAGTCGGCAAGTTCAGGGGAGCCTGGCGCGATCAACTCGCAGCAGTCAGAGGTGGCGGTGCGGCTCGCCATCTCGATCTGACCTTGATGATTACGTTTGATGTACATGGTCTGGTATCGCTCCTGGGGTCGCGCACAATCCCTGTAAGCGGCGATGAAAAGGCAGTAACGTCAAGAAAATAAATTGTAACCATACGCAACATGCTATCCAAGCATTTTCTACTGAACCAGCGTTCATGGCCGTGGCACACCTATTTATGGCCATTACCCAGACGATCCTTGTCGATCAGCCATAAGCATCTACCCTTCAGTTGTAAACCTTGATCGCGGTGTGGGCCGCCGATGGCGCCCATGGATGAGCCACAGCACTAGGAGAAAGCGACATGGAACTGGAGAAGTTCAAATCCTGCATAGAAGCGTGCAATGTGTGCGCCGCTTACTGCGAGTCGTGCGCTACCGCCTGCCTGGGAGAGGATGACGTTCAGATGATGGCAGAGTGCATCCGCCTGGATCGACAGTGCGCGCAGATTTGCCGACTCGCCGCCTCGTTCATGGCACAGGGTAGCGAATATGCCCGTGAGATCTGCAGCATCTGCGCCAATATCTGCAAGGCGTGCGCTGATGAGTGCGCCAAGCACGACGCCGATCACTGCCAGGCGTGCGCCGAGGCCTGCCAGCGTTGTGCCGAAGAGTGCTATGCCATGGCGTGAGGACATTCGTGGAATGGCAAAGAGCAGTAATGTCTCATCTCTTCAATGTAATGAAGATAGCCAGCCGGCCAGGCTGGCTATCTTCAGTTCACATCTATGATGCTCACAGGTCGACTTTCATCGTATGCAAAGCTCATGTCTGGTCCAGTGAATCGTGCGCCGTCCGATACAGCGCAGCGCTGTTTGCAACGCCTAGCTGTGCTATCGTTCAGGCAATGTAACTCACGTGCACAGGAACGCGATCATGGCTTCATCCGAGATTCAGAAAACCCGCGTCATCAACGAGCTACGCGGTTTCATCAAGAAGGTGTTGCAAGACCCGGCGATTCTTGAGCGTTCAGTGGAGATCGCCCGCAAGCACCTGCAGGAGGGCGACAAGGCCAGCATGGCCCGTATTGCCAACGAGATTTCCGACTCCACCAGTGTGCATATTCCGGAAGACCCGGCGGAGCACTCCGAGGCGGATCGGCTGTTTCTGGAGTTGTTGAAGGAAGTGGTGAGTGAGGAGCAGGCTTTATATTAAATTCGTGATGAGTTAAATAATAAGGCCGGCAGAGCCGGCCTACATCATAAAGGCATAACTTTAAGGAGTACCCCCAGCTGTGTCTGCCTCGGCCTCCTCACAATTACTTGCAAACTGTTGAGGAACTGTAGTGGTACATGCCCAGCCCCATGTTCCGTCTGTTTGGCTATAAGTATAAGTAACAGTATTTTCTCCAGCAGTTATCAAACTAGGGCTTGCTGATGCCCCAACTCCAAATTGATAAGTTAATGAATTATTAGACTTATTATTTATTGCACCATAGCTTCCCTGGATACTTATGCCTAGGTCTCCAAGGGTAACTTCTTCCATAGACATCCCTTGATCTATTCTTTCCTGTACTGACGACCGGGCTCCACTCAGTAGTGAATGTGCCTCTGCAAATTGCGCTCTTGCCACATAATTCTGATACTGCGGAATCGCGATTGCCGCCAGTATCCCGATGATCGCCACCACGATCATCAGCTCGATCAGTGTAAAGCCGCCCTGCTTGCGCATGCCCAGGCCCGCCTGCCGTTGTTGCTTCATTCGTCTTCCCCTTGCGTATCGACGCTTCGTTTTACGGCCCGGCGGCTTGACGCGCCTTGCCTTAATTGCCTGCGTTACCGCTTGCCATCGAGGCAGAGCGCTATCACCGTCGCCCCAGGCATGAGCAAAACGGCACTATAGAACTACACTGCGTAACAATAAGTTTCACTTTCTTCCGAGGCAATAGCATGAGCGAAAAATATCGCTACTCTAACCTCTCCGTAAGAGGCATCCTCATGATTCGTCTATCGGCGGGCGATGGCGGCACTTTAGCCCTGGCTGAAAGAATCGTGCACAAGAGCATGCTCTCTCATGCGAAAAGGCGAGCAATTTTCTCGGCTTGGTCGGTGCATTTACCCCCTGCAAAGCGCTAGACTGAGCCAAACGCAGCAGGGATAACTCATGCCGGATTCTGCCTCCCCCCCTAAGGATGCCTCCGCTTCCGGGCTTAGCGGACTGGCACGCCGCCTGGTGGCAGACGGCCTCCTCTCGCCTGCCGCCGTGGCCCGTGCCGAGCGGGAAGCTCGCGAGGCAGACATCTCGTTGATGGAGCACCTGATCGAAAGCGGTCTGGTCACACCGCGCCAGGCGGCGATGGCCGCTTCCTGGGAGTATGGCATCCCATTGATCGACCTGGATGCCTTGAAGCTGGACTCACTGCCCCAGGCAACGGCCCTCCCCGAAGCGCTGCTGCGCAAGCTGGGCGTGATGCCGCTCTACCTGGGGCAGCACCACCTTACAGTGGCGGTGCCCTACCCCGCCAAGCTGGTGATGCTCGATGAGCTGCAGTTCGCCACCGGCAAGAGCATCGAAGCGGTGCTGGCTCCGGTGGATCAGCTCGCCCCGGCGCTCGAGAACTATCTTTCTCATGCCGACCAGCGCAGCATGCTTAATGATCTCGAGGGCGCCGATGAGGCGCTGGAAGATCTTGCCTACGATGAATACGACCCCGAGGCGGATACCGAGATTACCTCGGGGAGCGACGACGCACCGGTGGTGCGCTTCGTCAACAAGATTTTGTTCGATGCCATCAGGCGTGGTGCTTCGGACATCCACTTCGAACCCTACGAGACCAGTTACCGCATTCGCCTGAGAGTCGACGGCATCCTGCTCGAAGCCGCCCGCCCCCCGTTTGGCATGCGCACGCGTATCGCGGCACGATTGAAGGTAATGGCACGGCTCGACATTTCCGAGCGTCGCCTGCCGCAGGATGGCTCGATCAAGCTGCGCCTCTCCAAGCAGCGCTCCATCGACTTTCGCGTCAACTCGCTGCCTACTGTTTATGGGGAGAAGCTGGTACTGCGGATACTCGATCCAGCATCGGCACGGCTCGGGATCGATGCATTGGGCTTCGCGCCCGAACAGCGCGCCATCTATGAACAGGCGTTGGCCGAGCCACAGGGGATGATTCTGGTCACCGGCCCGACCGGCAGCGGCAAGACGGTGACGCTCTATACCGGTATCAATATCCTCAATACCATCGAGCGCAACATCTCGACTGCCGAGGATCCGGTGGAGCTGAAGGTGCCGGGGGTCAACCAGGTCAACGTGCAGCCCCGTATCGGTCTGGATTTCGCTAGCGCCCTGCGTGCTTTCCTGCGCCAGGACCCGGACGTGGTGATGGTCGGTGAGATTCGCGACCTGGAGACTGCGGAGATCGCCGTCAAGGCGTCGCAGACGGGCCATCTGGTACTCTCCACCGTACACACCAACTCCGCCTCGGAAACCCTGACGCGGCTGGCCAACATGGGCGTGGCCCCCTTCAACATCGCAAGCTCGGTTTCGCTGATCATCGCCCAGCGCCTGGCTCGCAAGCTCTGCCCCCACTGCCGGCAACCTGCCGAGATACCGCAAGAAACCTTGCTAAAGCAGGGCTTCACCGAGGCCGATATCAGTGTAGCGACCCTCTATCAACCGGTGGGTTGCCGCCAATGTACGCTGGGCTACAAGGGACGCGTGGGCATCTATGAAGTGGTGCCGATCAGCGATGCCATCAGTCAGCTGATCATGCGGCAGGGTAACGCCATCGAGCTTGACGAGCAGGCGCGTCGCGAGGGCTATCCGGACTTGCGGCGCAGTGGCCTGCTGAAGGTGATGCAGGGGATTACCAGCCTCGAGGAGGTCAATCGCATCATCAAAGATTAGGTTCACATAAAAAAGCATGGACGGCTATAGATCGCCCACGCAGGGAGAAAGACAGATGGTTAGCAGAACGGCAAAGGCACCGAGCGAGATCAAGCTGCATCGCTGGCAGTGGTCGGGTAAGGGGCCTAATGGACGAGTGGTAAAAGGCGAGGTCGTCGCCAGCTACAGGCATGAGGTGGAACGCGAGCTTGCCGGGCAGCATATCCTGGTCAAGCGTATACGCCGCAAGAGTGCCTGGTTCGCGGGCGGTGGCAAGATCCAGCCCCGCGACATCATGCTGTTCGCTCGACAGATGGCGACCATGATTCGCGCAGGTGTACCAATGCTGCAAGCCTTCGAGGTGGTGGCGGAGAGCCTCAGGAAGCCGGTGATGCGCACACTGGTCCAATCGCTGATGGATGATGTAAGCTCCGGTACCAGCCTCTCGCAGGCAATGCGCCGTTATCCTCAGCACTTCGATCGGCTGTTCGTCAACATGGTCGAAGCCGGCGAGCAGTCCGGTTCGCTCGAGCGCATGCTCGACCGGGTCGCGACCTATAAAGAGAAGATCGAGACGCTCAAGGGGCGAGTCAAGAAAGCCCTCTACTATCCAGTGGCGGTAATCGGCGTCGGTATCGGGGTGACGGCACTGCTGCTGGTCAAAGTAGTCCCGCAGTTCGAGAGCCTGTTCCACGGCTTCGGTGCCGAGTTGCCCGCCATGACACGCATGACCATTGCTTTCTCCGCATTTGCGCAGCAGTACTGGCTGATGGCGCTGGTGGCAATGATTGCCGGCATGATGCTGACCCGACAGGGCATGATGCGCTCCGAGACCTTTGCCTATCGCATGCACGCCCTGGCACTGAAGCTGCCGGTGATCGGCAACATCCTCGACAAGTCATCGGTGGCGCGCTATTCACGAACACTTGCCACGACGTTCGGCGCCGGCGTGTCGCTGGTGGAATCACTCGAGACCGCCGCTGGCGCCAGCGGCAACAAGGTCTATGAGCGTGCCGTGCTCCAGGTGCGAGACGATGTCGCGACAGGCCAGCAGCTGTTCTTCGCCATGCGCCTGAGCGAGCGATTCCCGGCACTGGCGGTGCAGATGGTAAGGATTGGCGAGGAAGCGGGCTCCCTGGATGCGATGCTCAATCGCGTTGCGGATTATTACGAGGAGGAGGTCGACAACAAGGTGGATGCCCTTACCTCGCTGCTCGAGCCCTTCATCATCGTAGTGCTTGGGATGCTGGTCGGCGGGCTGGTGGTCTCCATGTATCTGCCGATCTTCGAGCTGGGTACCGTGATATGAGCCCGATCGTGGCGAATTCCGTAAGCCGTAAAAATACGGATCATGAGTCGTAGCAGTTATCTGAACGATGACAGGAGTGTCGCTTGCTTGACCTTTCACCCGCCCTGTTATGGATACTGGCCGCCATGCTGGGGCTATGCCTGGGCAGCTTTCTCAATGTGGTGATCGCTCGACTGCCGGTCATGTTGATGGTGGGGTGGCGCCAGGAGGCCCGCGAAGCCTTGGCGAATGAGGTGAATGAGCCGCTTGTTCTTGAGCAAGCGCCCTCCTTCAATCTACTGGTGCCCCCCTCACAGTGCCCACGCTGCGAAGCCCCCATTGCCTGGCATGACAACATTCCACTGCTGGGCTATCTCAAGCGACGGGGGAGATGCGCGCACTGCGCTGGCCGAATCAGCTTGCAGTATCCACTCGTCGAGCTTGCAGCAATGGCATTGACCCTTGCCGTGCTGGCGATTCATGGCTTTACCACCGCCAGCCTGTTTTCGATCGGCGCCTGTCTGGCCTTACTGAGCCTAGCCGCCATCGATTTTCGTACTCAGCTGCTGCCGGATACCATCACTCTGCCGCTGCTGTGGGCGGGACTGCTCTATCAACTGCTGTTCCAGCCATTGATGCTACCCAGCGCGGTGATCGGTGCGATGCTGGGATATGGCGTGCTATGGTCCTTCTACTGGCTTTTCAAGCTGATCACCGGCAAGGAGGGGATGGGCTACGGCGATTTCAAGCTGCTGGCCGCGCTTGGCGCCTGGCTTGGCTGGGAAGCGCTACCGCTGCTGCTGATCATTTCGGCAGGAGCCGGTGCCGTCGTCGGCATCGTCCTGCAGCGTCTCATGCCCGATCTACGCGGCATGCCCATGCCATTCGGACCGTTCCTTGCCCTGGCGGGCTGGGTCTTGATACTGGGCGGTGCCCCGCTGCTGGCAATGTACCTCTCGCTGCTCTCATGAGGAGGCCACCATGAGCCTGACCATTGGCGTGACCGGCGGTATCGCCTCGGGAAAATCAAGCGTGGCTCATGCCTTCGAAGCCCACGGCATCCCTTGGGTGGATGCCGATGACGTGGCACGTGAAGTGGTAGCGCCCGGTGAGCCAGCACTCGACGAGATCGCCGCACGTTTCGGCAGCCAAGTGCTCGACATGCAAGGTTGCTTGAATCGCCGCGCCCTGCGCGAGATCGTGTTTGCCGACAATACCCAGCGCCGCTGGCTCGAGTCGGTCACCCATCCACGCATTCGTCAACGTCTGGTTCACCACTTGGAGCGGATGGCGGCGGGTCCTGCCCCCTATCACCTGCTGGTCTCGCCGTTGCTGTTCGAATCGGGTCAATACCGCATGGCCGACCGCTGCCTGGTGATCGACGTATCGGAAAGCGTTCAGATTGTTCGCACCACGAGCCGCGATGAGGTCGACGAAGCCCAGGCCCGGGCGATCATTGCCGCCCAGATGTCCAGAGCCGAGCGTCTCTCCCGCGCCGATGACGTGCTCGATAACAGCGGTGATGCGCAAAGTCTCACGCGGCAGGTCGCTGAACTCGACAGGCAGTACCGGCAACAGGCTAGCCATTCGTCATCACCAGCCTGATTCGCCCCCTTGCAAGAAAAGCCTATCCCCGTATTATCGCTCCCAACGACGTTTACCCATCACAAGGGCCGATTGCCATGCATCAGGAACAGCCATCACGCCCGCTCGAGGTTGCCTGCCCTCAGTGCCACAAGAAGGTACTATGGATCGAGGAGAACCGCTTTCGCCCCTTCTGCTGCGAGCGCTGCAAGTTGATCGACCTGGGGGCCTGGGCGAGCGAGTCTCACCGCATCGCGGGGGAGCCCGCCATGGACGAGACCGAGATCGATGAGATGATACTGCGCGCCGAACGCGGCCAGGATTGAGTGGCAATGCCCCCCTCTTCTCACCTGAACAAGCCGGCGTACCAGCTGCTTGCCGAGCTGGAAGCGGCCTTCGATCTCCTGATCGAGCGTATCGAAGGGCTGGTCGAGCGCTATCGTCGCTCTCCCGGCAATGCCTGGGCACTGCATACTCCCACCCCGGATGCCGAGTGGCTGCGCCAGTGCCTGCTCGACTTTTGGTATCAGGATGGGCAGGACGGCCGCGCTACGCGCAGCTATGTCGCACTGGTCGCCGCCGATGAAACGCTCTTGGAGGCGGTGGCTCGTGTCAACGCTGCCAAGGCAGCGTTTGCCGAGATCCTTTCGCGCATCCGTCGAGATGCTGGTGGTTTGATCGCCGAACTCAAAGCGGTACTGCCCTTTCGTCATCCGGCCTTGCATGCACATCTACGTGGCCAGGGCCTTGCCCGGCTGCACCTCAAGCAGTGCTGGCGAGCCATCCCCGTTGCTGATGCGCCCCTGGCCCGGGTGCGCATGGCCTGGTACACCAGTGGCCGCTCGATCAAACGGCTCAGCGTACGTGACGCCGAGCAGAAGCTGCTTGCTCTCGATGCCGAGGCACCGCATATTCGTATCCAACTCGAACGGCTGGCCGGAATACCCGACCGTGAGCCGCTGGCTCAGGTACAGAAACAGGCCCCCTTGATGCGGGCCAACCTCTTCTTCGAGGAGCCATTGGCCGATGGTCACACGCGCCGCGCCATGAACGTCGCGCTGCCACTGTTCATTCCCAGCCATGACGGGCGCCTGCCCGATCACAATGCCCCTCCCCCTTTCCCCAACGAGAAACGCACGCGCGCCAAACGCAGTGACGAACGTCTGGAGGAGCACGTTTTTTTACCGAGCCTGCGGGTATATCGCTACAGAGGGGAAGCATCCAGTTAACCAAATAAAAAGAGATAACGGTATAAGTCGTTATCTCTTTCAGCCAAGCCGAATCAAGGCTAGAAGAGGCGATTCAGGCCGTTTTGCGCCGCGACCCGATAGGCTTCCGCCATGGTCGGATAGTTGAACGTGGTACTGATGAAGTACTCGAGCGTATTGGCTTCGCCCTTCTGCTGCATGATCGCCTGGCCGATATGTACGATTTCCGATGCCTGGTCGCCGAAACAATGAATGCCAAGGATCTCGAGCGTCTCCCGATGGAAGAGAATCTTCAGCATACCGACCGTGTCACCGGTAATCTGCGCCCGGGCCGTATCCTTGAAGAAGGCCTGGGCGACTTCATAAGGCACCTTGGCATCGGTGAGTTCACGTTCGGTCTTGCCCACCGAGCTGATCTCGGGAATGGTGTAAATCCCGGTAGGCACGTCATCGACGAAGCGGAAATTGGTATCGAGAAGATCATCGCTGGCGTTGCGCCCCTGATCATAGGCGGCGCTGGCAAGGCTCGGCCAGCCGATCACATCGCCTACGGCATAGATATGCGGGACGCTGGTGCGGTAGTGATTGTCGATCGGTAACTGCCCGCGCCCATTGGCTTCCAGGCCGATGTTCTCAAGCCCCAGGTTGTCGGTATTGCCGGTTCTTCCGTTAGCCCAAAGGAAGGCGTCGGCCCGTAACCGCTTGCCGGACTTGAGATGCACCACCACCCCTGACTCATTACCTTCGACGCGTTCGTAGTCCTCGTTGTGACGGACCAGCACGCCGTTCTGGCGCAGATGATAAGAGAGCGCGTCACTGATCTCGTTATCCAGGAATGAGAGCAATCGATCACGAGAGTCGATCAGATCGACCTTCACGCCCAATCCGGAGAAGATCGAGGCGTATTCGCTGCCGATGACCCCGGCGCCGAAGATGATCAGCGTACGCGGGGTATGGTTGAGACCAAGGATGGTGTCCGAACAGTAGATGCGCGGGTGATTGAAATTGATATCGGCAGGACGGTAGGGCCGTGAGCCAGTGGCAATGACGATCTTCTGGGCGCAGAGCTCCTCGACGCCTTCATGGTTGTCGCGCACAACGACGGTGCGCTCATCCTTGAAGCGCGCCAGACCGAAGAATAGGTCGATACGATTACGCGAGTAGAACTTGGTGCGCATCTCGACCTGCTGGTCGATGGTGACGCGAGAGCGCTCCAGTACCCTGGGGAACGAGAACCAGCGCGGCTCGCCAATATCGCGGAACATGCGGTTGGTATTGAACTGCATGATCTGCTTGACCTGATGGCGCAGCGCCTTGGAGGGGATCGTTCCCCAATGAGTGCAGTTGCCACCGACCGCGTGCTGCTTCTCGATCACCGCGACACGCTTGCCATGCTTGGCGGCATTGATGGCGGCACTCTCCCCCGCCGGGCCCGTACCGATCACCACCACGTCGTAGTTATGGACTGCCATATGCTCTCGCGTCTCCTTGGAGTCTGTAATAGTGAACTCTTGTAATGATCCTCGAATCACCTTGCTCAGCGGCACGGCGAACTCGACGGCGAGGCGTTAGCGGCGTGTCGCATCGTAGCCCAGATCGGTCCCACGGCTCTCGTCGCTGCGCCGACGCTCACTGGCTCTGGCGCCACGCTTGCGGTTCTCCTCCTCACATACTTCGTCCTTGCCACCGCAGATTTCGCAGCCATCCTTGAGTCCCAAGTTATTCAGGCCGCCGCAGGAGCCCGCAATGGGTTTGCGTCCCACCAGCACGCCTATCGCCATTGCCGTCATGCCCAGCGCCATGAGCCCTAACACCAATAACCAGATCGTCATATTGTTTCTCCTCGCTGGAATGACCAGCCGCTAACGTAATGTAAAGATTGCTGAAACTCAGGGCGGCAGCTACTCGAAATGCGTCGCCAGCGCCGGACTGACGGCGGTTTCATACCCTTGTGGCCCTGTGACAATAAAATAAGCACTAATGCTTCGCTGACCTGCCACTCTCTCGGCCTGCGCGGGCGACATCGACAGCAGTGCATTGGCCCAGGCACTTGCCATCATGGCCTGAGGATGCAGCACCGTGACTTCAACCAACTGCTTATCATCGGTGACAGGCGAGAGGCCATCGACTGGTCGTGGGGCAAGGTCGCGGAAATCGCCGGCGGTAACCAGCGATGCGTGTTCCAGTTCGACAATGTGAGCCTGCGAACGCTGCCCCTCGGAAGGCTCCTCAAGCGCCAGGCGCCAGGCGCGAGTGCCCGGCTCGGCCCCCGCACGCATATCGCCCCCCAGCTCGACCAGATAGCGCTCGATATCCTGTCTCTCGAGCCAGCCGGCCAACCGATCGACGCCGTAGCCATGTACCATGACATCTAGCATATCGGCCAATACCGCAGGGCTCCCAAGCGTCGTCAAGCGCACAGCCGAGCTGGCTCTCTCGGCAGCTTCCAGTCGCTCACGCATGCGGCGATAGTCATTTTCCAAGCGTGCCACTTCACTTTGTATATCGATTTGAAGACGCGACAGATCGGCGTCACTCAACTCGGCATACAAGGTGATATGGTATCCGCTATCGAAGGCAGTGCCATGCAGATAACGTGCAGGCTCCCGCTCGCCACACCCCGTCAGCATGATGACGGCGCTGACAACGGCAAGCCATAACGAGAACGAGGCCGGCCCGCCAGGGGCCGGCCTCGTGAGTCGCCGTAAGGCGACCGGGCTCATCCGCCGAAGTCGTCCAGCATGATGTTCTCGGGCTCTACCCCCATGTCGAGGAGTAGCTTGATGACCGAGGCGTTCATCATGGGAGGCCCGCACATGTAGTATTCGCAGTCCTCCGGTGCCGGATGATCCTTGAGATAGTTCTCATAGAGCACGTTGTGAATGAAACCCGTTGGCCCTTCCCAATTATCCTCCGGGAGCGGGTCGGAAAGCGCCAGATGCCATTCGAAGTTCTCGAACTCCTCGGCAAGCTGGTCGTACTCTTCGTTGTAGAACGTCTCGCGCCAGGAGCGCGCACCGTACCAGAAGCTCATCTTGCGCGTGGACTTCAAGCGCTTGAGCTGATCGAAGATGTGGCTGCGCATCGGCGCCATACCGGCACCGCCACCTACGAACACCATCTCGGCGTCGGTCTCCTTGGCGAAGAACTCACCAAAGGGCCCCATCACCTTGACCTTGTCACCCGGCTTCAGGCTGAAGACGTAAGTGGACATGATCCCCGGCGGATGGCTCGTCCCGGGAGGCGGCGTGGCGATACGGATATTGAACTTGAGGATGCCGACCTCTTCCGGATAGTTCGCCATCGAGTAGGCACGAATGGTCTCCTCGGTGTTCTTGTGCGAAATCTTGAACAGATCGAACTTGTCCCAGTCCCCCCGATATTCATCCTCAATATCGAAGTCGGAGAACTTGATATCGTAGGTCGGCGCCACCAGCTGCACATAGCCCCCGGCGCGGAAGTCGACGTTCTCGCCCTCGGGAAGCTTGAGGTTGAGTTCCTTGATGAAGGTGGCGACGTTGGGGTTGGAGATGACCTCGCACTCCCACTGCTTGACGCCGAACACCTCCTCGGGCACCTCGATCTTCATGTCCTGCTTGACGGGCACCTGGCAGGAGAGACGCCAGCCATCCTTCTTCTCACGCATGGTGAAGGCGGACTCTTCGGTCGGCAGAATGGCACCGCCGCCCGCTTCGATCCGGCACTTGCACTGCGCGCAGGAGCCACCACCGCCACAGGCGGAGGAGAGAAAGATGCCGTTGGCTGCCAGAGTATTCAACAATTTGCCGCCGGCCTGAGTAGTCAGGGTGTGCTCGGGAGAGCCGTTGACCTCGATGGTCACCTCCCCACTGCTGACAAGCTTGCTGCGTGCCGCGATGATCACCATTACCAGGCCGATAACGATGACGGTGAACATCACCACGCCGAGCAAGATGACATTTGTATCAACCATGTCGGGTTCCTATGTTGTTTCGTGTCATGACCGGGCACCCGGGCGGGCCTAGCTCCACCCGGGCGCGGCTCAGATCTGGATGCCGGAGAAGGACATGAAGCCCAGCGACATCAGACCCACGGTAATGAAAGTGATACCCAGCCCCTGCAGGCCAGCCGGCACATCGCTGTACTTCAGGCGTTCGCGAATCCCCGCCAGCGCAGTAATCGCAAGCCCCCAGCCAACCCCGGCACCGGCGCCATAGACGACCGACTCGGCGAAGTTGTAGTTACGCTCGACCATGAATAGGGTGCCGCCAAGAATCGCGCAGTTCACCGTGATCAGCGGCAGGAACACGCCCAGCGCGTTGTAGAGCGCCGGCACGAACTTATCGAGGAACATCTCCAGTATCTGCACCAGGGCGGCGATGACGCCGATATAGGAGAGCAGGCCCAAGAATGACAGGTCGATGTTCTCGGCTCCTGGAATGCCGGTCCAGGTCAGCGCGCCTTCGGCGAGCAGAAATCCCAGGATTATGTTGTTGACCGGCACGGTGATGGTCAGCACCACTACCACCGCGATACCCAGGCCAAACGCCGAGGCGACCTTCTTGGAGACGGCAAGGAAGGTACACATGCCCAGGAAAAACGCCAGGGCCATGTTCTCGACGAACACCGAGGCGATGAATAGGCTCAGATAGTGTTCCATGTTACACGGCCTCCTTCGGTTCGGTGTTGTGCTTCATCTTGAACTCGTTGGCCTCGATCTGCTCGGGGTTGAGCGCGCGCAGGGCCCAGATGAACAGACCGATGATGAAGAACGCCGAGGGTGGAAGCAGCATCAAGCCATTGGGCACGTACCAGCCACCATCCTGTACCGCAGGCAGCAGGGTGAAGCCGAACAGGCTGCCCGAGCCGAACAGTTCGCGGAAGAAGGCAACGACCATCAGGATCAGTCCATAGCCGATACCGTTGCCGATGCCGTCGAGGAACGACAGCCCCGGCCCGTTCTGCATGGCGAAGGCTTCGGCGCGTCCCATGACGATACAGTTGGTGATGATCAGGCCGACGAAGACCGAAAGCTGCCGGGACATGTCGTAGGCGTAGGCCTTGAGCACCTGATCGACCACGATGACCAGCGAGGCGATGATGGTCATCTGCACGATGATACGAATCGACGATGGGATGTGATTGCGTATCAACGATACGAACAGGTTGGAAAAGGCCGTGACCGCGATTACCGCGATACACATGACCAGCGTCACGCTCATGGTGGTCGTGACGGCCAGAGCGGAACAGATGCCCAGAATCTGCAAGGCGATCGGGTTGTTCTTGAAGATCGGCGTAACGAGAACGCCTTTGGGAGTGATTGCGGCCATGCTTAGGCTCCTTCTACGTCGAAGTCGGGGGTAGCTTCAGCGGCATCTTCCGGATCGACTTGATCGCGGAAACGGGCCAGATACTCACCGAACCCTTCCGGACTCAGCCAGAACTGCAACATGTTGGTGACACCGTTGCTGGTCAGGGTGGCACCGGAGAGCGCATCGACTTCACTTTCGCCAGTCGCCGCTCCTTTCACCAGTCGGATATCGGGCGTGACGCTATCCTCATCGGAGAACACCACCTTGCCAGGCCACTGGGCCTGCCAGCGCGGATTGTCCACTTCCCCCCCAAGCCCTGGCGTTTCGCCATGCTCATAGTAAGTGATACCGACAATGGTATTGCCATCCCCTTCAAGGGACAAGAAACCACGCATCAAGCCCCATAACCCCTGGCCGCGAATCGGCAGGATGATCTGCTCGGGGTCATCGGGGTCACCCAGCAGATAGACGGTAGCGTAGTCCTCTCGACGCGTCAGTCCAGCGATATCGCGCTCGCCCGACAAGGTGCGCGAGACCGCCGGATCGCGACGATAGGCGAAGCCATCGTAAGTCTCGGGGTCGAACTGATCGCTGTACTCCCCCGTTTCCAGCTCGACCACACGCGGTGTGAAGGCGGCGAACTGGGTATCGATATCCTCGTTGCGATCCAGCACACCGGCCACACGCAGGATATTGGTCTTGCGGTCGATTTCCTGATTGGCCTGCTGCTGCGGGCGCAACGCCACGGCAGCGGTCGACACCACTACCGAGCAGACGATGCACAGGGCGAAGGCTACGATCAGGATCTTCTTGATGGAGTTGTTGCTGCTTGCTGCCATCAGGCGCTCTCCTCGGCCATGGGTACGCCGCTACGCTGCTTGCGACGCTTGATGTTGGCCTGGACAAAGAAATGGTCGATCAGCGGAGCGAACAGGTTGGCGAACAGGATCGCCAGCATGATCCCTTCCGGGAAGGCCGGGTTGGCGACGCGAATCAGCACCGTCATGATACCGATCAAGGCACCGAACAGCAGCCGCCCCTGATTGGTCATGGAGGCGGATACCGGATCGGTGGCCATGAACACCATGCCGAAGGCGAAGCCGCCGAGTACGAAGTGCCAGTACCAGGCCATCTGGAACATCGGATTGGTATCCGAGCCTATCAGATTGAACAGCGCACTGGTCGCGACCATGCCAAGGAAAGTGCCTAGCATGATTCGCCACGAAGCAATGCGCGTCCAGAGCAGTATTGCAGCCCCGATCAGAATGGCCAGTGCCGAGGTCTCGCCAACCGAGCCCGGTATGAAGCCGAGGAAGGCGTCCCACCAGCTGTACTGCTCGGTCACTGCCGCCATGCCATCCTGGAAGGCCAGCGACAGCGGCGTGGCGCCGGTAAAGCCATCGGCGGCCACCCACACCGCATCGCCAGAGATCTGCGCAGGGTAGGCGAAGTACAAAAAGGCACGACCGGTCAGCGCCGGGTTGAGGAAGTTCTTGCCGGTGCCACCAAAGATCTCCTTGCCGATCACGATACCGAAGGTGATGCCCAGCGCGACCTGCCACAACGGAATGGTGGCCGGCAGGATGAGGGCATAGAGCACCGAGGAGACGAAGAAGCCTTCGTTGACTTCATGACCGCGGCGTACCGCGAACAGGACTTCCCAGAAGCCGCCGACCACGAAGGTCACCAGATAGATAGGCAGGAAGTAGGTCGCCCCCAGCACGAAATTGGCCCAGAGACTGCCCGGCTCGTGCCCGGCGGCAAGCATCATCATGATCGCTTCGCGCCAGCTGCCCATCGAGGAGTAACCCTCGGATATCGCCACGTTGGCCTGCCAGCCGGCATTCCACATGCCGAAGAACATCGCAGGGAAGGTACAAGCCCATACCGTGATCATGATGCGTTTGAGATCGACCCCGTCACGCACGTGGGCGGTGGTCTTGGTCACGCTGGGAGGCGCATAGAAAATCGTGTCGACGGCCTCATAGAGGGGGTAGAACTTCTCGTACTTGCCCCCCTTGTGGAAGTGCGGTTCGAGACGGTCGAGTGTCTGCCGAATACTCATCATCAAGCCTCTTTCTCGATCATGGAGAGGTTGTCACGCAGGATGGGACCGTACTCGTACTTGCCAGGGCACACGTAGGTGCACAGGGCGAGGTCCTCTTCGTCCAGCTCCAGGCAACCCAGATCCATCGCCGCTTCGATATCGCCGACGATCAGTGAACGCAGCAGTTGCGTGGGCAGGATATCCAGCGGCATTACCGCCTCATAACTACCGACCGGCACCATGGCACGCTCGGAACCGTTGGTCGACGTCGACGGCGCATACTTGGTCAGCCCAAGGAAGCGCGAGACATAGATCCCCAGGATCGAATGTCGGTTGGTACCAGGTGAAAGCCACCCCATGAAAGCACGCTTGTTGCCCTCTTCGAGCAGTGTGATCTGGTTGTTGAAGCGCCCCAGGTAGCGAAGATTGCCTTCGGCCGTAAAACCGGAGAACACCGAGCCGGAGATCACGCGTGTGTCGTCGGGTTCGATCACCTCACCTGCCAACAGCTCTTCGGTGCTCGCGCCCAGCCGGGTACGAACCAGACGCGGCTTCTCGGCGCGCGGCCCAGTCAGGGCGACGACACGGCTGACATCCAGAACACCCTCGGCAAACAGCTTGCCGAAAGCGATCACGTCCTGATAGCCAATGTGCCAGACATGACGATGCAGCGCGACCGGTGCGAGATAATGGATGTGCGTCCCTACCAGGCCGGCGGGATGTAGACCGGAGAAGCTTTCGATCTGCACTCCCTCGATATCGCCACCGGGCAGCTGGGCATCGGGTGCCTTGCAGAGAAAGACACGACCTTCGGTCAGGCGAGTCAGCACTTTCAAGCCATTGGCGAACGCCTCTGGCTGTTCATCGATCACCACTGCCGGGTCGGCAGCGAGTGGATGGGTATCGATCGCGGTAACGAAGATGGCTGACGGCAAGGCATCAAGTGCCGGCGTGCGTGAAAAGGGACGCGTACGCAGCGCCGTCCACAGCCCGGACTCGACGAGCTGCTCCACCACGACCCGGCGGTCTAGACTGGCCAAGCTGCCTGCACCATGCGCGGTATAGGTCTCGACCGGCTCTTCACCCTCGGCGACCTTGATCACCACCGACAGCAGGCGACGCTTCTCGCCGCGATTGATCGCGATCACCTCTCCACCCGCAGGCGCGGTGAAGCGCACTCCATCGATCTTCTTGTCGGTAAAAAGCAGCTGTCCACGCTTGACGCTATCGCCCTCGCGGACCTCCATGGTGGGTTTCATGCCGACATAGTCATTACCCAGAATTGCCACATGGCGCACCGGGCGCGCATCTTCGATGCGCTGCTCGGGTGACCCCGTGATGGGGAGATCCAGGCCTTTCTTGACTTCGATCATATCTCGCCCAGTTGTCGAATCTGACGGTAAGCAAAGAAACTCAAGAACGCGCGAAATGCCACACACTCGAAGAGGGCACACTACGGTGGCGTCAGAAATCAGGCGGCACGGCGTTTGAATTCTTTCTTATTCAGAAGGTTGTAAGTAAAGCTCGGCAATGCCGAGCCATCCCCATAAATCGCAAGCATTATAAAGAGAAGGTGACTGAAAGGCCACCTGCGCTTAGGTCGCAACTGCCCTGCCAAGTGATTGGCATGACGGAGGGAGAGAAGATGGGGAAGTGGATGTCAGGGTGACGAGAGATGTTTCAAAGGGGCTCGTCATGTCGACGAGCCCCGCCAGGCCTGTCAGCCGCGATCCATGGGGAAGGCGAGGAATCTGACGTTGGACATGTGCTGCAGGATGCGTACTACCTGACAGCTGTAACCGAATTCGTTGTCGTACCAGACGTAGAGCACGGCGTTCTTGCCATCGGCGATGGTGGCCTTGGCATCGACGATACCGGCATGTCGGTTGCCGACGAAATCCGATGACACCACTTCCGGTGAGTCGACGTAGTCGATCTGCTTCTGCATCGGCGAGTGGATCGCCATGCGACGCAGATAGTCGTTGAGGCTCTGCGCATCGCATTCGGCCAGCAGGTTCAGATTGAGAATCGCCATCGAGACATTGGGCGTCGGCACGCGGATGGCATTGCCCGTCAGCTTGCCGGCGAGCTCCGGCAACGCCTTGGCGACCGCCTTGGCTGCTCCGGTCTCGGTCAACACCATGTTGAGCGGCGCGCTGCGCCCGCGGCGGTCGCCCTTGTGGTAGTTGTCGATCAGGTTCTGGTCGTTGGTGTAGGAGTGCACCGTCTCGACATGACCATGTTCGATGCCGTAACGATCATTGATCGCCTTGAGCACAGGCACGATGGCGTTGGTGGTACACGAGGCGGCGGAAACGATGCGATCGTCGCTGGTGATGTCGGCATGATTGATGCCGAACACCACGTTCTTGACGTCACCCTTGCCTGGCGCCGTCAGCAGGGCCTTGGCTGCCCCCTTGCAGGCCAGATGCTGGCTCAGGCCCTCCTCGTCGCGCCACATGCCGGTGTTGTCGACGATGATGGCGTTATCGATGCCGTAGGCCGTGTAATCGATTTCGCCAGGCGAGTTGGCGTAGATCACCTTGATGTAGTTGCCGTTGGCGATCAGGGCGCTGTTCTCGACATCGATGCTGATCGACCCGGCGAAGGGGCCATGGACGGAGTCACGACGCAACAGGCTGGCACGCTTCTCGAGATCCTTGGCGATATCGCCACGGCCACGTACCACGATGGCCCGCAGACGCAGCAGATTGCCGCCTCCCGCCTTCTCGATCAGGATGCGCGCCAGGATGCGGCCAATGCGCCCGAAACCGTAGAGCACGACATCCTTTGGCTCGCCCACATGACCGTCGGCATCATGCCCACCGACGATCTCGGTCAGCTCGCGCTTGAGATAAGCCGTGGGATCGGTTTCTGCGCTATTCTTGAACGCCACCGCCAGCTTGCCGATATCGACGTGAGCCGGCCCCAGGTTGAGATCGATCATTGCCCTGACCAGGGGGTAGGTATCGCGCACATCGAGCTCGGTGCCTTCGACCTTCTTGACGAAGCGGTGATCCTTGAGGATACGGATCACCGAGCGATTGATCAGCGAACGACCGAACAGAGTGGTAACTACATTGTATTGGCGATAGAGCTTGCCAAGTAACGGAATCATCTCTTCGGCGATAGCTTCGCTACCCTGCCACTCTTCAAAGACGGTATCGAGCGTTTGCTGAGTCACGTAAGGCCTCTCTTTCGTCAACAGGTGTCAAGGAGATGCATAATCGAGGGTATGCATAATTGGACGTTATTATCCCGGCTGCGCTGCGCTGCCGCAATTGCTGGATGGTCGCAAGGGTTGTAGGGAAATGACAGAAAACAGGGGTTGACTACAAGCGCCATAAAGGGCTGATATCATTCCCACTTCACTCTTCAAGGTCACGAACCACGACGCCATGCCGCATTTTTCTCCGCTCGACCCGCCGCGCCCATCGGGTATCCGCGATACCCTCTATTGGCAAAGCCCCGAGGGCAGCGCTGCCGCCCTAGCGCTATCACGTCTCGCCCTCGATGCTCCGCTGCTGGTGATCACCGCGGATACCGCGCAGGCCCAGCGCATGGAGAACGACCTGCGCTTCTACAGCGAGCTGCCGGTGATGCCCTTCCCCGATTGGGAAATCCTGCCCTACGACAGCTTCTCGCCTCATCAGGACATCGTCTCGGCACGCCTGCGCACGCTGCGCAAGCTCAGGGAAGCCACCCACGGGATCGTGCTGGTACCAATCAATACGTTGATGCAACGCCTACCCCCCACCGACTATATCGCCGGGCGCGTCCTGACACTGGAAGTGGGCATGATGCTGGATCGTGAAGGTTTCCGTGAAAGCCTGTCGCGGGCCGGATATCGTGCTGTGGAGACCGTCTATGAACCGGGCGAATATGCGCTGCGCGGCGCACTGATCGATCTGTTTCCCATGGGCAGCGAGGCGCCGCTGCGCATCGACCTGTTCGACGACGAGATCGACACCCTTCGCGAATTCGACCCCGACACCCAGCGCTCCCGCGACAAAGTCGAGCACATCGAGCTGCTGCCCGCCCATGAGTACTCGCTATCGCGCTCGGCGATCGCCTGCTTCCGTGAAGGTTTCGAGACGCTGTTCGACGTCGATCCACGGCAGTCGCCGCTCTATGTGGATGCGCTGAAGGGCATTCCTTCGCCAGGCCTCGAACAGTACCTGCCGCTGTTCTTCGAAGAGACCGCCACCCTCTTCGAGCATCTCGCCGACGGCACGCGCGTCGCCATGATGCCTCAGGTGCACGAGGCCGCGGAGCATCACTGGACGGCCATCCAAAGCCGTTACGAGAATCTCGGCGTCGACCCGACACGCCCCCTACTCCCGCCTCATCGCGCCTTCGTACCGGTGTCAGAGGTGTTCGCCGCCCTCAAGCGTCACCCTCGCATAGCACTGGTCGAAGATCGCGACCATGCGCATGCCAAGGTTCCCGCCACGCGTCCGGTAGCAAAGGTTGCCATCAATGCGCGGGCACAACGTCCGACTGCCTCACTGGAGCGCTTTCTTGGCAAGCATGGCCAGGCACGCGTGCTGTTCGTTGCCGAGTCGCGCGGACGCAGGGAAGCCCTGGAAGAGGTGCTGGCTCCCCTTCGGCTGTCACTTCCCCATGTCGCGGACTGGCCAAGTTTCGTCAAGGGTGATCAGCGCCTGGCCATTACCGAAGGCGAGCTGGGTGATGGCCTCTGCATTACCGATTTCAAGACCAGCGATCTCGAGGCCAGCGATGAACGGCTCACCTACGCTGTCATCACCGAGAGCGAACTGTTCGGCGAGGTGGTACGACAAAGTCGGCGTCGTGAAAAGGTCACCGACGACAACGAACTCGCCGTACGCCACCTATCCGAGCTCCATCCGGGTTCGCCAGTGGTGCATCAAATCCATGGCGTGGGACGTTACCTGGGACTGGAAAAACTCGAGGCAGGCGGTCAGGCCGCAGAGTTTCTCGCGCTTGAGTATGCCGATAACGCCAAGCTCTACGTGCCCGTGGATAGCCTTCACTTCATCTCTCGTTATGCTGGCGCCAGCGACGAGCTGGCACCCCTGCATCGTCTCGGTTCCGATCAGTGGGACAAAGCGCGCAAAAAGGCCGCCGAGAAGATACGCGACACGGCCGCCGAACTTCTCGATGTCTATGCCCGGCGCGAAGCGCGGGTGGGGTTCGCCTGCGAATTCCCTCCCGAGGAGTATGGCCGTTTCGCCGGCAGCTTTCCCTTCGAGGAGACCCCGGATCAGCGCGCCGCCATCCATGCGGTGATCCAGGACATGACATCACCGCGCCCGATGGATCGCGTGGTGTGTGGCGATGTCGGTTTTGGCAAGACCGAGGTGGCGATGCGCGCCGCCTTCCTCGCCGTGCACTCGGGCCGTCAGGTGGTGGTGCTGGTGCCCACCACCTTGCTCGCCCAGCAACATTACGACAACTTCCGCGACCGTTTTGCCGATACCGCTGTACAGGTCGAGCTCGTCTCTCGCTTCTCCGCCGGCAAGGGGCAGGCGGAGAGCCTCAAGCGTATTGCCGATGGGCGTGCCGACATCGTGATCGGCACCCACAAGCTGCTCTCCAAGAGCATAAGCTTCCCCAATATGGGGCTACTGATCATCGACGAGGAGCACCGCTTCGGGGTGGCACAGAAGGAGCGACTAAAGAGTCTGCGTGCCGAGGTCGACATACTCACACTAACGGCCACACCGATACCGCGCACGTTGAACATGGCGATGAGCGGCATTCGCGATCTGTCGATCATCGCTACCCCTCCGGCTCGCCGCCTGTCGGTCAAGACCTTCGTTCAGCAGCGCAACGAGTCGGTACTCAAGGAGGCGATTCTGCGCGAGGTACTGCGCGGCGGACAGGTATACTACCTGCACAACGAGGTCAAGACCATCGAGAGCAGTGCTCAGCAGGTACGCGAGCTGGTGCCCGAAGCGCGGGTGGGGGTGGCACATGGGCAACTGCCGGAGCGCTCGCTCGAGCGTGTGATGTCTGACTTCTATCACAAGCGCTTCAACGTGCTGGTGTGTTCGACCATCATCGAGACGGGCATCGACGTCCCGAGCGCCAACACCATCATCATCGAGCGTGCCGACAAGTTCGGACTGGCCCAGCTGCACCAGCTGCGGGGTCGAGTGGGACGCAGCCACCATCAGGCTTACGCCTACCTGCTCACGCCTCCACCCAAGGCGATCAGTCGCGACGCCGTCAAGCGACTGGAGGCGATCAGCCAGGCCGAGGACCTTGGCGCAGGCTTTACGCTTGCCAGCCATGACATGGAAATTCGCGGCGCCGGGGAGCTGCTCGGCGACGAGCAGAGCGGCCAGATGGAAACCATCGGCTATAGTTTGTACATGCAGATGCTTGATCGTGCGGTCAAGGCCATCCGGGCCGGCAAGACCCCCAATATCGATGCGCCGCTCGACCAGGGGGTGGAAGTCAGCCTGAATTTGCCGGCCTTGATACCGGACGACTACATGCACGATGTGCAGCAACGTCTGATCATGTATAAACGCATTGCCAGCGCAGAGGATGAAGCGGCCCTGAAGGAGCTACAGGTCGAGCTGATCGACCGCTTCGGTCTACTGCCAGCCCCGGTGAAGACACTGATGCGCCAGACCCGGTTGCGCCAGCGGGCCGAACGTCTGGGAATCAGCCGGCTCGAGGCCGGTGCCGAGCGTGGCCGCATCATCTTCGCGAGCAGCACAGCCGTTGACCCGATGACGCTGGTAACGCTGATACAGAAAGATCCGCAGCACTATCGACTCGAAGGCGCCGATACGCTGCGCTTCGAGCTTGACATGCAAGACGAAGAGACCCGCTTCCAAGCGCTTGAAACGTTGCTGGAGCGATTGAACAGAAAGACCGAGGCCGCCTGAACGCATCCGCCCAAGGCACCGCCTCATGACTCCGTTGATGAGAGAAGATCGGGCAATGAAGACTTTAGTGAAAGAATCTGCCGGCAAGTCTTGCTGGTATCACATGATCCGGGCCTCGCTGGCCTCGGTGCTGCTGATCGCTTCTCCTGCGCTGATGGCGGAGACGAGTGGCAGTGGATTGCCGGTCGGACACTACCCACTGCCAAGCGATGGCGATGTGATCGGCGAGATCAGAAACGTGGTCGCTACCCATGAGGATACGCTCATCGATATCGGTCACCGCTTTGGGCTGGGTGTCGACGAGATGCAACGCGCCAACCCCGACCTCAGCCTCTGGTATCCCGGCGAAGGGGCAGAAGTGGTGCTGCCCATGCGCCATATCCTGCCACCGGGGCCGCGCGAAGGGCTCGTGGTGAACCTGCCGGAGATGCGACTCTACTACTATCCGCCTGCCACCTCAGGTGAAACGCCGATCGTCGAGACCTATCCGATCAGTGTCGGGCGGGATGGCTTCGCCACACCGGTTGCCACCACCAAGACCACCGTCAAGGTCAAGGATCCGCACTGGTCGCCGCCACGCTCGATGCGAGAGGAAGCCGCTGCACGGGGCGAGCCGCCCCCCGCCATCGTGCCTCCGGGGCCAGACAACCCCCTGGGCCGCCATGCCATTCTACTCGGCATACCAAGCTACTTGATCCATGGCACCAACCGCCCCGAAGGGGTCGGCATGCGCGCCAGCCGCGGTTGCATTCGCATGCTGCCCCAGGACATCGAATCGCTTTACGAACGCGTTCCCAGCGGCACTACCGTCAGGTTGATCAATGAGCCCTTCAAGGCGGGCTGGGATGGCGAGACGCTCTACGTACAGTCTTTCCCGTTGCTTGAAGAGAGCGACGGTTCGTTCGTCCCCGTGATCAATGCCCTTGATTCGCTGGCCAAGGCGTTTGGGGACGATCAGCCACCGGTGGATTATGGACGCGTTCGGCAGGAGGTCGAACACCCCAAGGGTCAGCCCATCGCCGTGCTTCGCGAAGCCGAAGAGGAGCCCCTCGAGCGTCAGGAGCCGGAAGAACCTGCCGGCCTTTACGAACAGATCCTGATGGCAAGCGGACTCTATCAAGAGCTTGAAATCGCCCTGAACTAAGTCCTAAACCGAGCCCTTAAACAGCCTCGAACAAACCCCACCTGCATTAACCAGCCCGGCCCAGCCGGGTACGAAAAAGCCCGGCTGAGCCGGGCAATATCGCAGTTGAAACTTCGGGCTGACTTAGCCTTTCGCTACCACCGCCACTATACAAGCCTCTACGATGTTTCATTCGTTAAAAACGAAGGCCTATTCGCATCCTAATCATTCCCGGGAATCGATACGCTTATCACAAGAGTGTCTCGAAAAGAGCGAGCACATTTTGGCATCACTACCCTCTCGGACCAAGAGCATATGCTAAAAGGGCCGGACAACCCGAAGGTGCCCAGCCCCTGATACTGCTCGACGCCGGAAGGTCATGCGGCCCACCGACACCGCAAGTAGCGCGCCTTACTTCTGCATGGAGCGCTGGAACATGCGGTTCATCTCTTCGCGGTTCTCACGAGCCATCTGCAGTGCTGCCTGCGCATCGCGCTGCGCCTGGGTAGCCGTGTTCTGCGCCTGGTTGGCAACGTTCAGCGCCTGAGCGGCATCCGCCTGAGTGGCTTCGCCAGTAGTACGCAGCTCGTCCATGCCCTGGTTGGCACAACCGGCCAGAACGGCCAAAGAAGCAGCAGCAGCGGTCATCTTGAGGGTGTTCTTGAAAGTCATAACGTTCTCCTTGAGGGTCTTCCTTGGTTCAGCTTGGATAGTGCCTGTTTACCAGGCGTCCTGCTGTCGGCAGGTTCTTCTTCACGGTGGTATCAGATGTCCGTGATGTCAAACGCTGTTTTATTATAGACAAGGTTAGCTTGTCTACATGAAAAATCCTATCGATATCATGTTGAGGCTAGCGGATTACCACACGGGTGCCAATGCCGATCAGTCTCGCTAGACGCTCGATCTGTTCATTGGTTACCGCCACGCACCCCTGCGTCCAATGAAACTGTTCATGGATGGTCGGGTCGCCCTTGCCGATACCATGAATCCCGATATTGCCTCCCAGGATCGTATCTTGGGGCGGGCTGCCATAGCGGCGTAGATGGCGGTAATAATCGTCATAATCCTGCTGGCTGATCACCCCCGCACTGAAGGCATCACGCACATGCCAAGGCGTGGGATAATCGAGGCTAAAAAAGAGATGGAACCGGCTCTCGGGATTGATGCGATCGATACGGAACTCGCCGGTCGGCGTGCGCAGATCGCCACGCGTACGCATGGGAGCAGCACCACGCTGGCCAAGCGACACGGGGGAGAAATGCTCGATGACATGCTCACCCCGGTAAACGGACAAGCTCGCGCTGCGATCATCGACCAGCACCCAGACTTCATTGGGTGTCAACGGTTGAAGATTGGGTTGAAAGGAATTCGTCTGCAGATGCTCAAGCAGATTGGCCTGGGCACCAAGTGCCGGCAGTAAAACCATCGCCAACAAGGCGATAAAGCGTGTCGCTAACGTCATCGATCTTGCTTCCTAATAAATCGTCAATGCTTTCTACTGTATTCTGCGTCAGGTTACAAACCCTTTGGCTCACGCTCGACCCTTTAACGGCACAGCGAGACAAAACCTTGACTGGTTACTGCAGCGCCCGCTGCACGACGGCCTGCTCCTCTGCCGAGAGGGGGATCGTCGCTGCCAGTTCGTGGCCGCGAGGCGACATCTTGTGCCAGGTCTTGCGTACGATACGTTCGAGCTTGCCCTCCTCGCCCCGATGCTGCTCGATGAAATCGTTGAAATAGTGGTTAAGGAACACCAGGCAGGCCGCGTCCTCCAGTGCCTGGGTGTCGGCATTGTGCTTGAGCTCCTCCTTGCGAATCATCGCGGCGACGCGCTCGCAAGTTTCTGGCTCATACCCCACCTCGCTAAGTACGGCAGACGCCTGCTCGGCCTGACGACGCCCCAACTCGCGCCGCCAGGCCAGATAACCGGGACGATCACGGGGATAATCATCTCGTGGCAGGCGCCAGCGCTGCAGGTGCTGGGCACGCACGGCCAGGCGCAGCGCTTCCGATGGCTCGGGATTGATCTTCTCGAGCCACGCACTCATGCGTTGAGCATAGAGCAGCTCATAAGGCACTTCCCTGCCCTCGACCCGCTCGATCCGCGGATCCTCGGCATGCAGTGCGTCCAGGCGCTCGATGGCTTGCGATAGCCGATTGTGTCGATCTGTCACGATTTCCCCTCCATTGGCCTCCCATTACCTTACGACAAGCTGGCACAGACTGGTCAATGATCGCCGTCCAGACTCAGCCCAAGACACCCTGGCTGCGCAGATACTCATCATAGCCGCCAGTGAAGTCGATGATGCCGTCGCCACTCATGTCGATGATGCGCGTCGCAAGCGAGGAGACGAACTCACGGTCATGGCTGACGAAGATCAACGTACCCGGATAGTTCTCAAGCGCCAGGTTGAGCGCCTCGATGGACTCCATATCGAGGTGATTGGTCGGCTCATCCATCAACAGCACGTTGGGCTTGGTCAACGACAGCTTGCCGAACAGCATGCGTCCCTGCTCACCGCCCGAGATCACCTTGACCGACTTGCCGATATCGTCGCTCGAGAAGAGCATGCGCCCAAGCGTGCCTCGAATCACCTGCTCGCCGCCATCACTCCACTGCGACATCCACTCAAATAGCGTGGCATCGTTGGCGAAGTCATGAGCATGATCCTGGGCGAAGATTCCGAGATCGGCACTATCGGTCCATTTGACCTGCCCGGCATCGGGACGGAGCTCTCCTGCCAGGGTCTTGAGCAGGGTGGTCTTGCCGATGCCGTTGGGGCCGATGATCGCAATACGCTCGCCCGCCTCCACGGTCATGCTGAAGCGCTCGAACAGCGGCTTTTCATCGTAACCCTTGCTGATCGCCTCGACATTCACGGCATTGCGATGAATCTTGCGATGCTGGTCGAAGCGAATGAATGGGCTGACCCGGCTTGAGGGCTTGATCTCATCGAGCTTGATCTTGTCGATCTGGCGCGCTCGAGAAGTAGCCTGCTTGGCCTTGGAAGCGTTGGCGGAGAAGCGGCTGACAAAGCTCTGCAACTCGGCGATCTGCGCCTTCTTCTTGGCATTGTCTGCGTGCAGACGCTCGCGAGCCGCGGTCGCGGCCGTCATATACTCATCGTAGTTACCGGGAAACAGTTTGATCTCGCCGTAGTCCAAGTCCGCCATGTGGGTACAGACGCTATTCAGAAAGTGGCGGTCGTGGGAGATGATGATCATGGTGCTGTTGCGTGCCGTGAGCATCCCCTCAAGCCAGCGGATGGTATTGATATCCAGATGGTTGGTCGGCTCGTCGAGTAGCAGGACATCGGGGTCGGCGAACAGGGCCTGGGCCAGCAGTACACGCAGCTTCCAGCCAGGGGCGACCTCGCTCATCGGGCCGAAGTGCTGCTCGAGCGGTATGCCAAGCCCGAGCAGCAGCTCGCCAGCACGCGATTCGGCGGTATAGCCGTCAAGCTCGGCGAAGCGCGTTTCCAGCTCGGCTACCGTCATGCCGTCGGCCTCGCTCATCTCCGGCAATGAGTAGATACGCTCACGCTCGGCCGCCACTTGCCACAGCTCGTGATTACCCATGATCACCGTATCGATGACCCGCTGCTCTTCGAAGGCGAACTGGTCCTGGCGCAGCTTGCCGAGCCTGGCGCCCGAATCGACCATCACCTGGCCGGAGGAGGGCTCAAGGTCACCGCCGAGGATTTTCATGAACGTCGACTTACCGCTGCCGTTGGCACCGATGAGACCGTAGCGATGGCCATTACCGAACTTGACGGAGACGTTTTCGAACAGGGGCTTGGCCCCGAACTGCATGGTGATATTAGCGGTGGAGATCACGTAGGGGTCCGATGGCTGGTGCAAAAGTGCGCGATTGTACCGGGTTATCCATGACTCTCATACCTTGCCGCCTCGCTCGTCCATCACTATCGGCATGCTAGCGACGACCTCGCCTCCAATGCCGATCACTCACTGCGAACGAGCAAGCCGGACGATGGCATGGCCCAGTGGGCATCGGCGGTGAACAGAGTATCGACGATCAGCGGCGAGTAGATGTTGCGTACGGCAGAGTCGATGCGCTCACGCAGTGCATCGAGCTCGCGCAGTGAGTGCAGCGGAAACTCCTCGGGCAGTACCACATGCACGACGACATAGAGCATGCGTCCCGGGCGCACCATGCGCACCCGAACCTGGCGCGTCGGCAACTCCTTCAGCTCTTCGATGATGGCTGCCCGAACCGGCGTGGCCAGCGACTCGGGCGGCGCACGATTGAGCAGCTCGAGTATCGCCCGGGAGGCCATGCGTACCGGCACGCCCAGGCACAGCAACACCACCACGATCACCAGGAGGGAGTCAATGTAGGGAATCAACAGCGGCTGCTGAAAGCGTTCGAGCAGGGGGATGAGACAAAATGCCAGCAGCACCGCTGCCGAAATGAGGCTATTGACGACCCAGTTCTCCTGGTCCGCCCTGACCAGCGGGCTGTCCACATGGCGCAGGGTACGGCTGAGCGACCAGGCAGTGATGGCACAGCAGAGAGTGGCGAATAGCGCATAACCGATCGCCAGTCCAGCCGCGATCTCGCTCCCGCCGGTCATCAGGGCAATGCTCGCCTCGAACAGCGCATAGAACGAGACGCCGAGGATCATCACCCCCTTGCCTGCATTGACCAGCGATTCGAAGTAGGTGTAACCAAAAGGATAGCGGTCGCTATCCGGGTAGCTCGCCAGCCTGCTGACACGAAGCGTGACCAACGCAATGCCGAAGTAGACGAGATTGAACATGCCATCCAGCAGGATGGCCTGGGAGTTCGCCAGCAGGGCCACCGCCGTGGCAACTATCCCCACTAGCAGCGCCATGAATGCGGACAACCGCAGCGCTGCCACCTCGCTTCTCATCGCGCTCCTCATCGATTTCTCTTGGGCAAATCGCCTTGATGGACCTAACCCATCAATAGCGGCGCGTCGATCGCCACGAACTCGCTGGCCGCGCGAATCAGCGAATCGGCACTGAGCTGTCGGACGCCGAACACGTCGACGATCACACCATGCCGCTCACGCATCCGCGCCACGAGCAGGTCGAAATCGCCATCGCCGGAGAGCAGCACCACGCGATCGACAAGAGGTGCAGTCTCCATCGCATCGAGGGTAATCCCCACATCCCAGTCGCCCTTGGCCGAGCCATCGCTGCGCTGGATATAGGGCTTCAATTTAACGCTGAAGCCGATACCGCGCAGAATATTCTGAAACTGCCGTTGCCTGGCATCGCCCCGCTCGACCGCATAGGCGTTGGCCACCACTAAGTCACGGCCCGGCGTCACGCGCGACCAGAAGGCGTTATAGTCGAAGTGGCGACCGAATGCCTGTCGGGTGGTGTAGTAGACGTTTTGCACATCAACGAAGATGGCGAGCCTTTCCGCAGCCATTAATGAAGCGTCGATCCCGTCTCTCGCTCCTCCTGGGTTTCCTGCCAAAGACCACTGTGGGACATGGCGTGATCGATCATCTCCTGGGCCACCTCGAAACGACTATTGCGCAGCAGTTGTGCCGCCTCGTCGGAAATATGGATGCGCACCAGCGGCTCGCCATCGCCATCCGCCGCACGCAGAACGATTTCACCATCACTGAGTTCGACGATTTCCAGAATCGCGGTATCTGACACGCGGCTACCCCCAATCGTATGTGGCATAAGCAAGCAATAAAAAACGACCATGGTGCTCCATGGCCGTAGTCATCATTCCGCCAAGCGTATCATCGCCGGAGCAACCCCGTCACCACTCAACGCTGGTTTCGCGAAGATCATTGAGCTCTGCCTTGAATTGCGCGAGGCACCAGCGCAGCTCATCGCGAAGCGAGGGCTGCTCGGCGGTAGCGATGAGGCTGGTGGACGCCGCAGCCGGTCGGCGACGCGAGGCGCCCTCGACACTATGCAGCGCCTCGACATGGTTCAGTAGTACCGCAAGCCAGCTCTGCGGACTTCGAGCCTCTTCACGCAGTCGCTCGAGCTCGGCCAGAGACGGTGCCGCGTCTCCGAGCAGCAGTCGCCACTCATGGCGCGGCAGGCGAGCATGCTCGGTCAGCTCGCGCAGTGCGGCGTTGAGCGCAAGCTCTGCCAACGCCAACGCCCCCTCCTGGGCCCCCGCTCTACGGGCGTCGGCGTGCTCATCCGTCCCGCCATCGATATCCAGCAATAGTTCCGCCTGATAGAGCAGCTGGTTGGTTCGGCCTCTCGGGGTCACTTTCGCTTGTCCTCCACCTGCCACTTGCCATTCTCGAAAAGTGCGCGCCAGCCGCTCGCCTTACCCTCCTCCTCGGTCATGACGTACTGGCTCTTGGTCTTGCGCGAGAAGCGAATCTGCGACGGACGGCCATCGGGATCCTCGCTCGGCGCTTTGAGCAGGAAGTGATACTTCTCCGGCAGCGCCTCGGCATGCGCCTTGAGCTCGCGCACCAGCGGCGGGCGCGTTTCGCGATTCTTGGGGAACTGGCTGGCCGCCAGGAACAGCCCGCTGGCCCCGTCACGCAGCACGTAGTAATCGTCGACCTTCTGACACTTAAGCTCGGGCATCGGAATCGGATCGATCTTCGGGGGTGCCGCCTCGCCGCTTCTGAGCAGCTTGCGGGTGTTCTTGCACGTCTCGTTGGTACAGCCGAAATACTTGCCGAAGCGTCCGGTCTTGAGCTGCATTTCCGAGCCACACTTGTCGCACTCGAGAGTGGGGCCTTCATAGCCCTTGATCTTGAAGCGCCCCGTCTCGATCTCGTAGCCCGCGCAATCGGGACTGTTGCCGCAGATATGCAGCTTGCGCGTCTCATCGAGCAGGTAACTGTCCATGGCGGTACTGCACTTCGGACAGCGGTGCTTGGCACGCAGCGCCTCGGTCTCGGCCTCTTCGCCAGCATCGGCGGCGACCGCCTCTTCGCCAGGAATCAGATCGATGGTGGTCTTGCAGCGCTCCTTGGGCGGCAGGTTGTAACCGCTGCACCCCAGGAAGACGCCGGTGGAGGCGGTACGGATCTGCATCTTGCGCCCACAACTCGGACAGTCGATGTCGGTCGGCACCGGCTGGTTGGGACGCATCCCCTCCTCGCTCTCGGCAAGCTCGAGGGCGGCCCGGAACTCGGCATAGAAGCTGTCGAGCAGCTCTCGCCACTCACGGCTCCCCTCGGCCACTTCATCGAGGCTATCCTCCATCCGCGCGGTGAAGGAGTAGTCCATCAGATCGCCGAACGACTCCTTGAGCCGCTCGGTGACGATATCGCCGAGCTTCTCGGCATAGAAGCGCCGACTCTCGAGCTTGACGTAGCCACGGTCCTGAATCGTCGAGATGATCGACGCATAGGTGGAGGGCCTGCCGATCCCCCGCTTTTCAAGCTCCTTGACCAGGCTCGCCTCGGTAAAACGGGGCGGTGGCTTGGTGAAATGCTGCAAGGGCTCGAGGGACTCGAGACGCATCGGCGTGCCCTCGACGAGATCGGGGAGCGACTGATCCTCCTCCTTCTTCCCTGCGGGCTTCATGACGCGAGTATAGCCGTCGAACTTGAGCACACGCCCCTTGGCCTTGAGCTCGAAGCCCTGCACCTCGACCGTCAGGGTCGAGGAGAGGTACTCGGCCGGCGTCATCTGGCAGGCTACGAACTGGCGCCAGATCAACTCGTAGAGGCGCTCGGTGTCGCGCTCCATGCCAGCAAGGTCGGTGGCCTGCCTGGCCACGTCAGAGGGACGAATCGCCTCGTGGGCCTCCTGGGCTCCCTCCTTGCTGGAGTAGCGGTTGGGCGCCTCGGGCAGATAGCGACTGCCATACTCGCTGCTAATGTAATCGCGCACGCTCTCCACAGCATCCTTGGAAAGGTTGGTGGAGTCGGTACGCATGTAGGTAATATAACCCGCCTCATAGAGGCGCTGGGCGAGGGTCATGGTCTTTTTGACCGAGAACCCCAGCCGGCCACTGGCCGCCTGCTGCAGCGTGGAGGTAATAAAGGGGGCATTGGGCTTGGAGCGGGTCGGCTTGTCCTCGCGTGCGGTGATCGCGAGTGGCGCCTTGCGCAGCGCAGCGATTCGCTCGAGCGTCTCAGCCTCGGAGGTGGGGCGAAACGCTTTGCCCTCCTGGCGTACCAGCTCGAAGCGGATCGGATCGGTGTCTTTCGCCCCGTTGGTCACGTCCGCCGGCAGCAAGTCAGCATGGACGTCCCAGAACTCCTCGGGCACGAAGGCGCGGATCTCGCGCTCGCGCTCGACGATCAGGCGTACCGCCACCGACTGCACGCGGCCAGCGGAGAGGCCACGGGCAATCTTGCTCCACAGCAGCGGCGAGAGCATGAAGCCGACCACTCGGTCGAGGAATCGCCGCGCCTGCTGCGCCTCTACCCGCTCTATATTGAGTCTGCCGGGATCCTTGAAGGCCTCCTGGATGGCATTCTTGGTGATCTCGTTGAAGACCACGCGCTTGTAGCGCGCATCGTCGCCGCCAATGGTCTCCTGAAGGTGCCAGGCGATCGCCTCCCCTTCGCGATCCAAATCCGTCGCCAGGTAGACGGTATCTGCCTTGGCAGCGTACTTCTGAAGCTCCGAGACCACTTTCTCCTTGCCGGGGAGTATCTCGTAGTGCGCTTCCCAGCCATGCTCAGGGTCGATACCCATGCGTCGGATCAGCTGATCCCAAGCCTTGCGCCTCTTGTAGATCTCCTTGTCTTCCGGCGACATCTTGCGCGTCGCTGCTGCCTGCCGGGCACGCTCCTTTGGATCGGAGGCCGACTTGCCCGAGCCGCTGGTCGGCAGGTCACGAATATGACCCACGCTCGACTTCACGATGAAATCGTTGCCGAGATACTTGTTGATCGTCTTCGCCTTGGCCGGCGATTCGACGATGACCAGTGACTTCCCCATAGTGCTTCAATTTCCTTCTCGCTCGGACCCCATTGGCCCAGCCCGAGGTGCGAACACCCATCGTGGTCAACGGAAAAATGCGCCTACCCTACCCCAGCGCCCAATATCGCGCCAGCCCCGCCGACGCTTCTGCCTTTGGACACTAGACCGATCTTCCCGGTTGCGGCAAGCCTGGCAGCACTTAATACTCGTTTCATACCTTGTGCCGTTCTCTGCTCAAAGCGCACCGGGGATCCGCAGAGACTTGCTAAGCCGGGTGAGACATGGGATTTTTCATCCAACGGGAGTATGGTGTGCTCGATGTAGTAAAAACACTACATGACGAACCTATGCCGGCGGATCGCTCGCTGGCACAACCACTCGGGAGTCTCTAATGCCGAACGCCCTGCATGGTCCTATTCGCCGCACCAAGATCGTCGCCACCCTGGGTCCGGCCAGCGACCGCGAAGGTGTCCTGGAAGCCATGATCAAGGCGGGTGTCGATGTGGTCCGCCTGAACTTCTCTCATGGCTCGGCACAAGATCACCGTCGCCGCTTGAGCGAGGTCCGCGAGATCGCCGAGCGCCTGGGCAAGAGCGTGGCGGTGTTAGGCGACCTGCAAGGTCCCAAGATTCGCATTGCACGCTTTCGTGAGGGTTCCGTGGTCCTCAAGGAGGGTCAGTCCTTCACCCTCGATGCCGCCTTGGGGAGCGACGACGGCGATGGCGAACGTGTCGGTAGCGACTACAAGACCCTGGCCGAGGATGTCGTTGCCGGCGATGTCCTGCTGCTCGATGACGGTCGCCTGGTACTGAAGGTCGAGAAGGTCAACGCTCCCGAGGTACATACCCGCGTCGTGGTGGGCGGCAAGCTCTCCAACAACAAGGGCATCAACAAGCAGGGCGGCGGCCTCTCCGCCGCGGCGTTGACCGACAAGGACAAGGCGGACCTCAAGACCGCAATCGACATCGGGGTCGACTATCTGGCCGTCTCCTTTCCGCGTTCGGGTGCTGACATGCAGGAGGCGCGCGAGCTGCTTGGCGAGGCGGGCAAGGAGATAGGTCTCGTCGCCAAGGTCGAGCGGGCCGAGGCGGTCGTCGACGAGGCCACCCTGGACGGCATCATCCTCGCTTCAGAAGCCGTCATGGTGGCACGCGGCGATCTGGGCGTGGAGATTGGCGATGCCCAACTGATCGGCGTCCAGAAGCGCCTCATCCAGCGAGCGCGTACGCTGAACAGGGCGGTCATCACCGCCACCCAGATGATGGAGTCGATGATTCAGGCACCGCTGCCCACCCGCGCCGAGGTGTTCGATGTCGCCAATGCGGTACTCGACGGCACCGATGCGGTGATGCTCTCCGCCGAGACCGCCGCTGGAGCCTACCCGGTGGAGACCGTCGAGGCGATGAACCGGCTCTGCCTGGGCGCCGAACGCGAGCGCAGCACCCAGGAGTCGGGGCACCGCATGCACGAGGGATTCTCGAAGATCGACGAGACGGTCGCGCTCTCCGCCATGTACGCCGCCAACCACCTCACCGGAGTGGCTGCCATCGTCTGCATGACCGAGACGGGGCACACGCCGCTGATCGCTTCACGGATTCGCTCGGGCCTGCCCATCATCGGCCTGGCGCACAGCGCCATCGCCCAGCGGCGCATGGCGCTGTATCGCGGCGTGGTCTCGATCCCCTTCGACCCCAACAACATGAACCCCACCGAACTCAACCTGGCGGCGCTGAAGATATTGACCGAGCGTGGCATCGCCAAGCTGGGTGACTATGTGATCATCACGCGCGGAGATCACATGAACTCCCATGGGGGCACCAATACCATGAAGATCCTCGAAGTGAACTAGTCACCAGCATACGAGGAGCACACCAAGACAGCAGCGCCGACCCTAGAGCCGGCGCTGCTGTCTGGCGGTCAGTTATTATTGGAAGAGGGTGGCTTCTTGGAGTTGCGACGCTGCGACGCAGGCTTCTTGTCTTCCCTCTTGCTTGCAGGCTTCTGGCTTGCAGACTCCTTAATTACCGACTTGCTCACTGTCTTTTTGGAGGCCGCCGGCTTGGCAACCGCTGGTGCCGGCTTGGCCTCAGCCTTTGGCTTGGCAGCCTCCTTGGGCTCAGGTTCAGGCTCAGGCGCAGGGCGAGCGAGGTCGAACTGCTTGCGCACGACGGCCAATCGCTGATTCACCTCCTCCCCTGTCGGTCCGCTGGCCTGCACGACATGCTCGAGATGCCTGAAATGCTTATCGAGCTCTTCGTTGCTCAGCCCGGCCAGCAAGCCTGGTAGCGCATCCAGTGCTGCATCCCGATCCAGTTTGAGAATGGAGAACTGGTCACGTACCAGCTTCTTGAAGTCGGCTAGTTTGGAGGCCGGCTCCAGCTCGGCTCTCGATGCCTTGAGTCGGTTGAAATTACGCTCGTCGGTGGAAGGAGCGCCACCGAGCACGAAGATCAACGAGCGCATGACCGCTTCATGGCTACCGCCCTGGTCGATATGGGCCCGCAGCTCAGCCTGGCGACTGGCCACGTAGCGACGATGCTCCGGCTCGATGCCAGGACGGCGCCGCAGCGGTTGATCTTCCACGCCCAGCCCCACCATGGTCTGGAGCCAGGGCTGACCATAGAACGTAAGGAAGAGCCGTTCGGTCATGCTATCGCGCAGATCGCGATAGCTGTCGAGACTTGCCATGATCTGATCGGAGGCGACTCCCTCGAGACTACGCCAGGGATTGTCCTCGCCGACTTCATGCCGATCGGCAAGAATCATGTCGGCCAGCACCGGTACCGGCACCATCAGCGGATTGCGCTCGGAGTAAAGCTTGTAGGCCAGGCGAATGGGATGCATGCGCCGCATCCAGCGCGCAGCGGAGGGGGTAATGGTCGCCTGTAGCCAGGGCTGAACCAGCATCTGATAGATGCCTAGATTGATCTGGGAAACGCGCTGAACGGTCGCGAAGCGTCGATCGTCTGCCTCGCTGGGCTTGACGACTTCATCGAGGTCCTCAAGGGTGCGTGGCTGGAACTCCAGCAGGTAGTCACCATCGATATGGACGTCATCACCCTTGGCCGCCCGCTCGGTCACGGTCGTTTCATAAAGTCCCGGCGGCAGGACGTCTATATAGTCCATATTGGCCGTGAACTCGGTGTGCTCCTTACGCGAGACACTGCCCGAGACGAAGATTCCCAGGTGACCAGTGGTATCGTGTACGCAGTAAAGAATGGTCTGATCGTGGGCGATGATATCGTCGATATCGCCATACAGCTCTCTCACCCAACCCAGCGCTTGCGGCGGCGGCGTTATGTCATCGCCCTTGGAGCAGAACACCACGATCGGCGAACGAATGTTGCGCAGATCGATGCGCCGACCATCGTGGGTCGACAATTCAGCGGTGCTCAAGCGATTGCCGATGAAGAGATTGTCGACGATGTACTGAATCTCCTCCGCGCCGAGTACCACATGGCCACCCCACCAACGCTCGAACTGCAGGTAGCGCTGCGCCTCGGTATCGACATTGGCGTAGAGGCGATACTGCTTTCCCCACAAGGTATTGGCCGGATTGAGCTTCTCGAAGTTCTGGACCAGCCAGGCACCGTCGAAGAGCCCAGCGCCGAGATCGCCCGCAAGCGCGGTCATCCAGCTCCCACCGGTCATCCCTCCGCTATAACGCATCGGCGCCTTGCCGCGTTCGCCCGCCCAATAGGAGAGCGGCGCGCCCGCGATGAGGATCGGTCCAAAGCAGTCGGGCTCCAGGGCCGCGGCCATCATCAGCTGCCAGCCAGCCTGGCAATTACCCACCACCATGGGCTTTTCCGAGACATCGGGATGGCGTGCGATCACCTCTTTGAGAAAGGCGATCTCAGCCTCGGCCACATCCTCGACGGTCTGCCCCGGGACGGGGAATGGCAGAAACCCGATGAAGTAGCAGGGATGGCCGGCACGCAATGCCACACCGATTTCGCTATCGGGCTTGAAGCCGCCGATCCCGGGCCCATGGCCGGCACGCGGGTCAACCACCACGAAAGGACGCTCGAGGGGATCTATTTCAATCCCTTTTGGGGGAATGATGCGCATCAGCTCGTAATTGACGGGCCGCGGCAAGTCGCGACCATCCATCAGCACTTCGGACTCGAAACCCAATACGTTCGGCTTGGTCTGCTCCATGTGCTCGAGGTACTGGTTGCCGCGTTGACGCATCACATCGAGATAGAGCACGCTGCGCTCGACCCCGTCTCGCCAGTAGTCGAGCGAGACGCGGCCAATCCCGAGCGGATCGAATAGCGACAGGGCGGTATTCATCATAGAGGTCGTAGCCGGTAGCATGGAGTCACTCCCAGTCGGCAATGGTGTGGCGGCCTGCCGTCATGAGACAAGCAGTATGCTGCACTGCAATACAGCGTAGCCCATAGCGCCCACACTGTCATCTCATACTCGCGACTCAGGCGATCTCAACCAGCACTTCTCCAGGCATGACGCGATCGCCTCGCGACACATGGATCGCCATTACTCGGCCGCTCTGCCTCGCGTGGAGCTCGGTCTCCATCTTCATCGCCTCAGTCACCAGCACCGGCTGCCCTTCATCCACGAGTTCGCCCTCCTCGACCAGCACCTCGACGATGTTGCCCGGCATGGCAGTGGTTACATGGCCGGCCAGCGAGGCGCGAGCGCGACGACTCTGTGGCGTCACCGGATGGCGGTTGCGGGTCTCGAGCACGACCGCCTCCGGCATGCCGTCCAGGGTCATGTAGACCTGGCGTCGCCCACCGGTATCCTGCCCTACCCCCGTAATCTGCACCTCGTAGGACTCACCATGCACGTCGATGATGAATTCGGTGGGAGTGCCCTCGCGACTAGGTCGGTTCGCCTCATCCATCGAGGGTAACGGCTCGGGCTGCAGCGTACCGTCACGCCGGCCAAGCAGGAAGTCGCGGCCGATATCGGGAAACATGGCGAAGGTGAGGATATCCTCCTCACTGCCCGCCAGCCCACCGATTGCCTCGGTCAGCCTCGCCATCTCGGATTCGAGACGATCGGCCGGCCGTCCCTCCTCGACCGGCTGCCGGCCTATGGCACGCTGGCGCAAGCCCTTGTCGGTCGGCGCGGGGGGATGCCCATAACCTCCCATCAGGTAGCGCTTCACCTCATTGGTGATCACCTTGTAACGCTCACCAGTGAGCACATTGAGCACTGCCTGGGAGCCGACGATCTGGGAGGCCGGCGTGACCAGTGGTGGATAGCCGAGATCGGCACGCACCCGGGGAATCTCGTCGAACACTTCATGAATGCGCGACAGCGCATTCTGCTCCTTCAGCTGATTGGCCAGGTTGGACATCATGCCGCCCGGTACCTGGCTGATCTGCACCGAGACGTTCTCGCGAGTGTATTCGCTCTCGAAGGCGGCATACTTGCGGCGCACCTCGCGCAGCCTATCGCCGATCGCCTTGATCGCCTCCAGATCGAGGCCGGTGTCGAAGCCGGTACCCGCGAAGGCCGCCACCATCGCCTCGGTGGCGGGATGGCTGGTGCCGCCGGCAAAGGCCGAGCTGCAGGTATCGATGTGTCGACACCCCGCTTCGACTGCCTTGAGGTGACACTGAGAGGCGAGGCCGGAAGTGGCGTGAGCATGCAGGTGAATGGGCACTTCAACGGCCTCCACCAGGGCGGCGACCAACTCATGGGTGGCATAGGGAGTAAGCAGACCTGCCATGTCCTTGATGGCGATCGAATCGGCCCCCATGTCGACCAGCCGGCGGGCATCCGCTACATAGGTCTCGAGATCATGGACCGGGCTGACCGTATAGCACAATGCGCCCTGGGCGTGTCTGCCGACCGACTTGATGGCCGCCATGGAGGTTTCAAGATTGCGCATGTCGTTGAGCGAATCGAAGACCCGGAATATATCCACGCCGCTTTCGGCGGTTCGGGTCACGAAGCGCTTCACCACGTCATCGGCATAATGCCGATACCCCAGCAGGTTCTGCCCACGTAGCAGCGCCATCAAGGGCGTATTGGGCAACGCCTCTCGAAGCCGCCTCAAGCGCTCCCAGGGATCCTCCTTGAGAAAGCGCAGGCAGGCATCGAAGGTCGCCCCGCCCCACACCTCCAGGCTGTGAAAGCCGATGGCATCGAGCGCCTCGCAGACCGGCAGCATGTCATCCGTTCGCAAGCGGGTGGCGATCAGCGACTGATGACCATCTCGCAGCACCATCTCGCTGACCTTCACACGCGATCGTTCAGCATGGCTCAGAACATTCATGGCTCTCTCCAGTTACAGGCCGGCGTGCGCGGCAATGGCAGCGGCGATCACCAGCGCCACCTCATCGGGATTGCGTTTCACCGAGTAGTCGAGCAGCTCGGGGTGACGGGCCACGAAGTCGGTATCGAATCTCTTCTCGCGAAAGTCAGGGTGAAGCAGGATCGCTTCGTAATAGGGAGCGGAGGTCTTGATCCCCTGCAGGCGCATGTCATTGAGTGTTCGCACGCCGCGATTGAGCACCTCCTCCCATGTCATCCCCCAGACGATCAGCTTCAGGCACAGCGGACCGAAATGGGGCGGCAACAGGTAGCCGGTGTAGATCGCCGTGTCGGTGCGCACCCCTGGGCCTCCCGGTGAGTAGTAACGGGTGACGCGACCGAACGAGGGCAGGAAATCGTTGCGCGGGTCCTCGGCATTGATACGAAACTGCATGGCATAGCCATGCGGATGAATGTCCTCCTGGCGAAACGAGAGCTTGTGGCCATGACTGATGCGGATCTGTTCGCGGACGATATCGACCCCGGTGGTGGCCTCGGTAACGGTATGCTCCACCTCGATCCGCGTGCTCACCGCCAAGAAGTAGATCTCATTACCCTTAACCAGAAACTCGATGGTGCCGGCATTCTCGAGCGAGACCGCTTGCGCTGCACGTATCGCCAATCTACCGACATAGCTGCGCTGCTCCGGCGTCAGATGAGGGCTCGGAGCGATATCGATCAGCTTGCGATTGTGACGCTGGATCGAGCAGTCGCGCTCGAAGAGATGGATCACGCCTCCATGGCGGTCGGCAAGTACCTGCACTTCGATATGCAGCGATGCCTCCACGCACTTCTCCACATGAAGATCGGCACTGGTCAGGTCTGCATCATCCCCATTAGCACGCTGCCAGGCTCGGGCCAGCGATGCGGGCCCATCGCAGCGGCGTATGTGTTTCCCCGCGCTGCCGGAAGACTTCAACATCACCGGGTAGCCGATCGAAGCGGCAGTTGCCTGAGCCTGCTCCAGCTGGTCATGCGAGTGCTGAGATCCCGCGATCACCGGAATGCCGGCCCGACGCATGTAGTCTCGCGCCACGCTCCTGTCACTCATGGCGGCAATGACATCCGGGCCCGGACCGATGAAGGCGATCCCCGCTTGGGAGCATAGACGCGAAAGATCAGCGCTCTCGGCCAAAAAACCATAGCCCGGATGAATCGCATCGCAGCCCGTCTCCCGCGCCAGATCCACCAGACGCTGGGCATCGAGATAACCCGCAAGAGGATCGTCGCCAACGAAATAGGCTTCGTCGGCTCGCTTGACGTGCAGCGCAAAGCGGTCCGCCTCGGTATAGATTGCGACTGAACGTATGCCCATTTCGGCACAGGCCCGTTCAATACGGACGGCGATCTCACCGCGGTTAGCGATCAGCAGTTTCTGAAACACGGGCGACCCAACCATGGATAATTGATAGTATTCCGTCATTCTAACAGGCACGACTTACACCGGCGGGCCCCTTCAATGACGCGAACCAGTCTGCTCAATCGCCTGACCTTTCGTCAGTTGCAGGTCTTCCAGGCCGTTCATCGTCAACAATCCTACTCTCGAGCGGCGGAGCAACTCGGCTTGACACAGCCCGCCGTGAGTGCGCAGATTCGGCAGCTCGAGCAGGCACTGGAGCAGCCACTATTCAAGTATGCCGGCAAGACGCTTCATGTGCTGCCGGCGGCGGACGCGTTGGCCGCTTCGGTACAGTCTATCTTCGGCCAAGTCTCGAGTCTTCAGATGGAGCTGTCGGAAATCGCCGGCTCCATTCGCGGCGAGCTCAACCTGGCTGCCGTCTCCACGGCGCAGTACGTGGTGCCCTATATCCTGGCGAGGTTTCGCGCCCGTTATCCCGAGGTGGCCATACGCCTGAGGGTGTGCAATCGCAGCCAGGCGCTGGAGCGACTGGCGGAGCGTCGCGACGACCTGGTGATCATGGGCATGGTGCCAGACGATGCCAGCCTCGCCTTCATGCCGATCCTCGATAATGAGTTGATTCCAGTGGTCTGGCCAGGCCATCCCCTGCTTGGGGTCGCCGCTCCGACCCTGGAGGATTTCGCGCACCACTACGTGCTGGTGCGTGAGCCAGGATCGGGCACACGAACCGCCTTCGAGGAGTTCGCCTCCCGCGAGCGGGTATCGCTGCCCCACACCATTGAGCTTGGGACCAACGAGGCCATCAAGCAGGGGGTGATGGCCCACCTTGGCGTGGCGATCCTGCCGCGCCTGTCGGTGCAGCTCGAGCTCGACGCTGGCCTGCTGGCCTCGCCCCGGCTGCCGGGCTTCCCGCTGCGGCGCTCCTGGTGCACCGTCTATCCACAGGAGCGCCAGCCATCACCGATCACCGAACTCTTCTTACGCTTCGTCCGCGAGCTGCTGCCACAGCTCAATGCGCACTTCAGTGCGCCGCTGGAACCACGCCCGGGTCACAACGTGGTCTGCCTACCCATGGCAAATGGCCACGGCAGCTGATGTGGCAGTGGCGTTATGCTAAAATCGAGCGGCAAAGACGCGCCGAGTAGGCAGCCCCAGCCGCCGAGTAGAGAGCCTCGAACCGATATGAGTGACAAGCCTTCGCAGTCCGTATCCAGCGGTGAAAAATACCGCAATGAGCACGGCATGACCGTGATCAAGGATGGCATGAAGCAGCGCAAGCAGGCCGAGGAGAGTGCCTCCAACGGCCGCAAGCCACCCTGGCTGCGCGTACAGATCGCCGGGGGCGAGCGCTTCGAAGCGGTACGGCGCAACGTCAATACGCATCGCTTGAGCACCGTCTGCGCCGAATCCCATTGCCCCAACATGGGTGAATGCTGGAGCAACGGCACCGCCACCATCATGCTGATGGGTTCGGTATGCACTCGCGCCTGTCGCTTCTGTGCCGTGGATACCGGCAATCCCAAGGGCTGGCTCGACCTGGAAGAACCGGAAAACACCGCCAAGTCTGTCGAGTTGATGGCGCTGCGCTACATCGTGCTGACCTCGGTGGACCGCGACGACCTCGAGGATGGTGGCGCCGGTCATTACGCGGCCTGCATTCGCGCCATCAAGACCCGCACGCCCGAGGTCGTGGTGGAAGCATTGACGCCGGATTTCGATGGCAGGCTCGAGGCCGTGGAGAGCGTGGTCGATTCCGGCCTGGAGGTCTTTGCCCAGAACGTCGAAACCGTCGAGCGGCTGACCGCACGGGTACGTGACCCGCGTGCCGGTTACCGCAAGACGCTCGATGTGCTGGCCCACGCCAAGCGCCATCGCCCTAACATCCTGACCAAGACCAGCCTGATGCTGGGTCTTGGCGAAACGGATGAGGAGATACTCGCCACCATGGACGATCTGCGTGAGATCGGCGTCGATATCCTTACCCTTGGCCAGTATCTGCGCCCCACCAAGAATCATCTGCAAGTGGAGCGCTGGGTCACTCCGGCGGAGTTCGAACGCTACCGCCAGCTGGGACTCACCAAGGGCTTCATGGAGGTTGCGTCAGGCCCCCTGGTACGCTCGAGCTATCGCGCCGATCGGGTATTCGAGAAGAACAACCTGGGCCTAGCGGCACCCGCCGAGGTACCCGGTCAGCCAATGGATGAGGGGCTCATCCCCATCGTCAACGTGGGCTGATGCCCTGTGCCAGGCAGTGCTCCGGCAATTCGCCGGGGGCTGCCGCCTCGACGCTACGCTCGAGAATGCTGGCTAGATGGGCAACAGCGCTTGATGCTACCTCCTCCAGAGAGGGCGGTATCGCCGTCAGATCGGCCAGCTGAGTCATCTGCAGTCCCGCATAGCCGCACGGATTGATACGCGTAAACGGCGACAACTCCATGTCCAGATTGAGCGCCACGCCATGAAAGCTACAACCGCGGCGAATGCGCAGCCCCAGCGAGGCGATCTTGGCCTCACCGACATACACTCCCGGGGCATCCGGCCGCGCATGTGCTTCGATCCCCTGCTCGGCCAGTACATCGATCACCGTCTGCTCCAGCGCACTGACCAGATCGCGCACACCGAGTCTTGCCCGCCGCACATCGATCAAGGGGTAGAGCACCAGCTGTCCGGGACCGTGATAGGTGATCTGCCCGCCACGATCGGTCTGCACCACCGGGATGTCACCAGGCAGCAATAGGTGCTCGGGCTTGCCAGCCTGCCCCTGGGTGAATACCGGATCATGCTCCACGACCCAGATCTGGTCCTGCGTGTCACCATCGCGACTGTCGGTGAGCCCACGCATGGCCTGCCACACCGGCAAGTAGGGCTGGCGACCAAGCAGGAACACCTTGACGGGTCGCGATAGGATTTCGCTCATGTCACATGATCGCTCTTTACAAGATCACTCTGATCGAAGAGTTCAAGACACACAGGTCCGTTAAAGCACCATGTGCACGCGGCCAGTCGACTTGAGCTCGGCGAATAGCGCTTCCAGCTGAGGCTGGCCCGTGGCGACGATGGTCACGCGCACTGACTGAAACTTGCCGTTACGGCTATCGACCACGCTCAGGGTGGTGCGGTCGAACCCCGGCGCGTGGCTCTCCACTACGTCGGCGACGACGAGATGAAAATCGTCGGCGGCATCGCCGACGATCTTGAGGGGGTAATCGCAAGGAAACTCGAGCTTGGCCCCTTTCGTCACGGCCTGAGGCGTCTCGAGGCGCAGGTCGCGCAAGGATTTGTCACTCATGGGGAATACTCAGCAGCATATTTCCTACTATTTTACTCAACCAATGGCCTCTTACCAAGGGCATGGGGCTCATCCGCAGCGAGCCCCTCCCCGATAGAACAATCAGCCGAACAAGCCACTGATGAACTGACGTACCATATCGATCAGACGCTTGAATATGCCGCCCTGCTCGACGCTCTCCAGCGCGATCAGCGGACGCTCGCCGAGCACCTCATCGCCCATGCGGATCTCCAGCGTACCGACACGCTCTCCCGCCTGGATCGGCGCGATGATCGACTCCTGCAGGTTGAGGCGCGCGGTCAGCTCGTCGCTGCGACCGCGCGGTACCGTCATGCGCACGTCATGGTCGACGCCGACACGCAGTTCGTTGCTCTCTCCGCCCCAGATACGTGGCGTATTGAGCACAGCGCCCTGCTCGTAGAGCGGCAGCGTCTCGAAATAGCGGAAACCATAGCTGAACAGCTTCTGCGTCTCCTGAGCGCGAGCCTCCTCGGAAGCCGTGCCCATCACCACGGAAATCAGGCGCATGCCGTCGCGCTTGGCCGAGGCGACAAGGCAGTATCCCGCCTCATTGGTGTGGCCGGTCTTCAGACCGTCGACGGTCGCGTCACGCCACAGCAGGCGGTTGCGGTTGGGCTGGCGAATGTCGTTATAGGTGAACTCCTTCTGCGCATAGATGGCGTAGTGCTCCGGGTAATCGTTGATGATGTACTGGGAGAGAATCGCCATATCACGCGCCGAGGAGTAGTGTTCGGGGTCCGGCAGTCCCGTGGCATTGACGAAATGGGTATTGTGCAGGCCCAGCCGCATAGCGTGCTGATTCATCAGGTCGGAAAAGGGGGCTTCGCCACCCGCCAGGTGCTCGGCCACCGCCACACTTGCGTCATTTCCGGAGGAGATGATGATGCCGTAGAGCAGGTCCTGAATCGACACCGTGGTGCCTTCTTGGATGAACATCCGCGAACCACCGGTACGCCAGGCGTTCACGCTGACATTGACGCGATCCTCCATCGAGATATTGCCACGCCCAAGTTCATGCTCGACGAGATAGGCGGTCATCAATTTGGTCAAGCTGGCAGGAGGCAGGCGCTCATCGGCATTATGTTCGAGCAGTATCTCACCGCTGTCGGCATCCATGAGTATCCAGGAAGAAGCAGCCAGCTGCGGCGGGGCCGGAATCATGGTCTGGGGGCTTGGCACCGGTGTAGGCGCGGGCTGCGTCACCGCCGGGGCGCTGACGAGAGCCAGACAGACCAGCGACGCTGGCACCAGCAGGCGGCGAAGACAACGTGAAGCAAAAGAAACTTTCATGACACCATTTTCTCGCAGATGAATAGCTGGGAATGGAAAACGCTCTCAGCCCACTGCCTGGAGACGACAGTGAGCCGGGATCAGGGATTGTCGTTGACGACCACGGTCTGAGTAAAACCGGCGCGCCTAAGTTCATCGCGTAGCGGCTCGAGGTGGCTTGCATCGCGCACGGGGCCCACTTGCACGCGATGAATGGCGGCATCGCTGGTCACGCGTACCGGCTGGCTCAACTCCGACTGCAATTGCGCCTTCAGTGCCTCGGCGTTGGAAGACGAGCCCAGCGCCGCCACTTGCAGATAGACATGCCCGGCAGCACCGTTGCTTGCCGACGCGCCGGACGAAGCCGACGGAGCGCTGACGGCTACCTGACCGTTTGTCGAATGCCCCCCCTCCCGGCGACCGCCTTGGTCTCCCGAGGCCGCGTTCGAGGCCAGTTGCGTTGTGCTCGCGCCCTGCTGGCCATTCTGCCAGGCGACGGGGTCGATGGCTTCGACACGCACCCTGCCGGTGCCGTTGCCAAGAATGTCCAGACGTGACGCTGCCGCATAGGAGAGATCGATCTCTCGATCCTCATGAAAAGGCCCGCGGTCATTGACGCGCACGATCACCGAGCGACCGGTATCAACACTGGTGACGCGCGCGAAGCTAGGCAACGGCAGTGAACGATGCGCGGCCGTCATCTTGTACATGTCGTAGATTTCGCCATTGGCGGTACTGTAACCGTGAAACTTCTCCCCATACCAGGAGGCGATCCCCTGGTTCTGGTAGCCGGCCGCATCGGGAAGCACATGATAGGTCTTGCCCCACACCTCGTAGGTGGGCCGATTGCCGCCACGCGATAGCGGCTCGACCCGCGGAACGGCATCAGGCACGTTGGAGACATCCGGCGGCAGGTCGGGGTAGGCATCGCGATCCATCGAATAGCGCCCGCTCGCCGTGCTTGTCGCCGGCGTGGCAACGCCGGCCGACGAACGCTCATAGGAACCGCCACCGCCAGCACACCCCACAAGCAACAGCAGCGTACCCAACGAGACCCAGGTACGTATCATGTCGCTTCGCCCGGCCATTGCGTATCCTCGTAGTGAGCGCGTATCGCCTCGGCAAGCTCGGTGACGGCCATGGCATAGAGATGGCTATGGTTGTAGCGAGTGATCACATAGAAGTTGCGATGACCAAGACGGTAGTGGTAGCGCAGCTCACCCTCACCATTGCCGACATCGCTATCGAGCCGGTAGTCGAAGGCCAGCGGCATGACCTGGATCTCGTCCGTCATCTCGACGGCCGGCTCGATACCCTGAGCGATCAGCTCGCCAAGCTCGACATAGGGGGCGCGGGTAGCATTGAACTCGATCGAGTCCGGCAATGCATCCGGGCCACTGGCGTCGTCGACGATAGGCTCACCCGGCTGCCAGCCGTGCTCGGCGAAGTAGTTGCCGACACTGCCGATCGCATCGACCGGATTGGTCCAGAGATCGCGATGGCCATCGCCATCGAAATCGACCGCATAGGCACGGTAACTGGTAGGGATGAACTGGGGATAACCCATCGCACCGGCATAGGAGCCATTGAGCGTGCCGGGGTCGACCTCCTGCTCGCGGGCGATCTCAAGAAAGGCCGCAAGTTCGCCACGGAAGAACGTACCGCGGCTGGGATGGTGAAACGCCAGGGTCGAGAGCGAATCGATCACCCGATGGCGCCCGGTGAAGCGACCGTAACTGGTCTCGACACCGATGATCGCGGCAATGATCTCGGCAGGTACGCCATACTGCGCCTCGGCACGCTCGAAGGCATCGCGATGGGCCACGATGAATGCAGCTCCCCGCTCGATGCGCTCGGGCTGCAGGAATATCTCACGATACTCGTCCCAGCGCAGGCGCCGTTCGGCCGCACCCTCCATGGCATCCAGCACGCCCTGCTCGAAATTCGCCCCACGCATGGCCTGTTCCAGCCATTCGCGCTCGATACCCCGGTCGACAAGCTCATCGATCAGCACCGCGACACTCTCCTGATCGTCTGGATCGAATCGTGGCTCGGCGCCACCGGTAAGCGCAAACAGTGACAAACTCAGGCCAGTCATCAAGGCCAGTGCTCTCTTCCCTGAATTTCCGGGCAGCGTCATCGGTTGTAGCTCTCCTTGGTCATGCGCTCCTGGCACCTTATGAAGGGCAACCAGGCCTGCAACTGTCGAAACCACCGCTGCTATCGCGGCAGCAGACGCCGGTGGGCGTGAATGGACATGAGAATACCGAAACCGGCAAGCAAGGTCACGCTGGAGGTGCCCCCATAACTGACCAGCGGCAGCGGCACACCGACCACCGGCAATATCCCGCTGACCATGCCGACGTTGACGAAGACATAGATGAAGAAGGTCAGAATGATGCTGCCCGCCAGCAGGCGGCCGAAGGAGTCCTGAGCGGCATTGGCCAGCCACAACCCGCGGCTGACGATCATCAGGTAGAGTGTCAGCACGACGATCATGCCGATCAGCCCGAACTCCTCGCCAAGCACCGCGACGATGAAGTCGGTATGGCGCTCGGGCAGAAACTCCAGCTGCGACTGTGTCCCCTGCAGCCAGCCCTTCCCCAGCAGGCCGCCACTGCCAATGGCGGTGGTCGACTGGATGATGTTCCAGCCAGCCCCCAGCGGGTCGCTCTCGGGGTTGAGAAAAGTCAGGACCCGCTGTCGCTGATAGTTGTGCATGTTCAACCACAACAGCGGCAACGCCGCGCCGGCGGTCGCTCCCAAAAACAGGATGAAGCGCCACGACAAGCCGGCCAGCAGCACCACGAAAATAGCCGCGCATGTCACCAGCAGGGAGGTGCCGAGATCGGGCTGGCGGGCGATCAGCATGACCGGCAGCGCCATGATCAGTGCACAGACCAGCAGATCGGTCCACTTGGGAGGCAACTCGCGACGACTGAGGTAGGCTGCTACCATCATCGGCATGGTCAGCTTCATCAGCTCGGAAGGCTGGAAGCGTATCACGCCGGGTATTACCAGCCAGCGCTGGGCCCCCATCCCCATGTCACCAATCACCTCCACCGCCACCAGCATCGCCAGAGCGGCACCGTACAGCAACGGCGTCCAGCGCAGCAGCGTGGTGAGCGAGAGCTGTGCCAGCAGCACCATGGTGACCAGCGCGATACCGAAGCGGGTGACCTGGGCGATGACCATCTCCAGGCGCTGCCCACTGGCGCTGTAGAGCACCGCAAGCCCGGCCAGCATGAGCACCAACAGCATGGCCATCAGCCAGGGATCGATACGCAGGCGCATCCACAGGCTGCGCCTGCGCGCCATGCCGCTCTCTGGCGGGCGCACCGGACGGGCGCGCAGTGGGCGGGCGAGATCAATCAAGGCCATAGGTCAATTCCCCGCCACGCTACCGTTATCCTCTTCCATCGCCTCACGCAGCTCATCGACGTCCAACTCCTCGTCGCCAAGCAACCAGGCATCGGTCATGGCCCGCGCCAGATGGGCCGCATGGGTACTGCCGCCCCCCGCGTTCTCGACGATCACGGAGACGGCGATCTGCGGATTCTCGAGTGGTGCAAAGGCCATGAACAGGGCATGGTCGCGAAGTCGCTCCGCGAGCTCCTCGGCGTTGTATTTCTGATCCTGGCCAAGCGAGAAGACCTGGGCGGTGCCCGACTTGCCTCCCATGCGATACTGCAAGCCGACACCGGTACGCCGCGCCGTCCCCTCATGGCCGGTCAGCACCTTCTCGGCCCCCGAGAAGACCCGGTCCCACCACTGCTCATTGGTCAGTTCGATATTCTGCGGCGTATCGGGAAGCTCTGTGGGCAACGACCGGTCCCCCACGCTCTTTGCCAAGCGCGGCTTGGCCCACTGACCACGATTGGCCAACACGGCCGTGGCCGTGGCAAGCTGCAGCGGCGTGATCTGCCAGTACCCCTGGCCGATGCCCACCGAAATCGTCTCGCCCGGATACCAGGGCTGATTGAAACGCGCTCGCTTCCAATCCCGCGAGGGCATCAGGGCCCCGCTCTCGCCGAACACATCGTAGCCGACTCGCTGTCCGAAACCGAACTGGCTCATCTGATTGTGCAGCCTGTCGATACCCATTTCGTGAGCCAGCGTGTAGTAGTAGGTATTGTTGGATACCGCGATCGAGCGTTCCATGTCCACCCGGCCATGCCCCCAGCGCAGCCAGTTGCGGTAGCGTCGCGTGTCGTTGGGAAGCTGGAAGAAACCGGGGTCGTGGATCGTCCGTTCAGGAGTGATCATCCCCTCCGAGAGGCCTGCGATCGCCAGGAACGGCTTGATGGTGGAGCCGGGAGGATACTGGCCGCGAATCGCGCGATTGAACAGCGGCAGATCGATATCCTCCTGAAGCGCCCGGTAGGAAGCCACGTCGATGCCGGTCACGAAGCGGTTGCTGTCGAAACCGGGTGCCGACACCATGGCCAGGATCTCGCCAGTGGCGGGCTCGATGGCCACGATCGAGCCGCGACGCCCATCGAGCAACTCATAGGCCAGACGCTGCAGGCCCGCGTCGATGGTCAGGGTGAGATTCTGCCCCGGCACCGGGTCAGTGCGTCCCAGCTCACGCAATACCCTGCCCCGTGCATTGGTCTCGACCTTGCGCAACCCCGCCTGGCCATGCAGCTCATTCTCGTAGAAGCGCTCGACACCGGTCTTGCCGATGAAGTGAGTGCCGGCATAGTTGCCGGTATCCAGCGTCTGCAGCTCTTCGGCATTGATGCGTCCGACATACCCAAGTGCATGGGCCATCACCTCGGCATCGGGATAGTAGCGCAGCAGTTGCGCCTCGACTTCCACGCCAGGCAGGAGGTGACGATTGATCGCCAGTTGCGCAATCTGATCCTCATTGAGGTCGCTGATCAGCAGTGCCGGCTGGAATGGCCGTTGGCGCTGTCGAGAGCGCTCGCGAAAGGCCTCGACACCCTCTTCCGGTAGATCAAGCAGCTCGACGAGAAGCGTCAGCGTGGCATCGAGGTCCTCGACACGCTCGCGCACCATCATCAGGTTATAGGTGGGCCGATTCTCGGCCAGCAGCTCACCATTACGGTCGTAGATCAGGCCACGGTTAGGCGGCAGCGGCTCGACCCGTACCCGATTCTTCTCAGAGCGAGTAATGTAAACCTCGTGCTGGGTGACCTGCAGGTAGGCCAGGCGCCCCATCATCATCGCAGTCAATGAGACGACTATCAGGATGGCAAGCAGCGAGCGCACACGAAAGATGCGCACTTCCTGGCGGGTGTTCTTCAATACCTGGCGGCGATCACGCATGGCGCTGGCTCAAGACATTCATTGACATTCTCTACGGTGCACCGCAGCCAAGGCCCACGGCAATACTCGATGACGCGTCACTGCGCTCGCAGCCCTGGGAAGAGTGCTCAGCGGTGGTAAGGATGTCCCACCAGCAGCGTCCAGGCCCGATAGAGCTGCTCGGCGAGCACGATCCGCACAAGCGGGTGAGGCAGCGTCAGCGGTGACAGCGACCAGCGCTGGTCGGCACTGGCCGAGAGCGAGGGCTCCAGGCCGTCCGGACCGCCTACCAGCAGCGCGACGTCGCGGCCCTCGAGGCGCCAGGACTCAGCCTGGGTCGTCAGCTGCTCGGTACTCCAGGGATGGCCACCCACTTCAAGGGCCACCAGCCACTCGGTGCCCTTGAGCCGTTCGCGAATTCGCTCGCCCTCCTGGGCGATGGCGCGTGCCACATCGGCGTTCTTGCCCCTCGCGCCCGGGGCGATCTCGACGATCTCGAGGGCGAAGTCACGCGGCAGGCGCTTGCGGTACTCCTCCACTCCCCGCTCGACCCACTCCGGCATCTTGGTGCCCACCGCCATGAGCCTTAGCTTCACGCCCGCTCCCCGCGCACCTCGACATCGATGTCGCTGGGCAGGTCGGCCCATAGCCGCTCGAGATCGTAGAGGCGGCGAGTTTCGACCTGCATCACGTGCACCACCAGATCGCCAAGATCGACCAGCACCCACTCGGCCCCCGGCTGCCCCTCTACCCCCAACGGCTGAATGCCCTGGGCCTTGGCTTTCTCCACCACATTGTTGGCCATGGCCGCCACATGACGACTGGAGGTTCCACTGGCCACCAGCATGAGATCGGTCACGCTGGTCAGCTTGGAAACGTCCAGGATGGTGATGTCCTGCGCCTTGAGATCTTCCAGCGCTTCCACCACCAGGTTCTTGAGTGCGTCGATATGCATAACTCCTCTTGGGTAATCGATCCGTTCCTCGACATTCTACCTGCTTGGAAGTTCCAAAGCAGCGTACAGAGCAACAAGTTCGCACCCTGCAGGTAGCTAGCGTCGGTAGAGACGGCGAGACATGATACGCGCAAGCACCGCCTCAGGCAGCAGGTAGCGAACACTGTCGTCACTGGCAAGCCGTTGACGGATCGCGGTGGCGGAGATCGCCATACGGGTAGGCAGGGCCAGCCGCAACAGACGACCCGCTGGAGAAGCGAACAGCGCCTCGATTGTCTTGACCTCCCGGTCGGCCAGCAGTTCGATCAATTCGGCCCCGAGAGGTTCGTCATGGCCGGGCCTCTCGATGACCACCAGATGAGCCCGGGCGAAGAGCCCCTGAGGATCGCGCCAGGAGATGAGCTTGAGGAAGGCGTCGTAGCCCAGCGTCATGACCAGTCGCGCCTCCGGCCCCAGCTCGTGGCGCAGGCTTGCCAGGGTATCCACCGAATAGGATGGGCCGGGGCGGAGGAGTTCACGATCGTCGGCGACCAGCCCCGGCGTATCGCCGATACCGGCACGCAGCAACGCCAGCCGTTCATCGCTCGACACACCGGGCGCCGCCCGATGAGGAGGCAGGTGCGAAGGAATCATATGCACGCGATCCAGCGCCAGTGCCTCGCGCAACTCCAGTGCACTGCGCAGATGGCCCAGATGCACCGGATCGAAGGTGCCGCCAAACATCGCCACGCGAACGGGGCGATCGGCAGCACCATCGCGATCAGCCACGAACGTGACCGTCTCCCAGAACCACGTACTTGCGGGTGGTCAGGCCCTCAAGGCCAACCGGACCACGCGCATGCAGCTTGTCGGTGGAGATGCCGATCTCCGCCCCCAACCCATACTCGAAGCCGTCGGCGAAACGCGTCGAGGCATTGACGATCACCGAGCTAGAGTCGACCTCCGCCATGAAGCGCCGCGCCAGCGTATAGCTCTCGGTGACGATGGCGTCGGTATGATGCGAGCCGTAGCGCTCGATATGCGTCATTGCCTCATCGAGGCCATCGACTACGCGAATCGCCAGGATCGGCGCCAGGTACTCGGTCTGCCAATCCTCGACGCTTGCCGGCATGACGCTTGGTAGAATCTCGCGGGTGCGAGCGCAGCCGCGCAACTCGACTTCATGCTCGGCGTAGGCGCCAGCCAGTCTTGGTAACAGTTCGGATGCGATGGCGGCATCGAGCAGCAGCGTCTCCATGGTGTTGCAGGTGCCATACCGGTGTGTCTTGGCATTCACCGCGATGGCGAGCGCCTTGTCGAGGTCCGCCGTGGCGTCGATATAGACATGACAGATGCCATCGAGATGCTTGATCACCGGCACCTTCGCCTCGCGGGAGATTCGCTCGATCAGCGATTTTCCGCCTCGCGGAATGATCACATCGACATATTCCGGCATCGCGATCAGCCGCCCCACCGCGGCGCGATCGGTGGTGGCGACGACCTGCACCGCCCCCTCCGGAAGCCCCGCCTCGGCAAGCCCTGCCGCCAGGCACGCAGCGATGGCAGCATTGCTCTCGCGCGCCTCGGACCCCCCACGCAGGATGCAGGCATTCCCCGACTTGAGGCATAGGCTGGCGGCTTCCACGGTCACATTGGGGCGCGATTCGTAGATGATACCGATGACGCCGAGCGGCACGCGCATCTGGCCGACCTGAATGCCGCTGGGGCGCGAGCGCATGCCATCGATCTCCCCCACCGGATCAGGCAGGGCAGCGACCTGTTCGAGCCCCTCGATCATCGCATCGATACGCTTGTCATCGAGGGCGAGCCGGTCGAGCAGTGCCGCGTCCAGGCCGGCGTCGCGCCCACGTGCCAGATCGCGGGCGTTGGCCTCGAGCAGCGCCTGCCGCAAGGCTTCGAGTTGCCGCGCCGTGGCCAGCAAGGCAGCATTCTTTACCGCGGTCTCTTGACGACGCATGACAGCACTGGCAGACCGAGCAGCCTGGCCCAGCTGTATCATGTACGTCTCGACATCGCTAATGTGAGAAGTGAAATGTCGTGACATGCCCTAGACTGTCTCCTCGTAGTCGACCGGCTGATCGTTATAATGAGCCGCAGCATTCAAGGGCCAATGGTAAGCCACCAGGGAGAGCATGTACAAAGTCGGAAGCTTTCGTCTCGCCTTACTGATAGGCGCCGCGCTGCTCGCCATCATGATGCTGTACGTCGCCTCCGAGGTGACGCGGCCGCTGCTGATGGTTGCCGTGCTGTGGCTGGTCATCACCGCCGCTCTGTTTCACATGAGCTATCGCTGGCCCGCTCGCACGCCCTGGCAAATGGTTCCAAGCCTGCTGCTGGCGGGCCTGCTATGGGCCGACCCTCAAGGGTTCAGCATCTGGCTGTGGGCCTTTCCGCTATTGATGATGCTGCCACAACCCGGCTGGATGATCCTGCTCAACGTCATCCTGGGAGGCTTTGGCTGGTGGCAGATACAGGGGTCGCTCGAGCTGGAACAGGCCGCACTGGCCGGGCTGATTCTTACCGCCCTGATGGTGCTGGGGCTTGCCCGGGCCATGCTGCTACGCCCGCTTTGGCAGGACATGGGGCGGCGTTTGCGGCTGATTCCCGGCATGCGCCTGTGGTCGGCACGCCAGCTCAATCTCGACCTGAGTCGCGAAAGCGGCCGTAGCGATCGAGAAGAGGCCCACTCCGAGCTGTTGCTACTGCGCACCAGCCGCCAGCGCTGCTGGGCCATGGCCCGGCAATTGGGCAACACCACCGAACGATACGAGTCCTGCTACCGGCTCGATCGCAGCACTCTGGCGGTGCTGCTGCTGAGCCCCGATCCCCGTCATGCCGCCGAGCGAAGAAGCGCCATACTCGGTGCGCTCCAGGGTCCGCTCAAGGCGCGTGCCGTTTCGCTCGCCCAATCCTTCTCCCTCGCCGCGCAGTGCCGGGCCCTCGATCATCAGCGCGAGCCCCTGGTCGTGATCAAGGAAACCGCGCCTCATGCATGACGACAACACCCTCTGGCCATCGCGTCTGTTCGCACTCGTCTACCTGAGCGGAAGCCTGATGATGGCAGGTTATGCCGCCTGGCACTACCTGATGGGCGCCTACTCGCTGATACTGCTGCCGGTACTGCTGGCACTTCTCCTGCTGACCTCCGCTCTGCTGCAATACCTCAATCAACAAAGCCACCGCCTGTCGGCTTATCTGGTACTGGTCTGCTGTTACCTGATGATCGCCGTCGAGCTGTCCGACAGCGTAGGCGGCAACACCTTGTGGCTGGGGCTTCCCCCGGCGCTGGCATTGCTGATGCTGCCTCTTGCTCCGGCGATGCTGCTCAACCTTCTGCTCGCGCCGGTCTGGTTGCTGCTGCTCGATGACGGTCAGCTGCGTCCCGCTCTGGGCGTGGCCTACCTGGCCATCGTGATTCTCGGTGCCCTCGCCCCCTGGGAGCAGTTGCGCCAGCGCGTACTGTTCCGGGCCACCGCCCCGGATGATCCCGAGTGCAGCGCCTTGAACAGCGAAGCCATCACCGAGCGAATCGACAGCGAGGTAGCCCGTGCAGAGCTGCTCAAGCAGCGTTTGAGCATATTGCTGATCCACCTACCGCAGCTGGAGATGGCTCGCGAGCAGTTCGGCTCCCGGCTACGGTTGGCACTGCTGCAACGTTTCTGTGTAGTGGCGCTGCAGACATGTCGGGCACACGACAGTCTCGGCCGTGCCGGCCCGACGCTGTTCTGGCTTGTGCTCCCCGATACCGGCGAGAATGGAGCGTTGATGGTCCGCAATCGCCTTCTTACGGCGCTCGAGGCCACCGTGCTGGCCGAAACCGGCCCGCTGACCGCGCGTATCGGGGTGTGCTCTACCCACGCTGGTGAGAAATGGCATACCTTCGAGCAGCGCCTCCATGTCAAGGGCCTGGCACTGATGGAGACCCCAGCTTGAATATTGCCGACTGGCTCTATCAGCTGACCCCCTCACCCTCGCTGCTGCTGCTGATCGTGGCCCTGATCGCGCTGCTCGAGTGTCTAGCCGTGGTCGGCTTGATACTTCCGGGCGTGGTGCTGATGACGGCGGCAGCCTCGTTGGCCGGACATCAGGAGCTGAGCGCAGCCTGGGTCATTGCCGCCGCTTTCTTCGGCGCCCTCGCCGGCGACGGATTGAGCTTCGCCCTGGGCCATACCCAGCGCGAGCGAATTCCAAGGCTCTGGCCCTTCTACCGTCATCCCGAATGGCTTGCCCGCGGGGCACGCTTCTTCCAGCGCTACGGCACCCTGTCGGTGATATTTGCCCGCTTCGTCGGGCCGGTGCGCCCGATCATGCCGCTGATCGCCGGCATGCTGCACATGTCACCCTTGGCGTTTTTCTGGGCCTCGCTGCTCTCCGCCCTGCTCTGGGCACCCGCCTACGTGCTGCCCGGCTATCTGCTGGGCCGCACCTGGCAGCAATTGTTGAACATTCCGCCCGGCACCCAGCAGTGGCTGATCGCTCTCGGCGGCACCATCGCCCTACTCGCGCTAACTTTCTCCTGGCTGCGCCAACAGCTGGCGCGTGGGGGACGCGTGTATGCCTTCATGGCGAGGCTGGCGCGCGGCAAGCCCTGGCGGCGCCGGCTGTGGATGCGCCTGCGCAGCCGACGGCCGCGAGGCGAATTCCCGCTGGCCTCGCTACTGCTGCTGTTCGTCTCGCTGATCGCGCTATGCCTATGGACACTGCTGGTACTCGAGCATCAGGGGCCGCTGCCCATGGATCTGCAGATCCAGGCGCTGGTCGATGCCATCGAGCGGCCGTGGCTGAGTGGGGCCAGCGAATTCATGGCCAGACTCGGTGATACCTACGGCGCGCTCGCCCTTGTCCTGCCCTGGGGGTTATGGCTGCTATGGGCCCGCCATCTCGCAGCGTTCATCCACCTGGCTGCCGGTCTAGGCGGCATTGCCGTGGCCAATACGCTGTTCAAGCACTTGGCCGGGCGTGAGCGCCCCGGCACCCCCGACTACTTGATGGGCTCCATGGCCTACCCCAGCGCTCACACCTCCACGGCAGTGGTGCTCTACGGCCTGGCGGCCGCCTTCATCGCACAGGAGCTGCCGCCGCGCTGGCGCTTCTGGATCTACTGGCTTGCCATCCTGTTCGCCGTGCCCATGGCACTCTCGCGCCTGACGCTCGGCGTTCACTGGGCCAGCGATCTGATCGGCGGCGCGCTACTGGGCCTGGTGGCCTGCGCCCTGGTACGCGTCAGTTACCATCGCTTTGCTCATCGGGCGCTGTTGCCGACCCCATGGCCATGGCTTATCAGCGCTTCGCTCGTGCTGGTCGCGGCGCGCATGCTCTGGCTGCCGCCGATCTGATCTGGTCAGCCCAGTGCCAGCCAGACACCCACGCCCACCATCAACGAGCCGGCAATGCGGTTGAGCAGTTGCACGTTGCCGCTCTTGCCGAGCATACGCCGAGCGGTACGGCCGCCACTGGCGTAGATCAGAAGACAGATGAATTCGATGATCAGAATCACGCCGATCAGTACCACCAACTGGGCCGCCAGCGGCAGCGAGGAGTCGAGAAAGGGGGGGAGCAGCGCGACGAAGAAGGCCCACCCCTTGGGGTTGGCCACGGCAGTCATGAAGCCCTGCATGGCCAGCTGACTGCGGGTCGCCTGGGGCACGTCATGGCTCTCAAGCGGGATTGCCATACGCCCCCTCGAGCGCCACATCATGATTCCCAGGTAGCCCAGGTAGAGCCCTCCCACCCACTTGAAGATGGCGAAGAGCTCGGGTTGGCGCAGCATCAACGCCGCCACCCCTGCCCCAGCGGCAATCGCCACCAGGGCGACACCGGCCAGCTCGCCGACCATCATCCATAACGTACGCTTCACCCCCTGGGTCATGCCCAGTATCATCGCCAGGGTCATGCACATACCCGGTGTCAGCGAAACCGCGAAGAAGGTCGGTATGAAGACCGACAGGAGCGATAGCTTGATCATGGCGCCTCACCCCAGCGGGGCATGAGTTGATGGTCGATCCCCAACTGGTTGAGGATTCTGGCGACGATGAAATCGATCAGCTCCTCGATGCGCTCGGGGCGGTGATAGAACCCTGGCGCGGCGGGTAAGATCACCGCGCCCATCCGCGTCAGCGCCAGCATATGCTCGAGATGGATCGCCGAGAAGGGGGACTCCCTGGGCACTAGAATCAGGGTGCGACGCTCCTTGAGCGCCACGTCGGCGGCACGCTCGATCAGGTTGTTGCTCGCCCCGCACGCCACCGCCGACAGCGTGCCCGTGGAGCAGGGACAGATCACCATCGCCGACGGTGCGCCGGAGCCCGACGCGACCGGCGCCATCCAATCCTCCCGGGCGAAACAGCGTATTTGCCCCTCGCCGGCACCGCTGCGCAGGGCAAGCGCCTCGGCGAGACGCTCGGGACGCACCGGCAGCTCGGCATCGGTTTCGGTGGCGATCACCAGATGGGCAGCCTTGGAGATCATCACCCACACCTGGCGGTTGGCGGCCACCAGCACCTCGATCAGACGCAGGCCGTACTGCACGCCGGAGGCACCGGTCAGCGCCACCGTCACCGGTGGTGCATACGGCTGCGCTATCGTTAGCTCAACCATGCGCGACCTCCAGAGCGGCCAGCAACTTGTCATGGATGCCGCCGAAGCCACCATTGGACATGATCACGATGCGGTCGGCCGGCCGCGCCTCGTCGACCAATGCTGTCACCAGCGCCTCGATGTCCTCTTCAAGGCTGGCCGGAATCGCGCTGTCGCGCAGCAGCTCATCCAGTGACCAGCCCAGTTCCGGCGGCTGGTACCACCACACCCGGTCGGCCTGAGCGACGCTCTGCGTCAGGCGTTCGCGCAGCGTGCCCAGGCGCATGGTATTGGAGCGCGGCTCGATCACCGCCAGCAGCCGTCCGCGCGGCGTGGCGGCGCGCAGCCCCTTGAGCGTCGCGGCGATCGCCGTGGGGTGATGGGCGAAATCGTCGATCACCTGGATGCCCACGACCTCGCCACGCACCTCCTGGCGTCGTCGCGGACTCTCGAAACGCGCCAGCGCCGCGCAACCGCGCGCCAGGTCGACACCGCAGTGCGAAGCCGCCGCCAGGGCTGCCAACGCGTTGCGTGCGTTGTATTCGCCGGTCAGCGGCCAGTCGACCACGCCATCCTCGCTGATCTCGCCCGTCTCATGGATCACGGCAAACCGGCTGGCGTCTTCCCGCTCGAGCACCAGCCGCCAGGCGCTATCGGGCGCTGAGCCGTAACGCTCCACCGGCGTCCAGGCCCCCTGTTCGATCACCCGTGCCAGCGCCGGCTCGCCATCGGCCACCAGCAGTTGGCCAGTCGAGGGCACGGTGCGCACGAGATGGTGGAACTGCCGCTCTATCGCGGCCAGATCCGGGAAGATATCGGCATGATCGAACTCGAGGTTGTTGAGCACGGCGATACGCGGCCGGTAGTGGACGAACTTGGAGCGCTTGTCGAAGAAGGCAGTGTCATACTCATCGGCCTCGACCACGAAGGGGGCGCCCTCTCCGCCCAGCCGCGCCGAGACGCCGAAGTTGCGCGGCACGCCGCCGATCAGGAAGCCGGGGGACTGTCCCGCAGACTCGAGTAGCCAGGCCAGCAGGCTTGCCGTCGTGGTCTTGCCATGAGTACCTGCCACGGCGATCACCCTGCGCCCGGGAAGGACATGCTCGGCCAGCCACTGGGGGCCAGACACATACGGCAGATCGGCGTCCAGCAACGCCTCGACCTCGGGATTGCCTCGCGATAGCGCATTGCCGACCACCACCAGGTCGGGACGCGGCTCGAGATTATCGGCACGGTATCCGTCGAGCAGGGAGATTCCCGCATCGCGCAGCTGGGTGCTCATGGGCGGATAGACATTGGCATCCGAGCCACTGACGCGATGGCCCAGTTCGCGGGCAAGCAGCGCCAGGCTGCCCATGAAGGTGCCACAGATTCCGAGAATATGAAGGTGCATCGAGAGTCTCCTGCCACAGTCGCAGGGAGACTAGCATGGTGCCCCTATTCCCACCATTCTCGCCACCGTTCTCTGTGCTGCTTACTGGCGGCGAGGCGCAGGTGGCAGATGCAGCGGGCACCACTTTCGGCTAAGATGGCGATACATTACTTTACCGTTTCGATGGAGCGAAGCTGCCCTCATGGCCAAATACAATGCCTTCTACGCCCAGTCCGGTGGCGTGACCGCCGTCATCAATGCCAGCGCCTGCGGTGTCATCGAGACCTGTCGGCGGGAATCCGACCGTATCGGCAAGGTATATGCCGGCAACAATGGCATCATCGGCGCCCTGACCGAGGATCTGATCGATGTCTCCCAGGAGACGGACGAGTCCATCGCCGCCCTGCGTCACACACCGGGTGGTGCCTTCGGCTCCTGCCGTTACAAGCTCAAGGATATCGAGAGCCATCGCACCCAGTACGAGCGCCTGATCGAGGTGTTCAAGGCCCATGACATCCGCTACTTCTTCTACAACGGCGGTGGCGACAGCGCCGACACCTGCCTCAAGGTATCGCAGCTCTCCGAGAAGATGGGCTACCCGCTGATCGCCATCCATGTACCCAAGACCGTCGACAACGACCTGCCGATCACCGACAACTCGCCGGGCTTCGGCAGCGTGGCCAAGTACATCGCCACCTCCACCTTCGAGGCCTCGCTGGATATTGCCTCGATGTGCGCCACCTCCACCAAGGTGTTCGTGCTGGAGGTCATGGGTCGTCATGCTGGCTGGATCGCGGCCTCGGGAGCGCTTGCCGGCAATGGCGAAGGCGAGCCGCCCCACCTGGTGATCTTCCCGGAGATCCCCTTCAATCGCGCTGCTGCCATGGTGCGGGTCGAGGAGGCAGTGAAGAAGTATGGCTACTGCGTCATCGTGGTTTCAGAAGGCGCCCGCTACGAAGATGGCACCTTCCTGGCCGATGCCGGCAATACCGATGCCTTCGGCCACCGTCAGCTCGGCGGCGTGGCACCGACCCTGGCCGGCATGATCAAGCAGGACCTCGGTTACAAGTACCACTGGGCGGTCGCTGACTACCTGCAGCGCGCTGCGCGCCACCTGGCATCGAAGACCGATGTCGAGCAGGCTTACGCGGTGGGCAAGAAGGCGGTGGAGCTGGCGCTGGATGGCAAGAACGCCATGATGCCGGCAATCAAGCGCGTCAGCGACTCTCCCTACGAGTGGCGCATCGAAGCCGCACCGCTTGCCGAGGTGGCCAACCGCGAGAAATTCATGCCGCGAGACTTCATTCGCGAAGATGGCTTTGGCATCACCGACGCCTGCCGCCGCTACCTTTCGCCGCTGATCCAGGGCGAGGATTTCCCACCGTTCGAGAACGGCCTGCCCAAGGTGGCCAAGCTCAAGCTTGCCAAGGCGGAGCGCAAGCTGCCTGAATTCAAGCTCTAGGCACTAGCGGCCTTTGTCAGCGGCCCCGGCACTACTGCCGGGGCCGCTGGCGTTGAAGGCTCGCCTGCTCGCCTATCTGGTTAGCGTAGCAGCCAGGAGAGCAGCAGCAGCACCAGCAACACTCCCGCTACCACCTGCCAGAAGCGACCGGATTCGCCCAGCAAACGGGGTCGCCCGCGCTCCCCTGGGCGGGGCTCGCGCAGGGCATAGACGAATTCGGAGAGGCGCCGGAAGCGCAATGCCCGTTGCGGGTCGAGCGCTCGGCGCAGCGCATCGTCCAGCGTCACGCTCACCTGCGGATTGAACGAGCGTGCGCTACGGTAGACCATTCGCTCGAGCCCGGTGTGGCTGCGCAGTTCATTGGGCGGCATGGCGTAAGGCAGCTGTCCGGTAAGTAGCCAATAGACGGTCGAGGCCAGCGCATATTGATCGCTGCGCCGGCCCACGTCGTCGTCCAGCGCATATTCCGGCGCACTGTGCTCGGTCAACCCCAGCTGGCGCGCCAGTTCCCGGGGGCGTCGGTGTCCGTCCCCTTCACGCAGGCAGCAGCCGCTGAAGTCGGTCAGTACCACCTGGCCATGGGCATCGATCAGAATATTGTCGGGATGAATCTGCTGATGGAGCAGGTCGCGACGGTGCAGTGCCTGTACCGCCTTGCTCAGTTGCCGGGCGATATCCAGTCGCTGGGAAAGACTCGCCTGGGGGTGGCGCGCGATCCACTCGCTGAGCCGCTCGCCCTCGACATAGGCCATCAGATAGTAGAGGTAGCGCCGCGGCCGCGACGACTCCATCACCTTGGCCACGAACAGCGAATTGACCCGTTCGACGATCCACTGCTGTAGCATGAAATGCTCGAGATAGGCATTGCGGCTCGAGAGCTCCGGACTCGGCGCCTTCAATACCATCTCACGCTGGGTGACAGTGTCGCGAACGCAGTAGACCCGCGACTGGGCCGTGCGTGACAGCACCCTGAGCACCTCCAACCCGTCCAGCCGGTCCCCCGGCGAGAGTTCCGGCGGCACCGGCAGAGCGCCATAGAGCTCCCCGGGCAACGCCTCCTGCTCCGCCTCGGGCAGGTGATCGATACGCACCAGCTGGAAGCAGAACTGCTCGCCGCCGTAGCCGCGCTCCTGGGCCCGGCTCTGGGCCGCGGCGGCCAGTCGCTCGCAGGCGGCGTTGAGGTCGCTTGCATCGGCACGGATGAGCTGAACGTAATCCGAGGGCATCAAGGTGCCGCGTACCGCCCGAGTGGTGAAGAGGAACAGATCGCCCTGCTTGAGCGGCTCGGTGACATAATCGATGTCGATGCTGTCATCCATACCAAGCGCACGAGAGGGGTAGCGATAACCGCCAAGCTCGGTGACGTGATCGCGGGTGAGCTGTTCGAATTCGGCACCACGCAGGCGAAACACCAGGGTATCGCCCATATGGAAGAGGTGCGCCATGCGCCCATGGAAGACCATGATCGACAGTGACGAGATATAGCTGCCATCCCGCACATGGCCACTCTGGCTGTAGCACCAGCCGTTCAACGCGCGCAGTACACGCGTCGCTGAGCTCTTGATGTCCCAGTGATCGGGTGTGGAGTAGTAGTCGGTCAGAAACCCCCGCACACTGATATCGCCGGCCTGCTTGGCGATGGCATTGCGCGAGGTGGAATCACTGATCAGCGCGCTCACACCCTTGATGCTTCGCAGCGATGTTTCGGGAATGCGTACCGACATGGAACTACGATGTCGTCTTCGATCAGGCGCGACAAAGGCCTGACCGACACTCAGCGATAGCTCGGAACCCAACGTATTATTCTCCTCGATCCGCTTCGATCCCTTCGATCCGTATGCCGAGCCTGGCCCGACCGTCGCGGCCACGTTCTTGCCAGGCCGCTCGATTTCCGACCATGATACACCGCTTGAATGACAAGGAGTTGTCCTTCAAAAGCAATTCGCGACCCTTTCGTCGCATTGGTAATCGCGACGGGCTGTTCGTATAATTCGACCGAAACACGGCTTACCTCCGCCATTCAAGGAATGCATAATGAGTTTCGACAAGATCCCCGCCGGTAAGGACCTCCCCAACGACGTGTATGTCGCCATCGAGATCCCTGCCAACCATGCGCCGATCAAGTACGAGATCGACAAGGACATGGATGCCCTCGTGGTCGACCGTTTCATGGCCACCCCAATGTTCTACCCCGCCAACTATGGCTTTATTCCCAACACCCTGGCAGATGACGGCGACCCGCTGGATGCCCTGGTGGTCACTCCCTATCCGGTACAGCCCGGCAGCGTGATTCGTGCACGCCCGGTCGGCATCCTCAACATGACCGACGAAGCCGGCGAAGATGCCAAGCTGGTCTGCGTCCCGCATCAGAAACTCAGCGCTCTCTATGATGACGTGCAGGAGGTGACCGACCTGCCTGAACTGCTGCGTCAGCAGATCGCTCACTTCTTCGAGAACTACAAGGATCTCGAAAAAGGCAAGTGGGTGAAGGTGGAGTCGTGGGAAGGTGTGGAGGCCGCCCGCAAGGCGATCGAGAAAGCCGCTGCGGCCTACACCAAGGCATAAATGCCTAGGCAGTGAAATACGAACGGGCCGCCCCATAGGGCGGCCCGTTGCGTATTGTTGTGAAGAGTACGCTCACTGCTCGTCTTCCGCCACGTCAGTGGCCGCATCCTGAGCGTCGGCGGCAATAGGCGCCTGTTCTTCTTGCTCTTCTCTCTCATCGACATCAGTCGCTGGCGGCGTCACTGCCTCCTCGGCCTCGGCTGGTTCAGACACACTCACCCCCTCGAGGCGCTGGCCCAGTTCACGGGCCAGGTCACGCGCTCGTACCGTGTAGTTGGCCATCACCAGCGAATGGTTGGCAAACAGGCCGAAACCCGAGCCATTGAGAATCACCGGACTCATGATTCGCCGCTGAGTCATCTCGAGTTCATGAATCATCTGACGCACCATGCCGCCAGCTTCACCGGCCTCGATGAGATCGACATAATCGTGCTCCACGGCTTGCAACAGATGCAGCAGCGCCCAGCCCGTGCCGCGGGCCTCGAAGAAGATGTCATCGATCTTGTACCATGGGGTACGCGCCGGGAGGTTGTCGGTGTCCACTTGCAGGTCACGCAGCGCCTCACGTTCGCCGACACTGGCCGACAGGCGTTGACTGAGCCGATCCAGCCGCATCTCGACCTGCTCGAGCCACTGCACCAGCGGCTCGCCCTCGGCAACGAAGGCCACCTCATCTTCCCGTACCAGGTCCTGAAGATACCAACCCAGTGCATCGATCGCCTGTCCGAAGCGATGCTCGGCGGAGGGGAAAAGCCAGTCGCGACTATCGACACGCAAGCGCTCATTGGCTTCGTTGAGCACACCTGGGCGCGACGCATCGAAAAGGGGTAGCTCCTGGGTCATGTCGCGCACCTGCTGCAGCACGCCAAGCTCCCAGTTGGGCATGTTGTCGAGCCATAACCCGGGCGGAAAGACGTCATTGCGCAGATAACCGCCCGGCTTGTCGAGCAGAGTGGCCACCAGCTCCATCATCGTCGAAATGGTCACCTCCCCTCTGGTCTGTTCGGTAAGCGCAACCTGCTGGGCCTGTTCTGCAATCTGCTCACGTCGTTCTGCAGCGACCTGCTCGACGTCGAAAGGCGCCGGCGGTCTGCTCCACCATAATCCCAAGGCAAGCGTGGCCAGTAGATAGAGGACCAGCAATACCAGCAGCGGCTTCCATATCCATCCGTAATAGGGGCGCTCAAGCTCTTCCTTGCGGGTATCGAGACGACGATCCTTGCGCTTGCCAAACACTGACATGTCGAGATTCCTTGCCAGAAGTGAAGAGTGGGTGAAGACAAATGGCCGCAGGGCGATGAATCGGCAACGGCGCATGAGTTATCCTAGCATGCAACCCAGGGAAGCGAGCGAGACCGGGAACTCGCGCACCGGCCTCCGGTCGCACTAGTGGCCTTCCCGGCCGTCGGGCCGCTTCCGCTACGTTCTGGGCCATCGACAAATTCTGAGCCTCCGATACGTTCTGATAAGGATAGATGCGTTGATTTTCCGGCTTGTCCTGCTCGCTTTCAGCCTACTGCTCGCCCCGACTGCGCTTCAGGCGCAGTGGTTCAATTCGGGCCAGTCCAACGGCAGCGACTTCCTTCGCGTCCACGAAGCCTTCCAGGCCAGCACCTGGCATGACGACGATACCCTCTATGTCGGTTTCGAGAATGCCGAGGGGTACTACCTCTATCGACACCGCTTCGCCGTGGAGAGCCTCGATGAAACAATCATGCTAGGCGACCCCTTGCTCCCCCCCGGCCAGCCACATACGGATGAGTTCTTCGGCGAGGTATCGGTCTTCTATGACCGGGTCGTGTTCGAGGTACCGATCGAGGCGAACGACGCTCCCGAGGAAGTCACCTTCGCCCTGACGTTCCAGGGCTGTGCCGATGCTGGCCTCTGCTACCCCCCCGAACGCCTCGAGCTGACCTCGATGCCGGGTTCACCGCCAGGCCCTTTTGTAGAGGGAACGGGAGTGGCAATCGCGGCCAATCCTGGCCCCAACGAGCTGGCAGCTCCCTCTTTATTGAGCGCCGACGGCCGCTTCAGTGCCGCCCTCGGCGAGGCGAGTCCGCTGCTGATACTGGGCCTGTTCTTTCTCGCCGGCCTCGGGCTCACCTTTACCCCCTGCGTGCTGCCGATGGTACCGATTCTCTCATCGATCATCGTCGGTCAGAACCCGAGCCGCGCCCGCGCCTTCGGACTTTCCGCAAGCTACGTGGGCGGCATGGCCCTGACCTATGCCGCCGTCGGTGTGCTGATGGGACTGTTCGGCGCGGGCCTGAACCTGCAGGCGCGCCTGCAATCGCCGCCGGTGCTTATCGCGTTCAGCGTGCTGTTCGTGCTCTTCGCGCTCGCCATGCTCGGCGCTTTCAACCTGCGGCTCTCCCCAGGGCTGGCCACGCGCATCGATGCCTGGCAGGCCCGCGCCCAGCGCAGCGGACCTGGCGGGCTGGCACTTGCCGGGGCGCTCTCGGTTCTGGTGGTATCGCCCTGTGTCTCGGCGCCCCTTGCCGGCGCCCTGGTCTTCATCTCCACCAGCGGCGACGCGCTGATGGGCGGCATGGCCCTGCTGGCACTGGCCCTCGGCATGGGCATACCGCTGCTGCTGGTCGGTACCTTCGGCACCACCCTGTTGCCACGCACCGGTGCCTGGATGAATGGTGTGAAGATCGCCTTTGGCGTGCTGCTGCTGGGTGTCGCCATATGGTTGATCGAGCGACTGCTCCCCGCCCCCCTGGCCCTGCTGCTGTGGGCGGCGCTTGCCATCGGCACGGCCATTACCCTGGGTGCCGTGCAGTTCAATACCCCGGCCGGCTGGCCGCAGCTGCGCCAGAGTGCCGGCATTCTGCTGCTGGTATGGGGCATTGCGCTGGTAATCGGCGCGGCACGTGGCGCCCACGATCCTCTGAGACCACTGGCAGCAACGCTGTCAACGGCGGATGTCGCGCAGGGTATCGATATCCGTCCTGCCACTATCGTCACGCGGCTCGAGGAGCTCGATGCCGAGCTCGAGCTCGCCGCCGAACGGGGACAGCCGGCATTCGTCGACTTCACCGCCGACTGGTGCATCTCCTGCAAGCAGATGGAGCGCAACGTGTTTCCCGCACCCGACGTGGCGGGCCCGCTCTCCACCTTTCGGCGCATTCAGGTCGACGTGACCGACAGCAGCGAGGCGAGCCGAGCCCTGCTCGATCGCTATGGTCTGTTCGGCCCACCAAGCCTGCTCTTCTTCGTTGATGGCGAAGAGATCCGCGAGGCACGCATCCAGGGCGAGGTCGGCCGCCAAGCCTTCGCTCACCATCTCGAGCAATTACTCGACTGGATCGGCAGCCGTTCTCCCGTGCCCGTGGCCTCCTGACTTCCCCTGCATCGCCTTGCTTCCATCCCTGGGCGCAACTGGACAACACCGCCTTTTTTCGTCACACTCCGCCATTAGCGCATCTAAAGAGCGCTATTAGCGGCAAAGTACGGGATCATGCCGCGATCTAGACAAAATTCGTTCAGGTTGACAGCGCCAGCGCTGTCGGCCTGGCATGACCAGACGCCATCGTTATCACATCCGATCGAGACAGACTCATGGATATCCGCAAGGTCAAGAAGCTGATCGAGCTCCTCGAAGAATCCAATATCAGCGAAATCGAAATCCAGGAGGGCGAAGAGTCGGTACGCATCAGCCGTCATCCCAACGGCACGGCCTTCTACAGCGCCCCGCAACAGGGCTATGGTTTTGCCATGCCCCAGGGCTATAACGCTCCCCAGGGTCAGGGCTATGCACCTCATTCGGGCATTAGCCAGGACTCGATGCTCGATGACAGCGCACCCGCACAGCCACTGGGTCATGCCATCTCGTCGCCAATGGTCGGCACTTTCTATCGCGCACCGGCGCCGGGCGCCAAGGCATTCGTCGAAGTTGGCCACGCCATCAAGAAGGGCGACCCGGTGTGCATCGTCGAGGCGATGAAGATGATGAACCAGATCGAGGCCGACAAGGATGGCATCGTGGAAGCCATTCTGGTCGAGGACGGCGAACCCGTCGAATTCGACCAGCCGATGATCATCATCAGCTAGTACCGGCTCTTTTTCTCTCTTCCAGATGGGCGGAACAATGATGTTGGACAAGGTACTCATCGCCAACCGCGGCGAGATCGCCCTGCGTATCCTGCGTGCCTGCAAGGAGCTTGGCATCAGGACCGTGGCGGTGCACTCCAAGGCCGACCGTGAATTGATGCACGTGCGTCTTGCCGACGAAGCCGTATGTATCGGGCCTGCCCCCTCGGCTCAGTCCTACCTGAACATACCGGCGCTGATCAGCGCCGCCGAAGTGACCGATGCCAGCGCCATCCACCCCGGCTACGGCTTCCTCTCCGAGAACGCCAACTTTGCCGAGCAGGTCGAGCGCTCCGGCTTCGTCTTCATCGGTCCGCGCGCCGAGACCATCCGCCTGATGGGTGACAAGGTCAGCGCGATCAGCGCCATGAAGAAGGCCGGCGTGCCGACCGTCCCCGGCTCGGATGGCCCGCTTCCCGACGATGACCAGACGGTGCTCGCCATAGCGCGGCGCATCGGTTATCCGGTGATCATCAAGGCGGCTGCCGGCGGTGGCGGGCGTGGCATGCGGGTGGTGCACAATGAAGCGCAGCTGCTCTCCTCGGTCAGCCTGACCCGCAACGAAGCGAGCGCCGCCTTCGGCGACGGCACGCTCTACATGGAGAAGTTCCTGGAGCAGCCTCGCCACGTGGAGATTCAGGTGCTTGCCGACGGCCAGGGCAACGCCATCCACCTCTATGACCGCGACTGCTCGCTGCAGCGTCGTCATCAGAAGGTGCTCGAAGAGGCACCGGCACCGCACATCGACCCCGAGGCCCGCGCCCGGGTGCTCAAGGCGTGCACCGATGCATGCCTGGCGATCAACTATCGCGGCGCCGGCACCTTCGAGTTCCTCTATGAGAACGGCGAGTTCTTCTTCATCGAGATGAACACCCGCGTCCAGGTCGAGCATCCGGTCACCGAGATGGTCACCGGCGTGGACATCGTCAAGGAGCAACTGCTCATCGCCTCGGGTCAACCGCTGTCGATCCGCCAGGAGGACGTGAAGCTGCTTGGCCACGCCTTCGAGTGCCGCATCAATGCCGAGGATGCTCGCACCTTCATGCCCTCGCCGGGCAAGGTGACGCTCTTTCACGCCCCGGGCGGGCTGGGGGTACGCATGGATTCCCACATGTATACCGGCTACACCGTGCCGCCCCACTACGACTCGCTGATCGGCAAGCTGATCACTTGGGGCGCCGATCGCGAAATCGCGCTGACGCGCATGCGCATCGCCTTGGACGAGCTGCTGGTGGAGGGCATCAAGAGCAACATCGACCTGCAGAAGGATCTGGTGCGCGACGTGAACTTCCAGCAGGGTGGCGTGAACATCCACTATCTGGAAAAGACGCTCGGGCTGTAGCGGTGCCGTGACACTATATTGAGCCTATCGGGGCGGCCGCAAGCGGCCGCCCCGCTTCGTTACCCTTCTCCATCCCGATTCGGAGTCCTCACATGCCCTGGCTGCAACTCAAGGCCCACACCTCGCCGGACCGCGCCGAACTGCTCGAGGAGCTACTGCTCGAAGAGGGCGCCAGCGCCATCACCCTGCAGGATGCCCACGACAACCCGGTATTCGAACCCGATCGCGGCACCACCCCGCTCTGGAACGAAACCGTACTGACCGGGCTCTATGACGACCTGGAGGGCATCGATGCCATGCTAGAGCGGGTGCGCCAGGGCTGGGCCGTGCAGCTTCCCGACGAGCCCTGCCCGAGCATCGAATTCGAACTGCTCGCCGACCGCGACTGGGAGCGCGAGTGGATGGATGGCTTCGAACCGCTACGCATGGGCCAGCGCCTGTGGATCGTGCCCAGCTGGTTCGACGCCCCGGACCCCGATGCCGTCAATCTGCTGCTCGATCCGGGCCTTGCTTTCGGCACCGGCACCCACCCCACCACGGCGCTGTGCCTGGAGTGGCTCGACTCACTGGCGGTGGCCGGCGAGCTCGAGAAGCGGCGCGTCCTCGATGTGGGTTGCGGCTCGGGCATTCTCGCCATCGCTGCCCTGAAGCTGGGCGCTGGCGAGGCGACCGGCACCGACATCGATCCCCAGGCGCTGCAGGCGAGCCGTGACAATGCCGAGCGCAATGGCATCGAACACGCGCGCCTGACGCTTTGTTACCCCGAACAGCTCGAGGCCACGCCACAAGGCGCTGGCCGCTTCCCGGTGGTAATCGCAAATATCCTGGCCGGCCCCCTGGTCGAGCTGGCGCCGACCATCGCAGGCCACGTCGCTGCCGGTGGCCGCCTGGCACTGTCGGGCATACTCGCCCACCAGGCCAACGAGGTGATCGACGCCTACCGCGACCAGGGGCTGATCATGGAGGAGCCCGAGGAGCGCGACGGCTGGGTGCGCCTGGCGGGCACGCGGCGTCACTAAGTCGAGCCAAGCGCCCCCAACCGCTTCACGCCGGGGAGCGCGATGAGTATCATATGCCCCCCTGATCTCCAGCAACCAGGCAGCGCACTCGCGACGATGTCCAACCAAGACCCACGGCCGCTCCCCATGATCGGTCATCACCGCCTTCCCAATCGGGTGATTCTGGCACCGATGGCCGGCGTCACCGATCGGCCGTTCCGCCAGCTCTGTCGTGAGCTGGGCGCCGGCCTGGTGGTGGGCGAGATGGTCACCTCCGACCCCAGCCTGTGGCACACCAGGAAATCTCGCTTGCGCATGGATCACCGCGGCGAGCCTGGCCCGCGCAGCGTGCAGATCGCCGGGGGCGATGCCGCGATGCTGGCCGAGGCGGCACGGCTCAATGCCGCCCATGGCGCCGAGATCATCGACATCAACATGGGCTGCCCGGCCAAGAAGGTGTGCAACAAGGCGGCCGGCTCCGCGCTGTTGCGCGACGAGGGGCTGATCGCCGAGATTCTAGAAGCGGTGGTAGGCGCAGTCGAGATCCCCGTCACCCTGAAGATTCGCACTGGCTGGTGCGCCGACAGCAATAATGGCGTGCGCGTGGCGCGGCTCGCCGAGTCGTTTGGCATCCAGGCGCTGGCGGTGCATGGCAGAACGCGTGAACAGCGCTACACTGGACAAGCCGAGTATGACACCATCGCAGCGATCAAGAGCGCCGTGTCGATTCCGGTGTTCGCCAACGGTGATATCGAATCTCCCGAGAAAGCCGCCGCAGTCCTCGACTATACTGGTGCGGATGCGGTGATGGTCGGCCGAGGCGCCCAGGGTAACCCTTGGATCTTTCGCGAGATCGACCACTACTTGCGTCATGGACGACGCCGGCCCGCGCCAACGGCCAGCGAGCGGCACCATGTCATGCAGAGGCACCTTCACAATCTGCATGAATTCTACGGCGACCCGATGGGCGTGAGAATCGCTCGCAAGCACCTCGGCTGGTATCTCGACGGTCAGGAGCCCTGCGCCGTTACAGCCAAGGCACTGCGCGCCCGTTTCAATGGCCTGGAGACTCCCCAGGCACAACGCCTTTTCGTGGATGAACTGTTTCGTCATGACCGGCAGCAGGCCGGGGCGACGATGACCGATGGAATCAGTGCAGCATGACCAGCAGGCAAGCCACACCCCCAGGACATCTTCCAGCCAACGGCCAGGAACCCCTCAACCTCGACACGTCGCCCCCCTTGACGACGGGCGCGCCATCGAGCGTCGACTATCAGGAGCGCCCGCTCAGAGAGGCGGTCGAGGTCGCCATGCGCCGCTACTTCTCGCACCTCGATGGCGAATCGGTCAGCGATCTCCATGCCATGGTCATGGCCGAGGTCGAGGCGCCGCTGCTGGCAAGCGTCATGCAGCACGTGGCCGGCAACCAGACGCGGGCCGCCGACATGCTCGGCCTCAATCGCGGCACGCTACGCAAGAAGCTCAAGCAGTACGATCTGCTGTGATGCATTGAACGAGGGAGCCGCTTGCGGCTCCCTCGGCGTTTCACCTGAACATCGCTTCCGTCATCTATCGAGAGTCCATTCCATGGCCCATACAACCTCCTCCCCCGCCACCGAACGTGCGGTTCGTCGCGCCCTGATCAGCGCCTCCAACAAGCGCGGCATCGTCGACTTCGCCCGCGGACTCAGCGAGCATGGCGTCGAGCTGCTCTCCACCGGCGGTACCTTCCGCCTGCTTCAAGAGAGCGGCATCGCCGTCACCGAAGTCTCCGAGCACACCGGCTTTCCCGAGATCATGGATGGCCGAGTCAAGACCCTGCACCCCAAGATCCATGGCGGCATTCTCGGGCGCCGCGGGCAGGACGACGCGGTAATGGCGGAGCATGACATCGCGCCAATCGACATGGTGGTGGTCAACCTCTACCCCTTCGCCGAAACCATCACCAAGCCCGGTTGCACCCTTGAGGATGCCATCGAGAACATCGATATCGGCGGCCCGACCATGGTGCGCGCCTGCGCCAAGAATCATGCGCACACTACCATCGTCGTCGATGACGACGATTACGCCCGGGTGCTGGAGGAGATGACTACCCAGGGCGGTGCCGTCAGCCATGCCACCCGCTTCGACCTGGCGGTGAAGGCCTTCGAGCACACCGCGGGCTATGACAGCGCCATTGCCGACTATCTGGGAAGCCGCGTGGAAGGGGGCGAGGATGGCTTTCCGCGTACCTACAACCTGCAGCTGCACAAGAAGCAGGCAATGCGCTACGGCGAGAATCCGCACCAGAGCGCGGCCTTCTATGTCGAGGCCGATACCCAGGAGCCGAGCGTGGCCACCGCCGTGCAGGTGCAGGGCAAGCCATTGTCGTTCAACAACGTGGCCGATACCGACGCCGCCTTCGAGTGCGTCAAGAGCTTCAGCGATACCGCCTGCGTGATCGTCAAGCACGCCAACCCCTGCGGCGTGGCGGTGGGCGACACCCCGCTTGCGGCCTACGACAAGGCCTTTGCCACCGACCCCACCAGCGCCTTCGGAGGCATCATCGCCTTCAACGCACCGCTCGATGCCGAGACCGCCCGCGCCATCGTCGATCGGCAGTTCGTCGAAGTGATCATCGCCCCGGGCGTCAGCAGCGATGCACGGGCAATCGTCGCCGAAAAGCAGAACGTGCGACTGCTCGATGTCGGCGGCCACTGGCCGGGCAAGCGCGAGCACGCCCACGACTTCAAGCGTGTCACCGGCGGGTTACTGGTGCAGGAGCGCGATCTGGGCATGGTCGGGCGCGACGAGCTCACCGTGATCAGCGAGCGCGTGCCCACCGAGCAGGAGATGCGCGACCTGGCATTCGCCTGGAAGGTCGCCAAGTACGTCAAGTCCAACGCCATCGTCTATGCCAAGCATGGCCAGACCGTCGGCGTGGGCGCGGGTCAGATGAGCCGCGTCTACTCGGCGAAGATCGCCGGCATCAAGGCCGCCGACGAGGGCCTGGCGGTACCAGGTTCAGTGATGGCCTCGGACGCCTTCTTTCCGTTCCGCGACGGCATCGACGCCGCCGCCGCGGCCGGCATCACCGCAGTGATCCAGCCCGGCGGCTCCATGCGCGACCAGGAGGTGATCGATGCTGCCAACGAGGCGGGCATCGCCATGCTGTTTACTGGCATGCGCCACTTCCGGCACTGAGCCATTCCAACGCGACCTGGGCTAGCCCAGGTCGATACACAGATACTTGGTCTCGAGAAATTCCTCCAATCCCTGATGCCCCCCCTCGCGGCCCAGTCCCGAGGCCTTGACGCCCCCGAAGGGCGCGCTGGCGTTGGAGATCAGGCCGGTATTGATCCCTACCATGCCATATTCCAGCGCTTCCGCGACACGCCAAACCCGCGACAGATCGCGAGAGTAGAAGTAGGCGGCCAGGCCGAACTCGGTATCGTTGGCCATGGCGACGGCATCCTCTTCATCCTCGAAGGGGAATACTGCCGCCAGGGGGCCGAAGGTCTCTTCATGGGCGACCTTCATCTGCGCTGTCGCCCCGCTGATCAGCGTCGGGGTGAAGAAGTTGCCGCCCAGCGGATGCGGATGCCCCCCCAGCAGCAATTCGGCGCCATGATCGACCGCATCGCGTACGTGACTGCTGACCTTCTCGACGCCGTCATGGTCGATCAGCGGGCCGATATTGACCCCCTCCTGGGTTCCGTCGCCCACGTTCAGCTCGCGATTCATTGCCACCGCAAGCTTCTCGCAGAAGGCATTGATCACACTCGACTCGACCAAGAAGCGGTTGGTGCAGACGCAGGTCTGGCCAGCGTTGCGGAACTTGGCGGCCATGGCCCCCTCGACGGCAGCATCGAGATCGGCATCCGCGAAGACGATGAAGGGAGCATTGCCGCCAAGCTCCAGCGATATCTTCTGGATATGCTGCGACGCCTTGGCCATCAGGCTGCGCCCCACCTCGGTGGAGCCGGTGAAGGTGATCTTGCGCACGATGGGCGATTCGGTCATCGCATCGGCGATTTCGCTGGCCCGCCCCGGTACCACGTTGAATACGCCACGTGGCACGCCGGCGCGCTCTGCCAGCAGCGCCAGTGCCGTAGCCGAGAACGGTGTCTGGCTTGCCGGCTTGACGACGATCGGACAGCCTGCCGCCAATGCCGCCCCCGCCTTGCGGGTCATCATCGCGGCAGGGAAGTTCCAGGGCGTGATCGCCCCGACCACGCCGACCGGCTGCTTGGTGACCACGATACGCTGGTTGGCATTGGCCGGCGGAATCGTCTCGCCGTAGATGCGCCTCGCCTCCTCGGCGAACCAGCGCAGGAAGCTCGCCGCATAGGCGATCTCCCCCGCGGCCTCCTTGAGCGGCTTACCCTGCTCCAGGGTCATGATGGCGGCCAGCTCCTGCTGATGCTCATGCATCAAGTCATGCCACTTCATCAGGATATCGGCGCGCTCCATGGCGGTCAGCGCACGCCAGGCCGGGAAGGCCGCCTCGGCGGCGGCAATCGCGCGCTCCGTTTCGGCCCGGCCAAGACGCGGCACGCGGCCAATCAGCTCCCCATTGGCTGGATTGACGACATCGATCTGCTCGCCACTGTCGGCGGCGACCCAGCTGCCATCGATATAGGCAAAGGGACGGAACAGTGGACTTTCTTGCAGGGATTCCATGTTGCTCTCCTTCTCCTCTTGGCGGCCTCTTGCCGCCTGAGATTACGCCGTCGCCTCGTGCACGGCGTGGCTATGCTATGGGGCTGTTGCGATAGAGGGCTCGACCAGCGCCGCCAGGGTTGCCAGAACCATCGCCAGGGCGATCGCCGCCCAGCAGAAGACTCGTCCCTGATAGCGTAGCGGGTCGCGCCGGATCTGACGCAGCCCAAGCAGCGCAAATAGCGCCGCGGCAATGTTCAACGGCGCGACTCGGCCCTCGAAGAACAGCGAGATGAGTGCGGTGACGATGGCGATGATGGCCATGCCGGCGTAGCGCCGGCGAGGCGAGGATGGTTGCGGGTCTGACAATTCGATACTCCGTCGCTCGGCTCAAGCTCCATGCTAAGCCGACAACGCAGCGGACACCAACTCGAATCGCTCCCTAGCGACGCGAAGAGTGCTTCATGCGTGTCTCGGATAGCGTGATCGACACCGAATCGGCAAAGCGCAGGGCATGCGGCTTGTCGATCTCGACCTGGGCGGTGAGCACCTGCTCGTAGGACATGATGATATCCAGCACCTCACGTGTCATGCGTTCGAGCAGCTGGAAGCGGTTCTCCTCCACATGGGCGATCACATGCTTGGAGATGGTGCGATAGTTGAGCGCCTGGTCGATATGATTGAATGTCACGGCGCGCTCGGCGCGATAGCGAATGGTGGCGTTGATCACCACATCCTGGCGGTTTTTGATCTCGTCGTCCTTGATGCCGATATAGGTACGCAGGCGCAGATTCTTGATGCGGATGGTCGCCAGGTCGTGATCGAGATGCTGCTCGTCGAGGGCGTGAAGCGACATGGCAAACTCTCCTGATGGGCCGTTCAGCGTCCGTTGACCAGCATCAGAAACTCCTGACGCGTCGGCTGGTTCTCGCGGAAGGCGCCCAGCATCACCGAACTGGTCATGCTGGAGTTCTGTTTCTCCACACCACGCATCATCATGCACATGTGCTTGGCCTCGATCACCACCGCCACGCCACGCGCATCGGTCACCTGCAGCACGGCGTCGGCGATCTGGCGGGTCAGGTTTTCCTGGATCTGCATGCGCCGGGCATACATGTCGACGATGCGGGCGAACTTGGATAGCCCCAGCACCTTGCCATTCGGCAGGTAGGCGATATGACACTTGCCGATGAAGGGCAGCAGATGGTGCTCGCACATCGAATAGAGTTCGATATCCTTGATCAACACCATCTCGTCGGTTTCCGACTCGAACACCGCGCCGTTGATCAGCGCCTCCAACGTCTGCTGGTACCCCCTGGTCAAGAACTGCATCGCCTTGGCCGCCCGCATGGGGGTGTCCTTCAAGCCTTCACGGTCCGGATCTTCGCCCAATCCAGTGATGATCTGGCGATAGTGATTGGCGAGCTCTTCGGTCATGATCGGGCCTATTAGCTGAGCCACCCCGACGCGACGGGGCGCTGAAAAAGTGCAAACTATAATGGAGTTAGATCGAATGCGCTTGCATCACGAGGCGGTAATTCTAAGGCCTGCACAAAACCTCGTCGAGCACTGCCATGGCCAGGACTCCTCCAGGCAAGCATTGCACCGCGACAACCTGCCACATGAGCCTTGGCCGCCACCGCACGTGGCCAATAGCAGCTATGATAAACTATCGTCATCGAGCGCCCGTCAGGACGCCTCTCACTGGATCTGACACGAGCTAGCCGCCAAATGATCAAGAAGTACCTTTTGAAGAAGCACCTTCTCATGTTGCCCCTGGTATTGAGCCTGTCGGCACTGGCCCATGGCGATACGCTGGAGCTGCCCTCCGGTGCCCGCATCGATGTCCAAGTCATCGACGCCGTTACCCTCGATAGCGCGTCGCCCACCCAGGAGGATCTGCTACTCAAGCCGGCCATGAGCGGGAATGCCGATTACGCCCTCCCCGACCACTGCCTGATTACCGCCGATGCGCGGCTCTCCGGGGATCGTCTGCGCATCTCCACGCACCATCTCACCTGTATCGAAGCACAGGGGGATCACAGCGAAATCTACTCCGGCGAGATTTCGGCAACCGCCCAGGAGTCCGACGGCAGCGTAGGAGTGGTGGCCTGCAACAACGGTGTCTGCGAGCGCGCCGAGCTGACCCCGAATCATGTCTTCCAGCTCGAGCTTGCAAGCAGGTTGTCCCTCGACCCGCAGGAGAACCCCTCTGCCGAGATCAACGAAAGGCGGCGCAACGCCAATGGCACGGGTACCGCCAATCCGATTCCGGCCGAACGCCCCGACCCGGATAGCAACTGATCCCACGACGCCCCGCGGATGCGGGGCGTTTGCGTCAAGGATCTCAGGCCAGCCAACGTGGTGCCTTCTCCAGGGCTTGGCGCTGCTGCTCCAGAGTGCGGATATGCTGATCCCAGTAGCCCTCATCGGCGGCCCAGGGGAATGCGCGCGGGAAGGCGGGGTCGGACCAGCGCGCCGTCAACCAGGCGCTATGGCGCATCAAGCGCCAGGTGCGTAGCGGCTCGATCAGGGCCAGTTCGCGGCGATTGAACTCGGTGAACTGCTCGTAGCCCTCGATGATCTCCGAGAGCTGCCCCTGCTCCTCTTCCGGGGTCTGCGCGGTGAGCAGCATCCATAGATCCTGGATGCGTGGCGCCATCAGCGCATCGTCGAAATCCACCAGGCTGAAGGCCTCGTCACGACCGAGGATATTGCCGATGTGGCAGTCGCCATGTACACGGATGGCGCTGGACGCCGGCCATGCCAATCCCTGCAATGTCCGGCAGAGTTCACCACTGATGCGCTCATAGGCCTGGCGCTGACGCCGGTTGAGCCAGCTGCCGGCCAATACCTGCTCACGGCTCTCGCGTACCATGCCATCGAAGTCCATACGGCGGCGCTGCACGAAGGCCCGCCGCGCACCTACCGCATGCACGCGCCCGATCAGCTCACCCAGCGCGAACAGGTGCCCCGGGTTCTCGAGCTCCGGCGCCTGCCCCACCACCTGGGGAAACAGCGCGAAGCGATAGCCCTCCCACAGGTGCAGGCTATGCCCCTCGGCATTGCGCCAGGGTGCTGCCACCGGCACCTCATCGGCCTCAAGCTCGGCCAGGAAGTCATGCTCCTCCTGAATTTGGGCATCGCTCCAGCGCCCTGGGCGATAGAACTTCACCACCCAGCGTCGCCGTTCGTCATCGCTGAGCAGGAAGACCCGGTTTTCGTAGCTGTTGAGCGCGAAGGGCTCACCCGGCAGCCAGAACCCCAGCGACTCCACCGCGGCCACGATGCGCGCAGGCGCCAGCCGTTCGAAGGGATGCTCGGACGAGGGGGAAGTGACAGTCATGCGCATTCCTGGGGTGGCAGAAGAATGCCTATCTTATCAGGCTCTCGCGCAGCCTTACGAGGCGGGCGTGCGCGCCACCGCCCACACGTCGATCTCCCTGGCACCGGCGTTGCGGCATGCCTGGGCAAGGGCCTCGAGGGTCGCCCCGGTGGTCATGATGTCGTCGAGCAGCAGCACACGCGCGGGAAGCGTGCCCTCGATGGCGAAGGCGCCTTTCACGTTGGCCTGGCGCTCGCGCCGGCCCAGCCCTACCTGAGTGTCGGTCATGCGCCCTCGGCGCGCCCGGCGCAGGGGCACGCCCAATTCACGCGAGACACGCCGGGCAAGCCAGGCCACCTGATCGAAGCCGCGCGTTCGAGCGCGGCGGGGATGCAGCGGCACGCCAACAATCGCCTCCGGCATGCGCTCGAGAGTCGCCTGCTGACGCAGCAGCAGCGCCAGCAGAATCGCCCCGGCACGCGGCGAGCCGGAGTACTTGAAGCGCTGCATCAACGCCGCAATCTCCCCTTCGTAGCGCAGCGCCACTCGGGCATGCCGAAACGTGGGTGGCCACTTCAGGCAGGCACCGCAGTGCCTGCCTGCAGCACTTGTCGGCAGGGGCTCCGCGCAGACCGGACAGGCATACACGATCCATGGCAGACGCAATAGGCAGGGATCACACCACGGCGTGGTGCCATCCACCGGCGACAGGCAGAACGCACAGTGGCCAGGCAGCGCCCGGCGCAACGCCTGGTCGAACCCTCGAAAGAGCCGGTGCAGAGGAAACGCAGCGTTCATCATCTTTAGCCTTGAAGCACATCAATTCGTTGACTTATGGAGGCACTTGCGTAGAATATCGGCGCATTGCGGATGTGGTGGAATTGGTAGACACGCCAGATTTAGGTTCTGGTGCCGTAAGGCGTGGAGGTTCAAGTCCTCTCATCCGCACCACCTGTTTTACCCCCTTCTTCTACCTTCTACTGCTTTCTTCTACTACTCTCTTCTGCCTTTTCTGCCCCATTTTCAATGTCCATTTTTGGCTTCCTCCTTCTTCTTGACGTATATCAATAGTCAAATCGTTGGCTTTGTCTCTTTGCTGTGTAAGCCTTATCCTACATTTGCGTCAGAAATTACCCCACTACACATAAGCGCTCAGCCTGATCCATCATTACCTACCTTACGCGCTAGCGCCCAAAACAAGGCATTCGCAAACGATGATGACCTCTACCACCCGCATCGTATCGAGTGGCGTGGCGCATGGACCGCTAGCACTGCCCTATCAACGCCTTTCCAGGATGATCGAACACGCCCGACAGCAAGCGATCCACCGCGGCGGCGCACTCACGTTGGGGAGATGGGCATCGACTTTGCCATTGACGACTTCGGCACTGGCTACTCCTCGCTCACCCACCTGCGCCAATTGCCGGTGGATCTGATCAAGATCGACCAGAGCTTCGTGCGCGACATGCTCAGCAATGCCAACGACATGGCGATCATGGAGAGCGTGATCTACATGGCCAACCGCTTCGGGCGGCCCATGCTCGCCGAAGGGGTGGAGACCCTTGCCCAGGCCAGGGCGCTGATCTCGCTGGGTTGCGCGCTGGCCCAGGGCAACGGCATCGCCCCACCCATGGCTCCCGAGCAACTGCCCGGTTGGCTGCACCACTGGCCCAAGCAGAGACAGTGGGCGACACTGCACACAACGCCCCGTTGCATGAGTGGCTGACGCGGCGCTAGGCCTGTTTCACATCACCGTTGGTGGCGGAGCGGTGTGGGCTGAAGTGCGCTCGCGCCCTGACGGTAACGAGGCGAGTATCTTGCTTGAGAGCGTCACCTGCTCGAACTGCACCAGCAGGTCTTCCCCCTCTGCCGTGAAGCGGGAGGTGATCACCTTGCCATTACGCCCCATCCACTCTATCCGGTTCTCTCCCACCACCAGGGCGTGATTGGCCTGCTCCGCCGTGGTGGGGTGCTGGCCATTGATGGTGAGCAGGATCGCCTTCTCGTTGATCTTGCCTCGCAGCGGGCTGCCCTTACCGATGCGCAGCACGCAAAGCCCGATATGGCGCCCCCTTTGCGAGGGCGCATCTTCGCCCTTGGTCTCTTCAAGCGTTGCTGCACGCAGGGGGGGATTGTCCTGCCGCTCGTTCAAGCGTTCGTTGATATGGGTACAGAGCATGGCGCTTGAGAACAGCAGCAGACCGAAGAAAATCGGCCAGAGGATGGCCATTGGCCCATACGTGACAAGACAGTAGGTCGCATAGGGTGCGGAAAGCGCCGCCATGGACCACAGCATGCCCGCGAGGACAGTACGTTGCTTGCGCATGTCGACTCTTCCTTATGAGGCCACTACTACCTCATTATTATTTTCGTCACAAATACTTCCGATAGTGTAACCCCTTTGTAAGCCATCTCAAAGCAAGACATTAGTGATAATGGCTATTAATTGACTCACGGCTGTTCAAGCACTCCAGGCCTGCCGAGGCATTACTCTGTGCCTGGCGTTGGCCAGGCACGAAGGTTACCCAGCCTATATCAGAAGGTGTAGCTGATCCCGACCAGGGCCACCGGATAGAACGGCAGCTTGTCGGCTTCCTCCTTCAACTGGCGCTCCTCTTCGCGCAGATCGCGCCGAAGCTGCTCATTGCGACCCTCGAAGTTCTGCGATGTACTCAACGAGACATCGATATTGGTGGCCATGATGCCGAGCTCCGAGAACGCCCCGAAGCCGCTACGGTGTGACGAGCGCCAGCCGAACCCCACATAGGGCTGCACGCCATCGGCGATGGTCAGGCTGCCATGCACGGTCCCCAGGTCTGCGGCGTTGTACAGCTGGCCGTTGAACTCGAAGGTGTCGTTATGCTTGGCGCGCCCGACCACATCGGCTTTCATGTCGGGCAGCATCGCGCCGGCCGTCAGGTAGAAGCGCCCGGCGAAGGGGTAGTAATCGAGCGTCAACGCGCCGGCGGAGAGATCCAGATCGGCGTCGTAATCGACATCGTCGGTATCGTAATCGCCGCTCCAGCTGATGCCGCCGGCATACTGGGCACTGATGCCCAGGCGCTCGTGAAAGCGCCAGGAGACGTCTGCCCCCACACCAGTGGTACCGGCAAACACCCCTACCGTCACGCTACGCTCAAACGCGGTGGCGCTGTTCATGCTCATTCCCAGCAGGGCGGTACCCAGCGCCATGGCCATCGTTTTTTTCATTACCGCTTCCCTTGCGATTCATCGGTGTGTTTTGGCGCAGAGTGTGATGCAGCGCTATACCACTCTATCGGCAAGCGCGTTATATGCTTTAATTGAGCGCGTCTTGATTGAGAGCACCTAGCGCCAGCAGCGCCTGGGTGTAGTGCCACTGATCCTTGACGGTGCGTGAATAAATGTCGTGGAGCTTGTCGTAATCGCGCTCCATTCTTTCGTTCATGCCGGTTTCCTCGAAGCGCGTCATCAACTCACGGGTTTCCTTCAATACCCGATCGAGCTCGTCGATCATGCGCTGGCAATCTGCCGAGCTCATGATTCCTGTCGGTTGATCCATGACATTTCTCAAATAAAAAGGGCCGGCAAGACCGGCCCCTGTCGGTAGTGCAATCAGGCGGTCAACCCAGCAGAGACAGCACGTTCTGCGGGATCTGGTTGGCCTGGGCGAGTACGGAGGTGCCGGCCTGCTCCAGGATCTGGGTACGTGTCAAATTGGACACCTCTACCGCATAGTTGGCATCCATAATGCGCGAGCGCGCAGCGGAGAGACTGAGATTGCTGCTAATATGATTTTCCACGACCGAGCCCAGCCGATTTTCGATAGCCCCTAAGTAGCTTCGCTTGCTATCCACTATTGCAATGGCACGATCCAATGCCGCAAGTGGATTAGCGGGTGTGCGCAAACGAATCTGCTGATCTACCTCGGCAAGATTGACGATAGTATGAGGAATACCGTCGTCGTTGGCGCCATTGGCATCGGTACTGACATTAATAGAAAGCGGTGCCAGGGAGTCCAAGGGGTAATAGATGATCACCTCCCCAGTACCATTCACCGTTTTGATCAGAATATCGTTACCTTCCGTGTCGACCAGGCTTGCCACCTTGAAGCTTCCATAGTTTGAAAGACTATTAGGAAGATCGAAATAGTAGTTACCATCGTCGCGCTGGCGCAGCACATCACTGAAGGAGTCGCCATTGGCATCCGTATAGTTAACGGTGACATTGCGCGGGTCCAGCGTCACGGTCGAGGTGCCGCTTACCGTCTCAACCCGCTCATTGAGATTGAACGTGGCCGCTGCCTCCCCCAGCGCCTTGGCCAGTACCTGCTCCTCTCCTTGCGGTCCTATCGTCAGGGAAACCTCTGCTTGATAATAACGATAGATACCATCGCCACTATCGACTTCAATCATATATTGGTTATTGGACACACGTTGCATGAGCCGCGCATTGCCACCGAACGCGGCATCATTCACGTCGGCGAAGTCGATATCCGTTGTAGTGAAGTCGAGACTAGGCAAGGTGTCTACGCTATTGGCACTTGAAAGGTCATCGCCGAGAAAAGCGCGAGGATCAGATGCGCGGAAAGTCAGCGTGAGCTCCTCGTCATCATCTACAAGCTGCGTTGAGACGCTGGCACTGCCAAGACGATAGTAGGCTGGTTCGCCGCCTAGCTCGCTACGGATGTAGTAATTACCACCATTTTCAAACAGTTCGTCACTTGCCAGGGGCATACCGCTGCTATCGAGAAAAACAAGGTGGTCGGCTTCGCTAAGCGTATAACCCTGACCATCAATCACATGCGCCGAGACGGCACTATAGACCTGATTGGTAGAGGGCGCGTCATTGACCATCCTTGCTTGCACAGCCCCGGAGCCCGCCGCAAAACTCAGCTCAGCCTCATGGTAACTCACACTACCGTTGGCGGCGGTCTGCTCTATGACATAGCTTCCGCTGTCTTGAAGCAGGCGTTGCGTTCCGCCCAGGGCCATACCATTACTGTCGCTGAAGGCAATGCTCGAAATGTCTCTTGCCTGCATGGGAGCGGTATCGGTATAGAGCTGGCCAGTCGCGGCAATGGTTACGGTACTGCTATCACTGGCAGTATTATGGTGAGCCTGCGGCGTACCCGTATTGAAGAACAGCGGTTTGCCGTCGCCATCCAGGGTGCTGATGTAATAACCGAAGCTACCCTCTGCCGGACTTTGAAGGCGCAAGGTCGGCTCGCTACCCGTTACCCCTGTATAGCTGACAGTCGTTTCAGCCGTCGCTTGAGGGTAAAGCTCAATATCGCGGGCATAGCCCTGAAGGGTGTTGCGAGGCGTTACTTCACCATCAAGCCCCGCGACGGTAAAGTCCTCAAGACCCAGTGCCGCCACGCTAAACCCTGGCGGCAGAAGATCAATCTTCAAGGTCTCGTTATCGTTGGCGCCTACCTGCAGGTTGACCAGCCCAGCACTGCCATCGAGCAGGGGGATACCGTTGTAATCGACCGACTGGGCCAGCCGATCGATTTCCCAGAGATTCATGTTGATTTCGGCCTGGATGGCATCGCTGTCGCTCCAGCTCAAGGTGCCATTGAGCCCCTGAACCGTCAGTTCGCGAATACGCTGCAGCTTGTCATTGATCTGATCCAGTGCACCATGCGCCGTCTGCGACAGCGACACCCCATCGTTGGCGTTGCGCATGGCCATCGAACGACCATTGATCTGGCTGGTCATGCGATTACCAATGGCTTGCCCTGCGGCATCGTCTTTTGCGCCGTTGATGCGCATTCCCGAGGAGAGCCGCTCCATGGCGGTAGTAAGCGCCGATTGGGAACGCTTGAGATTGGCCTGGCCACTCAAGGAAAGAAGATTGGTGTTGATCGCTGTCATCGTGCGTTTCCGTGCGCCAAGTCCAATATTTTTAGTTATCGGCTAACGTATGGAAAGCTTGAGTCAATTCGTATTGAACCAAGGTTTGATTTACTACTTGCACAATAAAACAGGCGCCACGTGGGCGCCTGTAGGGTCTTGAAGGGGGGGCAAAGCCTGCCCCACCCGATCAAGGGCCGGATTAACCCAGCAGAGACAGCACGTTCTGCGGAATCTGGTTGGCCTGGGCCAGTACGGAAGTGCCGGCCTGCTGCAGGATCTGCGCGCGGGTCATGTTGGCCACTTCCACCGCGTAGTCGGCATCTTCGATGCGCGAACGGGCGGCAGACAGGTTAGTGGAGTTGGTGTTCAGGTTGGTGATGGCGTCTTCGAAGCGGTTCTGCACGGCACCCAGCTCGGAGCGCAGGCTGTCAACCTGATTCAGAGCGGCATCCAAGGCGGCCAGCGGATTCTCGGTGGCGGCGGCATCCGGATCGGTGGTCAGAGCGTCGTTTTCCACATAGACAGCATCGCCACTATCGGTGTCGGTCACGGTGCCATTGGCAGCGATGGTGTAGTCGCCAACCGTTACATCGTCCTCTTCCTCAGCGATCAAGCTTGCCAGTTCAGAAGAGGTGACGGTGGCCATGATAGCCTCATCGTCTCCGTCTACCTCACCGGTGTCATACTCCCAAGTACCATCTGCGAGCTTGGTATATTCAACGTCATCTTCACCCAGCGTGACCGTAGCGTCTGCATCGGCAAGATCAAGCACGTCGGTGGCAGTGGCGGCGGGAGCGCCGGCAACGCTGAAGCCATCCGCAAACAGCGTGCTGACATCGATTTGCTTCAGTTGGACAGTGATGGTTTCACCATCGTTGGCACCGACCTGGATCTGCAGGCCTTGCTCGCTGGCCAATACGTTGACGCCGTTGAAATTGGTCTCGGCAGAGATACGGTCGATTTCAGCCAGACGCTGATCGATTTCGTCCTGGATGGACTTCAAATCATCAGAAGAGTTGGTGCCGTTCTGGGCCTGGACGGTCAACTCACGAATGCGCTGCAGGTTGTCGTTGACCTGGTTCAGTGAACCTTCGGCGGTCTGGGCCAGGGAGATACCGTCGTTGGCGTTACGCTGCGCCTGGTTCAGACCGGTGATCTGGGCAGTCATGCGGTTGGCGATGGCCTGACCGGCGGCGTCGTCCTTGGCGCTGTTGATGCGCAGGCCGGAAGAGAGACGCTCCATGGAAGTCTGCAGAGCGTTCTGCGACTTGCTCAGGTTTGACTGACCAATCATGGAGGTGATGTTGGTGTTGATCACTGACATGGTGTATTTCCTTCCAATTAGTTAGGGGCTCCATTGGCCGGTCGCGATTCAGGTTGTTGGTGCTGATCGGGGCCTGCCGTAACGGCGCCGTTGGCCGTTACCCTGTTTATCGGAAGGCGTTGGGAAAGCTTTAGCGCGATTTGCGAATTTTTTGAGGGGGCTGTGGGAGGCGCACCGAGAGATGCACTCCCCTCTGTTTAAACAGTCCCATGCTGCCGCTCCATCGCCGCCGTAGGGGCCTGCATGGCGCTTGTGTATTTCTCGAGCGCCGGCCATCGTTACATGTAACATACTCAAAGACATGAACATGCAGGGAGAGTAATGGCCCGCGCCGTCAATGAACGAGTCAAGCAGCGCCGCGATGCATTGCGCGCCCAAGGGCTGCGCCCCTTGCAGGTCTGGGTGCCCGATACGCGTTCACCCGACTTTGCCAGGCAATGCAGGGAGCAATCCCGGGCCGTCCATGACGATTCTCTCGAGAATGACACACTCGAGTGGATCGAGGAGGTGGCGGATCACGAGGGATGGCAATGAGACGAGGCGAGATCGTGATCGTCTCCACACGAGGCGATTACGAGAAGCCGCGCCCCGCGCTTATCGTTCAGTCGGACCTTTTTCATGAGCACCCTTCGGCCACGCTGGCGCCTATCACCAGTGGGATTCGCGCCGAATTGCCCCTTTTCCGGCTCGATCTTGCACCTTCAGAATTCAATGGGCTACAACGTCCCGGCCAAGTGATGATCGACAAGCTGGTCAGCGTGCCTAGGGCGAAACTCTCGACCCCCCATCGGGCGGCTGGATGACAGCGATATGCTGCGCGTCACTCGTGCTTTGATGGTCTGGCTGGGGGTTGCTTGAGAGTAGGATAGCTATCCAACAATCACCGTTGCCTGGGCACATCGCCCGGTCGTAGCCGGGCGATGTGCCCAGGCAACGGGCCGCACCAAGACGTTCTACCTGCGCAAGCTCATCGAAGATCCTCTGGAAGAGCTGGAAGATGCCTACTTGGCCGAGCATGCGATAGAGCAGTTGCGCCAAGGCCGCGACCGTATCATGTCGTCAGAGGAATTCTGGCGTGATCAAGCGACCGCGCGCAGCGAATCGCGGTAGGATTGCCCGGCCATGATTGAGCGCGAGACGACTTCGTACTCCTCGAGCTGACGCTCGATACTCTCTTGGGCATGACCTTGGGCATGACGATCCGCTCCCCTGCCGGCGCTGGCCGCTGCAACGTCGTCGCCCCCTTCGCTGGCGCTGTGTCGCGCGGCATTCATCTCGCTGCGTTGCTGCTCGAGCTCGAGGCGGGCGCTGATCATCACCTGGCGGGCCTGGGCGGCCACCTTGCGATCCTGCGTGGAGGGGTCGGCTGGCGCCAGGGCAGCGGCGATCACCGTCTGCATCTTGTCGATGGTGGCCTGGGGGTCGCCACTCACCGGGCCGTAGTCGATGGAGACTTCACCGGCCACGGCGTAGCGCTTGCCGTCCGGGCCGATCTCGTACTCATAACTTGCGCCACCACTATAGTGGCCGCCAGCGATCTGATGCGCCATCTCGTGCTGGCGCACCGCGCGATCCGTCACCTTGAGCCGTTCGAGGTAGTCGAGCTCCTCGGGCGTGAGTGGCTCGCCATTGGCGGCACTTGGCGCAGCACCCCGCGTTGCACCGCCCACCGTGGCGCTTTCGACATGCTTCTCCTGCACCTGGCCTCGCGCCTGGCGCTCTTCGTTCTCGCTTGCCGCCTTTGCCGTGGGTGTCATGGGCGCAATGGGCGCCACCTGGAGCGAGGCGCGCGCGTTGAACGGCTGATGAAACAGGGTGGGAGCAATTTGCATGGGCCTACCTTCCGTGTGGCGTCATGACAGCAGTATTATACGAGGTTACCCGCTGAGCAAGCCTGCGAATCGTTGAAAGCGGTCGCATTCGCGGCCTCTTCGTTACAATTGCAACGCATCGCACACCCACTGCTGAAAGAGAGTCCCTTGCCCAGTATCGATGTCGTGCTTCACCTCACCTCCGACGAGTGCCTGGCCCATTACCAGGGCCGAGCCCAGCAGGTGCACGCGCTCAGTGTCGATGGGCGCCGGTTGGTCTTTCCGGCCACGGCGCTGCGCCATATCGTTTCGCATGATGGAGTCCATGGGGTATTTCGGCTGAGCTTCAACGAGCAGGGCAAGTTCGAATCCCTCGCCCCTTTACCGCGAAAGTAGCGACACCCGGCGCTAGAATCTTAACAAAAAGTAACATATAGTCTCTCTAGCTTACCGCCATTTCCCCTACTTTTTGCTGTCCGAGATCAGGAAGCGGGCGGGGCGGGCATACGTTAGGATTTCCTTGCATGTGAGCTTCAACCACCAAGAGTCACGTATTCATGGAAGATACGTCTCGCTGCATGTTGGCCCGTCGAATCATGACAGGACTCACAGCGTTTCTCATTTGGCATTTCAATATCGCCTGGGCAAGCACAGCCCCTGGCGAGACGCTCGGGCCTCCAATCAATGAAGCCCTCGTCTCAGCCGACGACAGCCTCACCGACTCAGACCGAAGCCGGCCGCAAGTAGACGAGAGTGGAAGGGAGCGGGTAACGCTGCAGCTTCCCTGGTATCCACAGTTTCAATTCGCCGGGTACTACGCCGCGCTCGAGCGGGGCTACTATCGCGATGCTGGACTTGACGTAGAGGTTCGTCACACCGGGAGTGGCACTATTGCCAACCCCGTCGAGGAGGTCATCTTCAATCGCGCCGAGTTCGGTGTCTCGCGCTCCGACCTGCTGGTTCACCACAGCGAGGGACTCCCCGTGGCGGTGCTGGCGAATATCATGCAGCGCTCCGCCCTGACGTTTCTGACCTTGGAGCGCTACGGTTTCGACCGTCTGGAGGAGATCGGCGACCGCCCCGTCAGTCTGCCGCTAATGGAGAATGGCGAGGAGCATCTCGACTGGGAGATTCTCGCTACCCTGTATGCCGCCGGAGTCGATCCGGAGCAACTCAACAACGCGTCGCCCAATTGGCAAGTCGAGGGCCTGATCGATGGCACGACCCAACTGCTTCCCATCTTCTCCACCACCCTGCCCTATTTCATCAGGCAGTATGGCGAGGAGCCGGTCGAGATCCATCCAAGCGAGTATGGCATCGACTTCTACGGCGACCTGCTTTTTACCCATCAGCAGCTGATCGAGCAACGCCCGGCGTTGGTGAAAGCGTTCCGTGAGGCCTCCCTGCACGGCTGGCGATATGCGCTGACCCATATCGATGAGGTGGCGGAACTGATCGATCAGCGCTACGAGACGCAACATGCCGGTTATGATATCGAGCTCCTGCGTGAGGAGGCGCAACAGCTCATTGCGCTGATGCAACCCGAATTGATCGAGATTGGCCACATCAACCCGACACGCTGGGAGGCGATTGCCCACACCTACCAGTCGCTGGACATCATCGATGAGTACGATCTGGAGTCCTTTCTCTACTCTCCTGAACGGGTGCCGCTGGCCAATGACGGGTTTCCGAACGTCTGGCGCTGGGCGATGCTCGCCCTGTCGATCCTGACCGTGGCCGTCGCCCTCGCCTTCTATCTGCATATGATGAACCGCGAACTGCGCCGGGAAATGCAGCGCCGCAAGAGCGCGGAAGATGCCCTGCGCCACCAGGCAGAAAAAGATGGATTGACGGGGATAGACAATCGCCGCTTGTTCGAAGTGCGCTTGCAGCAGGAGTTCGATCGCGCCAGGCGGCACGGGCGCGCGCTGAGCATCATTCTGTTCGATGTGGACCATTTCAAACGCTTCAATGACAGCCACGGCCATCTGCTGGGCGACCAGGTTTTGATCCAGATCGCCACCGTCACCCAGGCGGTGCTGCGTAGTTGCGACCATTTCGCCCGTTATGGCGGCGAGGAGTTCGTGGTCGTGCTTCCCGATACCGACCTTGCCGAAGCTG